>NZ_JBIIQN010000026.1:0-36968 GCF_044342065.1 Aquirufa sp. | reverse complement strand
AAACATTAACCGATTAGAGCCTCCCGAACATCCCATCAATCTTTGGCCTTGAACAGCGAAGGATTTATTTTTCTGAAGATTGTATAAAAAAAGCCATCCTCTCAGATGGCTTTCAAATTATTTTTCTACCGTAATTAATCCCGGAATCTCGACCATTTCGTTCGCCTCCGCCGCGTAATCCACGCCATCGAAACCGAAGCCAAATAGATTTAAGAAATCCGATTTATATCCAGCCAAATCGCCAATCGCCGTCAGGTTTTCTGTCGTAGCCCCTTTCCATAATTCAGCCACCTCAGCTTGTACCGCCTCATCCATTTCCCAATCGTCGATGCGGATACGTCCTTTCTCGTCAACTGGAATAGCACCATTTGTATATAAACGCGCGCTGAATAATCGTTGGATCTGCTCGATACAACCTTCGTGCGTGCCTTTGGCTTTCATGATTTTATACAACAACGAGATGTACAATGGAATCACCGGAATCGCTGAACTCGCTTGGGTAACCAACGCTTTATTCACTGAAACGAATGCTTTGCCACCTATTTTGGCCAAATCCTTTGTAATCTGAAACGCCGTCGCTTCTAAATGCTCCTTCGCCATACCGATGGTTCCTTTGCGGTAAACCGCTTCCGTCACTTCCGGCCCAATGTACGAATAGGCAACCGTCATCGCACCTTCCGCTAAAACGCCCGCATTCAATAAGGCATCCATCCACATCGACCAGTCCTCGCCGCCCATTACTTCCACCGTGTTCGCGATATCTTCGTCATTACAAGGCGTGATTGTTACATCTGAAACAATGCCCGTATGAAAATCAACCGTTTTTTGTGTAAATGTGTCGCCGATAGGCTTCAAAACCGAACGATGCAACACGCCCGAAACTGGGTGCTGACGCACAGGTGATGCCAAACTATAAATCACCAAATCAACTTGGCCTAAATCTGCCTTAATTAAGTCGATCGTTTGGGCTTTTACTTCATTAGAGAACGCGTCGCCATTAATGCTTTTCGCATAAAGACCCGCTTTACCTGCCGCTGCTTCGAATGCAAGGCTATTGTAATATCCTGGAGAAGCTGTTTTACCTGCTGCAGGTGCTTTTTCAAAGAAAACGCCAATCGTCGCAGCATCAGATCCGAATGCACTTGTGATGCGAGAGGCTAAACCAAAACCCGTTGAGGCTCCAATCACAAGCACTTTTTTCGCCCCGGCAACTTTGCCTTTGGACTTCACATAGTCAATTTGATTTAATACGTTCTTTTCGCATCCTTTCGGGTGTGAAGTCAAACATATAAACCCTCTCATTCTAGGTTCAATAATCATAGTGCTTGAATTTTGTTTGTGCAAATATAGTCAAAGCCCCTAATTATCCCATTATTTGCCCTAGGTCAATTGGCCGATAGATTAAACAAAAGCCCCGCTACAATTTCATTCCCCCATTTCGCCGAATGCTTCAGCTCGGCGCGCAACATACTCCATGATTTCATTTGGTAATCTACGGTCAATGACTGCGAAACATCTGACAAAGATTCAGCCAAAATAATGGCATGCGGGTCATTATAATATTCCAAACGCCCTGTGAACTTCAGCGATGGCTTCGCTTTCCAAGTAAGAAAGCCGGATGCCCCATGCCAAAACTTCCCTGACTCAACCCCAAAATCCGAACTAATAGAGGCATTGAATCGATTTGAAATAGGAATCAATACATAATTATCATAAAACACCCGTAAGCCTTTTTCTTCATCACCGATAAACCCGCTGGAATTAAAGCGAATGCCTTTGGCATTTTCAATGGTAATCTGTGTCCCTAAAGCTGGACGGAATCGATGGATTGTTTGCCAACCAGTCAATGCCAAAACCTTCACATTCATCCGTTGCGTAGGACTATAACTCCAAGCCAATCCTGTTTCATAATAAGGCGAATTCTCGGCGATATAACTGCGCGAAAAACTCGGATTTTCCCAGTTTTTCGCAGACTCTAAGCCGAGGTGGGAGGGCATAATTCCGACAATCAACTGATGTTTAGGCGCTAATTGCACTTGCGCATTGAGCTGGTAAATATGTTTCAACAGACCCGGCTCAGCAGCTAAATTTTTCTGCGAATAAGTTCCCAGCATAAAATCTCCCCGAAGCGTCCACTTCGATTTTGACGCTGAAAATTCTACGAGTCCCAGGTTAATGGCCGGCCGGTTTAGTGTGGTGTGATTGTAAAATAAGGCCGACTTTTCACTCGCCCGCGGACTAGCGAATGAATGACCATAATAGGTTTCTAAATAGGCCCCAAACGTAACCCGCAAGGTGTCGGATTGACCCCAAGCAGTCATACTAAGCAAACACAAAATCAATATTTTCTTCATACGAAACGAATCTACATCCTCGCCTAAAAGAATTGGAGGTAAATTTAAGTTCATAATTTCAATCTAGAATACATTTTTGGTAGATTTAAGTTCTCCCTTCCTTTTAGCTATATGAAAAAGATTTTCCTCTTCCTCTTACTTGGTTTTTCGGCGATAGGCCAACAAACCGCTAATAAACCGGAACGCGTTAATTGGTTTCAAGACCTCGGTTTCGGGATGTTTATCCACTGGAATGTGGATGTTACATTAGGCGCTGTGATTAGTCATTCACTGTCGGGCGCTTCCGATGCATATGTCAATAAATACATCCAAGAACTTCCGTCTTACTTTAATCCCGAGCAGTTTAAACCCAAAGACTGGGCAAAACTCGCTAAGCTCGCCGGTATGAAATACGTGGTTTTTACGGCCAAGCATCACGCAGGCTTCGCCATGTTCAACACTAAAACGACTACGTTCAATGTCATGAATACCCCCTTCAAACGGGATATTACGAAAGAAGTAGTGGAGGCGTTTCGAGCTGAAGGTATCGCCGTGGGGCTTTACTTTTCGCCGGATGACTTTTACTATTTGCATACGCACAAACAACCCATCGGAAGAGCCCAAGATCCCGCACATTATCCAAAAACCAATCCAGGTTTGATGGAGTACGATAAGGCCCAGCTAAAAGAGTTGTTGACCCAATACGGCAAAATCGATATCCTATTTATCGACGGACCAGGTGATGGTCTACGTGAACATGCTTGGGCGATCAATCCAGATTTAGTCATCACCCGGGACGCGATGAAAACCCCAGAGCAAACCACACCAAATACATCTTTGCCACGTCCTTGGGAAGCTTGTTACACGATGGGCACCGACTGGCAATACAAGCCAACCAACGATCCACAGAAATCAGGAACTACCGTTATTAATATGTTGGCAGAAATTCGCGCCAAAGGTGGGAACTTCTTGTTAAACGTAGGGCCCAAACCGAATGGCGAAATTCAAATCGAACAAGAAGCCATCCTGCGTGAAATCGCGCTTTGGAACTTCGCAAATTCAGAATCCATTTATGCCGTGAAACCAATGCCAATTATTAAAGAGGAGGGCGTTTGGTATACACAATCGAACGATGAGAAATACATCTATGCCTTCATTTTACGTTCCTCGCCAGACGACTGGAAATACGGCGAACGCAAAAATTTCGTACTTTCGAACGTCATTGGAAATGAGAAAACGACCGTGGAAACCTTAGGGTATAAAGGGGAACTTGTCGAATACAAACAAGATTTTGATGCCAAAACCTATGTGTCTGCAAGCCCGCTTGGTCTGACCATCAGTGCGGTAAATGGCCAACGGTTCTATACCAACAACAAATGGCCAAACACAGTCGTATTGAAAATTTCTAACGCAAAAGGACGCTTACCATTAGCGGATAAAACCAAACAAAGCTCCATGGACGGTGCCAAATAACCATGATGATTACCGTACAAACAACGATTAATTCCCCCATCAAAACCGTGTGGGAAAAGTGGACTTCCCCGGAGCATGTTCAAAATTGGAACTTCGCAGCGTCGGATTGGCATTGCCCAAAGGCGACAATTGACCTACGAGTAGGTGGCGAATATCACTATGAAATGGCTGCGAAAGATGGTTCGGTGAGCTTTGATTTTTGGGGTACCTACCTTGAAATTAACCCGGAAGAATCTCTTCATATCTTCATAGGAGATGGCCGCAATATGCAGGTTACTTTCGAAACTACCGAAGCAAGAACGAAAGTAACCGAACATTTTGAGCCTGAAAATCAAAACCCAGAAGACATGCAACAGGCTGGCTGGCAAATGATTTTAGATAACTTCAAAAGCTACGTCGAAAACGCTACTTCCTAGGATTTAAAATCAACGAAACGCGCTCCAAGCAATCATCTACATGGTAGCGCACTTCTTTATCTGTATACTTACCTTTTGCCGCAGCTAAACTCGCTTGAAGCGCTTTTAACTCCCCGCGAACGATCGAGCGAACATCCGACTGCGCCACTGGGTATGTTTCCCTTGGAGGTCCAAAAGAACTAGCAGCAGGAGGTGCAGGCGCTTGATCTGTCATCAACGCCTTCAAGCGTTCGATATACGCTTTCTGTAAATTACGACGGTAGCGGTCGATGCCTTTCCCTGAGGCTAGCTCAGTCCAAATGCCTCCACGTAAGTCTTGAAAAAGATCAATTGTCTTGTAGTTATTTAATGTCGTTAAGCCGCTATTATCCAAGCGCGCAAAAGTCTCTAAACTCAACATACGATTCAACGGGCTAACTTGTAGACTGCGAATACGATCCGTGTATCCGGCCATGTGATGCGTCACAACTTCTTTGTTAATCAACCAGTCAACATTCGTGAACACATTGGTAATCAACCAGTTAACAGCGGCTTGTTGGCTCGCCTTCGGTACCGGATTATACGATGAAATATTCTGATTTGGTTTCGCATATTGCTCATACACACCACCTACCATCGTCGTCACGTGACCCACATAGCGTGACCATGAACCTAAAAGCTCATCATTTAATTCGATCAAATCTTCATAATCATTCGTCTTTTTACTGGTCCAGTCGGCCAAATTCTTAGCCACATATTTCAAGTTTTTCACCGCATACGTACTCGCACGAATCGGATCGTTACCGATATCCTCCGTTTGTGAACTTGGGTCAAACGTCGTTCCCTGATTTCCAAAACGGAATCTTGGATCCCCAGCTTTGGCCTCAATCCATTTGTCTAAAGTCGGCACTTCATCTTCTGGACGAACCGCATCCGGCAAAACGCGATAGCCCCAATTCACCGCATAATTATCATACGGTCCCATTTGGCGAATGTATCGAACCCCCTGATCTCCCGGCTGCGCGATGTAATTAAAACGCGCATAATCCATAATACTCGCAGAAATTCCCTCCTTATTCGTGAAGTCCCCCTTGCGGTAATTCTCCACCTCATACGAACTACTCGCCCCCATATTATGTGGGAAACCTAAGGCGTGACCTACCTCATGTGAAATCACCATTTCCATCATTTCACCAATGTCCTCTTCACGCGTATCCAAAGTCCGCGCATTCGGATTTGACGCGCCCGTCTCTAACAGAAAACGGTTACGATACGAACGTAAATGGTTATGATACCAAATAATATCACTCTCAATAATCTCGCCCGAACGCGGATCGCTCACACTTGGCCCCGTCGCATTACGCGTTGTACTTGCCACATAGCGAATCACGGAATACCGAATATCTTCCGGTGAAAAATCCGGATCCTCAGCGGCAGTCGGTGGGTCTTTGCAAATAATCGCATTCTTAAAGCCCGCTACCTCAAAGGCTTTTTGCCAATTCTCCACACCCTTTTTCATGTGCTTGCGAAGTTTCATCGGTGTTGCTGGATCGAGGTAATAAACGATCGGTTTGATCGGTTCTACCAATTCCCCACGCTTGTAAGCGGCCATATCTTTCGGCTCTAGGCGCCAGCGTTGGATATACGTTTTTTGGTCTGACTTCAATTCCTCACTCGAATAATCGTATTGCTTTTGGGTAAAATACCCCACACGTTGATCGAATAAACGTGGCTTCATCGGCTTCTCCGGAAGTAAAATCATCGACTGATTCATCTGCATACTCAGCGTTTCCGTGTAAGGAGTTACCGATGGCTTCGAGGCATTGAAGGTGAAATCCTGCAAGACTTCAATGTTCAATGGGAAGGATTTAATCGAACGAATAAAGCTTCGGCTGGCATCTAAATTTCTGACTTTGTGTGCTTCACGTAATGACGCATCCAAACCACTCATCGCTGGGATGTCGCTGCTGTAAAACTTCGTTACATCGATCACCACATTACTTGAATCTTTGCTGTACGTTTCAATGTCAAACATGTATAAGGTTGGCTCGTAATTATTGGCCTTCACCGACAAGCTGATCGGCAAGGAATCTGCCGCCACCGAGGCATATGATTTAACTTTGATCAAAATCTTTTCTTGGAATTTCTCCCACACAATCAATTGCTCACGTGAGGAAGTTCCCGCATTTACGTAGCCTCCACCAATGCCGGATGGAAGTTTGGCGATTTGGCTGACCAATAACATGTCTTTGCCCAAATGTTTTTTAGGAATTTCGAAGTAATATTTATCCCCTACTTGGTGGGTCGTGAATAATCCTTTCTTGGATTTGGCTTCCTTGGTAATGACCTGATCGTAGGATTTTGACTTGGATGCAGGTCGCTTCGCAGCCGTAGAATCAGCAGGTTTTGCAGGTGGAGTTGCGGGGGCTTTGGCCGACTGCCCATAACTAAGGAAGGAAGCTGCACTTAGGCAGACGATGAGTGAAAGTACTTTTTTCATAGATCCGTTTAAATTTCAAAAAGGTAAACCAAATGTAAGGCTTCTTGTTTAATTTTTAATCTGCCTTATCGTGGGTGCAGTTGGAATATTGCAGAGGTTTTTCCAACTTCGTTTTTCAAGCCTTCTTAAAAATATGAGCATTTGGCTCCTAATCTGCGCGGCAATATTCGTTTTAGTGACCCTCATCTCGGTCATGAAATTACAGCCTTTTATTGCCTTTCTAGTCGTTTCGCTCGGATTAGGAATCGCTGGTTCACTTACCACTGAACAGACCATCGCCGCTATGCAAAAGGGAATCGGCGGAACACTGGGTTCGATTATTCCCATCATTATTCTCGGGTCCATGTTGGGCAAAATGGTCGCAAAAAGTCGGGCGACCTTCGTTCTGTCTGAATATTTTGTCCAACTTTTCGGCCCGAAAAACTTACCGATTGCCTTCATGCTGATTGGGTTTATCGTGGGGCTTCCCTTGTTTTTTTCGGTGGCCTTTTTATTACTCACCCCACTCGTACTGTCCACCGCAGAGCGCTATCATTTGCCACCCGTTTATCTGGGAATTCCGATGTTGGCCTCGCTTTCAATCACCCAAGGGTTTCTCCCACCACACCCCGCGCCCTATTATTTAGTAACCCATTTACCCGGGGCAGACATGGGAACGACACTCGGCTATGGCATCTTGATTTCGATTCCGGCTATGCTCGCCTCTGGTTGGCTATTTGGCAAAACATTGAAAAACATTCCCGCGACTCCGATGTCCTTTGTGGAATCCGGCGAGAACGTAAATAATCCTTCGGTGGGAATTAGCTTATCAATTCTCTTATTGCCCGTGGCGCTGATTGCGATTAAATCTTTTGTCCATCTTCCGGGCATTGATTTAATCGGTGAGCCGATGGTTGCCCTGTTGATATCCGTGTTTGTGGGCGTTTATTTCCTCGGGCTCAAACGCGGAATTTCATGGCCTGAAATCAGCGGTTGGTTAGTGGATTCCATCAAAGATGTTGCTCCATTAATGTTGACATTCGGTGGTGCTGGTGCCTTCAAGGAAATCTTACAAGAGATGCATGTGGGCGACGCGATGCATGAATTGACGCAAGGTTCCGCGGTAAATCCATTGATTATTGCCTGGGGAATTGCTGCGGTATTACGTATCGTGACGGGTTCATCCACGGTTTCCGGAATCACCACAGCCGGATTAATTTTGCCTTTATTAGCCTCCTCGGGCGTAAATCCTAACCTCCTTGCCTTAAGCATCGGAGCGGGTTCCATGGTTTTATCCCATGTCAATGACGCGGGATTTTGGCTCTACAAAGAGTACTTTGGCGTATCCATCAAAAACAGCTTACGCTCCTGGACCATCATGGAAACCATCCTGGCTGTCGTCGGCTTACTCGGGGTACTTGGACTCGAATTAGTGCTGTAATAGGACTTTTTTGCCGGTTTTTGCCGACTCCCGTGCCGCCTCCAATATTTCCACCACCACTTGATTAATTGCAAAAGAAGACAAATCTTTTTGCGGTTTAACTCGCCCTTGTACCACTGCTGCCAAATACGGGAATACATTCGAAACATCATGCGGTAAAGGGTTTAGCGTCAGCATCCCCTCTTGTCCAAATCGATCCCCCGTCACATAACGCATCTTGTTGGTTTTATCCGCTACCAAAATTCCTTTCGTGCCATACACCTCTGTATCCTTCCGGTCAAATGGCCAGTTCCAAGATGCTTGAATAATCGCCTGGCAATCTGGATAGGTTAAAATAATACTTGCCTCGTCATCCACTTTCGGGTACACATCCGGTTTTAATTGTTGGGTCACCGCCGTCACCGCTATTGGCTTTCGGCCATCCATCAGCCACGTCATGATGTTGGCGCCATAACAACCAAAATCGATAATTGCTCCACCGCCATTCAACACCGGATCGGTCAACCAGTTCAAAAACTCCGGTGCACAGCCGATTTCTTTCGGCCCACGGTGGCCATCCATGATGACCACTTTGCGAATCGTTCCTAAGGATTTTTCTTCCTTGACCATCTGCCACATTTTCGCATGAGACGGATACCAGGTCGTTTCAAAATTGGTCAATAGATGTATCGGGTGTTTGGCAACCAGCGCATTCATCTGGTTTAAATGATCCATGTTTACCGCCAAAGGTTTCTCCACAATGACATGAATTCCTTTGGGTGCACAGACTTTGACAACCTCCAGGTGTTCATAAATACTATTGAATGCGGCAATAGCCTCGGGTTTTGTTTTGGCAATCAATGCCTCCAAGGACGGGAACCACAACGAATCTGGCAAGTTTTGTTTCTTTAAAAGCGACATCGCTAATTCCTTATTTGGCTCAGCGAAACCGACGATAATCACATCTTGCTGCGGCTTTTTAATCGCCGTATAAACTTGACCTACATGTCCGTGCGTCATGCCTGCGATGCCAACGCGCAAAGGCTTGGCTTGAAAAACGAAGGGCAACAAAAGTAAAAAGAGTAGCTTTTTCATCAGAATTGTATTTGAGTAGGAATTTATAAAATTTAACTTATATATTCTGCAAAGTCTTATATTTGAAACTGCGATTTATCCGCCCGTAACCTGATTCGCGTAAGCATGAACAAATTGATCCAAGAAGCGATTGAAAAAGAAGCCTCCCTGGCAACTCGTCGGCATTTTTTGCAGTCGCTGGGTACGGGGATCGGGTCAATTGCCTTTGGTTCCGCACTTTGGAATTGTTCTTCGCCGACGAAAGGCCAACAAGCCTCTACGCGCATTCCGCCTCATTTTGGAAAAGCAAAATCAGTCATTTTTTTACACATGGCGGGGGCGCCGTCGCAATTAGAATTGTTTGACTACAAGCCCACATTAGCCAAATTTGATGGCAAAGAATGTCCCAAGGAATTACTGGAAGGCAAAAAATTCGCGTTCATTCGTGGCGTTCCTAATTTATTAGGTCCGAAAGCCAACTTCCTTCAACATGGGCAATCGGGACATTGGATTTCCGACCACATGCCACATTTGGCAACACAGGCAGATAAAATTACGTTTTTAAAGGGCATGTATACGGATCAGTTTAATCATGCTCCGGCCCAATTATTAATGCATACCGGTTCGGCTAGATTAGGTCGGCCGTCCTTAGGTTCCTGGG
This sequence comes from Aquirufa sp., assembly GCF_044342065.1. Lineage (GTDB taxonomy): Bacteria > Bacteroidota > Bacteroidia > Cytophagales > Spirosomataceae > Aquirufa. The sequence goes on along the minus strand of NZ_JBIIQN010000026.1, from coordinate 27,133 downwards.
TTTCTTATGGCCTCGGTTCCGAAAACGAAAACCTTCCTTCGTTCATGGTCCTCGCTTCGGGTGGCAAAAATCCCGACGCAGGGAAGTCGGCCTGGGGAAGTGGTTTCCTCCCATCCGTCTACCAAGGTGTACAATGCCGCTCCGCTGGAGAGCCTGTACTCTTCATCAAAAACCCTGACGGTGTCAATTCAGATATTCGCAAAGCGAGCATTGATGTGATTAATGCCGTAAATCAAGAAACCTTTGCGGAGTTTGGCGATCCCGAAACCGTTGCGCGAATTGCGCAATATGAGATGGCCTATAAAATGCAAAGTTCGGTGCCGGAGGTTATGGATATTAGTAAGGAGCCGGCGTACATTCACCAACTATACGGCACAAATCCCGGTAAAGAATCCTTCGCGAACAACTGTTTGTTGGCTCGCAAAATGGTCGAAAAAGGCGTGCGTTTTGTGCAGCTTTTTGATTGGGGATGGGATGCACATGGTACGAGCAAAGATGGATCTGTGGATTTTGGTTTACATCAAAAATGCTTGGAAACCGACCAAGCCGTTTCAGCCTTATTACTTGATTTAGAACAGCGAGGTTTGTTGGACGAAACACTCGTAGTCTGGGGTGGGGAATTTGGTCGGACGCCGATGCAAGAAAACCGCGAAGGCCAAAAGCAAAGTTTCTACGGACGTGATCACCACACAGAGGCTTTTACCATGTGGCTCGCTGGCGCAGGTATCAAACCCGGCATGTCGCTTGGCGAAACGGACGATTTAGGATATTCCACCATCTCGGGAAAAACATCGGTTTATGACCTGCAAGCTACTATTTTGCATTGTTTGGGCTTCAACCACGAGGAATTTACCTACCCGTTCCAAGGACGTAATTTCCGTTTGACCGATGTATTCGGAAAAGTGATTAAACCGATATTGGCCTAGGCGATGAAAAAAGTAAGCATTTTTCTAGGTCTTTGCATCGCGGGAATCACCGCCTATTATGTGTCGAACAAGCCACAAAAAGTTGACTACAGCACACAGATCAAACCCATCCTGAATAAGAATTGCATCTCGTGTCACGGAGGTGTCAAAAAGCAAGGTGGATTTAGTTTACTCTTTCAGGAGGAAGCGCTTGGAAAAACAGAATCAGGCAAACCGGCTATTATCCCGGGGCATCCGGAGCAATCCAGTTTTATCCAGCGACTGCACAGCAAAGACCCGGAAGAAAAAATGCCGTATCAGCGGCCTGCCTTGTCCGAAGAAGAAATTGAATTGCTAACAACTTGGGTCAAAGAAGGTGCCAATTGGGGCGAACACTGGGCGTATCAACCCTTGGAAGCTCCCCAAATCCCGGCGGGCAGTTGGTTCGAAAAAGCGCTATCCTGGGTAGGCATCCAGGCCTCTTGGGCACAAAATGACCTTGACTATTTTGTCCAAGCGGAACAGAAAAATCAGGGGCTCACGCATACAGATCGCGCGGAAAAAGCGGAGTTACTTCGCCGTGTTTATTTGGACTTGACGGGTCTACCACCGACCGCGGCGGATTACCAAGCATTTGAACAAGATGATTCAGGTGATGCATTTGAAAAGCAGGTGGACCAACTTTTAAAATCCCCGCATTTTGGAGAAAAGTGGGCAGCAATGTGGATGGACTTGGCGCGGTATGCGGATACGAAAGGCTATGAAAAAGATGAGGCGCGCAGCATTTGGAAATACCGAGATTATGTCATCGCATCCTTCAATCAAAATAAGCCGTATGACCAGTTCATCAAAGAACAATTAGCAGGTGATCTCCTACCAAATCCACAGGAAAACGACTATGTCGCCACGGCCTTTCACCGGAATACAACCAATAACGATGAAGGTGGAACGGAGGATGAAGAATTTCGTACAGCGGCGATTTTAGACCGCGTCAATACGACGTGGGAAGTGCTCCAAGGAACAAGTTTCAGTTGTGTACAATGCCACTCACATCCCTATGATCCGATCCGCCATGAGGACTATTACCGTTACATGGCCCTCTTCAATAATTCGCGGGATGAAGACATTCCCGACGATGCGCCTACCTACAGACACCATACGCCGGCCAACGAAAAAACGATTGCGCAGTTGAAATCGTTCTTGGTCAATCAACCTCTAGCTACCCAAAAAGAATGGGGCCAAATGATTCGATTTGTGGAGCCTAAAATTCATCCGCATTGGGCAGATCAATTTGAAAATGGGGCCTTGGCCGACAATAAATATTTAGCGATTCGGAACAAGGGATCCGCGCGCTTTAAGGCGGTACCGATGATGGGCAAAACCAAGATGCTTATCGCTTGCCGTAATTCAGGTCCAGCGCCTACCTATGTGAATATACATCAAGGAACAAAAACGGGACCAGTCATCGCCCGCATCAAATTAGACACAACGCTGCAGGAAAAATATGCGAAACCTAAAGGCCAATTTGTCAAAGGTTGGGCGTACACGTTTGTTGACCTACCCGCCTTACCTGGTAAACAAGATCTTGTATGGGAATTTCTAAATGCCAAAACCAAGCCAGAGCAGACGACAGCAACGATCGGTTTTTGGGCCATGTTGCCGGATGTCCCTTCCCAATTAAAATCCACCGATTTTGAAAAACTCGCCTTACAGGCAATCGCAACCGAACCTGAAATTACAACCCCCGTGATGCTTGAAAACCCTGGAAACTTTACGCGTACTACACGTGTATTTACCCGTGGATCATGGCTCAATCAAGGTGCGGCAGTTAGCCCGGGAATTCCGTCACTTTTTGGAAATGCTTCAATGACTAATCGCCTCGATTTAGCCGCTTGGATTGGAAGCAAAAGCAACCCATTAACTGCTCGTGTCGCAGTAAATCGATTCTGGGAACAGCTCTTCGGCATAGGAATAGTGGAGACATTGGAGGACTTAGGAAGCCAAGGGCTCGCACCTGTAAACCAGGCATTATTGGATCATTTGGCCTATAAATTTCAAGTAGATTTTAAGTACCGCCCGAAGGAGTTTTTAAAGTATGTGGTGATGTCGGCGAGCTACCAACAGTCGGCAATCGTAGACGCATCAACCCGCGAAAAAGACCCCAATAATCGGTACATCACCCGTGGACCTCGGGTTCGATTAAGCCCGGAGCAATTGCGCGATCAGGCCTTGCTTTGGTCAGGATTGCTGAGTCGAAAATTAGGCGGGCCGAGTGTGATGCCCGAGCAACCTGATGGCGTTTGGAACGCACCTTACAGTGGCATGCAGTGGAAAAAAAGCGATGGCGAAGATCAGTGGAGGCGCTCATTATATACCTATTGGCGGCGCAGTAGTCCGTACCCAACAATGGTGACCTTTGATGCAGGGGCGCGCGATATTTGTCTTTCGCGGCGGATCCGAACCAATACGCCTATGCAAGCACTGAACACGCTGAACGATCCGGTATTCCTAGAGGCATCACAATTTTTTGCTCGTAAGTACCCTGAAAATGGGCTTAAATTTATTCAAAAAGGATATGCAGATTTGTTTGGGCGAGCGATTTCTAAACCAAAAGCAGAAAAATTGAATGCCTTTTACAGCCAAACATTAGCCTATTACCAGGCACATCCAAAGGAGACATTGGCATTTTTAAAACTTTGTTCAGATAACGAAGTGCCGCGGCAACCGGCCAACTTAGTTGCGAAGACCTTAGTGGCAAATGCCCTATTTAATATTGATGAAAGTGTGAATAAACCTTAATGACATGAACTCACGTAGAGACTTTTTGAAATCCAGTTCCGTACTTCTTGGTACCAGCATGTTAACCTCCAACACCATGAAAAAAATAGCACCCAAAGTAGGTGAAATCACCTTGGGCCACGGCTCATTTAAATACAAAGTAGTTCCCAATTGGGGAATTTTGGACGCCGGGAAAAACCCTGTCAATGACTGCCATGAGATGGTGGAAGATGCCAAAGGCCGACTGTTCATGCTCACCAACGAAGTCAAAAATAACGTCCTTATTTACGATAAATCAGGCAAATTGCTGGACTCGTGGGGCCACACTTATCCAGGCGCGCACGGCTTAACCATCTTAAACGAAGGCGGCGAACAGTTTTTATTGATCTGCGATAATACCCGCCATCAGGTGATTAAAACCGATCTAAAAGGAAAAGAAATATTCAAAATCGAATACCCGAAAGAGACGGGGGTATACGATCATCCACACCAATTTGTTCCAACGGAAACGGCGGTGAATCCAAAGAATGGAGACATCTATGTGGCGGATGGATATGGTGCCAATTACATCATTCAATACAATTCGAAGGGCCAGTACATCCGTCATTTTGGTGGCTATACCTCCGTGTATGACGATAATAAATTCAATTGCTGCCATGGGGTTTTGGTGGACACACGCAATCCGAATAACTGGACCTTATTAGTGACGGACCGCGTGAATAACAGCTTGAAAAGATTCACCTTAGACGGTAAATTCATCACACGGTATCACTATCCCGGCTCGTTTATTTGTCGGCCTGTTTTACATGGCGACTACATCCTTGCCGCTTGTTTCCGTAGCACGGATGCTTCTTGGGCAGGTTCGGGTTACATCCAAATTTTAGACAAGAACATGAAGGTCGTTTCGACTCCGGGTGGATCCGAGCCTGTTTACCAAAATGGCGTTTTGCAGAAGCAAGTCAAAGACGACGAGCACAAAGTGTTTATCCATCCACATGATGTGTACGCGGATTCCGATGAAAATATCTACGTGCCGCAGTGGGCCTCGGGAAAAACCTATCCGATCAAATTAGAACGTATTGGCTAGATGATCATCGCGGAGGCAGGCCAGTCATGGCTCATTTTTTGGGGACATTTCCATCCGATGCTGGTGCATTTGCCCATCGGCATGTTCTTCATTGCTGGGATTTTGCATTTCTTCTCCAAGCAAGCCTCGGATATACCTGAAATTATTATCCGCATTTTAATCTGGACCACCGCGTTTTCAATTCTCTCGGCGACCATGGGTTGGGGATTAGCACAATCCGGCGAATATGATTCGGACGCCTTGCAAATTCACCAATGGCTCGGGATTTTTACCTGTGTTTTGGCGGCTGGATTAACCTTTGCGATGCGCGCAGGTTTGGCGAGACGTCCGACCAATTTGCTGTTTATCATAAGTTTGAGTTTCCTGACAATCACCGGGCATTACGGCGGAAATTTAACGCACGGGTCAGATTATTTGACCGCAAGTTTACCTGCTTCGGCACGCAGCATGCTGGGGATGAAAGAAGTCGAGGTTGAAAATAACGTGGTTGAAAAAATTGCCAACCTACCTGAGGCGATTGTCTATACCCAGCTTGTCAAGCCGGTGCTTACCCAAAAATGTACCTCCTGCCACAACGACCAAAAACAGAAAGGGAAACTACGCTTAGATACCCCAGAATTTATCTTACGAGGTGGGGAAGATGGTCCTATCCTCGTCGCGGGAAAACCCCTCGATAGCGAACTCATTAAACGACTTTTACTGGACGCGAGTGATGAACACCACATGCCACCAAAAGGCAAAACGGCGCTGACCGATAATGAAATTGCCTTGCTGCATTGGTGGGTACAACATGGTGCTGATTTCACCAAAAAAGTAGCGCAACTTCCTGTGGATGACAAGATAAAACCTGTACTTGCTTCCTATGCAAACGGGGAGACCTCAAGTGAATCTCCGGTATTTAAAAAATCGGTTGACGCACCTAATGAGTCCGACCTAGCCCGCATTCGCACACATGGAATCCTCGCTAATCCCATCGCAAAAGATCACGCTTTGATTGAAGTAAATGCCATCAACGCTCCCCAAGTAACGAGCAAAGAACTGGCGGATTTACGTGCCATTCAAGCGCAGATTATCCGACTGAAATTAGGTAATACACGCATGAGTGGAGATTTTTTAAAGGAAATCGGAGCGATGTCCCTGCTTATTTTACTCGATTTGAATCACACAAAAATTGCTGATAGCGATCTCGATAACCTGAAAAACCTGGCCTATTTGGAATCATTGAATTTGGTAGGAACCCCAATCGGCGATCGTGGCTTAGCCCATCTCGCCAACATAAAATCGCTGAAACGTGTCTATTTGTGGCAAACTCGGGTGACCGAAAAGGGCGTAAGTCAGCTCCAGAAAATGAGGCCAGACCTGGCCATTCAATCCGGGTTCAAGGGGCGATGGCCGCTCGAAGTAGACAGCACAAAATTAACGCTGGCTAAATAGCAATTTTCAAAGAAAAAATTTAATCGTATATTAACAGCTTAATTAGAATTTCCGTACATGGTTTTCTTTCTGAAGCGTTCTTGGCTCATCCTAATCCTGGCTGTTGGAGGTATTTTCACCTACACCCGCTGCACGGAAACGCAAGCACAGGAGACCGCGATGCCGGATGTCATTGATTATAACTACCACATTCGTCCCATCTTTTCCGATCGCTGTTTTAAGTGCCATGGGCCGGATGCCAACAAGCGTAAGGCGGGACTTCGCTTAGACACACCGGAAGGTGCGTATGCCGCGTTCAAGGATAATCCATCCATGCATGCCATCGTTCCAGGCCATCCAGAATCATCCGATGCTTTTCAGCGCCTAATTACCAAAGACACTTCCCTGCTTATGCCTACGCCAAGTTCCCACTTGAACGTGTCAAAACATGAAATAGACTTGATCGAAAAATGGATCAAACAGGGGGCCGTTTACAAGCCGCATTGGGCTTTCATCAAACCCGTGAAATCGACTTTGCCGGATGCAGATGAGGACTGGGTACGTAATCCGATCGACTATTTTGTGTATGCAAAAATGGCGGAGAAATCATTGAAGCCTAGCCCGGAAGCCAGCAAAGAACAGCTACTCAAACGTGTTTGCCTCGACCTAACTGGTTTGCCACCGAGCCTCGATATGCAGGATCGCTTTCTGAAAGATGACAGCCCGCAAGCCTACGAAAAGATTGTGAATGAGTTGCTGAGCAGCAAACATTACGGCGAAAAGATGTCGGTGCAATGGTTGGATTTAGCTCGATACGCAGACTCCCACGGATATCAAGATGATGGCCTGCGCACGATGTGGCCATGGCGAGATTGGGTAATTCATGCATTTAATTCCAATTATTCCTATGCCAAATTTGTTACTTGGCAATTAGCCGGCGACTTAATGCCGCGGCCTTCGAAAGAAATGTTGCTCGCCACCGGATTCAATCGCAATCATAAGATTACGCAAGAAGGCGGGGTTATCGACGAGGAGTACCGTGTGGAATATGTGAATGATCGAACGAACACCTTTTCAAAATCCTTCCTCGCGCTGACCTTTGAATGTGCCCGTTGCCACGATCATAAATACGATCCTATTTCACAAAAGGATTATTACAGCACTTACGCTTTCTTCAACCAGGTGCCTGAAAAAGGTTTGTTTGGAACCATCGATGCATCCTTCGCGGATCCGCCCAACATGACCATTACTACCAAGGATGTGCAATCCATCTTGAAATTTATTCACAAAAAAGATACCGCTTCCGTCGACGTGATGGTCATGGCGGATTCGAGTAAGCGCCGGCCAACCTATGTGTTGTCACGCGGTAATTACGACATGCCGGGACCCGAAGTGGGCGTCGGAATTCCTAAAAGTATTTTACCTTACTCTTCCTCGAAATTTGGGCAGAATAGGCTCGGTTTGGCCCGTTGGCTCATTGATCCTCAGAATCCTCTCACTTCCCGTGTATTTGTGAATCGGATGTGGGCCCAGATTTTCGGTCGAGGCATTGTGAAGACAGTCGGTGATTTTGGGATGCAAGGCGAACTGCCTACCCACCCAGAACTATTAGATTGGTTGGCCGTCGACTTCCAAAGTCACGGTTGGAACATTAAGCGCTTGGTGAAACAAATGGTGATGTCGGCCACGTACCAACAAGCCTCCACGGTGACAGCCGCAGCCCAACAAGTTGACCCGGAAAATATTTATTTATCGCGCATGTCGCGGATTCGCATTCCGGCAGAACAGATTCGAGATCAGGTGTTGGCATCTGCTGGTATTTTAAATGGGGAAATAGGCGGACCAAGCGTGAAGACCTACCAGCCTAAAGGCCTGTGGGAAGTGGCCACTTCGGGTCGGGGTTCATTAATGAATTACATCCAAGATCACAACCAAGATTTGTATCGCCGCGGGATGTATGTGTTTATCAAACGTACGGTTCCTCCGCCCACCATGTTGATTTTCGATGCAAGTAATCGCGATCAATGCGAGGTGCAACGCGGTCGAACGAATACACCATTACAGGCTTTGGTGATGATGAATGATCCGCACGTATTGGAAAGTTCACGTGTTTTGGCAAGCCAATTTTCACGCGAAAAAGGAAGCATTGACGAGAAATTAACGCGGGCGTTTAGACGTATTGTTTGTCGGGCCCCGAACGAAAAAGAACTCGCCATGCTGAAAAAATATTATGCAGAAGAGCAGGCTTCTTGTACGCAAAACCCGAAGAAAGTTCAGAAGCTGATGAAGATTGGGGAGTACAAACAAGACAAAGCAGCGGTTACGGGATCTACGGCAGCGATGATGCTGACGATCCAATTAATCTATAACATGGAGGAGGCCATCATGCGCGTTTAATATGGAAAATGAATTCTTTAAAAATCGACTGAATATAACGCGCCGACATTTCTTTGGTCAGGCGGCTGCGGGTATAGGCGGATTAGCCTTAGGCTCATTACTCGTACCCGATTTATTCAAAGGTGATGCCTCCGCTCAGTCGTTACCCTTAGGCGTCGCACACTTTGCGCCCAAAGCGAAGCGAGTTATTTACCTCTGTCAGAACGGAGCGCCTTCGCAATACGAAAGTTTTGATTATAAGCCTATGCTGAATAAAATGGCAGGGCAGGATTTGCCGGATTCGATTCGCGGGACCCAACGGCTCACCGGGATGACGGCATCCCAAGATAAATTCCCGCTGGTAGGGTCATATTATAATTTCAAACAACACGGGAAATCAGGGACTTACATCAGCGAAATATTCCCACACATCGGCTCGATTGCAGATGATATTTGTGTGATTCGCACGATGAGTACGGATGCGATTAATCACGATCCGGCTTTGACCTTTTTACAAACGGGAGCCCAGGTAGGTAATCGCCCAAGCATGGGTGCCTGGATGTCGTATGGCTTAGGAAGTGAGAACAAAAACTTGCCCGCATTTTGCGTGTTGCTTTCACGGGGACGCGGAAATGGCCAGGGAGTTTATTCGAAGCTTTGGACGAATGGATTTTTAGATTCGACGCATCAAGGTGTGGTGTTCAGTAGTTCAGAAGATCCAATTTTATACCTGAATGATTCGGATGGAATCGATAAGGCTGGTCGGCGCAGAATGCTCGACCAACTCGCCGAGTTAAATCATGAAGGCTTTGCGGAAAACAAAGACCCGGAAGTAGAGGCCAAAGTACAGCAATATGAAATGGCCTACCGCATGCAAACGGCGGTTCCGGAATTAACGGATTTATCCAAAGAACCAGATCATATTATCAAAATGTATGGACCGGAATGTTTGGTTCCGGGAACCTATGCGGCCAACGTATTATTGGCGCGGAAACTCTCCGAATCAGGCGTTCGTTTCGTGCAAATTTATCACCAAGGTTGGGATTCGCATGGCAACTTGCCCAAAGAAATGGCGATGCAAGCCGAAGATGTGGATAGGTCATCGGCAGCTTTAATCACCGACTTGAAACAGCGGGGATTGTTGGACGAAACACTTGTGATTTGGGGCGGCGAATTTGGCCGGACAAATTATTGCCAAGGAAAATATACCGTTGACAACTATGGCCGCGATCACCACCCGCGCGCTTACAGTATTTTCATGGCTGGCGGTGGCGTGAAGGCGGGAACGGTTTATGGCGAGACAGATGAATTGGGCTATAATGTGGTGAAAGATCCGGTACACATTCATGATTTTCATGCGACGGTGCAGCATTTAATGGGCATTAATCACGAGCAATTGACCTACAAACATTTAGGTAGACGTTACCGCTTAACGGATATTGCAGGCAATGTTTTACCAGGATTAATCGCGTAATGGGGAAGGTCGAAAAGATAGGGAATTTGATTTTATGGAGTCTTCAAGGCTTCCTCATTTTCCTCTTGATTTTCCAGTCAAGCTTCGCTTTACCCCTCGCGGGAATCGGGCATTTACATCCCTTGATTTTACATATGCCTATCGGGTTTGGGGTACTGTTACTCGGGCTTTTTGGCATAAAAAAACACCTCGCTTCCTTCGAAGTTTTAGCGGAATTCTTACTCCTAATCACCGCTATCTTTTCAACCTTAACGGCCATTTTTGGCTTGTTTTTAGCCAAAGATGGAGGCTATGAAACGAGCGCGTTAGACTGGCATCAGTGGTCGGGAGTCGCCGTGTCATTTGTGTATTTTATTTGGGTATTAGTACGCAAAAATCTTATCGTCGGAGCCGCGCTCGGATTTATTGCCTTAATCTTTGCTGGACATACGGGAGCGAGTATTACGCATGGCGAAGACTACTTACGCTTCGGTACACAGGCCACAGAAATTACATCCGAAAGTGTGGTGTTTGAAGACATCGTCCAGCCGATTTTAAAAGCCAAATGCGAGTCGTGTCATAATGATCAAAAAACAAAAGGTGCGCTCAAAATGAACAGCATTGCGAACCTGATGAAGGGCGGGAAACATGGCCCAATCTGGAAAGCAGGTGATGCGCTGAATAGTCATTTGGTCCAACGAATCAAATTACCCATGAACGCGAAGGAGCACATGCCTCCGCTGGGGAAAGCGCAATTGACGCCGGATGAAATTACCATCTTGACTTTATGGGTAAAAGAAGGCGCATCCTTTGAAAAGAAGTTAGGGGATTTTAGCCCTGATTTTCAGAAGCTGATTCGGCCCGCTGAACTAAAAGCTGAAACTAAAGTTTACGATTTTGCTGCTGCGTCAGAGTCAACGCTTGCGTCTGTGAACACTCCTTATTGTACGGTGTATCCAATCGCCAATGAGTCCCCGGCATTACAGGCAGATTTTTATGTGGCCGCGAAATTTGATCCTAAAACCCTTTCAGATTTAGCGCAGGTTAGTGAGCAATTGGTAGGCTTGCAACTCTCCAAAATGCCCATTAAAAATGCAGATGTAAATCTCGTTTCCAAGTTTGTCAATCTTGAAAAATTGAACCTGAATTTCACATCGGTTGACGATGCGGGACTGGAGCAATTGGGAGGATTAAATTCATTAGAGCAATTAGCTATTTCGGGAACTAAAACAGGCCGTTCCTCCTTAACCAAGCTTCTACCCAAACTGCCGGCATTGAAACAAATTCACGTGTGGAGCACGAACCTTTCTGCGGGAGATTTAACAGCCTTGCGCAAGCAATTTCCAAAAGTGTCATTTGATGCAGGTTATATCCCGAAGGAAGAAACTTTGCAAATCAATCCGCCGATTTTGGTAAATGAAAATTTGATTTTAAAACCGGGTGAAAAACTTACGTTTAAACATACGTTACGTGATGTGTTGTTCCGGTATACGTTGAACGATTCCTTACCCGATAGCTTACAAAGTCCATCAACAAAAGGGTCGATTGCCATCACGAATTTTGCGAAGGTCCGCATCTTGGCCACAAAGGATGGTTGGCGCGCCAGCAAGCCCATCGACGTTCGTGTCTACAAATCACAATTTATCCCAGCGCGCATGGATCTACTATCCAAACCTGATCCCAAATATCCAGCCGCAGGCGGATCGAGTTTAATGGATTTTGTGATCGGAGCACGCGAGGTGAAAGGAGTTCCTAATTTTACGTGGTTGGGATTTAAAGAGGCCGACTTAGATGTGATCGCGACGTTTGAAAAATCGACTTCGGTTCATGGGGTAACCCTTTCGTATTTGGAGAAAACGGATTCGGATGTGTTTCCTCCCGTGAAGGTGGAGGTTTGGGGTGGAGAATCGCCTGATAAAATGCGTTTGATTACTAGCGTAAAGCCGGTACAACCTAAAGAGAAAAGTGGTTATTCAGCACGAGGCATTAACATCCCCATACCTGCTAATCCAGCCAAATATTACCGCATCAAAGCGGAGCGCTTGAAAAGACTCCCGGCCTTTGTGGATAACAAGGGAAAGGGTGCTTGGCTTCGGGTGGATGAGTTATTGTTTTACTAGATTATTGCAATCGTAAAATTTGTTTTGAACTAAGTGCGCGATTAAATATAGCCAATCCACCTATTTGGCCTTTAAAAAAATTGCCCATCCCCCTTTTCAGTAAAACCGCACCCACGGTGAAATCGGATCCATTGTTTCCCATTCCCGTTGGAAAATAATAGGGGTTTTTTGACTGGATTAACCCCGTCGGGTAACCCTCAAAACCTTTGGTATTTAAAATCAATTCTTTTTCTCGCGCGATGAATATTCCATTTACATAGGAGCGGATGTATTGGCCATCATAGCTAAATGCAATGCAGGTCCACGTATTAGGCGGCACCTCCTGCGAACTGGCGGAATAGTCAATCGAATAGGGAAATGGGGGTGTCGGTTTTCCTGTTGTAGAAATATGACCGCACACCTGATTTTTACCATTGTAATGGGGTAGCGATACAAACAAACCATATTGTCGCTTGCCACCATCTTGGTATTCGTTCCACATGCCGCCTACAAAACCGGTTTGCTCTCCTGTCCATTTAACCCAAGCGATAACGGTTATTCCTTGACCTGGACCGGAGATATTTAGTTCACCTACGTGTGCATTCGCTAAGGCGAGATATGCCTCATTCCCAAATACAGCTGAATAACCGCTCAATGGCCCCTGTTCTGCGCGGGGAATGTTTCCATTCATTTCGCTTAGTGAAAAACCACCCCTCAAAGACGTACGAGGTTGGCCCGCCGATTCTTTAAAGTCCCACAAAGCCACCAGGTTTTTTGTATGAAGGATTTTAGAAACGAGCTTGGGTTGTTGGGCATATATTTGTGTCCAAATACCTACACACAACACACTAATAATTGCTTTTAAATTCATGCGTAAATAGGCCAACTAATCATCAATGCATCTTCCCCTTTTCCGTGAGTAAGGCATACGCCTCATCCCAAGTAGGAATCGTCTCCGACTCATAACCATAGGTAGGTCCTGTGGCAATTTGCTTAAAAACCTTCATGGCTTTAAGGTGTGCGCCACTTCGCAAATACGTCAACATGAGTTCGCGACTCTCCCAAGCCGTAATCGTGCATTGATATTCATGCATTTTTTTAACCTCGCAATGCAGATTACCTTCCGCAGTTTGGGCCTGTCGGAAAGATGGAATGGCCAAAACCCAAAAGCGTAAATAGGATATGAAGCCGTTGGGCTTTAAGCCCGTAAGTGATATATACATACTTATTGTTTTTTAAACATGGCATTTGTTGAGTTCCCGTTGGACATTAAATATGCCATCAGGTCCTTTAATTCTTCTGCATTTAAGCTATTAATCAGCCCTGGTAACATGATTGAAACGGGAGAATACTTCGCTGAAATGACATTTTTCTTCCAAACCTTTTCGACCTGATCTGGCGCATACGGATTTTGGGATACATAGAAAGCCGTTTTATCTTGATTCGTTAATCGGCCTATGACCGAGGTGCCATTACGCAACATAAATTGCGTTGCCGCGTATTGATCCGAAACGGTTTTGTTGGGGTTAATGATGGCTTCCAACATATCCTTTTTCGAGAATCGAGTTCCTAAGTTAGATAGATCAGGACCAATATTTCCACCACCTTCACTCCCGATAGCATGGCAACGAATACAGGTCGTTGCCGCAAACATAGATTTCCCGTTTTCAAAATCTCGGCCTTCCAATGGTGCATCCAATAATGCCACGGCCTCCTCTAATTTCCATGATTTTCCAGGACCTTTCGGGTAGTTGATGGAGGCCATATCGTTTCCATTTGCCGTTACTAAATCCGCTCCGCCCAGTTTATTGTAATAATTCTTTTGGGATTCAGGGACATTCTTAAGGGCCAACTTCCTTGCGCGGTCGATGAAACCCACGTAGCTACGACCCCCTGAAAATTCAAAGGATTTCTTAAACCAAGAGAAGTATTGCGCGTGCAATTCGGGCGTCCAATTTTTGCGTGCCGCAGATAGCACCACCGCCATGTAGGTTTGTTGGGCCGGAGGCATCTTCTCCAACATCTTCGCGATGTCCGTTCCATATTCAGGATTCCGCATAATCAAATCAGCAGAAGACGTAGCCGACTCCACCCGGTAGGCCGTCGCACTCGCCGTGTCTTTGGTCTGCATGATTTTCAAGGTACGCTCAATCACCTTGGGTGCTTCGAGTGGAATTAAAAGTCGACTCAACGCTCTGTCCAGATTCATGTTATTTGCTGGAAATCGGGCATCAAATTGCGCGATAATTTGAGCTGAAATTTTGTCGTCAGGCATACCCAAACGCAACATCGCTAATTCATATGCTCGAAATAAATCAAGCAGCTGTGCCTGCGAAAATGAGCGATGATTGATCGCCAAAAGCGCCCCATAAATTGCCGTTTTAAATTCAGGCTTGCTTTGTCGGATCAGGCCAACCAGTGCTTGGGTAGCTGTGACGGGATCCTTTTCTTGGTAGGCTTTATCCTTCCACGTTTGGGCGGGTTGGTGTTCCAAAGCAAGTCGAGCCGCATAGCGAATAAATCGATCCGGATGTTTCAAATATGGCCAAACAAAAGATACGGCACGCGGATCAGGCCCTTGGTGAAACTGTTCAATTTGACGTCTTAACTGATTTAAAGAATTGGGAGTAGCGACTACCGATTTAGTGGTTTCCGCGGGACCCACATACGAAACACGGTACAAATCAGATTCAAGTCGGCGACCGCCTGTCAAAAAATACAAAGCCCCGTCAGGTCCTACAACCCCATCCGTTAGGGGCAATGGAATTCCGGAGAAGAACTCTTCGCGGTCGGCCGTAAAAGTAGACCCAGCAGGTTTTAATTTAATGACGTGTGCGATTCCAAAAGTCCAGTCAAATGCTAATAGGGATTGGCGGTATTTGGCGGGGAATTTTGAATCCTGCAACGATACGAGGTTCGTGGGAGACCCTTGGCCAATGTTCAAAACAGGCGGCAAATTATCTGGGTAGGTAGGCGACCATTTGCTATTTCCAGTTCTCCAACCAAACTCACTTCCACTGGTCGCATGGCAGATACGCGTAGGGCGATACCAAGGTAAACCAAAGTCCCATTCCATATCCGCGTCATACACAAAAAGATCTCCCGTTTCATTGAAAGCGATGTCAAAAGCATTGCGATATCCCGCGCTAACAAGTTCCCATTTCTTGCCTTCTGGATCAATATTGGCGATCCAGCCACCCGGTGCATAGCGGTCATTCGCATGTCCACGCGGATCTTTGATCAATGGAAAAATATTGTCTTCCTGCCAGTTATTTGGTAATCGATAGGCATCCATCGGAGGGACATCCGTGTGATTACCCGAGATTAAAAAAATGGATTTTTTATCTGGCGACAAAATAATGCTGTGCGGTCCGTGTTCGCCGTCCCCTTTGAATTCTTTGAGCAAGGTAATTTTGTCAAATTGGTCGTCGCCATCCAAATCTTGTAAGCGGTAAAGACCACTTCCGCGCATACCTGAATTAGGTTTGACGCGGGCGTTCACCATCACATATAGGCTTCGAAATGCATAAAGCAAGCCATGTGCATTCCCAATACCCAAAGTATCAGTGCCTTTGCCAACTTTCAATTTTTCTACTTGCGGTTTGCTTGTTGATCCTAGGGCAGGTACGGTCACTCGAAAAAGGCCTCCATATTGATCAGAACAGATTAATCGGCCACGGTCATCGAAAGTCATGGAAACCCAAGAGCCAATTTGCGCATCGGAGGGGCTAATCAGATGCTCCAACTTAAATCCGGGCTGAAGCCGAATTTTATCTACTTTGGAATTTGTACCTTCCACATGTGCTGGTTCTATACGAAATATGAGCTGATAACTTGTGCTGGCGAGTAATAGGAAAAGGATTACTGCCCCGAAATAGGTACGCGTTCGTTTCATAGGATCAGGTTTGTCGGCCTATTTACTTGGCCGATTCGTAAAAATAAATGTACAAAAACTAGCCTTAAAATTCGCTTACCCACGCACAGAAATCAGGATACATCCCTATAAAGGCTTGACAGACATATCGTTGCAAGATAAATTTCTATATATTTACCGAAACCTATTTAATTCCCAATGAAGAACTTACACCTTGGAATCCTCCTGCTTTTGATTCCCTTTCTTGGATTTTCACAATCCAAAATCAAACCTGAAAATGCGCTAAAAAGTTACTTATCGAATAGCGACCAAAACTATACGTGGGAGCTAAAAGATTCGGCCAATATTGGTAGTGCGAAAGCCTATCAGGTATTATTGACCTCCCAAAAATGGCGCGGAATTATGTGGAGACATCAGCTTACGATTATCGTTCCATCGACTGTTCAATATGATGGCGCCCTGCTTTTCATCACGGGCGGAAGCAATAAAGATGAGCAACCAAACTGGAGTAAAGAAGATAAATTATGGCCCATCTTAAATGCCATCGCATCCAAGAATAAAGCGGTGGTTGCTTTAATTAAACAAGTTCCAAACCAGCCGCTTTATGATGGCAAAACAGAAGATGAGCTAATTACGCATACCCTCAATGAGTTCCGAAAAGATAAAGATTACACGTGGCCACTGCTCTTCCCGATGGTGAAATCCGCAGTGCGCTGCATGGATGCTGTTCAGGAATTTGTCGCACAAAAATCAAAGCATAAAGTAGCCAATTTTGTAATTGCTGGCGCTTCGAAACGCGGATGGACAACTTGGCTTTCGAGCGCAATCGACGATAAGCGGGTGAAGGCCATTGGCCCCATGGTGATTGACATGTTGAACATGCCCAAAACACTCAGCTACCAATTTGAGACCTATGGCGAATACAGTGATCAAATTGAAGATTATGTCAAAATAGGCATCCCGCAAAGCACCTCCAGTCCGGATGGAAAAGCGATCACGGCGATGATTGATCCATATTCGTATAAGGAAAAACTAACCGTTCCGAAGATGATATTTGTGGGAACGAACGACCCTTACTGGACAGCTGATGCGATCAAACATTATTTCGATCAAATACCTGGTAAAAATTTAATCCACTATGTGCCGAATGCGGGACATGATTTGGCTGGAGGAAAACAGGCATTGGAAGGACTAAGTGCGTTCTTTGGCTTAACGCTTCAGAATAAAGAATATCCGGTGAGTACCTGGGCTGTGAATAAAACCGCAGAGGGATTTGAGCTCGCAGTTCAGGCAAATCCGAACGATTTAGTGGAGGCCGCTATTTGGGCGACGACTTCGGCAGATCGGGATTTCAGAAATAATTTATGGTTAACGCGTCGGGTAAAATATGAGGGGTCAACGGTCAAGTATACGATTCCGTTTGTGAAAAAAGGATACCAAGCTTTTTACATGGATTTAAAATATAAGGACCCGAACGGAGGAACCTATACCGTCAGCACGCGGCTATTTACAACGGATACCGAAAAAGTATTGTAAGTTTTTGGGGCAAGATTTTGCCCCAAAATTACAAGCTGTTCAGTGGTCGCAAGTTGATTCTAACCTATGAATTCAGCACACTTAAATGCCATTAAATAAAATGGTAAATAAGCCCATTTATTACGGGACATATTTCAAAATCTCCCTTTCAAATATCAATTACTTAATCGTAAGGATACACAAATTCCCTTGAGAAATATTATTTAAATTAATTCTAAATAGTGTTGCACAATTGCTTCGGCCTACTTACATTTGTGCACTATTTAAAATTAGTCTAAATAAAATTTACATGAAAAATCCACTATTAGCGCTCGCAATACTGCTTTATTTCCCATCTCTTGGGCAATTGGGTTCTATTTTAGGACAAGTTTCAACAGAATCAAAAGAGGCACTCCCTGGAGCTTCCGTGGTACTTGTAGGAACAGTTAGAGGGGTTGAAACGAATGGGAAAGGCTATTATATCCTGAAAGGCTTAAAGGCAGGTCAATATACAGTTAAGGTCAGCTTTGTAGGCTATAAACCGAGCATACAAGAAGTTGTAATCAAAGAAGGTGAACAACGCGAAGTTAACTTTAGCCTAAGCGATGTAACCGAACTACAAGGTGTCTCTGTCTTTGCGCAATCAGGTATTAAAGGCAATACATTTTTACCTCAAGTAAACGATTTTACCATCACCGCTGGGAAGAAAAATGAGGTTATTGTACTTGACAACCTTCAGGCGAATTTAGCTATGAATAACTCGCGTCAAATTTTCTCACGAACGCCCGGAATCTCCGTGTGGGAAAATGATGGATCAGGCATTCAACTAGGGGTGGCCTCTAGGGGGCTTTCGCCAAATCGCTCATGGGAATTTAATGTCCGCATGGATGGTTACGATATCACACCAGATCCCATGGGCTACCCAGAAGCCTATTATACCCCACCTATGGAAGTTGTTGATCGAATCGAAATCATTCGCGGGGCAAGTTCCTTACAATATGGTCCGCAATTTGGTGGGTTAATGAATTTCATCTTACGTAAACCAGATCTGTCAACGAAACTAGTCGTAGAAAGCCAAAATACCACTGGAAATAATGGGCTATTCAGTTCTTTCAATTATGTGGGAGGTACGTCAGGCCGACTGTCCTACACGGCTTACTATCAAAAAAGACAAGGTAATGGGTGGCGCCAAAACTCCCAATTCAACACGGATCATACACATGGCGAGATTTCCTATGCTATATCCAACAAACTAAAAGTTGGGGCACAATTGACCTACATGCAGGCAGTAAGCCAACAAGCCGGGGGCTTAACGGATACGGAATTTGCCCAAAATTCCCAACAAAGCAAGCGGGCGCGTAACTGGTTTAGTACTCCATGGTTTATTTATGCCCTTACTGCTGACTATATCATCAATACAAACTCAAAGCTTAGCATGAAGTACTTTGGAACCACCGCTGAGCGAAATTCCGTTGGATTTATGAGAGCCATCACGGAAGTTGATCCTAAAGGAAATCGCCAAGTAGACCGTGATCTATACCAAACCAATGGTGCCGAAATGCGCTACTTACTTGACTATCGCATCGGCTCATGGAAGAATACCGTTGCTTCAGGTCTCCGATACTTTCATGGTGAAATGCAGCGAAAGTTAGTGGGAATCGGAACGTCAAATAATGACCTCGATTTATCCATACAAGGCTTATATAATCGAGACTTATTATTCACAAATAGCAATTATGCTACATTTGCCGAAACCATTTTACGGCCAACTGAAACCTTAGCTTTAACATTTGGCGCGCGGTTAGAAAAAATTGACACGCGCATGGAAGGCCAATCAGGGTTGAGCGCCGCAGGTCAACCGATTGCTGTTACGCCGGAAAGTCGAGGTAGATCCTTTGTTTTATTTGGTGCAGGTGCTGAATATAAACTTAGTCCAAATACGAAATTGTACAGTAATATTGCGCAGGCCTATCGCCCTGTCTTGTCATCAGACCTACTGCCCCCTGCGACTACGGATGTCATTGATCCCAATTTATCAGATGCAAAAGGCTATAACTTTGACATCGGATACCGAGGTGAGGTTGGGAATTACCTGACTTTTGATATCGATTATTTTTACCTTGACTATGCAAACCGCGTAGGTACCATTTCACAACAAGCCAGCGATGGGAGAATTTTTCAATACCGCACAAATCTAGGCCATTCCGTTTCAAAAGGGGCCGAGGCGTATATTGAATTTAGTCCCACCACCGCTTGGCTAAAGCATCAACGCTTTGGAAACATTTCCGTATTTGCGTCAATAGCAGCCATTCGCGCACGTTATTTGAACTTCAAAACCACTTCGGTCATTAATGGCAAAATTGTCGAAGGAAACCTAGCTGGCAAGCACGTAGAAAATGCCCCGGACAAAATCAATCGCTATGGAATTACCTATTCCAAAAAAGGCCTATCGGTCAGTTGGCAAATCAGCGACATCGGCCAAGCCTTCGCCGATGCGAGCAACACCATAACGCCAAACGCTGCTGCAACAACAGGCCTTATCCCAGGATATCAGGTTCAAGATATATCGGGAAGTTTTAAATTTAAAAAATACGCCCAACTGAAGTTTGGTGTAAATAATATAACGGATACGCGCTATTTTACGAGAAGGTCAGGAGGCTATCCAGGCCCGGGAATTTTACCTGCTGATGGTCGCACATGGTATGTGGGACTAAATCTAAAGTTTATCAAATAAAAAATGGCATCACGTGGTTTTATTCCTACGTGATGCCATTTCCTATTGTAAGCGGCATATTACCAATAAATCGGACCCTTGCCTAAATACTTCTCGGCAATCGGCATGTAATACGATTTTAACTCTTCATAAACGGGCACGACCGGCGATTTAGTATATAAATCATATTTGTTGAAATCATGAATCCATTCCAAATATTGCTCATCTTTGGCGGTCATAAACTGGCGGTAGCTACCGCCCGAATGCCATGGATAAAACGAGTGATAGCGAATCATCGCCATCCCTGCTTCCGGAATTTTATTATCTGCATGGTTCGTTAATACTTGGTACAAATACTCATCATGTCCCCAAGCCAAATGCAAATTATCCAAACCACAACCAGCCTCGTAAACTCCTAATTCCGTGTTATACCGACTGTCTTGCATGTCGGGATTCAGGGCATTAAATTCGGGGTAAACACACGAATCAGGAAGCTTGCAACCTACGACAAAAACATCGCCAACTAAGCCCCATTGCTCCGCTTGAGATGTTCCGTCTTCATCGGAACCAAACAAGTACATGGCCTTGCCCAGGTCGTGAATTAAGCCAACTAATTGCATCCAATCCGGGCGACCTTCAGCGCGTAAGCCCTCTGCTGATTGCAACAAGTGAATGATGTTCGGTAGGTTTAAATCTGGATCAGAAACGTCCACCAAGACATTCAATCGCTCCATCATTTCCCATAAATCCATGGGATGATCAAAGGTTAAATATTTTTTCTTCATACGTAACACGTACTCATAAGTCTGACGTGAACGCATTTTACGATAATGCTCTTTTACTGCTGCCGTAATATCCCCTTGTTCGTAATTCCGAAATTCAGCTTTTTCTTTTGTTGTAATTTCCATGCTGCAAATTAATAAAACACCGTATAAAGGGCCGCTAGTATGCCCATAATTAAAATTGATATAATGGCAAATTGGCTGCTGACTTTAAAGTCGGCTCGTTCCACTTCCAGCCCTTTCGGGTTATTCACACTGGAACGATCTGCCAAAGAAATCAAGACCATCAAGGCCACCAAAATCACATATACCCAGGAGGTTACATGTAAAAATGGGATTGGATTTCCGCCGATAAATGTATGCAAATTCTTGAATAAAACCACCAATGGAATGGACGCTACTGCTGCTACAATCGCGGCAGTGGAAGTTGTCCGTTTCCAAAATAATCCCAAAGAGAACAAGGCAAAAGCCCCTGGCGTTAGGTAATTAGAATACTCTTGAATGAATTGATAGGCTTGTTCAAGCTGGCGTAATTGCGGCGCAATCAACAACGCAATTCCAAAAGATACCCAAATCGCAATCCGACCAACCCATACCGTTTGGGCTTCAGAGGCATTTGGATTCAAAGATTTTTTGTAAATATCCAAGCTGAAAATGGTCGAAATACTATTGCTTTTCCCGGCTAACGAAGCAACGATTGCAGCCGTTAATGCCGCAAAAGAAAGTCCTTTTAAACCGGCAGGAAGGAGGTTCATCAGCGTCGGATAAGAATGATCCGGCTTTACCACGCCAGCCAAGGACATCTCGTTTTGGTATAAACCATTTTGGTATAATACATACATCGCAATACCCGGAATCACACAAATCAGCGGCATCAATAACTTTAAAAATGCGGCAAACAAAATACCTGAACGTGCGGTAGGCAAATCAGCGCCCAAGGTCCTTTGGACTATATACTGATTACATCCCCAATAGTTCAAGTTGTTGATCCACATTCCTCCAA
The DNA here is from genome assembly GCF_044342065.1 of Aquirufa sp. Taxonomy (GTDB): domain Bacteria; phylum Bacteroidota; class Bacteroidia; order Cytophagales; family Spirosomataceae; genus Aquirufa. Next base: position 5,135 of record NZ_JBIIQN010000026.1, on the reverse strand, counting down.
ACAAAATCGCAAAGCCTGGGAGTGCATCGTAATACTTATCCCCTTCAGAAAAAATCATGTGAAAATGGTCGTCGGCCTGCGTCCGCAATTCCATTAATCCGCCAAAAACGCCTCCGCTATTAAAGTGATCCGAGACTTTATCAAGGGCCAAATACGTTACCACTAAACCGCCAACAATGAGGACGATTACCTGAATAAAATCGGTATATCCGATCACCTTCATCCCTCCCAACGTAATAAAAATGGCAAAGATGGCTAAGCCAATCATTGCATATAAAAAGGGAATCGACGTAATGCTTTCAATCGCCAAAGCCCCCAAATATAGAATAGAAGTCAGGTTGACAAATACGTAAAGCAATAACCAAAAAACCGCCATGATGGTCGCCACCGTGTTGTTATAACGTTGTGCCAAAAACTGCGGCATGGTATAAATCTTATTCTTCAAGAAGATGGGAATAAAGAACACGGCCACGATGACTAATGCCGCAGCCGACATCCATTCATAAGATGAGATGGCTAAGCCAATGGCAAATCCAGAACCCGACATCCCAATGAAGTGTTCGGCTGATATATTAGAAGCTAAAAGTGATGCCCCAATGGCCCACCAAGTGAGGGAGCCCTCCGCGAGAAAAAAGTCTTTGGTAGAAACTTCCGCTTTCTTTTTGCGCTGGTAAATCCAATACCCATAACTCGTAACAGAAACGAAATAAAGTAGGAATACAACGTAGTCAAGCGTTTGTAATTGTTTCATAGATTTGAATAGGTCCTCGTTTTTCAAACTTACGGAAATTCAATTAAATATGGTTTTTAAACGAAAATATTTAATTGATCAATCTATTCTTTGAAGATAAGGTGAGACTCGCTTGTTTCTCCCTCATAATCTGTATTAAACATGAACGCGATAATCAACTGAATAAATTCGGATTAAGTTGTTGGACAAATTGAGAGATGGCATTCTGGTCTACATCCGTCATGTGCCCTACTCGAAACAATACAGGTAATTGGCTGTAATTTTCAATGAATGACTCCGTTGCCGGATTGGGTTCTCCATTAATTACGATGCCGGCAATGGGAATTTTTCGATGCTTTAAAGCCTCAATCGAAAGGATTGTGTGATTGATGCTGCCTAAATAATTCCTTGAGACTAGGATAACGGGGATTTTTAGTTGGTGGATTAGGTCCAACATCAAATCTTGATCATTTAATGGAACCATGAGTCCACCTGCACCCTCAACAATTAAATGATTAGACGTTTGGGGTAAAGTAAAATCCGAAAGCTGGATTTGAACTCCATCCAAGGCTGCCGAGGCATGCGGAGAAAGCGGAGCATTTAGCCGATGACGTTCGGGATGAAAGAAAGATTTCTCGTTGGAAATTAACGATTGCACTTTCATCGTATCGGTCCAATGCAAATCCCCTGACTGTACCGGCTTCCAATAATCCGCTTGAAGGTATTCTGTTAAAATAGAAGAAACGACGGTCTTCCCAATTTCTGTTCCTATTCCTGTGATAAAAAACTGCATAATCTATTTATCTAATTTTGGCGAATTTTAATCTTTTCCCTGTTTTCTCCGTCATGAATTGCCCATCTTGATAACAAAGCAAACCACTCACGAAAGTTCGTTTAATTTCATGCTGGAAGGTCCGTCCTACTACGGGGGCCCATCCACATTTATAATGAAGGGATTCCGTACTTGCCGTCCAAGGCTTCGAAGAAGCTACTTCGACAAGGTCAGCAAAATACCCTTCTCGAATGTAGCCGCGATCTACCATTCGGTAGCAATCGGCCACGCGGTGGCTGGTTTTATCAACCAAAGTAGTAAGGGATAGTTCGCCGCGGCCAACAAGCTCGAAAAGCATTAATAAAGCATGTTGTACCAGGGGTGCCCCTGATTTAATTTGCAGGTAATTCCCGTTCTTTTCTTCTAGACTATGCGGAGCATGGTCAGTGGCAATAAGGTCAATCCGCCCATCTTCCAATGCTTTCAATAATTCCAACCGGTCTGCCTCTGACTTTACCGATGGGTTCCACATGATTTTACTTCCTAGCGATGCATAATCGGCATCTGAAAAACATAAATGATGAATACATGCCTCCGCAGTCACTCGTTTCTCGGTAATCGGTCCAGGGCTAAACAATTTTGCTTCCGCACCGGTCGAAATATGAAAAAAATGCAAGCGATTATTGTATTTTTTTTGAATCGATAAGACGCGTTTTGTAGCTACTTCACAAGCTTCACTCGTTCGAATAGCAGGATGAAATTCCACAGGAATATTTTCGCCATATTTTTCTTGAAAATGAGTTAAATTCCTCCGAATGATGGAATCATCCTCACTATGTAAGGCAACTAATGTTTCGGCTCGGGCAAATAATTTTTCAAGGTATTCAGGATTGTTGGCAAGAATTTCTTGTTTTTCAAGGTAAAGCCCATCATCGGTAATACCACAAACGCTTTCATTGTCAACGCGTAGTGCTTCCTCTAAGTTGGCAGCGGTGACACCCATAAAAAAGGAATAATTTGCCAAGGATTTTTGAGCGGCCAACTGGTATTTTTCTTCCAATAAATCTCGAGTGAGTGTATTGGGAATGGTGTTGGGCATATCCATAAAGGAGGTAATTCCCCCAGCAACAGCAGCTCTAGATTCACTCTGAATATCTGCCTTGTAAGTTAAGCCTGGGTCACGAAAGTGTACTTGATCGTCAATCATTCCAGGAATAAGGTGATTCCCATGGAGGTCGATGACTGCAGCGTTTGGCTCTGAAATCCAAGGTGCAATTCGTTCGATTCTTTCACCAGAAACAAGTACATCTGCTTGAATTGTTTGCCCTTCGTTTACGATGAGGGCGTTGGTAATTAGGTATTTTTTCATTTGGTTGCTGCGCGATCTAAACGATCATTTATTGTAACGCCCAAATCATGGGCAGGAAGTCGTTCGACAATAATTAAATCAAGGCCCATCCGGTCCATGGTATGTAAAGTAGCAAAAAGGTTTTTAGCGGCAATTTCAAGATCCCCTGTGGGTGATAAAACAAGATTTACATCTACTTGGAGGCTTTTAATCTTTACAGCTTTATACCAAAGTATCCCTATTTTTTTATGCTTAACCGCGCTCAACATAAACAAAGGTTCATAGGTTACAATCAATTCACATGAAGGAGCATAATGTTTTTTATGTTGGCCTGGAAGCGTTGCATCAGCCGACGGTGAAGTACGGTTTAATATGCGACCTACTTGCGCTTCAATAGCTTCAATTGAAATGGCGCCATGGCGAAGTAAAACGACCTCATCACCTTCAAATCCCACAATAGTTGATTCAACCCCTGCTTTACATGCACCTCCGTCTAAGGTATAAATCGAAGGAAAATATCCATCCACATGTTCCGCTGTGGTTGGGCTGATTCGATTAAATGGATTGGCGCTTGGCGCAACTAAGGGAAAATCCAATTGATTCAATAAACTCAAGGTCGTAGGGTGGTTCGGAACACGGATGGCGACATTCGGTTGATTTGCCGTGACTAGTTGGCTTACCGACTTATTCTTTGGTAAAATCAGTGTCAAGGGTCCTGGCCAAAATACTTGTGCTAATTGTTCTGCTTTTTCTGGAAAGTGATTCACCAAGGCTCGGGCATGACTAAGTGAAGCAACATGTACAATAAGTGGGTTTGAGGTAGGTCTGTTTTTAGTCTCAAATATAGCAGATACAGCATTTGAATTGAAAACATTAGCCGCCAAACCATAGACGGTTTCAGTAGGCAAGCCAATAAGGTCTCCTTGTATTAAGCGTTCACGAATAATTGATAGGTCAGAGGTAATCATCTTAATTATGGGTTACAATGGAAACAATACATGGGGTCTTCTTTTAACAAAGCCCGACTCGGAGGCCTTTTCTCCAAATATAAACAAGATTGACAAGAATAAATCTCAGTCATTATACTATGAGTGGGCATATCACAGCAAGCACAAGGAAGTCCTCTTTCAAATGCGGTAACTCGAAATCCTGGTGTGCTACATTGGGGACAAGGCGTTTTAATTTGCTGAAGAAGTTCTTCAGTCAAATCATTAATCACCCCCATCCTAGTAGGGTTGTGCATAGCACGCATGTCCGTTTCAATGTGGCATTGTTTAAATCGTTGAAGAAAATCTTCAACCGTTTTGCGCAACACAAATTCATCATGAAGCCCTTTGACACATTCTGTTGCATCAGTCGCATTTTTCTTAACTATTAAGCCATGACTGGGAAATTTTGATTGAGCTAAAAAAGCATCTAATTGGTCCAGTGAACTTACATCAATGTGAGCATAATTGGTTCGAGTCTCCAGCTTTCTTACGAGAAATTCCCATTGATTTTTACTATCGATCAGGAGTAACATTTCCTCATGCCCATGAACAAATGGAATACTGGGATGAGCTCCAAAAGATCCCTCTGAGGCAATTGCCAAATCTGTCGAGGTAATATCCATGGCCATGTGGCATTTCTTCCTAGCGGTTTCAAGCGGGCTATCAATTCTTTCTACCTCGCCGGAAAAGGTACCCAATTGATCCGTGTCTAACTCATCAGGAACCAAACAAATCAATCCCAACTCCTGCATGAGATGCGGGGCGATAACCTGCTCTTTGGCATGTTTTGTAGCAATTGCGATACGACGCCCTGAAAACAATCCTTTATCCATGAATTACTTGTAAGAAAAGGGGCATTCCTATGGTAATATTAAATGGGAACGTTACACCAAGAGCCATGGGAATAAAAATACCAGGATCAGCTTTCGGGGCAACAAGGCGCATGGCTGCAGGCACAGCAATGTACGACGCACTCGCCGCTAAGATAGCAAAAATGAGTCGATTGGCCTCATTTGTCGTCACAAACTGACTAATATAAGATGTAAAAACACCGTTGAATAAAGGGACTAAAATAGCAAAACAGATTAAAAATGCCCCTTGTTTTTTGAATGCAGCAAATCGACTAGCGGCTACCATACCCATATCCAATAAATAGATAGCCAAAAATCCTTTAAAAATATCTGAAGTAAAGTGTTTAATACCCTCAGATTGATTAGAGTCTGAAATGAAACCAATGAGTAGGCTTCCGAAAATCATTAACACGCTTCCGTTGGTTAAGGAATGCTTCAAGGCAGA
>NZ_JBIIQN010000005.1:0-112738 GCF_044342065.1 Aquirufa sp. | reverse complement strand
CTTAAGTCCGGATAATTCGAAATTTCATTATCAGGAGGTTAGGAATTGGTTGGGGGAGTATTTGAAATAAGTAGTCAGTCGCTAGTCGTCAGTCGCTAGTCGTCAGTCCGGAGGGGAAAAGTAAAAAGTCCGAAGTCTATAGAATAATGTTTAAAGCCATTAGCTTTCAACCCTTTTCCTATGTACTTCGGACTTTTTTTTAGACTAGTGACTAGCGACTAGTGACTTATTTCTGACGACTAGCGACTAGTGACTACTTACAGCACCACCATCTTCCCCGTCCTTACCGACTCATCACAAGCGAATGCGATTCGCAAACTGTTTACCGCGTCTTCTACGTGATCAGTTAAGTCCACATTGTCCTGAATAGCGTGTAGGAAATAAGCTTGCTCGCGATCACATAAACCTTGGTGATCTGGTTCATCTGTCAAATTAATCCACTCATCTGCGCGGGTGAACTCATTTTCTGCATTGATATCGGCATGGTGCACACGAAGCGATTCGGTTTTCGTATGTGATTCTACGGAATCCGATTTACCCTCGCCACTCGCATTTTGCGCCACAATAGATACGGAGCCTTTGGGTCCAAAAACATCTTTGACAAAGTAAGCCGTTTGCGAAATCATTGGGCCCCAACCAGCCTCATACCAACCCACAGAACCATCTTCAAAATGAATTTGGAGTTGGCCATAATTGTAATTTCCAGCCGGAATATCTTCCGTCATGCGCGCCCCAATCGCCGAAACACGTATGGGTTTCGAACGCGTCATTTGGCACATGACATCAATGTAATGCACGCCGCAATCCACGATTGGGCTTAAACTTGCCATCAAATTACGGTGCACATCCCACATGTATCCGTGGGATTGTTGGTTCAAATTCATCCGCATGACGAGTGGTTTTCCCATTTCTTTGGCAATTTCGATAAACTTAATCCACGAAGGATGGTGGCGTAAAATATAGCCTACAACGAGTTTTTTGCCTGTTTTTTGAGCCACAGCTGCCACGCGAATCGCGCCCGCTAAACTATCGGCAATGGGTTTTTCGATAAACACATGGCAACCTGCTTCCATGGCCGCAATCGCATACGCTTCGTGCGTGTCTGGGTAGGTGGAGATGCAAACGGCATCGGGTTTGGTTTCAGCTAATGCGGATATATATTCGTCGAATAATGGGTAGGAGCCGCCTAATTTTTGATTCAATGTCTCCTTGCTTTTGCCGGGAGAAACGAGTCCGCAAATTTCGAAAGCGGGAGAGTTGTGATAAGCCGTGGCGTGGGAGGCACCCATGTTGCCACATCCCACCACTAATACGCGTAATTTTTGCATAGGTTCAGATTTGAAAGCCCAAGTTACTAAGAATGATTATAAAATTCGATTCCCAGTCTTTATAAAATATGCGCAAGATCGGAATCCTATTCGTGTTTGTTTGTCAGGGTTTATTGGCCCAAAATACCCAAGGCCTCACCGGAATTCCAGATACCAGTTTTGCCAATTATTCGGCTTGGCAATCCGCGCTCAAAACAGATCCTACGTTAAAACTTGCGGAATATACGGCCAAAGAAATTAAGGCCACACGCACGTTAGTCTACAAGGAAATCGGCCAACGGAAATTAGTTCTGGACGTGTATGAGCCAAAAGATAAGCACTCCCGCAAGACCATGTTGTTTTTCCACGGGGGTGGCTGGCGATCGGGCCATCGGTCCCAACATGTCGCGCTGGCGCAGGCTTTGGCAAAAAAAGGATATCGTGTTTTTCTGGCAGAATACCGCTTGTCGACAGAGGCCCTGTATCCAGCTGCGATGGAAGATGCGCAGGCGGCGTTGATTTATTTGCATGCGCATTCAAAAGCATTACATATTAATCCGAATCAAATTTTTGTGGCCGGTTATTCCGCAGGCGGCCAAATGGCGGCGTTGCTGGGTTCCGTTCAGGATGAAAATTTATTTGGTCCGGGTCAAAAAATCAAAGGGGTGATTGACCTCGATGGTATATTGGCCTTCATTCATCCGGAGTCGGGGGAAGGCGATGATCGCGTGCGGATGTCAGCAGCTACGTCTTATTTTGGCTATTCGAAAACGGAGAATCCAGCCATTTGGAATCAGGGATCAGCTTTGCATCATGTATCTAAACAAGATCCGCCGGTATTATTTATCAATTCAGGTATTGCGCGTATGCATGCGGGAAGGGAAGATTTTCGTGCTCAGATGGGCCAATTTGGCCTGTTTACGGATGTGTATACCCATGAGAATTCGCCGCATACGTTTCTGTTGTTTACCCGTTGGTTCGATAAAACGGTCCAACTGATTGATCAATTCATGCAATAAATTAGCGCATTTGTAGAGACGCGATACTTCGCGTCTATGTTGCATTTGTAGAGACGCCAGGTCGTATTTGTAGAGACGCGATACCTCGCGTCTATGTTGCATTTGTAGAGACGATAGGTCGGTTTTGTAGAGACGCGATACTTCGCGTCTAGTTCGTGAGACGGTTGGTATCGTCGCGCCGCTACAGGAAGATGCGCGCATATTTCATCAAAAATTGATAACAATTTGATATGATGAATCTAAAAAATATTCTAGTTTTGGTTTGTAAAGTTCAATTTTTTGGAAAAAATCAAATCTTTCGGGAATAAAATCAGTGATTCCGTTCTTTGGAGTCAGTTAAAAGCAGGTGATGAAGAGTCGTTTTCCATGCTATTTGAACGGTATTATGGTTCATTAGTTAATTATGGTAAAACCTTAATGCCCTCGGAAGATATTGTAAAAGACTGTGTCCAGGATGTTTTTGTGGATATATGGAAATATTCTGAAAAACTTAATGCGGCTATTGTTGTCAAAGCTTATTTGTTTTCATGTGTTCGTAACCGAATTGCTAGATTTAGGGAACGGGATCATATTTTCTCACATGTAAAAGATGTAGACTCGTTTGATTTTATGTTTGATTTTTCAGTCGAGGAGCGTCTAATTGCTGATGAATCGATGGCCAGTAAGGTCGAATATTTAAACCAGTGTATAAATAATTTGCCAGATAGGCAAAAAGAAGCCTTATATCTTCGGTACCACCAAGGGCTTACAGTTGAACAGGTGGCAGAAGTTCTTGATATGAACTATCAGTCGACTAAAAACTTGCTGCACAGAGCTATTTCGCGTCTTAGAAGTGATTTCCCTATATCATTAGTAGCTCTTTTGCTTACCAATCCTGCAAATTTTTAAGTTTTTTTATAAAAAACACACAATTAACTGAGTACCAAAACTACTTCGTGTCCTCTCTGTATCTGAAAAGCTATACTATTAGATGCAAGACAGGAATTTTTACAAGTCGGTTCTCGACTTCATTACGGATGAATCATTTCAGCGATGGGTTAGGGAAAAGGAGGATTTGTCAAATTGGGAAGAGTGGACGCTTGAAAATACAGAAAGGGCTAAACTTGTCGCGGAAGCGCGGCAGTGGATTCTTGCCATGCGGGTTGATGAAGAATCGGTTTCGAATCAAGAAACCCAAGAAGCCTTGTTTCTTACGTGGAGCAAAATTAGGAAGTCAAATTCATCATCTAGGATTACCCGCCTTTTTCAGGCCAACATCTTCCGGGCGGCTGCGGCTGTTTTAGTGATTGGATTAGTCACTGCGGGTATTTACACGAAGTTTTCATTCAGTGAAACGAATGTAACCCCACTAAATCAATACGTAGTTCAGGGGGATTCGAATGGATTAATTGAGCAGATAAATAATACGGATAAACCACAGTTGATTACCCTTTCGGACGCGAGTTCAATTCTACTTCAGCCTAAAAGCAAGTTAAGCTACCCAAAGAACTTTAAGGGAAGTGACCGTAAAGTGTATCTTTCAGGGGAGGCATTTTTTGAAATTAGCAAAGATCCAAACAAGCCATTCATGGTCTATGCCAATGAAACGGTGACTAAAGTATTTGGTACAAGTTTTCGAATTGTTGCCTATTCCAATCAACCGCGCGTAGAGGTTTTGGTACGAACGGGTAAGGTTAAAGTGAGTGGAATCCAAAAATCACTAGCAAATGCATCTAACGAAGTAACCCTTTACCCGAATCAAGCGGCTAGGTTTGAAAGAAAAAATCAAGTTTTCGAAAAGATCCTAGATCTGACGCGTGATGAGTCCTTGTTGCAAAGTGCAAAATCGATTGAACGATTGAATTTTGAATTCCGTGATATTCCTGTTTCTCAAATTTTTGCAACAATTGAACAAGCCTATTTGGTTTCCATCGATTTTCCAATGGAGAAATTGAAGGAGTGTTATTTAACCACCTCGTTAATTGATGAACCATTACCTGAAAAGCTCAAGATCATTTGTGCGAGTTTGGGTAATAATACGCGGTATGAGATGAATGGAAATCAAATAAAAATTATTTCAAATGGATGTAAATAAACAAGCATGTGGCCTATGATTAAAAAATGACCAATTAAAAAAAGCGCCGAAATGCTGTAACATTTCAGACGCTCTTACATCTCAAAAACCCTTTTAAAGGATTACGAGCTAAGTCAACACCAGTCAAAGAGTATTAACCTTATTTTTCAAAATTATGAAAATAAATCTTATTAATCGGCGGTTATTCCGTTACATCGTGAAAGTTTCAATAACACAAATAGCCATTTACCTCATTTTTTCGAGTATAACCATGGCAATGCCAGCAAAGGCGCAAGAATTACTAGACACAAAAGTAAATCTGTCTCTTAGCAATGTCAGCTTGGAAAATTCAATTAGGGAAATAGAAAAAACCTCTCAGGTTAAGTTTTCGTATAATTCTCGGGCCTTAAAGCTTACTCAAAAAGTAAATATAAGTGCTCATAATGAGTCGCTTTCGAGCGTTTTGAGTAGACTGCTAACTCCACTTGATATTTCATATGTTCAGGTGAGTAATCGAATAGTCTTACGAAGAGACGATAAAAAAGCAATCTCTCAATCGGAGGGATCTATAATACTCGATAATCAACTAATTGATGAACTGAATATTAGAGGTACGGTAGCAGATGCCAAAGGCGAAAAACTTCCGGGTGTAAATGTTGCTGTTAAGGGTTCAACGCGTGGAACATCAACGAATTCAAATGGAGAATTTACAATTGCTGTACCGGACAATAAATCAGTTTTAGTGATCAGTTTTGTTGGTTATAAGTCTCAGGAAGTGATAGTTGGCAATAATTCTATTTTGAATTTAGTACTGATTGAAGATAACAAGGCCTTAGAAGAAGTTATAGTTGTAGGATATGGTGTTCAAAAAAAGAAGGATTTAACAGGTGCTATATCATCCATAAATGGTGAAATGTTTAAGGAGAGGAAAGAAACTCAAGTTTCACAAGCCTTACAGGGATCAATGTCGGGTGTATTAGTTACTCGAAATGGAGCCAATGGTTCCATGGGTGGAGCGAATATTCGGATTCGTGGTGTAACGACGATTGGGAATTCGAACCCATTAGTAATCGTGGATGGCGTTCCAGTTGCTGATGTAAATCAAGTCAACCCGAATGATATTGAGTCTCTCTCTGTTTTAAAAGATGCTGCTTCGGCATCAATTTATGGTTCTAGAGCTGCCTCAGGTGTAATTTTGATTTCAACCAAACGAGCTAAAAATGACCAGGCATCGATTCAATATAGTTATGAAAATGGAGTGGATATGCCTACGCAGTTGCCTGAATATATGCGTTCATTGAGGTATATGGAACTTGTCAATGAACTACGTTGGAACGATGCGGGCAATGGTGCGAATAAATTCCCAACATTCAGTCAAGATTTAGTTAAGGATTACAATCAAAAATATATTTCGGATCCTGATAGATATCCTGATACGGACTGGATGGCTTTGACGCTAAATAAAAGAGCTCCGAGAGAAGCGCATAGTATAAGCGTTATCGCTGGTTCTCAATTTGTTAAGTCAAGCGTTTCGTTACGTTATGAGAAGCTAGGAGGTTTCTATGAAAATAAAGACTATGGACGAATTTTTGTTCGATCAAATAATGACTTTACGATCAATAAGTACATTGGTGGTACGCTCGATATTAATTTTAAACGAACGAATACAACTGATCCAACTGCGAATGATCCGTTGGGAAGGGTACGAATTTCATCACCTATTTACCCAGCACTCTGGGCGGATGGTCGAATTGCAGATGGTAAAGCAGGGGAAAACGTCTATGCGAAGATTAAATATGGTGGTACAAATGATAATAATTTCAACCAAGTGGGCGGAAGAATTGGATTGGATATTAAACCCATTGATGGGCTGAAATTATCAGCTATTCTTGCGCCTATTTTTGATTTTGACTATCAAAAAAGATTCAATAAAAGAGTTGATGCTTTTGCCTCGGATAATCCAAATCAGTTTGTTGCCACGCTAATAAGCGGAGGTTTGACTACACGCTTGGATGAAAATAGATCAACAAATATTAATTTGACTACCCAGCTTTTAGCGAATTATCTAAAAACTATCGGTAACCATGATTTTACATTTTTAGCGGGTTACGAAAATTTTTATTCAAAGTCAGAATCCATGGGTGCTTCGCGTGACCAGTACCTTTTCGATACATATCCTTTCTTGAATCAAGGTCCGGCTGCATTGCGCGATAATTTTGGTACTGCGTTCGAAACGGCATATCGTTCTTATTTTGGGCGTGCAACCTACAGTTACAAAGACAAATATTTAGTGCAAGCTAATATTCGTCGAGATGGCTCTTCAAGATTTAATGAAGATTATCGCTGGGGAGTTTTTCCATCGATATCAGCGGGCTGGGTAGTTAGTGAGGAGTCTTTCATGAAATCACAAGATGTTGTTTCATTTCTAAAGCTGCGTGCTTCATGGGGTTCACTTGGAAATGAGCGAATTGGTAATTATCCGTCAATCGGTATCATGAGTTTTGGAAATGCCCTGTTTTTCCAAAACAACATCGTTAATGCGCAACAAACAGCGGCTCAAATTCAATATGCAATCAAAGATATATCATGGGAAAAAACTAGTTCAACGGATGTCGGCTTTGATGCATATTTCATGAAGAATCGTTTGAAGTTGACCGTGGATGGCTATTTTAAAGAAACCAAGGATATGCTTCTCGCCTTACAAATCCCCATTTTCGTAGGTTTTGAAAACCCAAATCAAAATACGGGGATAATGACAACGAAAGGTATCGATTTAGATTTGGGATGGACGGATAACATCGGAAAACTAAGGTATTCAGTTTCTGCAAACCTTTCTCAATTCAAATCAATTATGGGAGACCTAGGGGGAACAGAATTTTTAGGAGATAGAATTAAAAAATTAGGTAGTGAATTTGATGAATGGTATGGGTATCGTGCAGCTGGAATTTATCAAACGCAAGAGGAGGTAACTAATTCGGCCAAGTTAAGTAACAATGTAAAAGTTGGCGATATCAAATACACGGATATTAGTGGCCCTAATGGAGTACCAGACGGTAAAATATCGCCGGAATATGACCGCGTATTATTGGGAGGTTCTCAGCCTCAGTGGATGTATGGAGGAAATATAAAGCTGGATTACCAAGGATTTGATCTAGGTATCACCTTCCAAGGTATTGGCTATCAGGCTGTGTCTAATCTTTCATTTACAGACTATAATGCAGAAAACTGGGGAGTATTTCCTGTTTATTTAGATGGGGGAAGTACTTGGAGTTTGAATAATACGCCTGAGCAAAATTTAGCAGCTAAATATCCAAGATTTACGGAGACAAATAAAGGACTAAACAGAGCAATGTCAGATTTTTGGCTATTTAATGGGGGGTATTTCCGATTAAAAAATATTACAATCGGCTATACTGTTCCTACTAGAATTTCGCAAAAAATCATGTCTAAAAACATACGATTATTTGTGAATGCCACCGATATTTTTACGGCAAATAAATACCTAAAAGGATGGGATCCTGAAGGAATTGGTACAGTGTCGACTGTCATGGGTGGTTTCAACATTACTTTCTAAATCTTTAATTTTTAATATCATGAGAGCAAAAATATATAGTGCAGTGTTAGGCTTAATTTTATTAGCTTCCTGCCAAAATTCCCTTGATTTATACCCTTTAGCTGAGCCATCTGCTGATAAGTGGTACTCAAACGAAGTTGAAATTCAGTTAGCACTGAATGACCTCTATCGAATTGATTGGTGGCAGTGGGATGAGGATGGTACAAATAATAGTTTTATATCTGATGATGGGTTTTACCGTCAATCACTTTCAGAAATAAAAGCTGGAACGGTTACAAGTCAATCGGGCTTTTCGACTAATTTATGGCGAAACTCATACAAAGCAATTGCGCGAGCTAACCGTGCTATTTCAGCTTTAAATAGCGCTGAGACTAAAAGTAAAGTATCTCAAGCAAAGTTGGATGTGTATTTAGCAGAAGCTCGCTTTCATCGTGCTGCCCAATATTCCAAGTTGGTTACTAAATTTGGGGATGTTGTCTACAGTGATAATGTAATTAGTATTGAAGAGGCTTATGCGAAAGGAAGAACAGATAAAAAAGCAGTAACTGCTAAAATTTATGAGGATTTTGATTTTGCAATCAAAAATTTACCCCTTTCGTATCCTACTTCAGCAGTTAAAAGAGTAAGTAGAGGAAGTGCAATGGCATTAAAAGCGCGCCATGCTTTGTATGAAAAAGATTATCGAGTTGCTGCTGAAGCAGCAAAAGCTTGTATGGATCTGGGTCAATATGTACTACATGGTGATTATGCAAATTTATTTCTTCAAAGTACAAAGAACTCGAAGGAAGTTATATTTTCAATTCCGCGTTCTTTGGAGTTGAAAATAACAATAGGACCGACTTCGGATAAGATAACTCGAAACTCAGGTGGTTTCGCTGCAGCGAATCCAACATGGGATTTATTTTGCTCTTACCTGTGTACTGATGGTAATACGATTGATAGTTCGCCTCTTTATGACCCTCGAAATCCATTTAAGAACAGAGATCCTCGGTGTACGGCATCCATTGTTGAGTTTGGAACAGCTCATTTAGGATTTATCTACGATCCTAATCCAACTGCATTGCAGGTAACTAGGTTAAGCAGCAATTCCAGAGTAACTAATAATGATAACCGCGCAAATGCCCAATTTGCTTCATTTAATGGGTTAGTTTGGAAAAAAGGAATAGACGATTCCTGGTTGCAAAATGGAAGACAAATAGAGCCAGAACAGATTATTATACGCTATGCTGATATTCTGTTAATGTACGCGGAAGCTAAAATTGAATTAAATGAAATAGATAAGTCTGTTTTAGATGCGATGAATTTAGTTCGAGCAAGGGCTTATAAAGTTGCCTTAGCAGATGCAAACTATCCAGCAATTAAAAATGGCAACCAAGTTCAGCTTAGAAAGCAGCTCCGTATGGAACGCAGAATGGAACTTGCTGCGGAGGGAATGAGGTATATGGATTTAGTTCGCTGGCGTTTGGCTGAAAAAGTGTTAACCCGACCAATATACGGGTTATTAGATCCTAAAGATTTGAAAGAAAAAGTTGTGGATAAAAATCTTTGGTTTTTTGCGGGTACACCTAAAATTGACGAAGATGGGACACCTGATTTCAGTGAGATGGCAAAAACAGGACTCATAAGGAACTTGGTGCCTACAACCTGGAATAATCGTCAATATCTATGGCCGATTCCAACACAAGAAATACAAATCAATAAGAATATGAAGCAAAATGAAGGTTATTAAAGACTTGCATTTTTCGAAAGTATACATGTAGTATACGAGCTTCTTATTCTAATATGGAATGGCTTTTCTGATTAACTAGAAAAGCCATTTCTATAAACCTATTAAACCTAATGTCATGAAGTTTAAACACGTAGTCTTAACAGCTTATTTATTTCTAGTATGCTTTGCAGTCCAAGCTCAAAGTAATTCTAAGTACCTTCAATTCAGTGGAATATATCCACATTTGGCTTACTATAACAATGAAGGAGAATGCGGGACAGGAGCGGTGGTTCCCTGGGCAAACCGACTCTGGGTAATTACTTATGGGCCACATTTGCCTTTTGGCTCATCTGATAAGCTATATGAAATTAGTCCGCAATTAGACCGGAAAACGAGGCCGGAAAGTATTGGGGGAACTCCAGCGAATCGAATGATTCACAGCGAGAGTAACCAATTGTTTATTGGGCCTTATGCCATCAATTCTACAGGCGACGTGCGGACAATACCTTACACGCAGGCTCCTGGTCGCCACACGGGACTAGCAAGAGGTCTTAAAAATCCACAAAGTAACTTGCTTTTAGGTACAATGGAGGAAGGTTTTTATGAAGTGGATGTACATAATCTTAGTACCAGATTACTTTATCAGGATGGTAATTTAAAAGTAAAGAAGACGAATGATATTGCTAATAATTTTAGTAGCTCACTCTTACCTGGTGCACATGGCAAAGGACTCTATTCGGGCCAGGGAGTGATGGTGTATTCCAACAATGGTGAATCTGGAGATAAGGCACTTAAGCAATTTGACATAGAATCGGGTTCATTATCTGAGTGGGATGGGAAAGATTGGAAGGTAGTTCGACGCAATCAGTTTGTTGAAGTATCTGGTCCTGGTGGAATTTATGGAAATAAGAACCCAGAAACGGATGCTATTTGGGCTACAGGATGGGATCACAAATCTGTATTAGTAGGGGTAAGAGGGTCAGGTAAATGGTCCTTTTTTAGACTTCCCAAAGCTAGCCATAGTTATGATGGTGCGCACGGATGGAATACAGAATGGCCGCGTATTCGGGATGTAGGCACGCCAGAAATGCCTGAGTATTTAATGACAATGCACGGCATGTTTTGGCATTTTCCTCAATCTTTTTCTATTCTAAATTCGGCTGGAATTCGTCCTCGGTCTGCCTATTTGAAGGTGATTGGAGATTTCACTCGTTGGCAAGGCGGTTTGGTTTTTGGCTGTGATGATTCGGCACAGAAAGAATTTTTGAATAAGCGTAAAGCGAAAGGAAATATAGAGGGCCCTGGTCAATCGAATTCAAATTTATGGTTTACCTCTGTTGAAAAGCCAGATGAATTGGGTCCCAATACGGCGCAAGGTGCAGTATGGCTTTCGGAAAAAATAGTAGCAAATGTTAGTTCAGAACCTTTCCTATTTGCTGGTTGGAAAAAGCGAATTGCTTGGATATCTAATGCCGGAGTTGAAGATGCTACGTTTAGTTTTGAGGTGGATGCAAAGGGGACAGGTATTTGGAAAAAAATTCGAAGCGTTGTGGTGAAAGCAGGTAGCTCATCAAGCGTTTCTTTTCCGTCCACAGAAGTAGGTGAGTGGATTAAAGTAAAGTCAAATAAATCTACGACGGCTACTGTTCATTTTAATTACACAGATGATACGCGATTTGTAGCAGGCGCTGACAAAATATTTGCGGGAATTAGTCCCATTGCTGGGAATGACTACTCAGCAGGACTTTTATATGCTCTTGGTGATAAACGTCGGAAACTTGGAATTTTGGCTGGTGATTTTGCCAAGGGTAAATTCAATGAAGTAGGTTACTATGAATTGGATAGTGCCATGCATTTGACTCGCAAAGAGGATCCGAAAACGGCTGATTTTATTCGATCAAAATTTGAAATTTCTAAAGATGCAATTATCGTGGAGGAAGCGTCTGTTTTAGTTGTGGACGATGCGGGAAGAAGATGGCGTCTGCCAAAAGGGAACGAGAACTTCACGAATAAGATTCAATCGGGATCGATGCGTATTGACCGGGAAGTGGCTACTGAACGTGATTTATTGAATGCGCATGGTACATTTTATGAGCTTCCTGCAGAGAATGCAGATGGATATGCTAAAATTAGACCTGTGGCGTCACACGCTTTATCCGTACATGATTATGCATCCTATCGTGGTTTATTAGTTATGACTGGTATTAATCATGGAAATTTAAGTAATGAGCACATAATCACGTCTACTGATGGGAAAGCAAAAGTTTGGGCGGGGACCATTGATGATCTTTGGAAATTAGGAAAACCGCTTGGTCAAGGTGGTCCATGGAAAAATTCACAAGTTGTAGCAAACACGAAATCTGATCCTTATTTAATTGGATTTTATGATAAAAAAAGCTTGAAAATTTCACATAAATCAAGCCAGACAGTTAAGTTTAAAATCGAAGTTGAGCCGATTGGCCATGGCCCTTGGATGCAATTTAAAGAGGTAGAAGTAAAGCCAAATGAAACTTTTGAATATACGTTTGCTTCTGATTTTCAGGCTCGATGGATTCGTTTTTCAGCCGATAAAAATTGTGAGGCGACAACTTGGTTGACATATAGGTAATTGATTTAATCATTTTTTTTTAAGAGTTACCGTCAATTACATTTATGACAAATTATGATCACTTATCTAAACTTTTCAGTATTCCTGTCATCATAGTGGCCTTTTATGCAATAGACGAAACTCATGGTAGAGACTTAAATTTTATTTAGTATTAATTATAGATGTGATTTGTTCGTTTAAAATTCATCCATTATGAAAAGAAGAAATTTTGTAGGCTTATTAGGAAATACTAGCCTAATGTTGTTAGCTGGTAATATGGCTAGCGCTTTTGGATCAAAATATGATTCAAATTCAAATGAATTTGTTTTTGTTGAAGCAGAGCAATTTGAAAATTTTGGAGGCTGGAATATAGACCAGCAATCTATGGAGCGAATGGGCAGTCCTTATTTATTGGCCCATGGATTAGGTATTCCTGTTGAAGATGCGACTACCACAATAATTTTTCCTTCAGAAGGGACATATCATGTTTGGGTACGTACCAAAGACTGGGTCGCTCCATGGAATGCGCCAGGTGCTCCAGGTAAGTTCCAGTTAAAAGTAAATGGCAAGCCTATCAAGGAAGTGTTTGGTACAAAAAGTGCCGACTGGCATTGGCATGATGGAAAAACGATAAAAGTTGGCAAAAGCGCAAAACTTGCACTACATGACCTAACTGGTTTTGAAGGTCGATGTGAGGCTATTTTATTCTGTAAAGATTTGAATTTTGAGCCTACGAATGACATACAGGCGTTGACTAAATTTAGACGCAAGTTGAATGGCTTACCTGAAAATCCGGAATTTGGTGGCTCATTTGATTTTATTGTTGTTGGTGGTGGTTTAGCTGGTACCTGTGCTGCGATCTCGGCCGCAAGAAATGGTGCTAAAGTGGCGCTTGTTCAAGACCGTCCGGTACTTGGGGGTAATGGTAGTTCTGAAGTTCGTGTTTGGCCAGAAGGTCATACGAATAAAGAGCCTTATCCACACATTGGAGATATCGTATCAGAGATTTTACCAGACATCACAAAAGGATCAGGTCAAGTATTTAATGGGGTAAGTGCTGAATACTACGATGATGATTTGAAATATCAAAAGGTAATTCAGGAGCCTAATATTACTTTATTCATTGAGAATCGAGCGATAGAAGTTAAGAAAACAGGGGATAAAATAACGTCAATTGTTATTCAGCATTTACGTACATCCAAACACTTGGAATTAAAAGCAGCTTATTTCGCGGATTGCACGGGTGATGCGACTTTAGGTTTTAAAGCTGGAGCGGATTATGAGTATAAAGTTGAGAACTTAATGGGAAGTACTAATTTGTTTAATGTGCTTGATGCGACCAATAAAGAGGAAGTTCTTAAATGCGAATGTAAAGATAAAAGTGCATTAGCGTTAAAATGTGAAGTGGGCAATTATGCACAACCTTTTCCAAGATGTCCATGGGCATTAGATCTTACAGATATGCCATTCCCGGGGAGAAAAGGTGTTAAGACTTTCGGTAAAGAAGGCTTACAATCATTTGCAAATATGTGGTATTGGGAGAGTGGTTTCAACAAAGACCAAGTAAATGATATCGAATTAATTCGCGATCATAATTTCAGAGCCATGTATGGTGCGTGGGATGCTATCAAAAATGTAGATAAAATGTATCCGAATCACCGATTGGGATGGTCTGCCTATATCGCTGGAAAAAGAGAATCAAGAAGGTTGATGGGAGACGTTGTTTTAGATGCAGAAGATTTCAAATCTCAGAAGAAATTCTCAGATGGATCATTCCCGTGTTCTTGGCATGTGGACCTACATACGCCTAAAACAGAGTTTAAATCTGGATTTGAGGGTAATGAATTTGTAGCTGATTATACGCGTGGAAAAGAATATCAATATGGCAATTTGTATTGGGCTCCTTACCGCACTTTATATAGTCGGAATATTTCAAACTTATTTATGGCAGGACGAAATATCAGCGTTACCAAGACTGGTTTAGGTCCAGTACGTGTCATGAGGACATGTGGTATGATGGGTGAAGTTGTGGGTAAAGCAGCCTCGATCTGCGTGAAAAATTCCGCAAGTCCTCGTCAGGTATATGAGCAATACTTGCCTGAATTAATCAAGTTGTTGAGCGCTCCAGGAAAGAATAAGGCCTAATCGTTACTTAAAATGAAGGATACTATCAAACTACGTTATTGCCTCTTGCTGTTCTTGTTTTTTGGCCATCTAAGTAAAGGCCAAGATTTAAACTTAAATGAGTTGCTTCAACCAATAACTAAGCAATCCATGTTTAGATTAGATGATTACATGGTTTGGTGCGGAAGTCCAATCCAAGGCAAGGATGGCAAGTTTTATTTGTTTTATAGTAGATGGCCAAGAAAATTAACGCATATGGCATGGGCCACACATAGTGAAATTGCTGTGGCTGTTTCCAATAAAGCAAATGGGCCTTATAAGCATGTCAAGGTTGTATTACCCAAAAGAGATAAGAAATATTGGGACGCTGACGTGACACATAATCCAAACATTCACCGCTTTGGAAATACATATTACCTTTATTACATGGGTAATTACGGAAATGGTGAATGGTGGAATCACCGCAATCATCAGCGGATTGGAGTAGCTGTAGCTAAGCATCCCTTAGGTCCGTGGAAACGATTTGATAAACCTATTGTCGATACATCATATAAAAGTTTTGATCATATGATTGCCTCAAATCCGTCAGTGGCAAAACAATCGAATGGGAAATATTTGATGATTTACAAAGGCGTAAGCGAAGGAAAATTACCTTTTGGAGGTGTGGTTTTACATGGTGCAGCTATTTCAAATAACCCAATTGGGCCTTTTGTTAAACAATCACAAAGGATTTTTGTGAAAGATACCGTAAGGTTCGCCGCTGAAGACCCATATATCTGGTATCAAAAAGGAAAATATTGGGCTATAGTAAAAGATTTTAAAGGGTCATTTACAAACTCTGGATTAAGTTTAGCTCTTTTTGAATCTTCAAATGGATTAGATTGGCTTCCAGGAAAAAATGCATTAGTTAGTAAGACCATGATACCTTGGAAAAGTGGAAGCGTGTCCGTAGAAAAATTAGAAAGGCCCCAGTTATTAATAGTTAACGGGAAGCCTATTTCACTTTTTTGTGCCGTTTATGACAAAGGTGATAATTATAATATTTCAATTCCTTTAAAAGTAAAATGATACGTGTATTTGCTATTTGCTTACTTCATTTGATTTTACCAATGCAGGGGATCAGCCAACAAACTTTTTTATTGGCAGGCCAAAGTAATGCAACTGGTCAAGGAGATAAATTAGCTAGCAATTCACTTTATCATAGTCGTAATGCTTTTGAATATGATGTCATACTAGATTCCATTAAAGGATTACAAGATCCTTCAGGTCAAAAATGGAAAGATTTAGAACCTGCAAATTCAGGGTCCATTTTGCCAGCTTTTGCTTTTTCATTGACTCAAAAAACCAAGAAACCCGTAGTCGTTATTACCGCTGCTCGAGGAGGAAGTTCCTGTCATCAAAAGGCTGAATTGAGCAATTATGGAACGTGGGATCAGTCTGGAAATTTGTTCCAACAAGCACAAGAAAAAGTTAATGCGGCATTAAAAATCACCAAATCTAATCTAAGTGGAATTATATGGATGCAAGGTGAGCGTGATGCAAATGCAATTAATGACGGTATAATGAATGCAGAAAACTATAAGCAAGCATTAGTTTCATTGATAAGTCGATTTAGCAAAGAATTTGGAGAAAACATACCCTTTTTTATTATTCAAACAGGTTATCAGTCAGGCAGGCCTAAGTTTGGTAATGATCAAGTAAGAGCTATGCAGACTTTAGTTTCTAAGGAAATGCCTCAGGTATTCATTGCTTACGATAAAACATCTCAATTTATGGAGCAAAATTGGATGAAGGACCATGTGCACTATAACCAAACTGGGCTAAATGAAATCGGTATCGAAGTCAGTAATTTTGTTTCAACCGTGTTGCATTAAATGAGATAATAGCTAAAATGAAGGCAAAAATAGCGTCAATCTTTAATCAGCATTTTGAAGGGAATCCATTAATTGTACGCTCTCCAGGGCGTATTAATATAATCGGAGAACATGTAGATTATAATGGGGGCTATGTTCTTCCTGCTGCGATTGATAAATATATTTATGTTGCCATATCTAAAAGAAACGATGATAGAATTGGCCTATATTCGGTCAATTTTGAATCTAGTGTTGAAATAGCCCTAAATGATATAAAACCGTCTAATGATTATTCAACCTATATATTGGGTGTCGTAGATCAATTGTTACAACGAGGATTTTCAATTTCTGGATTCAACATGGTTATTGATGGTGATATTCCCGTAGGTGCAGGATTATCTTCTTCCGCTGCATTAGAATCCGCTGTTGCATTTGCACTGAATGAGTTATTTCAATTGGGGATATCTAGGCTTGATCTTGTCTTAATCGCTCAAAAAGCAGAAAGTACCTTTGCTGGTGTTCATTGTGGTGTGATGGACATGTTTGCCAGTATTTATGGAGTTAAAGACTCAGTGATTAAACTTGATTGCGATTCTTTACTGTTTGAATACATGCCATTGAAATTAGATGGTTACAGTCTCGTGTTATTTAATACAAATGTGAAACACTCCTTAGCATCATCTGCCTATAATGTCCGGAGGGAACAATGTGAGACTGGTTTAAATTTGATCAAACAGATTTTTCCTGATGTAAAAACATTTAAAGATGTTACGGAAAACCAACTCACCACCTATGTATTGCCTTATGATAAAGAAATATTCAATCGATGTTTTTACGTAGTTAAAGAAATTCAGCGATTGAATGAGGCATGTCAATTCTTGCAAAAAGGTGACCTGCAAGCATTGGGCAAGCATTTGTACGCGACGCATGAAGGGTTAAGTAAAGAATATGACGTTAGTTGCTTCGAATTAGATTATCTAATTAATGCAGTTAAATCAAATCCCAATGTGTTAGGTGCCCGAATGATGGGAGGTGGTTTTGGAGGGTGTACACTAAATATTATTAAAAATGAAGAAATAGATTCCCTTTCAAATGACTTGAGTTTGGCTTATGAAAAGGAGACAAGGCTGATATTGGATACAATAAAAGTCAATACTTCGAATGGAACTGAATTAGTAACCTAAAAATATCAGGATTTATTCTTTAAGATGACATGAAAGACAAGTCAAACGATTATTGTTCTCAATTGAAATTTTAAAAATAATTCAATGTTTAGATGGTAAATTTTAGTGAGAAAAAACTTTACTAGTTATTAGCTTACTAATTAGGTGAAAATAATAGATTAGATCGCTTTATACGTTTAGTTAGTTTTTAAATTAAGGTTGGATAAAAACAATTTTGATTCTGTTCAATTAAAACCTCCCGAGAGATTCACGGGAGGTTTTTTGTTTTCAACGCACATTTATTGATTTGTAGAGACGCCAGGTCGCATTTGTAGAGACGCCGGGTCGCATTTGTAGAGACGCGATACCTCGCGTCTAGTTCGTGAATCGGTTGGTATCGCGTTATAATTTGGGGCTTTTCAGACGCGAGGTATCGCGTCTCTACAACAGGATTGCCAGACGCGACGTATCGCGTCGCTACTTACTTCAAAACCCTAAATTGATACGGGGCAAAATGCATGTACTCATGATCCATGCCCACCTGCAAGGTTTCCTGCGACCATAAATCAGTCACCTGAGCTGGCCGTGAATCATAGCTATTCAATACATACCAGGTTAGCGCCTGCGGTGAAGTACTAAAATTGAATATAAAGAACACTTTTTCGCCCGCTAGAAAACGTTCGAATCCGATGACAGAGTTGTTGTGGACTTCAAGCCAACGGGTATTTTTGAAATCAGCGACAACTGCCAACGATTTCCGCAACCCGATCAAACGCTGCATCGATTCAAAAACCTGCTGTTCAATCGTTCCTTTTTTATCTATCAGTTCAGCCCGTTTCCAGTCGATATTCGGCCGATGCATCCAGCGATTATCATAGCTTTTTCCCGGATCTTGTAAATAGGAATAGTCATTGGTATACGCCATCTCATCCCCATAAAACAACATCGGCAAGCCACCCACAAACATGGATTGCGCCTGCATTAATAAAATCTTATCAATCGACGTTTGAATGAGTGCGGAGTCTTTGGCCTCAATCGCTGATTCCAACCCACACAAGGATGCCAAAGATCCAGACAATCGTGCATCCTGCGTTTTCGGATTGATAGCAAACAAACCACCTCGCGCCGGTGTGCCCGGGAAGGTCCCGCTGTAATAATTTTTGATGTACATCCGGTGATCATACGGGGTAAAACCCGCATGCTCAATCATGTAGTCATCATATCCCAGGCCAATATCATCGTGGCAGCGGGTATAAGTTAACCATGTGGTTCCCAATGGTTTACGCTGCAATTCATGCTGCGCATGCTGCATAATGCGAATATCTCCCGTCGCCAAAGCATCCCACTGCAAAGCCATTTGCGTGGCATTATAGGCGAAATCACATTCATGCGTTGCATATCTGCCGGTACCGAAATACGCCATAATCTGTGCCGGAGCCACAATCGCCTCGCCCAAAATCGCCATGCCCGGGGTGGCCACTTCCACACACATTTTTATCAATTGTAGTAGTTGGTGCGCCTCCGGAAGGTTCTGGCACGTCGTTCCCATCTGTTTCCAAATGAATGCCGGTGCGTCGATACGGACTACATCAACACCCAAATTGGCATAGAAAAATACGTTGCCCAGCATCTCTACAAACACCCTTGGGTTCGTGTAATTCAAATCCCATTGATAGTGATGAAACACGGTCATCACCCATTTGTCGGCTTTTTCATCATACGTAAAACTCCCCGGGGAACTCTCCGGGAAAATTTCAGGCATCGTCTCATCCATCAAATCCGGGATGCGGCGATCATCGTACATGTAAAAATAATCCTGATATTCTTTGATTCCTTTCTTTGCCAACTTCGCCCATTCGTGGTGATGGGAGGTATGATTGAGTACGATGTCAATCATCAAATACATGTCTTTTGCTTGTAATTCAGCCTGAAATGCACGTAAATCGTCAATCGTTCCTAAGCGATCTTCCACCACCCGGAAATCTTCCACCGCATAGCCTCCATCACTTTCCCCTTCCGGGCTTTTAAACAATGGCATCAAATGCAGGAAATTAACACCTAGTTTTTCGAGGTAAGGAAGTTTGGAAGGGAGATTATTGATTTGGCCAGCAAAACGGTCCACATATAAACTCATGCCCACCAGGTCCTGACTCAAAAACCAACTGCCTTTTTTTTCCTTGTCGGTGTCCCGCTTTTTTAACGCATCCGATCGATCTAGGTGCGCTTGACAAATGGAATTTAATAAGGTTTCGAATAATCCTGCCGCTAAGGGGTGTGACCCGTAAATGGCGTGAAAATGGGTAAATATATCATCCAAGTTCGCCGTAAAACGCTCCTGAAAAGTGGCATCTTTAATTTTATACGTTTTTATTAGCTCATGAAGCTTTTTTTGAAGCGCTGGGTTGTACACGGATATTAATTTAAAATACTGTTATTCAAATGTTTAAATGCCTCCATGGCGCCCATATATTCGCAGGTACGCGCACCGGCTTTGTTGGCATTCTGGATTAAACCATTCCAATCATCCCATGAAAGCGATTCTGGTTTCAGGTTATCGCGATCCAACTGGTATAAAACCGCACCCACGAATGCATCACCTGCGCCTGTGGTATCCGTCGGCTGGATCTCAATGCTCGGAATGATGTAGGTTTTTCCACCTAATCCCAACAGCGTTCCTTCTTTTCCCAAGGTTATCGTAAATACGCCAGGGATGTGATCGAGCAAGTTTTGGGCTGCTTCTTCCAGTGTATTTTTTCCTGTAATGAGCATGGCTTCCTCATCACTTAATTTGGTGAAATGCGCTTGCTTCAGGAATATCCAGGATTGTTTGATAAAGCTTTCTTGTTTGTCGCCAAACAATAAATGGCGGTAATTGGGGTCGAAACTGATTGTTTTGCCTTCGTTTTTCGCAGCTTCCAATAGGTGATAATAAGCTGCGTTTAACGGCCCATCTAGAAATGCGGTGGCAGATCCGAAATGGATAATGTTGGTTTGGCTTAGATCAATTTGATTGACTTCGTCCACGGTTAATTCCGCATCTGCGCCGCGGTTAAATACGAAATCGCGTTCGCCGTCCAGCATTAAGGAGACAAAAGCGAAGGTAGTAAAGTGCTTGGAATCCAAATGAACATGCGTTGTGTCCACATGGAATTCAGCCATCACCTGTTTTAATTGTTTGCCAAATGGGTCATTGCCCACTTTGGCAGACAAGGCCACGGAGCCACCTAAGGCACCGATTGCCGCGGCTACATTGGTCGGCGCACCACCTGGTTTTTTAAGAAAATTTTGTCCGTCTGATAAGCTCGAGCCTTTGTCGGTACAGATCATATCAATCAAGGCTTCTCCAATACACAATACACTCATTAGGCTACTTTAGTTGGGGATTGTTTAATAAAAGCGGTTGCTACAGCCGCTATGGCTAATAAAGCACCTGCAAAGGTAATCGCATTTCTCGGGTCGTTATCTAAAAAGTGCTTTAAAATATACCCAAACGAGATATTTTGTAAGATCATCGGAATCACAATCATCATATTGATGATGCCCATGTAGACGCCATAACGTTCTTTGGGGATGTCACTGACAACTAATAAGTAGGGGATTCCCATCATGCTGGCCCAGCCAACACCAAATCCTGAGATGGCAAAGAATAACAGGTTCTTGTTTTCGATGTGTGGAAACGCTAGAAATCCGATGGCTGCTAGTAATAAACAGATCATGTGGACTGATTTGGCTCCGTATTTTTTGGCGAAATTCGCTAAGGCCAAAGCGGATAAAAACGTCACAATATTGTACCATCCGTTGACTAAACCGGTCCAGGATACCGCTTTTTCATATAGCTCCGGGTTATCTTTCGGTGTTGCATTCCAAACAGATAAGGCAATACTTTTGGAGGAATTTTGCCAATAACAAAAGAGGGCATACCATTGAAATAAATACACCAAAGCTAATTGCCACATCACCTTTGGCATGACCTTGATTGCTTGAAAAATTTCAACAACCGATTCCGTTACACTGATTTTGCGCGCGCGTATCTGTGCGAGTTCCTCGGCTGTAGGTTCAATTTCCGATGTTGTCCGCATGCTCCACCAAATCGACCCGATGGAACAAATCGCTCCTAAAAAGAAGGAGGCATATACCCAAGTAGGTAAGGAGCCGGTTTTGCCGATAAATATTAATGGGAAAATAAAGAGTGATAAATTGGCTAAAGTTTGGCCAAAACCCGTGAAAAAACTTTGCATTTGAAAGCCTGTGGGCTGCTGATCTTCATTCAGTTTATCGGCCACAAACGCACGATAGGGTTCCATCGCGGTATTATTTCCTGCATCTAAAATCCACAATAAACTGGCGGCCATCCACAAAGAGGAACTGAATGGGTACAAGATTAAACAGATACTACATAAAAGTGCCCCGATAAAGAAATAGGGCTTTCTGCGTCCCCAGCGTGGATGCCAGGTGCTATCGGAAAGGGCACCAATGAAGGGCTGAATCAATAAACCTGTCACCGGTCCTGCTAAATTCAATAAGGGTATTTCATCTGGACTCGCCCCTAAGAAATCATATATGGGATTAACCGCACTTTGCTGGAGCCCGAAGCTATATTGAATGCCGAAAAAACCAACGTTCATGTTGATGATTTGACTAAAGCTTAGCGTAGGTTTTTTTATAGACATTCCAACAGGTTTATTTTCAGATTAAATTTAAATAATCGGATGTTTGTGCGCAAACAGTACTAGACTGTTGGCTAATATTCCTGCGATAAAGGGTGAATCATTAGTTCGTCGATCACGACATGCGCGGGCTGATTCATGATGTAATAGATGCTGTCGGCCATATTTTCAGGGCTCAACCATCCTTGATGAGATGGATCGCCTTGCGGGTCTGCATGAAAATGGGAGTCAACTAAACCGGAATATACGGTAGAAACTTTGATGCCATCTTTTCTGACTTCTTTGCGCACGGCTTCGGTGAAGGCATGTTGGGCATATTTTGAGGCGCAATACAAGGAACCACCGTCGAAAACCCGTTTCGCTACATCGGACGCGATGGTGATGAGGTGACCTTTTTTCGCTTCTTTCATGTGGGGTAAGACGTGTTGGGTGCACAAAAAAGTC
This sequence comes from Aquirufa sp., assembly GCF_044342065.1. Classification (GTDB taxonomy): domain Bacteria; phylum Bacteroidota; class Bacteroidia; order Cytophagales; family Spirosomataceae; genus Aquirufa. Next base: position 90,239 of record NZ_JBIIQN010000005.1, on the reverse strand, counting down.
CCTTTCACATTGGTGTCAAAAACCTGATCCCATTTTTCGCTTGTATAACTTTCGGTTGGCCCAAAAGCGCCAACGCCCGCATTGTTAATCAAGAAATCAATTTTCTGAAAGGTGTGGGCTGTCTTTTCGATCGCCAAAGTGACAAAGGCTTCATCGGCAATATCACCTGCAAAGTAAAGCGGTCGGTGCCCAATTTCTGTAATCTCCGCAGCGAGGTCTTTGAGTTCGCCTTGATTGCGTGCGATGAGGCTGAGTTGGAAATTATGTCCGGCAAGTAGGAGGGCGAGTGCACGTCCAATTCCTTTGGAAGCGCCGGTTATGATGGCGGTTGGGTAGTTTTGGTTCATAAACAAACATACAAAAATGTTCCTACAGATGGAATGGCTGGGAGGAATGCATTGGATTAATTTGTATTTATTTCATTTATTTGTGGATGAAACAAATTGCGTTTTTAATTAATCCCCACAAAAAAGAAGAGTTAGCTAGTTATGTAAGCTGGGTTTTGAAGCAGTGTGCTGCGCATCAAATCACGGCTTTTGATTCGGAGTGGCCATTAACGCTGGATGGATTTAAGGAAGTTTGGGTGATGGGGGGTGATGGAACGTTTAATTATTTTGTGAATCGTTATCCGACCTGTTCCTTGCCGATTGGCCTATTCAAAGGGGGGACGGGCAATGATTTTTACTGGAAACTTTTTGGGGATTGTTCGCGTGAAGCTCATTTGGCTTCCATTCTGGCTGGTGTCCGTGGGCGATTCGATGCGGGGCAGGTGAATGAGATGCTATTTTTAAATGGTGTGGGGATCGGAATTGAGGGGGAGGTTTTGCGCTCGATGGAGGCGATACGGTACATCAAAGGTGGTTTAGGCTATTATTTGGCCGCCATTCCGGCCTTATTTAGATTTAAGCATTATCGAATTTCGGGGCGTCCCGTTTTTTTATGCATGGTGTTTAACTCCGCGCGTGCTGGTGGCGGATTTCATTTTTTTCCCATGGCATCAGTCGAAGACGGTGAATTAGACATGATGATTTGCGAACCTTTGCCCGTCTGGAAGCGCCTATTTTACATGCCCATTATTCAGTCGGGGAAGCACGTGGGTTTGCCATTTTTGAGATTTTCGCGGATAAGCCAACAAACCATTTCGTGTGATCGCGTGTTGCGTGCGCAGGTGGATGGGGAAGTTTTGGAATCCAACACATTTGAATTTCGGGTACTTCCGGCTAAATTTGATTTTATTAAATCGATCTAATATGATGCAAAAATTACTCTTGACATGCACTGCTTTCTGCTTAGCCATGTCGATTCAAGCGCAAGAGCTGGACAAGAAAAAAGTGTTTTCACGTTTAGTGGAGCGCGAAACTCAGTATGGGCAAATCGCTCAAAAAATATGGAATTATGCGGAGGTAGGGTATAAGGAAAAGCAAAGTTCGTTGTTGCTGCAAGAGACCTTGCGTCAGGCTGGATTTACCGTGGAGGCGGGTGTGGCGGATATTCCTACGGCTTTCGTGGCGACCTTTGGTCAGGGAAAACCAGTGATTGGTATCATGGCAGAATACGATGCCTTGCCAGGTTTGTCGCAGGATTCGATTCCCACCAAACGTAGTTTGGGAGGTAATTCGGGACATGCGTGTGGGCACCATTTGTTTGGTACTGCGTCAGTTGCTGCGGCGATTGCGGTGCGGGACTGGATGAAGGAAACGGGTCAAAAAGGAACGATTAAATTATATGGCTGCCCGGCGGAAGAGGGTGGTTCTGGAAAAGTATATATGGTGCGGGCGGGTTTATTTAGTCAGGCGGATGTGATGTTGCACTGGCATCCGAATGATGAGAACACCGTTTCGGCTTCGTCTTCATTGGCCAATAAAGCAGGGAAATTTCGTTTTTATGGATTGTCATCGCATGCGGCAGCCTCACCGGAACGAGGTCGTTCGGCCTTGGATGGCGTGGAGGCGATGGACCACATGGCGAATATGATGCGGGAGCATGTGCCGTCTTCGACGCGGATTCATTATGTGATTACGAATGGTGGCAAAGCGCCAAATATCGTGCCTGATTTTGCGGAGGTGTATTATTATGTACGTTCGCCGCAGCGGGAAGTGGTGGCTGATGTGTGGAGTCGATTGGAGAAAATTGCCGAGGGTGCAGCGCTGGGAACCGGCACGCGGTATGAGGCGGAGTTGATCGGTGGTGTGTATGAAGTTTTGCCAAATCAGCGTTTAGCCAATGTGATGGGTGCGAATCTAAAAGCCGTGGGCGGATATACCTTGAATGCTTCTGAACTTGCTTTTGCGAAACAATTGCAACAGACGGTTGGCATGCAAGCCGTCGATTTAGCTACGACAAATCAAGTATTTATGGATCGTCCGGATCCGAGTGGTGGTGGGTCCACGGACGTGGGGGATGTGAGCTGGGTGGTGCCAACGGTCGGTTTGGGTACCGCGACATGGGTTCCAGGTACCTCCGCGCATAGCTGGCAAGCTGTCGCTGCCGGCGGTATGTCGATAGGCCGAAAAGGGATGATGGTAGCTGCGAAAACCCTAGCGGCCACCGCGATGGATTTATTTAAGAAACCTGCTTTGATCGAGGAGGCACGCGCGGAATGGTTGACCAAACGTGGAGGCGCCGAATTTCAATACAAATCATTGTTGGGCGACCGCAAGCCTGCCTTAAATTACCGCGATTAATTTTATCAGTTTTTTTGCGGGGCTTTGGGTTTTTAAACCGTAGCTTTTTGCCGCCTGTTACCTTTGGCACACCTGATAGGTGTGCCAAAGGTGCGGCAAGACTTTTTTTTTCAAGATATTCATCGTAACATTGCAATGTAATAATCAAACCCCATGGGAATCACCAAGACCGATTTGTTTACCGATGAGCAAAATGCGATCGCCCAAATGGCGAAAGTATTAGGTCATCCAGCGCGTGTGGCCATTCTGCAGTATTTAGTGAAGTCGAAAACCTGCATCAATGGCGATTTAATTTCAGAGCTTGGCCTCGCCCAAGCCACCATTTCCCAGCACCTGCGTGAGTTAAAAGAGATTGGTTTTATCCAAGGCACCATTGAAGGGGTGTCTGTTTGTTATTGCATTAATCCGGAGAAGTGGGCGGAGTTTAGCCAACTGTTCGGATCGTTTTTTGACCATTATTTCGTTTCTCAACAATCTAACTGCTGTTAATCATGAGCTTTCCTCGTATGCACGTATCACTTTATGTCAGCAATTTGGCTGCATCAGTGAATTTTTATTCGACGTTTTTTGGCCAACCTGCTACCAAGGTAAAACCGGGTTATGCCAAATACGTCCTCGATAGTCCATCGTTGATCATCTCCTTTATTGAAAATCCGGAGCGTGTTCAGTCCAATTTTGGTCACCTAGGTTTTCAAGTGGAAACATTTGAGGAAATGTCCAACCGCTTAGTTCAAGCACGCGCGCAAGGACTTGTTTCCAAAGAGGAAATCGGCACTTCTTGCTGCTATGCGGTGCAAGATAAGTTTTGGGCAACAGATCCAGATGGAGTTCAGTGGGAGGTTTACTATTTCCATGAAGATGCGGAATTCAACGATCCGCATTACGAAAATCAAGACGCGTCTGCGTGTTGCATGCCGCCGGTCGCTGAAAAAATTGAACTAAAAATGGTTGAAACACAAGCAACCAATACCTGCGCTCCCGGATCCGGATGTTGTTAATAAATTATCAGTTTTTTTATTCATAAATACCTTAGCTTTGGCACACCTGCCAGGTGTGCCAAAGCTCAAGCCAGCAGTCCCTTCCACCCAAACCAACTAACCCACCCTAACCACCCAACAAACCAAACTAACTAACCAAACTAAACCACCCAACCAACCCAACTAACCCCAACCCACTCATTCCCATCTTTTCGCATGAATAACACCCTAAACGAAAACCTCGAATCCATTTTAGCCTTGGAAATCACGGATGAACGTAAAGCCGTCCTCCAGCCCTTGATCGAATACATCAAATCCAAGCGTGAAAAAGAGCAGCCTATCCGTTTAAATTTCATCTGCACGCACAATTCGCGTCGGTCGCAATTTTCTCAGATTTGGGCACAAACAGCGGCGGATTATTTTCAATTAGCCGCTCAATGTTATTCAGGTGGGGTCGAAGTGACCGCCTGCAACGAACGAACCGTTGCCTCGCTGGAGCGTATGGGATTCATCGTCTCGAAACACGGACATTCGAATCCAATATACTTCATCTTGCACACGCAAGATTCGCGTCCCATTAATGTGTTTTCGAAATTGTATGACGATGTCATTAATCCGCACACAAGTTTCGCAACGGTGATGACTTGTTTTCATGCCGACGAAAATTGCCCGTTTATTCCCGGTGCAGAAGTGCGAATCCCCGTGCGATACGAAGATCCGAAAGCCTTTGATGATACCCCGGAGGAGGCTGCGCAATACGATGAACGTTCGCGGCAGATTGCGAGTGAAATGTTTTACGTCTTTTCGCGGGTCTAGCTGGTGTGGTCTCGAACCACCAACCAGCGGCCGTCGATTTTCTTGATCAACAGCGTAAAATAGCCGCCTACATTCCCTAAACTCGGCCTAGCCAGATTCCACCGACCGAGCACCCAAGCGGTTTGGCCAGCCGTGACATCAATTTCCTGAATGTCAAAAGACAGCGTGCCCATCGTCTCCCGATTCGGATAACTAGTCTGATAGCGCTTCAATGTAGCCGCCCAGCCTTTGGTCACACCAGCCTTGCCGATGAACTTTAAGTCCTCGCTTTTGGCATAATATTCCATAAACTCCTCAATCTTTCCCTCATTCCACAATCTCTCCTGCGTACTCAGGACAGACTTGATATCCGAAACATCTTTATTTGTTTGTGCAAAAATAGGGAACGCCAAAAGGACGAAGGCAATAATTTTCATAGGTCGATATTTTTTTCCAAAGTAAGAAAATTTTGTCGACACATGTCGGTTTTTCGTATCAAACGTACCAAGCAAATTTTTACTTACCGATTATTGTATCACTTTTGTAAAATAATAAATCTAGACTTACCATGAAGCAATTTATACTAGCCATTTCGCTAGCATGTACCTCGCTAGCAGCTCTTGCGCAAGCTCCCGATGAAAATCGTTTTGTTAAGTCGGTACTCGTAGACAAACTCGACGAGCCGATGGAATTTACATTTTTGCCCGACGGACGCATCGTGTTCGTAGAACGTAAAGGTGAAGTCAAACAATACGATCCCGCGACCGGAATCACGAAGTCAATCGGGAAAATCGTGACGAATACGAAATATACCAACCGCGCTGGCCAAGTACGCGAAGCCGAAGAAGGTGTGATGGGCGTGATCGTTGATCCAAAATTCAAAGAAAATCATTGGTTATACATCTATTATGCACACCCGAAAGAAGCGAAACACGTGTTGGCACGTATCGAACTAAAGGAAGAGCAATTGTTGATAGACCAACAAAAAATCGTTCTTGAAGTTCCGACGCAGCGCGAGGAATGCTGCCACACTGGTGGGGGTATGGTGTTCGACAAGGCAGGAAATTTATTCTTGACTGTTGGTAATAACACCAGTAACAGCAATTCAGAGGGTTATGCACCCATCGACGAACGTCCGGGTCAGGCTTATTGGGATGACCAACGAGGAGCTTCGAACACGAATGATTTACGTGGAAAAATCTTACGTATCCATCCAGAAAAAGATGGTTCATACACGATTCCGAAAGGAAACTTATTTGCAGCAGGAACACCTAAGACACGTCCTGAAATCTACACGATGGGACACCGTAATCCATGGAGACCAAGTTTAGATTCAAAAACTGGATTTTTGTATTGGGGTGAAGTGGGTCCAGATGCTTCCGTAGACTCGGAAAAAGGTCCACGTGGCTATGATGAATTTAACCAAGCAAAAGGTCCCGGATATTTCGGTTGGCCTTATTTCATCGGAAATAACCAAGCCTATTCCGATGTGAATTTTGAGACATTAGCGATCGGACCGAAATTCAATCCGGCTGCTCCTGTAAATGAATCACCCAACAACACAGGTTTACGTGAATTGCCACCGGCTACAAAAGCCTTTATTTGGTATCCGTATGGTATTTCGGAAGAATTCCCATTAGTGGGTTCATCGGGACGTTCGGCAACGGGAGGTCCAGTATATCACCGTTCTGATTTTCCAAATGCCAAGCGTGCTTTTCCATCGTACTATGAAGGAAAATGGTTGATCGTTGAATTCATGCGTGGCTGGATTATGGCCGTTACGATGGATGAAAATGGAAATTATAAATCGATGGAACGCGTTATGCCAAACACAACCTTCGGTTCTGCGATCGATATGGATTTCAGCCCAGAAGGTGATTTATACGTGTTGGAATACGGTTCTGCATGGTTTAGAGGAAATGAAAATGCACGTTTGGTGAAGATTGAATACCAAGGAGGGAATCGTAAGCCGGAGGTTTTGGCGACTGCAGCTAAAAAAGCAGGATCCGCTCCATTTGCGACAACACTTTCTTCGGAAGGAACAAAAGATGCCGATGGCGATAAGTTGACCTACACATGGACCGTGAAAAAAGCGGGTAAAGTTGTTAAGACGATGGCAGGTGCTTCACCCGCTTTGGCCTTGAAAGATCCAGGTAAATATGCGGTAACCTTGAAAGCGACAGATTCAAAAGGGGCAAGTAATTCGTCCGCTTTGGAAATCTTAGTGGGCAATGAAGCGCCTATCGTAGATATCGATTTCGAAGGAGCCAACAAATCGTTTTACTTCGCAGATTCAGCACCGAAATACAAGGTGAAGGTGACGGATAAGGAAGATGGCGAATTGGAAAAAGGTATCGCTGCGGAATCAGTAGCGGCAACCTTGGACTACATTCCATTCGGATATGACCCGATCGAAATGTCGCAAAGTCACCGCAAGGCGGATTCAGATTTATTTGCTTCTGCTGGTTTGCGTTTGATCAATAAGAGCGATTGTAAGTCGTGTCACCAGTTGAACTTGCGTTCCGTAGGACCGAGCTACAACGAGGTTGCGGTCAAATACAAAGGTCAAAACATCATCGACCAATTAGCTGATAAAGTGATTGCCGGTGGAATGGGCGTTTGGGGAGAGCATGCGATGTCGGCACACCCTGCCATCTCAAAAGCTGACGCGAAACAAATGGTGTCCTACATCATGAGTTTGAGCGAGCCAAAAGCATCGAACAAAATTGCCTTGAAAGGGGAGTTAGCCTTAGCTAAGCCAGAAGGACAAAAATCAACGAAAGGTGTATTTGTGGTGCGTGCGACATACTTAGATAAGGGTAACAAGAAAATTGCTCCAGTTCAAGCGGAGAAATGGGTATTCTTACGTGCACCACAATTGGACGTTGAAAAAGCGGATGTAACGAAAGGTATTTTGCAATTGATTACGCCGGGTCGGTCAACCAACATGGTGGGTCAAAATCCACACTTAGGGTATAAAGGTTTGGATTTAACAGGAATCTCGATGATCGAAATTGCTGCCACTGCGCAAGCGCGTGCGAATGCGACAGGTGGTGTGATTGAAATCCGTTTGGATTCACCTGCTGGACAGGTGATTGGTAAAACAAATTCAATTGAGGTTGCACAAGGAGGATTTGGTGGACCACCGGCAGCTGCGGCAACGCCTGGAAAAGGTGCTCCACTAGGAACACCGGTAGCGAATGCGGCACCAGTAGCTGCTCCTGCGGGAGGGGCTCCGGCGCAGCAAGCACCGCGTAGACAAATGACGACACCAATTCAAAAAGTTGCGATTCAAGCAACTACAGGTGAGCATGATGTGTATTTTGTCGCGGTAAATCCGAAGGCGGCGGACCAACAAATTGTCGTGCAGATCCAAGGGATTGAAATGAAAAAATAGTTTGCTTAAAGTAGTTAGCGGGCTTACTTGTCTTTACGATGCGTAAGCCCTTTTTTTATGCGTTATACTTATGTGTTCCTGCTGATTTCCTCGAGCCTATTCGCTCAGAAAAATATCACTGCCGCATCCGATGCCACCGCGCCTTTGCATGCTTTGCAGGCGGATTATCCTACTCCTTATGGCGCTGCGAAACCGGAAGAGGTACTCTCGGTCGTAAACCGGGTGTTTAACTACCTGGAGGTGGCTACACCCAATCATTTTGTTCATAAAACGACAGGTGCGAAATGGTCACCAGGCCAACCATTCGAAGATCAAACCGTTTTCTCCAAAGGAGATTTCCGACCGATCTCCTACGAATGGGGCGTCACTTACTCGGGGATGTTGGAGCTTACTCGCATCACCGGTTCCCCGCAATACAAAAATTACGTATTCAATCGCTTAAACTTAATTGCCTCAGCGATTCCGGCCGCGCAGAAAAATGATGCCAAACATGTTTTACACGGTTTAATCCATCCGCGTGCGTTAGATGACATTGGAGCGATGGGAATGGCCGTCATAAAGGCCAAAAAGGCAGGGTTTTCAACCGACATGTCTTTCGTCACCAAACGTGCATCTGATTTTATCTTGAAAGAAGAACACCGGTTACCGGACCGAACGCTCGTTCGTATACGTCCGCTTCACCATACGATGTGGCTAGATGATGTGTACATGTCCATTCCAGCGCTTTTGCAATTAGGCGAATATGACGAAGCGGTATTTCAGTTTAATTCCTACCGCAAACGCATGTTTAATCCGAATTTGAATATCTACATGCATGGGTATCTGGTGGATTCGGAGGAGCATCCGGAGTTTCATTGGGCACGCGCGAATGGCTGGGCACTATTGACCAATTGCGAAATGCTCGAGTATCTACCGGCGAATCACCCGGCAAGACCTGAACTTGTCAAGCAATTGAAAAATCATTTGAAAGGCCTGATGTCCTATCAAGATGGCACCGGTTTTTGGCATCAATTGATTGATAAAAATGATTCGTATTTAGAGACTTCTGCCACGGCGATTTATACCTATGTGCTGGCGAAAGGCATTAATATGGGTTGGTTGGACCCGAAAACCTACGGTCCTGCAGCACTATTAGGTTGGAATGCGGTAGCTACCCGCGTGAATGAAAAAGGTCAAGTTGAGGGGACCTGTGTGGGAACTGGTTTAGCCTGGGATCCGGCTTTCTACTATCACCGACCGATCTCCCCGTTTGCCGCCCACGGCTATGGACCTGTTTTGTTGGCAGGTTCGGCGATCTTGGAATTGGTCAAAACAAAAAATTATCAAATCAATGATTCGGCGGTGCATTTGAAGTAGATAATTTAAATACCTTTGTGGCGTGAAAAGCGCCGTAGCTCTCTTGTTGTTTCTTGCCATGCAGCTTCCCTTGATGAATCAATGGGGCGCTGTGGCCTACTACCGCGTGAATCAAGATTACATCGCCAAAAATCTTTGCGAGAACCGAGACAAACCCATGTTAAACTGTAAAGGTCAATGTTACTTGGCCAAGCAATTAAAGGCCGCAGAAGAAAAGGAGCAAAAATCGAATTCGGAGCGTTTGGAGAAAATGCCTGAAGTCGTGTTGGCTTTTCAGGCAATCCAACCTATTTTTAGTGCATCATTCGTTCAAGTACCCGTAGCTGAAGATCATTTCGCTACGCCTGCCTTCGTTCTTTCAGGCGATTCTAAAGGCCTTTTCCACCCACCTCGAGCTTAATTAATTTGACTTGTTTACCTGCATTTTTCAATGCGGGCAATATTCATTTTAATTAAGAATACATGAAAAATATATGTTTATTCATGGGCTTGCTGCTTTCGTTTGTGGCAAATGCCCAACAAAATACCGTGAAGGTATTAAACTCAATTACTAACGAGCCGATTGTAGGCGCATCGTTAAAACAAAATTCAAAAGTTATTGCCATCTCTAATGAGCGAGGTGAATTTAAGATTGCAGCTACTTCAGGTGACTACGAAGTATCAAGCCTTGGTTTCTTGGCTAAAAAGGTAACAAATTTTCAGGCTCCAATTTTGTTAGAAGAATCTACACAAAACTTGGATGCAGTTGTGGTAACTGCTTCCCGTCAAGCAGCTACGCGGGCGGAGACACCGGTGGCCATTCACAAAATTGGATCAGCCTTGATTCAAGATACGCGAGCGATCCAATTAACTGAATTGATCAATAAGGTTCCTGGGGTAGTCATGTTGAACTACAACAACGAACAACATGGGATGGGAATACGCTTTCCTTTTGGCACAAGTGCTTATTTTTTATACTTGGAAGATGGCTTGCCATTACGCCCTTTAGGCGTTTTTAATCACAATGCCTTGATTGAGTCGAATATTTTAGGCCTAAATTCCATTGAAATTATCAAAGGTCCTGCTTCCTCATTATATGGCCCTGAGGCTGTAGGTGGCGCAATTAACTTGATTACTAAAACAGCTCCAGGAATTCCTACCGCTCAAGTCGGATATCAGCTTGACCAGTGGGGCTATGGCCGTGTTCAATTTACGGCTGGCGCGCAATTGGGTAAGAAGTGGTCCGTTATGACAGGTGGGTATGTGGCCCGCCAGCGTGGAGCTTGGGCTTCGAATTCTGATTTTGATAAGACTTCAGTCAATGTACGTTTGGATTATCAATTCACACCAAAAACGAAGTTATGGGGTTCATTTGCCTATAACGACTATTTTTCGCAAACAGGCGGTAATATCGATAGCACCGGTTTTTATTCGCGTACCTATAAAAGTCCTGCCGACTTCACCTACCGCGCTTCTTTTTCATCCCGTTCGCGTTTGACACTGGAGCATAACTGGAGTAAAAACTCGAATTCAAGTCTTACGGCGTTTTACCGGGATAATGCGTTAGGTCAAAATCCATCTTACTTGATTTCATGGGCTCCACCTTCGCTCAGTGCATCTGGTCAAATAAATGAAAATAGCTTCCAAAGTTTTGGAATCATGGGCCAGCACAATCAGTCATTTGAATTTCTCAATTCAAAGTTGGTAGCCGGTTTTTTACTCGATCGCTCACCCAATGACTATTGGGCATATCGAATAAATTTAAATGCCACTTTGAGGCCAGATAAACGTTCAGTTGAAAAATTTACAATTAAGGAAGTGTTGCCCACGAGCTTTTTGAGCAATTATTCGGCACTTATTTGGAACAAAGCTGCCTACGCGCAATTTGATTTACAACCTGTGAATAAACTACGTTTGTCCATCGGTGGGCGCTTTGATCAAATGTCTTTTGATTACACCAATTTCATCGACAAGTCAACAGGTACAAAAAACTATGCTCAGTTTTCACCGAAATTGGGTGTCACGTATGAGGCTAGTTCGAACGTCGGTTTCTACGGTAATTTTTCCAATGGATTTGCGCCTCCTGCTTTATCAGCAGTTTTTCGCCCTAGACCCGCTTCACAAGTTGCGGCGACAGGAGAGAAATTTTATTTAAGTATTGATCCAGCTGTTTTCGCTAATTATGAAGTGGGCGGTTGGGCATCCTTGTTTTCGAATAAACTGTATTTCGATTATACGTTTTACCGTTTGGAAGGAAAGAATGAGTTATTGGGCATCCGCCAGCCGGATAATACCACCGATTTTCAGTCGGCGGGAAAAACACTTCATGAGGGGATTGAGTATCAAATCACGTACCGACCAAATGACGCTTGGAACTTCCGTTTTGGCGGAACAAATGCCAAACATACGTTTGTCGATTTTGTGTTAAGTACGCGTGCGGCAGATGCAATTAAAAATGTGAACGGAAAAGAGATGCCCCAGGCACCTAATTTCATTGCAAATTCAGAAGTGACGTATAAATACAAAGGTGCTCGCATCGCATTGGAATGGCAAAGGATTGGTCCTTGGTTTGAGAATCAAGTGAACACACGACGCTATGAGGGGGCATCCGTTTTAAATTTACGGACAGGGTATACCTATAAAGCCTATCAAATTTTTGCCAATGTCCTAAATCTGGGAGACGCATTATATGCATCCGCGGCTACCCGTGGAAATAATGCAACCGACAGAGCGACGTATACGCCTGCGCCACCTCGTACGTTTGTTTTAGGGCTTCAAATCGATGTATTCCAACTATTCAAAAAATGAAAAAACTAATCCTTTTACTTGTTTTCGTTGCGCAAGTTTCTTTCGCGCAAACGGTGTCTAACCCAGCTAATCAGGCTTTAGATCCTTCTTTTGCACTGAAGTCAAATGGCGATGTCGTGTTATCTTGGGTAGAGAAATCAGCCAATGGAGTTTTGTTTTTCAGAAAAGTCAATCAGGGGCCTGCCGAGCAGGTCCCAATTGACAAAAAAGCCTCTACGCATGCTGAGGGAATGCCTAAGTTGGCTTACAAAGCAGACGGCACCTGTATCCTTTTGTATGAAATGAACCGACCTACAGCAGCGTCTCGTTTTAATGGCGATTTGTTGTATGCGATGGAGGTGAATGGTGTTTGGCAAAAGCCGCAATACATTCACAAGGATACCGCGGCAGGTTTGAGTCATTCGTTTGGTAAGATTATTTCTTTGCCCAATGGGGAAGTGGGAGCTTATTGGTTGGATGTCAAAGTAGGTCCCAAAGGTCGTACGTTGGTAACAGCAAGTACAAGTCCGGGTCAGGGATTTGGTGAAATGAAAATTTTGGATCGCCAAACCTGTGAATGTTGTCGGATCGATGCCTTAGCCGACGCAAAAGGGAATGTGGATGTGATTTACCGCGATTTGAATGACAAGGGGGAGCGTGATATGGGTTATGTACACTCGTCGGATTTTGGGAAAACGTATACGGAATCGGTGCCTTTATATGAAGACCATTGGAAAGTAAATGCCTGTCCGCATGCAGGTCCGTCATTGGTACGTGGTGCGAAAGGCTTAGAGGCGGCTTGGTATACGGGTGCCGAAGGGTCTTCGGGTGTAAAATGGGCCTATCAGTCCAATAAAAAGATGATTTTACATTTGAAGGGAGATAAAATTCGGATGCCCCAATTAGCATCGAATTCGAAAGGAGAGACGGCCTTAGTGTATGCCGAAATTAAGCAGGAGGGTGAGCGATACTATAAGCAGATTGGGTTAATTGTTAAAGATGCCAAAGGAAATTTGAAGAAATCGTTTGTATCCGATCCAGCTTATGATTGTTCGTATCCTGCGATCAAATGGAATGGAAAATCGTGGGTGATTGCCTACGAGGCACTGAAGGATTCCCAACAAGTAATTCAGGTGATTGAGAAATAAGCATGAGTAAATAAGCAGGGTTATTGGCTTATTACTCCAAATGAATAATATGCAGCAAACATTTAATTTAAGCGGTAAGGTCGCGCTCGTGACCGGATGTAAAAAAGGGATTGGGATGGCGATGGCGATCGGGCTTGCGGAGGCAGGTGCGGATATCATTGGTGTTTCTGCTTCCTTAGAATTAAATGGCTCTGAGATTGAAAAAGCTGTCACGTCCTTAGGACGTAAATTTAAAGCATATCAGGCGGATTTTTCCGACCGCGAATCTTTATACGATTTCATCAAAGCTGTGTTACGTGATTATCCGCGCATTGATATTTTAGTCAATAATGCAGGAACTATTTTACGCGATCCGGCCGCCGAGCACTCCGACGAATATTGGGATGAAGTGATGGAAGTTAACCTTTCGTCACAGTTTATATTAAGTCGGGAAATCGGTCGCACCATGATCGCTCATGGCGCCGGAAAAATTATTTTCACCGCATCATTATTAAGTTTTCAGGGCGGAATCAATGTGCCAGGCTATGCGGCTAGTAAAGGCGGGGTTGCCCGTTTAACGATGGCTTTGGCCAATGAATGGGCGAGCAAAGGCATTAATGTAAATGCCATCGCACCTGGTTATATATCCACCGACAATACCACAGCTTTACGCGAAGATAAGGAGCGAAGTGCTTCGATTTTAGGGCGCATTCCAGCGGGACGCTGGGGCGAGCCTGCCGACTTCAAAGGGCCTGTCGTTTTCTTAGCCTCCGAGGCTTCTAACTATGTGCACGGGACTATTTTGACGGTAGATGGGGGATGGATGGGGAGGTAGGTGAGAGGTGAGAAGTTAGAGTTAAGAAGTTAGAGTTAAGAAGTAAGTATATATTTAATTTAACTAGTGACTAGCGACTAAATTTTTATTCTATGAAAAAATCAATCCTATTAGCCCTACTGTTGCCCCTTTCGGTTTTGGCACAAAAAATCGATGTCAACAAACAATTCAAATTAGCCGAACAACAATATCAACGGATGTTGGCCGCGCAACCTGATACATCAGTTACCGTTCATTCTGCCAAGCCAGATGGAACCTATCGTAATATGCCTTCGAGCTGGTGGTGTTCTGGGTTTTTCCCCGGTGGCTTGTGGCAATTGTACGAGCGTTCAAAAGATCCGCAATGGGAGAAAGCAGCGCGTTTATGGACGGCAGCTGTGAAGAAAGAACAATTTAATACAGGTACACATGATTTAGGTTTCATGATGTTTGATTCGTTTGGAAATGGCTTACGTCTGACCAAAGACCCAGCTTACAAGCAAGTATTAATTCAGTCGGCAAAATCATTAGCCACACGTTTTGATCCCAATATCGGATTGATTAAATCGTGGAATAGCTTCAAAGGCGGCTACAAGTATCCAGTGATCATCGATAATATGATGAATTTGGATCTATTGTTTTGGGCTTCGAACGAGACCGGCGATCCGCGTTTTCGTCAGATTGCGCTTACGCATGCTGATAATACCATGAAGCACCATTTCCGTCCGGATAATTCAAGTTACCATGTGATTTTATATGACGTGGATGGAAAGGTTTTGGCCAAAAAGCAACATCAAGGATATCAAGATGAATCATGCTGGACACGTGGTCATGCGTGGGCGATGTATGGTTATGTAGAAATGTACCGCAATACGAAGGATAAAAAGTACTTGGATTTCGCACAAAAAATCTCAGACTACTACATTAATCACCCCAATTTGCCGGCTGATAAAATCCCTTATTGGGACTTTTATGCACCTAATATTCCGAACGAAGAGCGCGATGCTTCGGCAGGAGCAATTGCCGCTTCCGCATTGCTTGAATTGAGTACGTATTCAGGTCAAAAAGGCAAGCGTTACTATGCAGATGCGGTAAAGATGCTAGAGTCATTATCAAGTCCTGCATATCGCGCAGCATTAGGTGAGAATAACAACTTCTTGATAAAACATTGTGTAGGCGCAAAATCCCTCAATTCCGAGATCGATGTGCCATTGATTTATGCGGATTACTACTATTTGGAGGGATTGTTGCGTTACGAGAATTATACTAAAAAATAGATTTCCCCGTTGAGCTTTGGCAAACCTTAAAGGTTTGCCAAAGCTAAGTAAAAGCCTTAGAAACTCGAGGAAAATGGCTTGCCAAAGCACTGCAAAATGCGTACATTTGTGGCTTCATTTTTATTAAGCCCCATGTCAGTTAAAAAAATCCAATCTGCCCTCATTTCAGTTTATTACAAAGACGGCCTCGCGCCGATTATCCAAGAACTTCACAAGAACGGAGTAACCCTATATTCCACCGGTGGAACCCAATCATTTATTGAAGATTTAGGTATTCCTGTCATTGCCGTGGAAGACTTGACGGGCTATCCTTCTATCTTTGGTGGACGTGTAAAAACACTACACCCGAAGGTATTTGGCGGAATTTTACACCGTCGAGATTTGCAGGAAGATGTGGACGTTGCCAAGCAATATGACATTCCAGCATTGGACTTAGTGATGGTTGACTTGTATCCGTTTGAAGAAACGGTGGCATCAGGTGCTTCAGATGAGGATATTATTGAGAAAATAGACATAGGCGGTATATCCTTAATTCGTGGAGGAGCCAAAAATTTCAACGATGTGTTAATCGTTTCCTCACGTGATCAATACGCGGAGGTATCTGCGATTTTCGCAGCACATGGTTCGACTTCGACCACCTTGGCGGAACGTAGAAGCTTTGCTCAAAAAGCCTTTGCCGTTTCATCGCATTATGATGGGGCGATTCAGCGCTATTTTGCTGGGGAGTCGGCGGATTTGGCGAACTATACGAGCTTGCCAGCGAATGGGTTGAGGTATGGGGAGAATCCACACCAACAAGGAACATTCTACGGAGATTTGTCGGCCTTGTTTGACAAACTACACGGCAAAGAGTTGTCTTACAACAACTTGGTGGACGTAGATGCGTGCATTACGTTATTGGATGAATTTGATGAAACGGCCTTTGTGATTATCAAGCACATGAATGCGTGCGGTGTGGCAACAGGCCAAACGGTGAAAGAAGCTTACGATAAGGCTTTGTCTTGTGATCCCGTTTCGGCTTTTGGTGGCGTATTGGCAACGAATAACGAAGTGGATAAAGCAGCGGCAGAATCCATCAATCCATTATTCTGTGAAATCTTAATTGCTCCTTCATTTACAGCGGAGGCCTTGGAGATATTGCAAACCAAAAAGAATCGTATTTTATTGAAGCGTAATGCGGTTGAATTCCCTAAGAAAATGTTCAAGACCTTGTTGAATGGGGTATTGGAACAAGATAAAGATTTAGTGACAGAAGGGGTGTCTGACTTCAAAACAGTAACAAAGCGTGTTCCCACAGATGAGCAGAAGCGGGCATTGGCTTTTGCATTGAAGATATGCAAGCACACGAAATCGAATACGATTGTGTTAGCAAACGATGGTCAGTTATTAGCATCAGGCGTAGGTCAAACATCGCGCGTCGATGCCTTGAAACAAGCGATCGAAAAAGCGAAAGAATTTGGCTTTGATTTGAACGGTGCGGCGATGGCATCCGATGCATTTTTCCCATTCCCTGATTGCGTAGAAATTGCCGGAAACGCTGGAATTGTTGCGGTAACACAGCCAGGAGGTTCGATTAAGGATCAAGATTCCATCGCGTATTGCGATGCAAACAACATGGCCATGGTGATGACAGGAATTCGTCACTTCAAGCATTAGGATTTTTCAGTTAAAAATTTTATTTTTAAGGCTAAGAATAAACAAGAAATCACGAGTGAAGCAATGAGCTCGTTCAACACATTTAAATTACATTATGTCAGAAGCACAAGATACATCAGCTCAAGATCGGGCAAATTATGGTGCAGATAATATTCAAGTATTAGAGGGTTTAGAGGCGGTTCGTAAGCGTCCATCCATGTACATCGGTGATACCGGCTTCAAAGGTCTTCACCATTTGATTTGGGAGGTTGTCGATAACTCCATTGACGAGGCGCTTGCCGGTCATTGCGACAAGATCAAAGTAACCATCAACACAGATAATTCCATTTTAGTCGAAGATAACGGTCGGGGTATTCCCACGGGCATGCACACCAAAGAAAAGCGTTCCGCTTTAGAGGTTGTTATGACCGTTCTTCACGCCGGTGGTAAGTTTGACAAAGACACGTATAAGGTTTCTGGAGGTCTGCACGGGGTAGGTGTTTCCTGTGTGAATGCGTTGTCCACGGATTTGAAAGTGACTGTTCACCGCGAGGGAAAGATTTTCCAACAAGAATATAAGATTGGTGTTCCGCAATATCCGGTGAAGGAAGTTGGGGATACAGATCGTACCGGTACATCGGTTTTGTTCAAACCAGATGATACGATTTTTACCGTAACAGAATATAAGTACGATACCGTTGCGGGTCGTTTACGTGAGTTATCTTTCTTGAACGCGGGTATTCGTGTTCAATTGACCGATTTACGTGAATTAGACGAGGAAGGTAATGCACGTACCGAAGAGTTTTTCTCTGAGGGTGGTTTACGTGAATTCGTGATGTTCTTGGACTCAACGCGTGAGCCTTTGTTGACCGAGCCTATCTACATGGAAGGTGACAAAAACGGAGTTCCTGTTCAGGTAGCTATGATGTACAATACGTCATACACAGAGAATGTGGTTTCGTATGTAAACAACATCAATACCATCGAGGGTGGAACGCACGTAGCTGGTTTCCGTGGCGCGTTAACGCGTACCTTGAAAAACTATGCCGACAAGTCGGGCGCATTAGAGAAATTGAAAATTGATATCGCTGGAGATGACTTCCGCGAAGGTTTGACAGCGGTTATCTCGGTCAAAGTAGCTGAGCCGCAATTCGAAGGTCAAACAAAAACTAAATTAGGTAACGGTGAGGTTTCAGGTGCAGTTTCGGCAGCGATGTCAGACATGTTGGAATCTTGGTTAGAAGAGCATCCCAAAGAAGCACGTCAAATCGTTGCCAAAGTAATCTTAGCTGCTCAAGCACGTCACGCAGCTCGTAAGGCGCGTGAGATGGTGCAGCGTAAAACGGTTTTGGGTTCGAACTCATTGCCAGGAAAGCTTGCCGATTGCTCAGATAATGATCCAGAAACGTGTGAGATTTACCTTGTCGAGGGAGACTCTGCGGGTGGTACGGCAAAACAAGGCCGTAACCGTGCATTCCAAGCGATCTTGCCTTTGCGTGGTAAGATTTTGAACGTAGAGAAAGCACAAGAGTACCGGATCTACGAGAATGAAGAAATTAAAAATATGATCACCGCCTTGGGTGTTTCCTTTGGAAAAGATGGAGACGAGCGAGCGTTGAACATGGATAAATTGCGTTACCACAAAGTGATCATCATGACCGATGCGGACGTTGACGGTAGTCACATTCGTACGTTAATTTTGACATTCTTCTTCCGCTACATGCGGGAGTTAGTGGATCGTGGATGTATTTACATTGCCCAGCCGCCTTTGTATCAGGTGAAGAAAGGCCAACAAGTTCGTTACGTGTGGACGGAAGATCAGCGGACACTTGCGATTCAAGAATTGGCTGCAGGAGGAAAAGAAGAAAGTGTAGGTGTGCAACGGTACAAGGGTCTTGGAGAGATGAACGCGGAGCAATTGTGGGAAACTACCATGAATCCAGAGTCGCGTACCTTGAAGCAAGTAACGGTTGATTCGGCAATTGAGGCGGATTTATTGTTCTCGATGTTGATGGGTGATGAGGTAGCTCCTCGTCGTGATTTCATTGAGAAGAATGCTAAATACGCGAAAGTAGACGTTTAGTTTGATGGAAGTTGATTTCAAATCCTACCATTTGCGTGGTATTCATGCAAGTACTGCGGAAGAAAAGCAACAGATCAATCAAGAATTGAAAGATCTTTACGATTCCTTAACAGAGGCGGATAAACGAATATTTAATTTGGAGCTTCAGAAGTTTTTGGCGTTGGAGATGGGCCGACTAGGTTCTGATTATGACGCCATTAAAAACCAAATTCCTCAATCCTAATATGAGCAACTCAAAATTAGATAAAATTATTAATGACACAGAAGATTCCTCCTCGGGGAATCTTTTGTCATTCCTACAGCCTAAAAACTGGAAGATTAATTTGATGGCTCCACGCGAGGCAAATCGTAAGATTGAGAAATCGATGCAAAAGGCCCATGAGACAATTGGGAAGGCGCGCTATATCTCACGTGATTTATCTTGGTTGAAGTTTGATGAGCGCGTATTGGATCAGGCACGTGATTCGAAGAAGAGTTTGTTTGACCGACTAAAATTTTTAGCCATTACTGCGTCTAATTTAGATGAGTTCTTTACGATTCGGATTGGTTCATTGTACAATTACATTGATTTTGGTAAGGAGCGTACAGATTATTCGGGTTTACGTGAAGTGCCATTTAAGCAAAATTTAATTGCATCTGCGCAGGAATTTAGTCAAGAAAAACACCGACTATTTCTACAAGAAATATTACCACTTTTTCCAGAAAATGGTCTGTTATTGGCGAATTTAGATGATTTGACTCCAGATGAGTTAGCTGATGCGGAGGCATATTTTCATCGGACTATTTATCCGATGTTAACACCGATGGTCTTTGATCATACGCATACCTTTCCCAGTTTATTAGCCAAAACCTTGATTTTTGGTGTAGTGACAGTTGGTTTTGTCGATAAGAAAAACGCCAAAGGGAAATACGAGAAAGACCGTAAAATCTCCTTCGTTCAAATTCCACTTAATTTAACACGGCTATATGTCATTGAACGAGATGATAAGATTTTATTTCTTCCCATTGAGCAGATTATTCGACATTATTTACAAGTCTTGTACCGCAATGTTGAAATTGAATCAACGACTTTATTTCGGATAACGCGTAACGGGGACTTTGATGTGGTGGAGCATGAAGATACTGAAACAGATTTCGTAGATGAAGTTAAGAAGAAGATAAAAGATCGCCGTTTAGGTCGCGTAACACGCGTTGAGGTGGAAGAACATCATTCTGATTTTTTATTAAATGAGATGTTAAAACGTTGGACATTGGAATCCTCTGACATCTTTATCAAGAAAGCCATTCTAGATTTTACCGCTTTTTGGCAAATTCTAAAACATCCCGAATTTAAATCTAAATTAGCCTCAAATCCGTCAGTAGTCCCGCCATTGGGCTTTAAATCGGTTAATATTGGGGATATTTTTGAGACGATGAAACGAGGTGATATATTGCTTCATCATCCATACAACAATTTTGAACCTGTTATTCAGTTGCTTGAGCAAGCAGCTGAGGATTCTCAGGTATTGGCAATTAAAATCACTTTATATCGGATATCTAAAAATTCCCGTATATCAAGTGCCTTATTACGTGCGGCTGAAAACGGAAAGCACGTTTCAGTTTTGTTTGAGGTGAAAGCTCGTTTTGATGAGGAAAACAACATTCGTGAGGCCACACGTTTGCAGAAAGCCGGATGTTTTGTGATTTATGGAATTCCCGGGTTAAAGACACACACGAAATTACTTCAGGTCATTCGGAATGAAGGTTCTCATGTCATGAGTTATGCGCATTTATCATCTGGCAACTACAATGAAGATACAGCCAAACTCTACACAGACTTAGGTTTGTTAACAACTGATTCACGAATTACACAAGATATTTCGGAATTTTTTAATGTAATTACGGGGCATTCGATGCCTACACATTATGAACATTTGATTACCGCGCCTCGTGATATGCGTAACCGAATTATTGAAATGATCGAGGAGGAAGTTGAAAATCATAAGCAAGGAATTCCGGCGGGAATTTGTTGGAAAATTAATTCACTCCAAGATAAGGATACCATGGAAGCCCTCTACAAAGCTTCGAAATCAGGTGTGCCGGTTTTATTAATTATTCGTGGAATTTGTTGTATTAGGCCCCAAAGACCCGGTTTGTCAGAGAATATCTTCATCAAATCCATTGTAGGAAATTACTTGGAGCATAGCCGATTATATTATTTTCATCGCGGTGGAGATCCAAAAGTGTATGGCGGCTCTGCAGATGTGATGGTAAGAAGTTTTGACCGACGGATTGAGTCACTTTTTGAATTGGTGAATCCCCGAGCAAAGCATATGGCGATTACCATCTTAGATTGGAATTTGCGAGATACCGTGAATTCGTACGAGATGCAGGAGGATGGGAATTATTGGAAGGTAGCGAGTAGTGAACCTTTCAACATACATGAAGCTTTTTATGAAATTGCTGAAGAAGATTTAATTGAACAGCTTACCTTTGAAAAATATACCGTCAATTTGACGCAAACAGAAAACTAATTTACACCAAGAACATACAAATGGAAAGATTTACAGGCTTATTGGGGATTGTCTTAATTTTAGGAGTATCCTATTTAATGTCCAATAACCGAAAGGCTATCAATTACCGTACAGTGGGTGTTGGCCTTTTACTTCAAATAGGCCTAGCGGTTTTTATATTGAAAACGGAGACCGGACAGGTGACTTTCCAGTGGTTAGGGGATTCTATTAATACTTTGTTGGGGCAGGCAGACAAAGGAGCTGCTTTTGTATTTGGTTCCTTGGTGGATCGTAATTTAATGTCAAAGGCTTTTGGGCCAGGAAATGAATACATTTTCTTTTTCAAAGTTGTACCTACCATCATTTTTGTGGCGGTTTTAGTGAATATGTTTTATCATTTAGGTGTGTTGCAGCGCGTAGTTTCGACCATGGGCAAGGGCGTACACTGGTTGATGGGCGTTAGCGGAGCGGAGGCTTTATCGAATGTTGCATCGACTTTCGTGGGTCAAGTAGAAGCTCAAATCATGATTAAACCATATTTGAAAAACATGACGAATTCGGAGTTGATGGCCTCCATGACGGGTTCTTTCGCTTGTATTGCCGGTGGGGTTATGGCGGTATATATTTCTTTGGGCGTACCAGCGGCTTATTTATTAGCGGCAAGTTTAATGGCAGCACCCGGAGCATTGGTAATTTCGAAAATTATGTTTCCAGAGACTGAGAAGTCGGAAACACAAGGAATGGTGAAGATGGAAATTAATAAAACGCATGCGAATTTAGTCGACGCGATTGCCGCTGGAGCTAGTGAGGGGTTGAAAGTGGGTTTGAATGTAATAGCGATGTTGATAGGATTTATTGCCTTAATTGCCTTAGTTGATCTAGGTTTAGGTCATATAGGTAATTGGATTAATTTGCCTGAATTATCCATGAATTTGATTTTAGGAAAGGTGTTTTCTGTTTTTGCATTTGCTATGGGAGTGCCTTCTCAAGATGTGGAAGTGGCGGGCGCCTTAATGGGTAAGAAAATGGTGGTGAACGAGTTTGTTGCTTACTTGGATATGGTTAAATTGAAGGAGACCTTAGATCCGAAGACCATAGCGATTACAAGTTTTGCACTTTGTGGTTTTGCTAATTTTTCATCGGTAGCTATTCAGATTGGGGGTATTGGAGAATTAGCACCGTCTCGCCGTTCTGACTTAGCAAAATTAGGCTTTAAGGCTTTGATTGCGGGAACTTTAGCTTCGTACTTATCAGCAACTTTAGCCGGGTTATTATTGTAATATGCGCATTGATCCAGAAACCGTCGAGCGAATAAAGCAAACGGCTGCGGTAGCAGACGTGATCGGGGATTATGTAACGATCAAGAAAAAAGGAGCGAATTACTGGGCTTGTTGCCCTTTTCATGGGGAGAAAACCCCTTCATTTTCTATATCACCTAGTAAGGGAATCTACAAATGTTTCGGTTGTGGAAAGGCTGGAGATTCTGTGCGCTTTATCATGGACATCGAAGGACTTGGCTATGGTGAGGCGCTGCGTCATTTAGCCAAAAAATACGGGATTGATATTCAGGAGGAGGAGATGACTGATGACCAACTCTTACGCCAGAATGAGCGGGAGAGTTTGTTGATCATTTTAGAATATGCCAAAGAATTTTTCAAAAAACAGTTGACAGATTCCGACGAAGGTCGTTCAATCGCCTTACCTTATTTCAAAGAACGTGGTTTTTCTGACGCTACAATCCAAGCATTCGATTTAGGCTACAGTCCCGAAGGGTGGGACACCTTTCTTAAAACGGCTCTTAAACACGGTTTCAGTCAAGAAATTATTGAGAAGGCGGGATTGGTTACCAATAAAAATGATGATGGAAAGGTTTATGATCGCTTCCGTAATCGGGTTATTTTTCCCATCCACAGTGTTGCAGGAAAAGTAATTGCTTTCGGAGCGCGTATTTTAAAATCGGACGCGAAGAACCAAGCTAAATACCTCAATTCTCCTGAGACGGTTGTATATCATAAGTCTGCGACGCTCTATGGCATCGCCCAAGCGAAGAATGAAATCCGCCAGAAAGATGTTTGTTACCTCGTAGAAGGTTATACGGATGTGATTTCCTTGCATCAGGCAGGCATCAAAAATGTGGTGGCCTCTTCTGGTACATCCTTGACAATTGAGCAAATCAAGTTGATTGCGCGGTTTACCAACCACGTTACAGTCCTTTACGATGGCGATTCTGCCGGAATTAAAGCAGCTTTGCGTGGAATGGATTTAATTCTAGAGGAAGGTTTACAGGTTAATTTGGTGGTCTTTCCAGAAGGTCAAGATCCTGATTCCTATGTACGATCAATCGGTAGCGAGGCGTTTATTGAATACATTCAGAAAGAAGCGCGTGATGTGATCTCGTTCCAGGCGAATCTTTTCATGAAAGAGGCAGGGGACGATCCATTTAAAAAATCGGAATTGATTAAGGAAATGGTTCAAAGTATTTCCAAAATTCCGGATGCTATCCAACGCAGTTTGTTTATTCAAAAGACATCTCAATTGATGCGACTGGAAGAGGATGTGTTATTGGCTGAGATGAATAAACTGCATTTGAAAAAAGCGCAGCAAAAATCAATGCCAACAATATCTCCCCAAAACGAAGCGGAGTTACAAGCCTTGTTCGAGCCTGGTCCTGAGGTTGATGCTGTTGTTGAGGTTCAAAATTTGGCCTATTACCAAGAATTGGAATGTATGCGCTTGTTGGTCAATTTCGGCCATTTGGAAATTAGCCCCGAGAAGGCGCCAGGTGTTAGTTTGTTGCAATACCTATTACATGAGTTGGAAGAGGTCCATTTTCAGACCCCCTTATTTAAGGATATTATGGAAACCTGTCGGGCAGAATTTGCACGCGGAGTCATTCCAGAGCCATCGTATTATTTGCACCATCCTCAGGAAGAAGTACAGCGATTTGCGATTGATGCATCCTCCGATAAGCATACCTTATCTGCCGTTTGGCATGACAGACATGAGATTAAAGTGAAAAAGGATGAAGAGCTTTTAGAGGATTTTGCCTACAAAAATATTTTACGTTTACGCAAGGTGTATAACGATCAGCACATTAAAGATGTGATGGATCGCATGGATCAATACGTAGGTGATCCAAATGAAATGAACGATTTATTGCTCGAATTCATTCAATTGAAGGAAATTCAGAAAAATATTTCTCAAGAATTGGGAACAGTTATTGAAAAATAGCGTATTTTCGCCAAGTAATAATGAAAAGAATCCTCTCCATAATGCTATTCTTTGTCCTCCTGTATCAGGCAGGTGGATTTGCATTGCGTTTTATTGCGCAGGATTCAGATAAATTTGTTGCCGGAGAGACCATTGTCGTTGAAATGCCTATTTCATTGCCTTATGCCACGGATTGGGATGTTCCACAAGAAGTTTCTGGTGAAATTCAACAGGGCGATAACTTCTACCAGATGAAGGACCAACAGGTTATTGATGGCAAATTGGTTACGACCTTGGTTTCGGATCAAAGTGCCCGGGATCGTTTCTTGGATTTAGCTGCTCAGATGAATGAGCATATGTCGGACCAACCGGAGAAGGCGCCTGCTAAATCTAAATTAATTAACACCTTAGTGAAAGAATATTGTGCGCATGCGTCTGCATGGGTTCTTTATATTATGGAATGGCCGACTAGTTCATTAGCGCCATCTCATTCCGTTTTAGCTACTACAGCGATCTCAGCTGATTTCTTCTCGCCGCCAAGGCAAGCTTAATTTTTTCGATACTATTCTTTTTCCTTGGATATCAATCCCGGGAAAATCTACGTGTATTTTAAAATTTAAGCATGAAAAATATCTTGATTTTATTTTGCCTTGTCGGAATGATGGGGCAGGCATCGATGGCACAAATGCCGCATGATGCGATCTATATGAACAAAAAGTTAGGTTGTGGGGCTTTGATTTATAGTAATTCCTCTTGGACAAATTACTGGGAAAATCAATTGTTTCGGGATAACCCGAATATCGGTCGGCTTACCACCGAATCTGCTATGGCTATGTTGGCCTACGGAATCACCAAAAAACTCAATGTTATTGCTGCCGTACCTTACGTTCGAACAAATGCTTCGCAAGGTAATTTGATGGGTCAACAGGGACTTCAAGATGCGTCGCTTTGGCTTAAGGCCAAAGGTTATTCAGCTAATGGACTAACCCTGCATGGGGTGCTAGGGCTTAGTGCTCCTGTTTCAAATTACGTACCAGATTTCATGCCCATGTCCATTGGGATCGGTTCGAAGGCTTTCGTTACGCGGGGTATCATCTCGTATGATTTACCGAAGCATATCTACCTAAATTCTTCAATTGCCTATCAAATGCGTAGTAAGGTGCAAGCAGATCGTGATGGATATTTAGCGGGAGATCGTTTTTACAATACATCCGAAGTAGCTGTGCCAGATGCGTTTGATGCCGCTGTTCGGGTAGGTTATTTGAAAAAAGATAATCAGTTGGAGCTTTTTGCGGAACACTTTTCATGTGTGGGTGGCGATAACATTCGTCGGAATGACATGCCTTTCATGACGAATGACATGACGATGACTTCGGTGGGTGTGTATGGTAAGTACCAACCGAAGAATATAGGGGTGAATGCGCGCGTTGCGTACGTTGTAGATGGGAGAAATGTAGGTCAATCCTTGAGTTTGTCGGTGGGCCTATTGTACTTATTTAAACTATAATTCAATGAGATTTTTATATACTTTTTTAGTTTTTATTTTGCTCGCTTCTTGTTCGAAGGAGCTCGATTTGGAGGTGGATAGACCCTATGTGCCGTCCAATCTGGATGCAAGTGCGGGGGCATGGAAAACGTTTGTTTCTTCGGATGTTAACGTGGCTGCTCCTCGTTTGGTTACGGATGCGGCGTATTTGAAGGAGATTGATTCGTTGAAAAAGGTAGTTATTCCTTCCTTGACTGCAGCTCAAAAAACCGCTATTCAATATTGGGGTGCAGGTGCTGTATTACGTTGGAATGAAATTGGTAGAGAATTGGCCGCACGGTACAATCAAGCTCCTGCTGCCAATGCGGCTGGGATTTACCCGGTTCCCAATCCAGCGGATCCATTAGCAGATCC
The DNA here is from genome assembly GCF_044342065.1 of Aquirufa sp. Lineage (GTDB taxonomy): Bacteria > Bacteroidota > Bacteroidia > Cytophagales > Spirosomataceae > Aquirufa. The sequence goes on along the minus strand of NZ_JBIIQN010000005.1, from coordinate 63,726 downwards.
ACGTTTCCCTTTTGCGAATCCACCCTATACGGCACGTGCTTTAGCTTATTTAAGTGTGGCACAATACGATGCCTTGGTGGCGGCGTGGAAATTTAAATATCAGTACAATCGCAAGGCTCCGTATGAGGTAGATGCTTCGATAAAACCTCTATTGCCTGTTAGTACGTTGCCTGCCTATCCTTCGGAAGACGCAGTCGTAGCCCAGGCAAGTTATGTGATTTTGTTGGCCATGTTCCCCGGGGAAGGGCCTTTTTTGGCTGGGAAATTAGCTGAGGCAAAAAATGTTCGTCTGTGGGCGGGTATGAATGTGGGGTCTGATGTTTCGGCTGGAACATCTTTAGGCGCGGCGGTCGCGGCTCAGGTGATGTCGCGTGCGAAAACAGATGGGATGAGTGCTTCTAATGATCAAACGGTTGTGCCAGCATTCATTGCATATTCTAAATCTTTGGGTTTTGTGAATCCCTGGGTTAGTCAAGAAATACCGAAGCGCCCACCTATGTTGCCGAATTACGGTACAGTAAAAACATGGAATTTTGACCGTGCTACGATGATTTCTATTCGTCCAGCCATGCCATATTTGGAGGGTTCGGCAGAATTCAAGAAGGATATGGCTGAGTTGGAAGCCATTAATAAAAATCAGACAAGGGCACAAGCGGCAATTGCCAACTACTGGGCGGATGGACCTGGATCGTATACGCCTCCTGGACACTGGCATCGCTATGCCAGCAAAGCTGGTGTGGAAGCTAAATTTTCTGAGGTTCGTATGGCGCGTATGCTTGCTTATGTGGGTACTGCCTTAATGGATGCCGGGATAGCTTGTTGGGAAACCAAGTATTATTATTACAGCCCCCGTCCCCAACAATTTGGGTTAAAAACGTCGGTGGGTTTACCCAATTTCCCAAGTTATACCTCGGGACATTCGACGTTCTCTTTCGCTGCGTCAACGGTACTGAGTTCATTTTTTCCAGATAAAACAAGTTTATTCAATGGCTACGCGCAGGAGGCATCTGATTCACGGGTGTTTGGTTTGATTCACTTTCGAGTAGATTGTACCATGGGAGGGAAGCATGGAAAGTTGATCGGTGATTATGCTGTGAAACGGGCGCAGGCTGATGGTGGTCAATAGGTCTTTATCTATAAGCTGATATTCGGTTCAGCGGTTTGGTTTATCAATATTTTTTAGAAAAATTAGGGGTGGGTGGTAAACGCTGCCGGGGTTAACAACCCCGGCAGCGTTACGCTTTTTTCTATTTTTAGCCCATAAAAAACCCCTTATCCATCCGAATAAGGGGTTTTTATTTGTATTTCGAATTATTCGATTTTAGACTATAGGCCTAAAATCTTCTTATTCAGCTCTTCGTCTGCTCCCGTTCCCGCGAAATCATCAAACACTTTTTCTGTCGCCTTGATGATATGGCTTGAAATAAAGGGTGCTCCTTCCGTTGCTCCTTGAACCGGATCTTTGATACAGCATTCCCATTCTAGAACAGCCCAACCGTCATATCCGTATTGCGTTAACTTCGAGAAGATACTCTTGAAATCCACTTGGCCATCACCTAATGAACGGAAACGTCCGGCACGGTTGATCCAAGATTGGTAGCCACCGTATACACCTTGCTTACCCGTTGGGTTAAACTCAGCATCCTTTACGTGGAACATTTTGATCCGCTCATGATAGAAATCGATGTATTGTTTGTAGTCCAATGCCTGCAAAACGAAGTGCGATGGATCATACAATAAGTTCGCGCGCTTGTGGCCTTTGACCTCATCCAAAAACATCTCGAAAGTCACGCCATCATGTAAATCTTCACCTGGGTGAATCTCATAACATAAGTCTACGCCACATTCGTCGAAGGTGTTCAAAATCGGTAACCAACGGCGTCCTAATTCCTTAAATCCTTGCTCAACTAATCCCGCAGGACGCTGTGGCCATGGATAAACCGTATGCCACATCAAAGCTCCTGAGAATGTCGCATGTGCATTCAATCCCAAGTTTTGAGAAGCCTTAGCCGCATATTTTAATTGCTGCACCGCCCATTCCGTACGTGCCTTTGGATTTCCTTTAACTGAATCCGGAGCGAATCCGTCAAATCCTAAATCGTATGCCGGGTTAACGGCAACTAATTGTCCTTGTAAGTGGGTCGATAATTCCGTGATTTGCAAGCCTTTGGCGGCCAACATCCCTACGATTTCATCGCAATAGGTTTTTGACTCCGCCGCTTTTTGCAAATCGATGCAACGTGAATCCCAAGAAGGAATCTGCACACCTTTGTAGCCCAAAGATGCCACCCACGTTGTGATGCTATCCAATGAATTGAAGGGAGCTTCATCTCCCATAAATTGTGCCAAAAATATCGCTGGCCCTTTGATCGTCTTCATATTGTTAAAGGTTTAGATTTTAACCCACTTTTGTGAGCGTGTTGAATCCAAGATACGCTCGCAAATTAATAGCTCACGGTATCCGTCGGCAAATGTCGGGTATTTTGGATTTTCTGGTTGCTTACCCGCCTCTACAGCCGCGTAAACTTCCTTGAATAGTTGCTTGGATGTATCCGAGAATCCTTCGTTGTGACCTCCTGGGAATGTCATTAAAGCTGTTGCTTCTGGATATGCCAAAGATGGATCGCGCATCAATACTTGATTCGCTTGATCACGGTTACCAATCCACATTTCGTTTGGTGCTTCCGAGTTAAACGCAAATGTTTTGTTTGATCCGGAGATTTCTAATTTCAATTGGTTTTTACGCCCCGCTGAAACTTGAGATACCGTCACACAACCTCGGTTTCCATTGTCGAAACGCAATAGTACGTTGGCATGATCCTCCGTATTAATGGGCACATCGGCATAATCTTCCGGTTGTAACATTTTGCCTGAATACGTTTCTACTGGCTTCAAAGGCTTCTTACGCACCTTGTGAACCGTGTTGAAATCGGCCATAACTTCGACTGTTTTCAATCCTGTAATGTATTCAATGACATCCAATAAGTGAGATCCGATATCCGCAATCGCACGAGAATCGCCCGATTTATCTGGTTCTAAACGCCAGTTGTAATCTGTATTGTAGAATAACCAATCTTGTAAGTAGCTACCGATGATCGAATAAACTTCGCCCAAATCGCCTTTTTCGCGCATGGTTTTCATTTGACGTACCAACGGATAATAACGCAAGTTGAAGTGAACCGCATTCACCAAACCTGTTTTCGCTGCCAATTCCACTAATTCCTCAGCTTCGTGCAGATCTTTCGCCAAAGGCTTCTCACATACCACGTGCTTGCCAGCTAATAAAGCGGCTTTGGATTGTGAATAGTGAAGAAAGTTGGGTGTACAAATGTGTACACATTGGATATCTTCTTGCTTCAATAAGTCTTCGAATGTATACCAACGGCCTATGCCCAATTGTTTTGCTTTCGCTTCAGCCAACTCGATGGTTACTTCACAAAGTGCAGCAACCTCAATGTTAGGTAAACGGCGTAGAGCCTCAATGTGTGCGGGTCCGATAAAACCGGTACCTACGATACCTACTTTAATTTTCGTCATGATCTATTATATTTCAAATTTTGTCCATTTATTTTGGTTGTCTTTGGCAGAACGAACCACGTTCTCAATGAAGGCCATACCCATGATTCCCTCGTCAATGCCTGGGAAATCGTACATCGGATCTTGTGGCTTTCCTGCCCAGCGAGCTCTTACTGCGAAGGCAAAATTACGGTAGATATTCGCAAACGTTTCTACGTACCCTTCTGGATGTCCGGCCGGTTGGCGTGAATGCGCATTCGCCGCCGCCGATAAATTACCCACCGCCGTACGAATTGTTCTTGCACCCTCATCACGCGTACGGAAGGTCAAGGTATTTGGCTCCATTTGATGCCACGTAATTCCTGCTTTACTTCCATATATGCGGATGTTTAGATCGTTTTCTTCTCCATTGCAGATTTGTGAGCAATGTAGAACACCTTTGGCACCGTTATTATAATGAAGCAAAATATTGCCATCATCATCTAATAATCGCCCTTCAACGAAAATTGTCAAGTCGGCGCATAGCTCTGTAATATGCAATCCGGTAATGTATTCGATTAAGTTTTCGCAGTGCGTTCCGATATCCCCGATCGCTCCCGCAGCACCGCAACGTTCTGGGTCTGTGCGCCACGCGGCTTGTTTTTGACCGGTAGCTTCCACTAAATCGATCAACCAGCCTTGTGGATATTCCACAATAATCTTGCGAATTTCGCCTAATTGGCCCGAATCAACGAGGTGTTTTGCCTCTTTGACCATCGGATATGCGGTGTAATTATGTGTCAAAGCGAAGATTAACCCCGTTTTTTCAATGATTTTTTTCAGTTCTTTCGCCTCAGCCAAATTCAACGTTGCCGGCTTATCGCAAACGACATGGAATCCATTTTCTAAGGCAAATTTAGCCGCAGGAAAATGTACGTGATTGGGCGTTACAATAGAAACAAAGTCCATGCGCTCGCCTTCAGGAAGTTCTTTTTCCTTTAGAATCATCTCTTCATACGAACCGTACACACGGTTTTCAGGAAGATATAAGGCTTCACCTGTTGCTTTGGATTTGTCTGGATTGGAGCTGAATGCGCCACAAACTAATTCGATTTCGCCGTCTAATTGCGCACCTCTGCGGTGCACGGCGCCAATAAAGGCTTCGGTACTTCCACCGATCATGCCCATTTTTAATTTTCTTCCTCGCCGACTGGCTGCGGTCGTGGATGTTCCACCTTGGATCATATGTTGATAGATTTAGATACTTACAAAAATAGGGCTTAATTTGATTAATTTACCCTTTATTGTCTGTAGTTTTTTGAAAATTATTCAAAATAAATCGCATTTATCGCCGGAATTCGAAAATCTTTTTGTTTTTTTGGTACGATTTTTCTTATGAAGAATTTAATTTTTTGAAGATTGCAAATTCTCTAAACATTTAACTAAAACTAATCTATTATGAATCAAACTGTTAATGCCAATCGTTTATTCTTGGCGTCCTGTTTTGCGTTAATTACGACTGCTTTCTCATTTAGTATACGGGCTGGTATTTTATCACAATTAGGTACTGAATTAAGTTTGACCAATGAGCAATTAGGTCAAATTAGTAGCATGTGGTTTTTGGGTTTCCCGATTTCCATGATTTTGGGTGGTGTTTTCTACACATCAATTGGCCCGAAGTTGATTATGCAAATTGCTTTAGTTGCACATGCTGTGGGTATTTTGTTGACTATTTTTGCTGTTGACTACAATACTTTGTTAATATCTACTTTGTTAATCGGAATTGGAAATGGTTGTACGGAAGCGGCGTGTAATCCCATGATTGCCGATGCCTACACAGGTAACGAGATGAGTAGTAAGTTAAATCGTTTTCATATGTGGTTCCCCGGTGGAATTGTGGTAGGTTCTTTGATATCAAAGTTTATGACCGATGCAGCCATGTCTTGGCAGTCACAAGTTTGGGTAATTATTATACCAACTGTCATTTATGCTGTTTTATTCTTTGGTCAAGCTTTCCCTAAGCCAAAGGCTGATGCTAGTTCGACTATGGATAGTTTTAAAGCTATGTTAAATCCATTGTATTTATTTATGGCGGCTTGTATGGCATTAACAGCTATCTCAGAATTTGGTCCTCAGCAATGGGTAGGTCCTATTTTGGCAAAAGCAGGTGCTAGTCCGATGTTAATTTTAGCCTTGGTGACTGGATTGATGGCTGTGGGTCGTTATTTTGCTGGTTCCATTATTGCCAAAATTAATACAGTAGGTGTGTTGTTAGCCTCTGCTTTATTTGCATTGGCAGGTTTATATATGATGAGTACGATGTCTGGTACTACTTTGTACTTTGCAGCCTTTATCTACGCGTTAGGTATTTGTTATTTCTGGCCAAACATGTTGGGCTATGTTGCTGAAGCAATGCCTAAAACAGGTGCTTTGGGTTTATCCATTATGGGAGGAATTGGGATGTTCTCTTCTTCTATGTTTCAACCAATTATTGGTGGTTGGATCGATAAGAACAAGGCAGTCGCCGTTGGCAGTGGATTAAGTGGGGATGTTGCAGATTTAGCAGCTGGCCAAGCAACCCTATCTAATATGTTGCTTTTCCCAGGTATCTTAATCGTAGCTTTTGCAGGCCTTTATTTCTTCGGAAAGAAAGCTAATCACGCTTAATCAATTACTTGGTAAATTTCAAAAGGGAGCCTCGGCTCCCTTTTTTTTGTCCTAATTTCCGCCTAGCTTTGGCAATCCTCCAAGGTTTGCCAAAGCTAACGTATGCGGTATCTTTTTTTGTTCATTTTTTGTATGGCCTGTAAACCCAATTACCATGTAGATCCATCCCAAGTGGAAAAGGATCTGCGTGCCCAAGCCGCGCAATATCCAGAAACCAAAATTCAAGGCGAAACCCGACTCGGAAATTTTGAAATTACCCTAGCCGAAGAAACGCCCCTTCATCGCCTTAATTTTGTTCGCCTTGTTAAAATGGGTTATTTCAAAGATCGCTATTTCTATCGCAATGTCTATGAAATAGGTATGCAGGGTGGGGGAGAATTTCGTGATCGCTTGGCTTACCTCGTTCCAGCGGAATACCCAGATCATTTGAAACCCGAACGCGGAACCATCGCGATGGCACGCTACGATGAAGGGAATCCTAAAAAATCATCGTCACCCACCGAGTTTTTCATCATCACGAATACCGAGCAAGCCGCGCGTTTTTACAAACAGTATGTGGTTTTTGGGAAAGTAACAAAAGGTCTAGCGGTCATCGACTCCATACAAAAACAACGTTCATTTGACGAAAAACCCGTTATTCCGGTAAAGTTTAACTTGTCTTTGTTGAAGGACTGATTAGGCTTGAAATCCCTGCAAAGGCCATGACCAATAAGCATCCAAGGACATTCAGCCATAAAAATGCCATCAAATCAATGTACCAGGCATAAATCACAATGGCTTCAGCCACAAGTGCAGCCCAAAATACCTGATTTCCAGAGGTTCTAGGTAAATAAAAGGCACATAAAAACACACCCAAAATCGTTCCATAAAACCAGGATCCCAGTATGTTAACTACCTCAATTAAACTTCCCATGTTAACAGCAAATTGAGCGACAATCAAACAAAGAATTCCCCAGCCGAGTGTAATCAATTTAGATACCCACCAATAATGCTGATTGGAACCCTCCGTATGAAAAAAACGCTGGTAAATATCCACCATACTCGTTGATGTAAGTGACCCAAAAGCTGATGCCATCGATCCCATGGAAGCCAACAATATCATAGCGATTAGAAAGCCTACTATCCCAATGGGCAAATGATCTGTGATAAATCGCAAGAAAACATAATTGGTATCTTGTTCTTCAAAATCTGAATGTGTTTTTTTGATTTCGTCAACAGCTTTTGAACGCAATTCTTTTTGCTTCAGCTGCAAGTCTTGAATGGAAGATTGTAATTGCTGTGTCCTAGCTACGTCATTGGTTTTAATGGCCTGAACCAAAGCAACCTCTTGTTGTTTTTTTGCCTCAAATACATTTCGATGTTCCGCATTTACCTGTTTGTAATTCGCTTGCTGACTCCATAATCGCTCTGAATTTTTATTGAAAAATATAGGAGCCTCTTGGAACTGATAAAAGATGTACACAAATATCCCCACGAGTAGAATCAAAAATTGCATCGGAATTTTTAGGAAGCCATTGAGCAATAGCCCTTTCTTACTTGCCGTGGCAGACTGCCCAGAAAGATACCTGCCAACTTGGCTTTGGTCCGTTCCGAAATAGGATAACTGAAGGAAAAAACCCCCAATAATTCCTGACCAAATATTATAGCGATTGTTGATGTCAAATTTCCAATCAATCAAATTGATTTTGTCCATTTTTCCTGCGATTAGCAAGGATTCATGCACCCCGATTTCTTCAGGTAACTGGTGGATAATTAGTACTGCCGCAAGAAACATGCCGGCTAAAACCACGGACATCTGTAACATTTGGGTATAGGAAATGGCCTTCGATCCGCCCATCATACAATACGTTGTAACCAGTGTTGCCGTTAACGCATTCGTCCAAGATAAATTCCACCCCAATAAAGTTGACAAAATGATGGATGGTGCCGCTATCGTTACCCCGGTGGATAATGCCCGAGGAATCAAGAATAATAAACTGGTTAAGACTCTTGTTTTGGAATCAAAGCGCTGTTCTAAAAACTGATAAGCTGTATATACTTTGAGACGGTAATAATTCGGTATAAAGGTTACAGACAAAACAATCATGGCAATAGGTAAACCTAAATAGAATTGCACAAAGCGCATTCCATCCGTATACGCCTGACCCGGTGCAGATAAAAAAGTAATGGCTGATGCTTGGGTAGCCATTACTGAAAGCAATACATGGTACCAAGGTAATTCACGGTCGGCCAGTAAGAAACCTTGCAATGAATGTTTGGTCTGCTTTCCACGGTAAATACCGTACATGACGATTCCCCCAATGGTACTTACTAATACAATCCAATCAATAAGTGTCATCGGCTATTTATATAGGTAACTGAAACCAATGAAGAACATGATAAGACCTATGAGGAATATTCCGAGCGAAATATACCAATTCGTCCATTTAGGAGTTTGTTGATGTGATTCAGTTTCCATTTCTGTGGTTTACGCTTTGAAATTACATATAAATCGTTGATTATTTTGAAAACCCTATTGGAAAAATACATTTTGCTTCCTACCTTTGCAGTCCAAATTACGCGGGTGTGGTGGAATTGGTAGACATACCAGACTTAGGATCTGGCGCCGCGAGGCATGGGGGTTCGAGTCCCTCCACCCGTACCAAGGCAAGCCCTCAACACCGTTAGGTTTTTGAGGGCTTTTTTTAATTGAATAAACAAATAATTCCATATGAACATTTCACTCAATAAAGCAAGTGATTTACAAGGTCGTTTGACCGTAGTTGTAACTGAGGCTGATTACAAAGAGAAGGTTGAAGCTAAATTGAAAGACTACCGCAAAAAGGCATCAATCAAAGGTTTTCGTCCAGGCATGGTTCCGGCAACTTTAATCAAGAAATTGTATGGTCAGTCTGCCTTGGTGGATGAAATTAATCACGAATTAGGTCATGCCGTTAGTGATTATATCAAAGAAAATAAATTGAACTTAGTAGGAGAGCCTTTGCCAGCTGTAGAAGAGGCAGATGCGATCGACTGGGAAAAAGATACTGAATTTACTTTTCATTATGATTTAGGTTTTCACGGTGATTTCACGGTTGATTTAGCTAAAATGAAAGCGATTCAGTCGTATGAGATTAAGGCCGACAAGAAAGAAATCGATGAAACGATTGAAAACCTGAAAAAGCAATTCGGTGAGCAAACGCATCCTGAATCAGTTGAGGATCGCGATTTAATTTTTGGGACATTCACACAAGGTGACTGGGTTGAGAAATCAGCTATTCCCATGCATGCGATTCAAGATAAGTCTAAGAAAGTATTCATAGGTGCTAAGAAAGACGATACCTTAAAATTTGCTATTGACAAGGTGTTTGTTGACGCCAAAGCATTGGCATTAGCGACAGGTAAGAAAGAAGAGGAAGTAGCTGAATTAAAAGGTGAAGTTTCTTTTGTGGTTGAAGATATCACGCGTCAAGTGCCTGCTGAAATGAATGTGGCATTTTTTGATAAGGTTTTAGGACCGGGAAAAGCAACGGATGAGAAATCTTTCCGTGCAGAAGTTGAAATCATTGTCAGTGAGAATTATGCCCGTGAAGCAAAGTATTTATTGCGTATCGATGCAGAAAAGGCAATTTTAGAAACCGTGAAAATTGATTTGCCTGAGGCATTTTTACGTACATGGTTGATCCGCATCAATGAAGGTAAATTTACGCCAGAGCAAATTGATCAAGATTTTGATAATGTTAAACGTGATATTCGTTGGAACTTAATCAAAAATGAAATTGCGGAGAAATTCGAGGTAAAGGTTGATTATCCAGAGGTTGTTGAAAAGGCAAAAGATATGGTACGCCAACAGTTTGGTGGTTATTTATCTTCAGACCAGCCGGGTATTGAGGAGATGATTGAGAAAATTGCGATGGGTTATTTAAGCGATAAGTCGAAAGGAGATAACTTTATGAATTTATACAATCAAGCATTCTCTGATAAAGTTGCGACTGCCATTGTAGAAAACATCCCCAATAAAACGACAAAAATTGATGTAGAGAAATTTAAAGCAATCGCTGCAGCGCTTTAATTTACCCTCTGTCACATTATTTTGCAAAACCCCGCTAATTGCGGGGTTTTCTATGAACTAAGGTTCGTACATTTGTGTTTTGCGTATTTAATGCCAAAATATTTTAATTTTGATTTTTAAACATTGAATTATATGTATCCAAAGGAATTATCAGGTGAAGAGTTTCGTAAATACGCCGTTCATCACCGTGGACTAAATGGCTTAGCTGTTGACCAATACATGAATCACATCGGTGATCGTCCTCTTCACCAGATTGAAGATATGACGCAATACATCATTGAGGAGCGCCCGATGCGCTTTGCTCAAATTGATGTATTCTCCCGATTAATCATGGACCGTATCATCTTTATGGGAGTTCCTGTAGATGATTACATGGCCAATATTATCGTTGCTCAGTTATTGTTCATGGAATCTACAGATGCTAAAAAAGACATTGTCATGTATATCAATAGCCCTGGCGGATCTGTTTATGCTGGTTTAGGGATTTATGATACCATGAATTACATCCGTCCGGAAGTAGCAACGGTATGTACGTCTTTAGCGGCATCTATGGGTGCTGTCTTGTTGGCAGGTGGTGCAGCTGGAAAGCGTTCGGCATTGGAGCATGCACGTGTAATGATTCACCAGCCTTCAGGTGGCGCTCAGGGTCAATCACGTGATATCGAAATTACAGCACGTGAAATCGTAAAAATTCGTCAAGAATTGTATGAAATTTTAGCCAAGCATTCAGGTAAAACGTTCGAAGAAATTGAGCGTGATTCTGATCGGGATTATTGGATGAAAGCGGCCGAAGCGAAAGAGTATGGTCTGATTGATGAGATTTTAACCCGTACTGTCTAATTCATGGCAAGTAATAAAAAAGTAAGTTGTTCATTCTGTGGACGAACTAAATCGACGATTGAGAGCAATGAAGGGATGTTGCTTTCTGGAATTGAAGGTCACATCTGTAATAGTTGCATTCAGCAAGGGTACGAAGTAATCAAAGAGGAGTTAACTACACCTTCGGTTTCATCTCCCTCGAAGCATCAATTTGAATTAGTTAAGCCCAAAGACTTAAAGGCCTATTTAGACGAATATGTGATTGGTCAAGAAGAGGCCAAACGCCATCTTTCAGTGGCCGTTTACAATCATTATAAGCGTCTGATGCAACCGGTTTTAGCGGATGATGTGAAGATTGAAAAATCCAACATATTAATGGTAGGGGAGACTGGAACAGGAAAAACCTATTTAGCCAAAACCCTTGCTCAAAAATTGCAAGTACCATTTTGTATCGCGGATGCGACAGTGATTACGGAAGCAGGATATGTGGGGGAGGATGTGGAAACGATTTTGACGCGTTTGCTTCAAGCAGCTAATTACGATGTAGAAAAAGCCGAATGTGGTATCGTATTCATTGATGAGATTGATAAAATTGCTCGTAAGTCCGATAATCCATCTATAACGCGGGATGTGTCAGGTGAAGGGGTCCAACAAGCTCTTTTGAAATTATTAGAAGGTTCAATTGTTAACGTACCGCCGCAAGGTGGACGTAAACATCCGGATCAGAAAATGATTGCGGTGAACACAGAAAATATTTTGTTTATCTGCGGAGGAGCTTTTGATGGCATTGATCGCCATATTTCAAAGCGTTTAAACGCGCGCCCGATTGGTTTTTCAGGAGATGATTCGTTTCACGAATCTTTGGAGAAAGACCAAATCATGAAATACGTTTCTGCACAAGACTTAAAATCATTCGGTTTAATTCCTGAATTATTGGGACGTTTACCGGTAGTTACGTTTTTGAATCCACTGGATGCAAAAGCCTTGTTGTCAATTTTGACAGAACCCAAGAATGCCTTGGTAAAACAATATGAAAAATTGTTCTCGATGGAAGGGGTTGCTTTGCATTTTTCAGCTGATGCTTTGCGTTATATTGTTGAACAGGCGATGCAGTATAAATTGGGTGCTCGCGGATTGCGTTCCATCATGGAAGCCATCATGACCGATGCCATGTTTGAAATTCCATCACAATCCGAGTTAACAGAATTTACAATTGATTTGACATATGCCAAATCGAAGTTTGAAAGAACCGTATTTCACCAAATGAAAGTTGTTGCTTAATTATGAACCGGATCCTTTTATTTTGTTTTATTTCATTTTTCGCTTTTTCCTGCGTAAAGAAAACAGTTGCGTCATTTGCGCCAAGTCCCTCGACTTCAGATGTCACTAAAAAGGTGTTGGAAGAAGAGAAACAGATGGTGGTGACTGAATTAATGCCAACCCGTCAAGCCAATCAAACATCCCCCATTCAAGGCGAGCAAAAGAGCGTGGAGGAAGTATTTACAATAAAAAAAGTGTTGGCTTCATCTAAGAACCCCAAAGAATCAACGCAAGAACACGTCGACCGTATTATGGATTCGACACCGAAAATCCAGAAAAGTATAAAGGCTTCATTTAATAAGAAAAACGCTCAGGTTCATGGACCTCAAAATTGGGCACCTCAATTGAAAATTGGTTTGAGTTTGTTGGCCATTGGGGTTGTACTTGCTGTTTTTGGATTAGGTTTTGTAGGAGGACTCGCAGCATTTATTGGGCTGTTATTCACAATTGTTGGACTTTTGGTTACCTATTAGCATGAGACCCTTGTTGGTTTTTTTGCATGGTTTTGGTGAAGACGCTCGCATATGGCAGGATTTTTTTCCTGAAAAATTTGCTGATTATGAAATCCATGTGCCAAATTTTGCTTGTTGGTCAAACTGCCACAGTATTGCTTCCTATGCAAGTAAAATTGTTTCAGAGATTCCTACGAACATCCCATTCATTTGTATTGGACATTCCATGGGGGGATATATCGCGTTGGAAATAGCCCAACAATTTCCGCAGCGTACGAAAGCGATTGTTATGCTCCATTCGACACCATTACCGGATTCGCTAGAAAAAAAAACACAAAGGCTTAAGACTGTTGATTTCCTGCAAGAACATGGATCTGAAATCTTTATTCGGTCCTTTGTAGCTAATCTTTTTGCACCTGACTTTGTAAAAATAAAGCGTGACTTGATTGACCAGCTCATTTTTCGATATCAAAACATAGATGTTATGGGATTAGTAGCTGCGACACGTGCCATGAAAGATCGACAAGATTTTCAAGAATTTATTCGGTATACTTCAATTCCTTTTCTGTTTGTTTTAGGTGAAATAGATCCATTGATTCCCCCCTCAAGCATTGTGGGCTTGTTGGAAGGAAAAGACCAACATAAATTTGTAATTTTGCCTGGCGTAGCTCATCAAGGTTGTTATGAAGCTTCCGAGCAAACCTTTTTGGTTATAAACCAATTTTTAAACGAGATACATGTCTAAAATTATCGTAGCCTTGGATGGCTTTTCTTCATGTGGAAAAAGTACGACGGCTAAACGAGTGGCGGCTATTTTGCATTATGCATTTGTCGATACGGGTGCTATGTATCGGGCAGTTGCCTTGTATTTTCATCGCAATCAGGTCGATATTACGAATTTAGAAGCTGTGGCAGATGCCTTGGAGCATGTCGATATTTCCTTTCAGTTCAATCAACAGAGGCAGGCGTCTGATACGATTCTGAATGGTGAGAACGTGGAGGTAGAAATTCGCAAGATGTACATTTCTGAATTGGTTAGCCAAGTGGCTGCGATTACGATTGTACGACGCGCTATGGTGGCTCAGCAACAAAAAATGGGAAAAAAGAAAGGTTTGGTAATGGATGGGCGTGATATAGGTACTGTCGTTTTTCCAAATGCTGAAGTGAAGATATTTATGACAGCTCAGCCACATATTCGGGCTCAAAGAAGAAAGTTGGAACTCCTTCAAAAAGGAGAAGATTTGCCGCTAGAAGATATAATTGAGAATCTTCGCATGCGAGATGAAATAGATTCTAATCGGGAAGAGGGACCTTTGAAACGTGCTGATGATTCAATTGATTTAGATACATCTTTTCGTAGTATGGATGAACAGGTAGATTTTGTCTTAGCGCAAGTTGAACGCGTAAAACGTGAAAATAAATAAGCCTTATTTAATTGTTGGCCAAGGGCTTGCTGGTACCATACTAGCACATCATTTCCATGAGGCTCAAATCCCTTTTCAGATTTGGGATTCTCCATTGCATTTTAATTCATCGTATGCGGCAGGCGGAATATTCAATCCGGTTACTGGTAGAAAACTTGAGAAAACCTGGTTGGCCGATGATTTATTCCCCTATTTATTTGAATTTTATACTCGGCTTGAAAAGCACTTGAATACATCTTTTTTTCACCCGATGCCCCTTTTTCGTCCGTATGCCAACGATGAGATGAAAGGCTGGCTAGAAGAAAGGAAAGATCAAATAAATCACGAATTTTTGGATTGGACTGATCAAGGTGTTTGGGTCAGTCAAGCCGGTTGGGTTGATGTAGCCACTTTGCTGCGTCGATCAAAAAGTTATTTTGAAAGTCATGGAATTTATTTTTTAAGAACCTATCAGGAACAAGATTTTGTCAATTTTGAAAAAGTAATTTTTTGTGAGGGTTTTCATGCTGTACATAACCCCTTGTGGGCGAAGCTTCCTTTTTTGCCAGCCAAAGGAGAATTAATTCGTTTCAAATCGGATGAGCCATCAAGCGAACACATTCTTAATAAGAATGGATTTGTCCTCCCTTTAGCGGATGGCCACTTTAAAGTCGGAGCAACCTATCGATGGGATGAATTCAGTCAAACGCCAACGGATTCATCGCGAGAGGAGTTGATTGGGAAATTAACCAGTATGGGCGTAAGTAAATTTGAATTTTTAGATACTTTTGTGGGCATTCGTCCTGCAACACAAGACCGAAGACCTTTCGTTGGCTTTTTGCCAGAAAAACCGCTAGGGATTTTTAATGGATTTGGTTCAAAAAGTGTTTCCATTAGCCCGTATTTTGCAAAAGCTTTTATTCAAGAAATACGAGGAGAGAAAGAACTTGATTTCGAAGTTTCAATTCGTCGATATTCGCATTTATTTTCGGTATAAATCCTTAAATTTGACTTTGTGTAAAATCGTGTTAGATGCGTTTTTTTCGATTTCTTCTTTTAAGTATTTATTCTCTGGTGTTTGTGACGCATGTGCAAGCGCAGGAGTTTTTTCCAAGCCAACGATCTTGGGAGAAGACACGCATTCAATATCAAAAGTTTGCTTGGAAATACCTGGCTAATCAGAATTTTGAAGTCTATTATTTTGGCAAGAACGAAGTTTTAGCACGCACTACGCTTCAAATTTTGGACAGCGATTTTCAACGGGTTAGCAGTCTTCTTTCCTACACGCCTTATCAAAAAACCCAAATATTTGTTTATCCTTCAGGCAGTGAGCTTGCGCAGTCGAATAGCGGGATCAGTTATGCAGATGCTCAGGAAGCCGCTGATGAAAATAGGGCCAAGTTTAGAATCGAAATCGCATTTGAAACTCAATTTCAATCGTATAAAGAAAATCTGCTAAAACAATTGGCGCATGTTTACATACATGATATTCTTTATGGAGGTAGCATAAAAGATGTCTTGCAAAATTCTTTGCTTTTATCAGTACCAGAATGGTTTGAATCTGGTCTTGCAGCTTATATTGCTACAGGCGAAACCGCTGCAATGAGTCAATATATGTACCAGGTGGTTGTGGCAAATAAAGTTCGAAAACCCGTTTTAGCCCGGGGCTTGGAAGCGGAGTATATTGGGCAATCGATATGGTCATATATTGCTAAAACGTATGGTGCAAGTCAAATAGGTAATATTGTTAATTTGACGCGAATCATTCGAAATGAACAATCAAGTATATCCAGTACACTTCGAAAACCGATTTCAAAGTTTTTGAAAGAGTGGTTTGAGTTTTATGTTAGTGATGCCAAGCAATATGAAGTGAACGTTCAAGACGTTGCTAAAAAAATGCTGTTTTCTATCGATGTAACGAAAGGCGAACAGTTGCGCGATTTTCAGTTAAGTCCGGATGGAAACTGGTTGGCTTATATCATGGATGATGCTGGGCGTTACCGCCTGCTGGTCAAGTCCATGAAAACTCAGGTAAGTAAGGAATTATTCAAAACAGGATTGAAAGATCCGTTACGCCTTGCGGGAGGTGTCAGGCCAATCATTCAATGGTCAAGAAAACAGGATTTATATGTCTTGTATCATCAAGAAGGAAAAAACTTCCTAAATACGTACCAGTTGAACAAGCAAAATCTACGTTTGTCAACTAAAAAGAATTTAGGTGAACTACGATTTTTGGATTTTGAATTGAGTGCGAGCGGCCAACAGATGTTGGTAAGATCATTTAAGCAAGGTCAAGTGGATGTTGGAATTTATGATCTTCGTAGAAATCGCTTAACCTCCATCACTCAGGATGCGAATCAAGAGTCTGAGGCGCATTGGTGGGGGAAGGATGGTGATATTGTTTATTTGACGGATCGAATTGCTGATAGTACTTATCTCAAAGAAAAAGGAATGTTGACCATGATGCATTGGCGTGCTGAGGATCCCTCGAACCCCAAAGCGCTGTTTCAGCATAAAGGCCAAATTCGTCATGTTCGGCCCATTTCCGACTCGCTCATCTATTTCTTAAACGAAAGTCCATTCAGTCATGAATTGGTATCTTACCATACTTCTGATCAAAAACTGTATCAAACAATTGTTAAATCAGGGGATTGGTCTAGTTATCGGTGGGAAAATGATGTAATGGTGGTGAAAAATCGCTTGGTTCTGCAAGACCAGTTGCAAATATATTCCGCAAAACAAGTAACAGCCTTACCTGCCTATTTATGGTATCCTATGTTGCCAGATACATCTCAGGCCCTAGCGCCTGTTGTGTCCAATGACGAAAGTAAGCGGTCAGCTGACATTCGAAAATCAAGGATTGATCGTCAGCAGGCCCTAAGATTACGCAAAGATGCTAACCGACTGCTGGGGCCATTGGATTATCATAATTCTTTTGTCATCAATGGGTCTGAAGGAAGTTTTAAAATTGACCCTATTCGTGGCTTGGGTTATAGTTTGGATTTAAAAATGAATGATTTAATGGAAAATCATTTATTCAAGGTAGGGGCCTATTTATCTGCAAATATTAAAAATGTAGATCTCTGGGGTGAATATGCATACCTAGCTAATAAGATTGATTGGACACTGCGAGTAGATCGGAAAATTTTAGATCAACAAACGGAAGTTCTCTCCCAAAAAATACGCTATAATCGAGTTGAGTTGAAATCGGTTTATCCCCTTAATTTACAAAGTAAGCTTAGTTTTTCTGGGATGTTTACCTCCAATCGGTCCATTGATCAATTTAACTTGAGCACGCCTGAAGATGTGTCGGCTTATTTGGGAGGTCGTTTATCTTATACATTCGACAATACGGTATTTTGGGCTGAAAATTTACAAACAGGTTTCCGCATGTATGCGGGTGTGGAACATCAAAATACGTTGCAACAATCTTTTACGCGTTTTAATTTAGATGCAAGACATTACCTGAAAATTTCAAATAGTTTTCTGTTGGCCACGCGCTTATCCGCATCACATGCCATGGGTGAGTTAGCCACTCAAACCATTTTAGGTGGAATGGATAATTGGTTATTCATTGATCGGGAAGAAAGAAACAAGGCGAATCCATTAGGTACAGCCGGCATTGCAAATCGAGATGTATTTATGAGTGATTTTGCGACATCCATGCGTGGATTTAGAATGAATAAGCTCTCGGGTAACAGTCATTTATTGCTAAATACGGAGCTTCGCGTGCCATTGAAATCATTAGTTGGTTCCGGTTATTCCAAATCGCAGTTATTAAATACATTTCAGATTGTTGGGTTCTTTGACATGGGAAGTGCTTGGACCGGATCAAATCCTTTTTCAAGAACGAACGGATTTAATACCAATGTCTACGGTGGAAATACAAATCCATTTCAAGCGACAGTAACGGATTTTAGAAATCCATTTTTATTCGGTTATGGTGTTGGAGTAAGAGCTAATCTTATCGGGTATTTCATCAAATTAGATTATGCCTACGGAATTGAAAATGATGAAATCAGATCTCCTATAACCTATTTAACCCTTGGGCATGACTTTTAGATCCCTGATTGTTTTATTATTTTTTCAAGTACAAGCCTACGCCCAAAGTCTTACGGTATCAAATTTGCCTATTTTGCAAATCAATACCAAGGGTGCCACAATTGTGGATGAACCTAAAATTCTGGCCAAGTTTACATTATTTGATCGAGGAAAAGGTCAAATGAATCGATTGACTGATAAGCCCGCATTTATCTTTTGGGCTGGAATTGAATTCCGCGGTAGTTCATCGCAGGGGGATTGGTATTTCCTCCCGGGCTTAGTTAAGAAGCCCTATGGATTTGAAATTTGGACCGATTCATTGGCAAAGAAAGCTATGAATTTACCCATAGGCGAGATGACAGCTGAATCAGATTGGGTATTAAATGCATCCTATAATGATCGAACTTTTTTGCGAGATGTTGTTTCTCAGAAACTAGCGGGTGATTTAGGTTTGAAGAATTCGAATACACGCTATGTTGAGGTCATCCTGAATGATGCTTATCAAGGGATTTATATCCTGATGGAGAAAATTAAACAGAGTAGAGGCCGATTGGATATAGCAGATTTAACACCGACAGATAATGCAGGGGATGAGGTAACGGGTGGATATTTAGTAAAAATAGATAAGACGAGCGGTTCCCCATCACGCAGTTGGAACAGTGCCTATGTTTCTGGCAGGGGGAATAATAAAGGTTTATTCCAAATTGAATATCCTAAAATTGAAAACATAACGACGCAGCAGTTCACATATATTAGAAATTACGTTAATGCTTTTGAGAAAAGTCTGCAGGAAGAGAATCCACTGAAGGCTAGCACTACCTACCGATCCATGATGAACATGCCCTCGTTCGTCAATTTTTTTATATTAAATGAATTGTCTCGCAATGTAGATGGCTTTCGTTTGAGTACGTATTTTTATAAGGATAAAGATTCCAAGGGTGGGAAATTAACCATGGGCCCCGCATGGGACTTTAATTTGTCATTTGGGAATGCCGATTATTATGATGGCTATTTGCCTCAAGGCTGGATGTATAATAAATTGGAATTACAGGACGGAACACCTGATTATTTCCAGACACCTTTTTGGTGGGGAAAATTGATGCGCGATTCTGTTTTTGTAAACGCTGTTAAAAGTCGATGGACCAGTTTACGGAAAACAAGCTTAAGCCCTCAGACCTTATTTAAATTCATGGATTCCACCACTCTTGCATTGAAGGAACCCATGCAACGTAATTTTAGTCGTTTCCCATTATACAATAAAAAAGTTTGGCCTAATTATTACGTGGGTGCGAATGCCAACGATGAGCTTAATTGGATGAAAAATTGGATTACTGCGCGAATTACATGGTTAGATGCTGCGATAGGTAATTTAAATGCCAGTCTGGTTCTTGATAATGTAGAGGCCCCGATTTCCTTAAGACTGTATCCCAATCCAGCAAATCAACTTATAAATTTGGATTTTCCTTTGCTTCAGGATGCGAATTTGAGGGTTCAGATTTTTGACATGTCGGGCCGTTCTGTGATGCAGAATAACATGGGGCGCTATCTCAAAGGCCAAACTAAACTTACGCTTGATGTGTCAACCTTGGTTTCAGGACGTTATGTCCTATATGTGGGGGATGGACAAAATGCCCTTTGCCGTTTCCCGTTCATTAAAAGTTTGGACTAAGGTCTACAATTCCTAACTTAGTAAAATGTCTCAAAAAGTCGACGATATCCTTCCTTTTTTAGCCGCCACTCGCAAAGCTAGTACAAGTTTAGCGCAGGCTAAATCTGTTGTAAAAATTGCGGTCCTAAATACCTTATCTGATCTATTAATTCAAAATTATGCCGCTATATTACTCGAGAATGAGAAGGATTTAGCGCAAATGGATCTACAAAATCCCATGCGTGATCGACTACAGTTGACTGAAGAGCGCATAAGATCTTTAGCATCGAGTTTACATGATGTAGCAGCTTTGCCTGATCCTTCTGGTCAAATATTGTTGGACAAAGTACTTTCAAATGGGTTGCATTTACAAAAGATTGCGGTGCCTTTGGGTGTAGTGGGTGTAATTTATGAGTCACGTCCTAACGTAACTATCGATGTCGCGGCCCTTTGCATTCGTTCGGGTAATGCAGCAGTATTGCGTGGTGGGACAGATGCTTGGTTTACTAATCAGGTATTGGTAGGGCTCATTCACCAAGCATTGCAAGCACACGGTTTATCAACTGAGCTCGTTCGTTTATTGCCTACCGATCGTGCGCATGTGACCACTTTATTGCAGGCAACTAAATTCGTTGATGTTATCATTCCGAGAGGTTCAGATGCATTGATTCAGCGCGTCCGACGAGAGTCATTAGTTCCTACGATTGAAACGGGTGCAGGTGTTTGTCATACTTACGTGGCCGCTGGTGCGAACCTTAACATGGCTGTACCAATTGTCGTGAATGCTAAAGTTTCAAGACCTTCAGTTTGTAATTCATTGGATACCGTGATTATTCACCGCAGTCATTTACCTGATTTTGTCCAAAAAATTGCCACTGATTTTAAAAAATATCAAGTTCAGATTTTTGCTGATTCAGATGCGTTTTTGGCATTGGAAAAAATTGATTATCCTTTTTTGTTGCGTGCTGCTGAAGCTGATTTTGGTCGGGAGTTTCTCGATTTTGCCTGTTCGATGAAGGTTGTAGATAATCTTGCTGAGGCATTAAATCACATTGATCAATTTTCCTCCCGACATTCGGAAGCCATTGTAACCGAGGATTCAAGTGAGGCCTCCTTGTTCTTAGAGGCCGTTGATGCCGCCGCGGTTTATTGGAATGCTTCTACTCGATTTACAGATGGCGGAGTTTTTGATTTAGGTGCTGAAATAGGAATCTCAACACAGAAATTACATGCACGTGGGCCTTTTGCCTTAGAAAAATTGGTAACGGAAAAATGGGTTATTCAGGGTAATGGTCAAATTCGCTAGGTTAAAATTCGTGATCCAAACCCAATTTTTGTTTTAGTTCGCCCAGTAGTGGATGCTTTTGGACCAAAAAATCGAATTTGTCTGATTGCGTATATAATAACTTTTTTTCATCATTTTCTTGTTCTGTGAGGTCTAAGACGATGTCTACAGTATAATTACTTAGACGTTCACGTAAAATTCCTAACACCTCCATCCGCAATTGCTCATTGAAATGCTGAACCTGTACTTCATTTTCGACCTTCACATGCGCAACTGTTTCAATTAATTCAATTGGGCGATCCATCATAACAAACTTGTTGATCAAATTGCCATCCTTGTATTTTTGCGCAATTTCATTCCAAACCTCTAAGAATTTCGTCAGGTCAAAATCTTGATTAATCAAACCTCCTGGGGCCGATTGTTCCTCTTTTTCTTCGTCTTCTTTCCCCTTGTTTTTAATCACACTTTTGCTGGAACGCAAGCCAGATAAACCTAAAGCAGGCATTTGTGCGACGGGTTTAGTCGTAGGTAATGGCTGTTCAATTTCCTCCGCTATGGGGATATCATGACTTTCCACTACCGGTAGCACTTCAACGGGGTTGGTGGCTTCTGTACTTACGTCAGATTTAGTAGGTTCCTTTGCTGGGGCAGTTGCAAGAGTTTGGTTGTTAGCCCCTTCGCTCTTCGCTTGGGGCTCAGACTTTTTTCCGGTACCGCCCTCCAAGGCCAGTTGGTATACCGATGGCAAATAATTTATCTTCAATAAACAAAGTTCCAAATGTAGGCGGGCATTTTTTGCCAATTTGTAATTACTCTCGCATGTAGAACATATGTTCATAGCTGAAAGCAAGAAAGAGGTGCTTGTTCGTTCTGCTTGCTCCTTAAATTTGGTACGAGATTCTTCTGAAATCTCCATCAATGCCAACGTTTGTGGATCTTTAGCAAAAAGTAAATTTCTCAGGTGTTCCATAAAACCACTGATAAATTGCTGCCCATCAAATCCTTTGCGCATGATTTCATCCAGAAGCACCAAGGTTGCTACATGGTTCTGTTGAATTAAGTGATTGGTTAAAGCCACATAATAATCACTATCCAATATGTGCAGATTCTCCAATACATCTTGATGGCGCAAGGCATTATCAGTTGAGAAAGTGACATTCAAATCAAACATGGAAAGTGCGTCACGCAAACCGCCATCAGCTTTAATCGCGATTAATTCCAATGCCGAAGGTTCAGCCTGAATATTTTCTTTCTCTGCGATACCGGCTAAATGCTTAGCCATATCTTTCCATTGAATTCGATTGAAATCGAATATTTGACAACGAGAAAGTATGGTAGGTAGAATTTTATGCTTCTCCGTTGTTGCCAGAATAAAAATGGCATAGGACGGAGGCTCCTCCAATGTCTTTAAGAAGGCATTGAATGCAGCTGCTGAAAGCATATGAACCTCGTCAATGATGTAGATTTTGTAACGACCACGTTGAGGAGGATACCGAACTTGATCAATCAAGTTACGAATATCGTCTACTGAATTATTTGACGCAGCATCTAATTCATGAATCGTTAGGGAAGTATTGTCTTGGAAAGATTGACATGATGGACAAGTGCCACAGGCTTCACCATCCGCGCCTATACTTTCACAGTTGATAGTCTTAGCTAAAATACGCGCGCAGGTAGTTTTTCCCACGCCACGAGGGCCACAGAATAAAAATGCCTGAGCCAAATGATTTGACTTAATGGCATTCTTAAGCGTAGTGGTAATGTGACTTTGTCCCACGACCGAATCAAATTGGGTAGGCCGGTATTTTCGTGCTGAAACTATGAAATTTTCCATACTGCAAGTTAAGTTTTAGACGGTCAAATTCCAATAAGCTAGTTGGGTAAATGCAAGATGGCACTTACCGGAAAATGATCTGTTGGGAATCTCCCTGCCCAAGTCTCCGAGTGGGTAGCATGTTGACTACATTTTACACCATTTTTAACAAAAATATAGTCGATGTGTCTACCTTCTTGTTCTTTTTTAAAGCCATTGAATGAGCTATATGGCCCATAGTGGCCTCCTGTACTGATGGTTTCACTATCTGTAAGGCGATTCGGGTTAGTCTTGTCTAAAATGATTTGAATGGGTTCGTCATCGGGGGTTGCATTGAAATCGCCCGTAATGATGGCTGACGATTTACCTGCAATTTCGGCTACTTTAGCCAATACCAATTTAGCACTTTCCCGCCGAGCAATTTTTCCCAAATGGTCAAAGTGCGTATTGAATACAAAGAATTTTTTTCCGGATTTAATTTCTTTGAATTCACCCCAAGTCACCACGCGGCGGCAGGCTGCATCCCAGCCAAATCCTACTTTTTCACATGAATCAGAAAGCCAAAAGGTCTTTTCCCGAATCAGTTTAAATTTTGCTGTATTATAAAAAAGCGGGGAGAACTCACCTTCTTCTTTTCCATCGTCTCTGCCTTTGCCGAACCACGCATAACCAGGTAATGCCTTTGCAAAATCGGTAATTTGGTGTATGAATGCTTCTTGCATTCCGATTATATCGGCTTGATGGTATTGAATCAATTCTGCACAATGTTTTGCGCGGAATTTCCATTGATCCTGTCCATCTGATTCGGTATCTAGGCGGATGTTGAATGTCATTGCCTTAATTTGTCCTTGGCTTTGGAAGCTCAAAAACAAGCATAAAAGGATGCAGCTGAGTGTTTTCATAATCGTTTCAATTTGTGGCCATAAGCGGTCTTTTTTGCTGTTTTGAACAACAAAGTCAGCCCCACGTACGTACTGTTCAGGTTGAGGTTGTAGGTCAATCATCTGCATGGTTTGCATGTAGGAAGATTGGTTTCTTTTTTGAATGTGTTGAAGCCTTTCATCCAACGGGCAAGCAACCGCGATGAGCTTTTGGAGTAATTCTGGTTTATTCCGCGGCGTAATGAGTGCAGATTCATACAGGTAGAATGGAGCATCCGGAGCTGCCTCCAGCCAAGTTATAGCCGCTTTACGGACAGCAGGGTGAATGATCGCATTTAGTTTTTGAATATCACCCGGATACTTTTGGAGTAAGCCTTTCATCCAAGGGCGATTGTAAGTTCCATCTGGCAAGTAAGCCTTTGAGCCAAATTCATCTAAAATAGCATCTTTTACTTCTTGATCTTGATCGCAAATTTGCCTCGCTTGCATATCTGCTTCAAAAACAGGAATTCCTAAGATGGAAAAAATCCGACAAATCGTTGATTTGCCGGATCCTATTCCGCCTGTAATGCCGATAAAGGGTTTCAGGCTATTTTCAATCATCTTATTCCTCCGTTAAACGTGAAGAAGCATCTTTCGAGATTGCTGATTTTTCAAACACCATCCGTACTCCTTTGCTTGAATCAACTTCAACAACAATGGTTTTCTCACGAATGGAAACAACCGAACCATGTGCACCACCGATGGTCACGACCTTGTCTCCTGTTTTTAATTCACTAATGAATTTTTGTGCTTCCTTCGCCTTTTTTTGTTGGGGACGAATCATGAAAAAATAAAACACCACAAAAATACCTCCAAAAAGGACGATTTGCATGATTTGTGGATTAGCTTCTAATAATAACATAAGACTATTTTTTTTGAGGTAAAACTTCTATTTTAAACGCAACCATGTTGTCGGCTGGTAGTGTATTCGCATAAGCGGTAATCGTTTTTTGCACTTTTCCTTCTTTTCCATGGGAATCAAAGGTTACTTTGATAAAGCCTTTTTTGCCCGGTTGGACGAGTTCTTTACTCCATTTTGGTGTAGTACAACCACACGAGGCATTAACAGAGGTTATTTGCAAGGGCAAATTTCCCTTGTTGCGGAAATGAAAAGTATAGGAAACGCTATCCCCTTCTGTAATTCGACCCAAATAAACCAAAGGCTGGTCAAAAACCATTTTTGGTTGTTTATCCATGGATGGGCGCAAAGCAACAGGAATGCTACTTTCAGCATCATTCATGGTCTTTTTTTGTTTGTTGGTACATTCCAAAAACAACAAGATAACCCCCAAACAAATCAATAACCGAAACATGCTTATTTTGCTTTGATTTGGCTCATCATTTTTTCAACGTCCTCCAACAATTTTTCCGCTTTAACTTTTGTGTCATTGACAACTTTCTTGCCTTCTGATTTAGCCATCGTTTCAGGAATTTCTTTTCCATCAACGATGTCATTGATTAATTGCTTCAATTGTTCACGGTACTTATTCAATTGAAAATACAATTTACTTCGGGTATTTTCTCCCTTATCTGGGGCATAAAGAATTCCTAGAACTGCTCCAGTAGCCGCTCCGACCACAAATGCCCAAAATGATTTAGATGATCTACTCATAATTATTTACTGGCTATGTCGATTAATCCTCGACCTGATTTTTGTATTATTTTTTCACTCGTTAGCTTCATCGAAACCACATCCAATATACCATTAATAAATGGTCCAGATTTAGGTGTAGAATAGTTTTTAGCTACTTCAATGTATTCGTTTATGCTAACTTTTACGGGGATGCTAGCGAATTTAATCATTTCGGCTACTGCCATTTTTAAAATAATTAAATCCGATGTTGCCAAACGTTCTGAATCCCAGTTTTTCGTTTGGTCATTGACCCATTCCGTCAACTGCTTATCTTCTTTTACACAATAGTCAAATAATTCTTCAAAGAATTGTTTGTCCTCGTCCCACTGTAATGCTAATGCTTGTAAACTTAACTCTTCCAAAGACTCAACCTTGAAGGTTTTTGTACTTAAGCTTTTTACCACATCCTTATTAACATGCCAATTTAAATCTTTTTCCTCGAAAAATTCCGTCATGATTGGATGTTTTAACAGATAATTTTTAAGGATGTATTTTACTATTTCAAGGTCTTGCACAACATCTTTGCCAGCAATAGGTAAATATGCCACGAAGCTTTCGTCTGGGAGTATGCCCTCAATGAATAATTTCTTGAGTAAGCTTTCTTCATCTTCACTCCAGCCGATGTTGTTTTCTGCAAATGCATTTTGCAAATCTTTCCATTTGGGAAGAATAGCTAATACTCTATTGTGAGCTATTTGTGAAGTTTTAATAGGGCTTTCTAATAAACGACGTTGCTCGTCCCATTGACCTATATTCGGAAGATTCTGTAAGTAGAATAGTAATTTTAAATATTGTTTGTAAATCGACTCAACCTCTACGACCATGTTTTTTCGCATGTCTTGGGCAATTTTCGCTACATTATTTTGATAAACTCGATACACAGATTGAGCAGCCTCAAGCGCTTCTGCTGGAATACTTTCCTCTGTGGGAATACCTTGAAAAAATTCGTTTAATTGTATTTCGGCCAACTTCCTAAGTCCCTCTAATCGAGGTGCCTGCTCTTCTTTGGCAACCATTAATGATAAATCGGGTAGAAAAATAGTTTGCAAGCCATCAAAGGCTAATTGATGCTGCGCGCGTTCCTGCGTCCAAAAGGCATACATTTGTTGAAATGCTTTGACCCGTAGTAGTCTTCTATTAACCATCCGAAAAATAAAGAGCGTTCTTGATTTGTAAAACACAAAATTACAAATTTTAATTTAGAAAGGTCCTATCTTTGTGCCAACTTATTCAATACATGGGCTCACTAAGTCACCTCAATCAATATTTTTGGAAATATAAATGGCTTCTCTTCATGGGAATCGTATTTACATTTTGTTCCAATTTTTTTGGGGTTGTTCCGGCTCAATTGGTTCGTTTTGCACTTGATTTAGTAACTGAGACCATCGACATTTATTTTTTATTCAAGGGTTTTTCACTGCAGACAGCTTTCTACGAAGTATTTGCTAGTACGTTGTTTTATTATGGCGCGCTGATTGTCTTAATGGCTTTTATTAAGGGTGTTTTTTTGTTTTTGGTCCGCCAAACGCTCATTGTAATGTCGCGTCACATTGAATATGAAATGAAGCAAGAGATTTATTCTCACTACCAAACCTTGCCCCTTTCTTTTTATCGAAAACAAAATACCGGTGATTTGATGGCTCGTATTTCAGAAGATGTGAGTAAAGTTCGTATGTACGTAGGACCTAGCATGATGTATGGACTGAACTTAATTACGGTGTTCACGCTCGTTATCTATTACATGCATCAGGTAAGTACTACGCTGATGTGGTATGTACTTCTTCCTCTGCCTATTTTGTCATTTAGTATTTATTATGTCAACTCGTTGATTATTAAAAAGTCGGAGGAAATACAAGCGGGTTTATCTACCATTTCCACTTTTGTGCAAGAGGCCTTTTCGGGTATTCGCGTTTTAAAATCTTTTGTTAGGGAGAATCAATCCTTGGAAGCATTTACAGAGGCTTCTGCAAATTACCGGAGAAAGTCATTGGATTTAGTTAAGATTGACTCTTTGTTTACGCCATTGATTTCTTTGCTAGTGGGATTTAGTACACTTTTGGTCGTGTATGTTGGTTCGAATGAGGTTATGGCTGGCCGGATGACTTTGGGAAATATAACCGAGTTCATTATGTATGTATTTATGTTGACCTGGCCAGTAACGGCACTGGGATGGACTAGTTCTCAGATTCAACGTGCTGCGGCTTCTCAAAAAAGAATCAATGAGTTTCTGGAAATCAAATCAGAGTTGTTGCCAGGTTTGCAAATTAAACAAGCGATTTTAGGTAAATGGACTTTTAACCAAGTTTCATTTGCTTATCCAGGGACAGACCGAGCAGTATTAAAGAATATTAATTTGGAAATTAATGCAGGTGAATCCGTTGCCCTTTTAGGCACAACAGGTTCAGGAAAGAGTACGATTTCTCAATTAATGGCACGTTTTTACGATCCTAGTTCTGGTGAAATTCTTTTGGATGATATTCCATTAAGAGATTGGGATATTGAATTTGTTCGGAAACATTTAGGATTTGTCCCGCAAGATGTATTTTTATTCTCAACCTCCATTGCCGAAAATATTCGATTTGGTCAAGATGATTTAACCGATGAGCAAATGTATCAAGCAGCTCGATATGCCGACGTCTATGATAATATTATCGATTTCCCCAATCAATTTGAAACCCTTTTGGGCGAACGAGGGGTAACCCTCTCAGGAGGTCAAAAACAGCGGGTTTCCTTGGCACGTGCCTTAGCTAAAAATCCGAGTTTATTGATTTTAGATGATTGCCTTTCAGCTGTAGATACCCATACAGAACATAAAATCCTGACCCATTTGAAAAAGATTATGCAGGATAAAACGAGTTTGATTATTTCACATCGGGTTTCGTCAGCTAAACTTGCCAACCGGGTATTTGTCTTGCAAGCAGGTGAAATAGTGGAGCAAGGTAAGCACGCTCAATTAATGCGAAAAAAAGGACTTTACTTTGACCTTTATCAGCAGCAACTTAATGAAGAGCAAGGCTTACAGGAGGTTTCCGCTTAATCGAATTAATTCAATTTCCGCTGACTTGGCAGCATATTTTGCTTCAATTAGACGCGTTTCTGCAGCCACCGCATTCCGTTGCACTTCACGTAATTCATATGAGGTTGCAATACCAATTTTGAAACGATCAAAAGCAATATCGATGTTTTGTTTCGCTATGGTATAATTTTCTGATTCTAAAGTAATCAAATTTAACGCATTCTCATAAGCTGTATAGGATCTCTCCAGTGCGGCCACTAATTGGTTTTTTGTATCCTCAATTTGTAATTGTGCAATTTCAGAGGCGATTTTTGCATTTTGTATACGACGTTTCTGATTGTATCCATCGAAAATATTAATCGTTGCGCGAAGCCCATAATTGAAAACATCACTCGAGCCCCTTTGAACACCAAAACCTGCACCATTATTCACGTTGGTTACCGAATATCCTGCTAATAAATCTACCTGCGGGGTTTGTTGGGATTTTAAACTCTTCGTATCCAAATCCGTGATTTTTTTTGACACCAACGCTAACATTAATGTTGGATTCTGTTTCAATGCCATGTCTTTCAGTTCACTTAGATTCAATTTAGGCAATAAATCGATCACAGGTAATGTTTGGAAAGTGGTTAAATGTGGACGGATGAGCAAGGTATTTAAACTGATTTTTGTATTTAAAAAGGATTGTTCTTGCGCAAGCAACAAGGCCTTATCCTCATTATAATCTACCTGAGCAGAGTAATAGTCAACTTTGGATCCTTGACCTACTTCATAGCGATCTTTGGCTAACTTCAGTCGGTCGTTTGATATTTCTAATCCTTTGCGAAAGTTATTAACGCGTAAATCTTGACGAATGATGTCGTAATACAGAATACTGATTTGCGCGATTAAATTTTCTATGGAAGTTTCGGTTTGTTGTGCACCTAACTTTTGCAATTCCTTGAAGCGATCACGTAAAATAAACATTCCCTGGCCATCATATAAGGTCCAAGCCATCGCAATGCCCGCATTGGCACTGTTTGAGCGCACACCAGATTGAATAAGTGGTGGGCGTAATCCCCCAAAAAATTCTTGATCTAGCCCTGATACAGTATAGTTTTTATTGGCGGTTCCAGTCAAGGTAGGTAAAAAACCCGCATTTCCTAAGCTGTTATCATTTGCCGCTTGAAGTTCTCTTTTCTTTAAAATTTGTATCGAATATTGATTTTGTAAACCTTGTTGGATGGCATCTTCCAACCGTAACAAATCTTGCGCATTACTTGTAAGACTAGTTAGTATGAATAAACTAATTAGGCCAAATGATTTCATATTGAATAGGTTTTTTATAATAAGAAACAAACATAGGGATTTTGGAGCACATTATGAAAGGGAACCCTGATAAGACCATATAGGGTAATTTAACTTGAATTAGCTAATTTGCAGCATGACTCGAGTTCAAGTCCAACACTTATTTCTATTTCCGATCAAATCTTTGGGACCGATTTCGGTTGATCAAGTCGATGTTGAATCCGCTGGATTTAAAGGAGATCGCCGTTTTATGTTGGTCGATGATCAAGGAAAATTTATCACCCAGCGCACTCGGCCTGATTTGACTCGGTTTCAAATTAGAATTCACGACTTGGGTTTTGACGTTTTTGATCGGATTACGGCAAAATCAAAAGTATTAGCCAGTTCACCTGAATTGCTTGATTTCCTTGAGGTTGAACTATGGGAAGATGCTTTACAGGTGCGGGAAGTAGGCGAGGGGTGGTCTGAGTGGTTTTCGGAATTGCTTGCCGAGTCTGTCCGCTTAGTGATGCAAGTGGAGGAGGCACCTCGGTTAATTAGTGAAAAATACCAGACACAGGGTTCCAATCAAAGTTCTTTTGCTGATTCTCTTCCTATATTATTGGCTTCTGAGGCATCTTATTTGGAGGTGGAAAAGGTATTGGGTCAACGTTTTGATCGTTTACGTTTTCGTGCAAATATCATTGTTTCTGGCAGTCATGCCTTCGAGGAAGATTCCTGGGCTGAGTTTGCTATTGAATCTGTGCGATTTTCTGGTGCAAAGCCTTGTGCTCGCTGCCAGTTGGTCAATGTGGAGCCAAGCAGTGGAGAAGTGGACAGAGGTGGCGTTTTAAAGGCCTTGGCTAGTTTTAGGCAGAAAGAAAATAAGGTTTATTTTGGCCAACAAATTGTCCCGATTTCTTTGGGTAAAATTCAAGTAGGTGATGCGCTAATTATTTTAAGTCATAAAGATGCGCTTTTTTAATACGCTCCATTTCTTGAGTTTGGATGTGGTATTAAGCGTCATTTCGATGCACATGATGTTTTATCATTTTTTTATGCGTCATTGGCCCAGTTGGGAAATCAGCGCTCTACTAGGTATATCGGTATATTTGATTTATGGCATCGACCGACAAATCGATAATCGAACATCGGCTAGTCGAGATGCATTGCATGCTTTTCATGCCCGATACGCCTCACCACTTATACTCGTTATGATTGGCTTATTTCTTTTGAATTTATATCTATTAACCTTGGTGGATAATGCATTGATCTTTTCAGGATTAGGGATGGTAATTGTCTTGTTGGGATATTGGTTTGCCTGGGTGCAGCGGGTTTTAGATCGTATATGGGGCTTAAAGGAAGCATTAACGGCCAGTATTTTCAGTGTGGGTATTTTTCTGCCCACTGCAGCGCGTTTTGGATTTTCTAGCGAATTGATCACCATGGGATTGGTAGTTTTTTTGTTGGCTTTACAAAATCTTTGGTTGTTTACTTTGCTTGCGGATGGAGGTAAATGGCATTTTTGGATTGTACTTATGTGGGTAATATTAGGCATATTACCAGTATTAGGATTGTTGGGTGCCAACCTGTTTATTTTATCCGTCATGTTTATTATTTGGGGGATTCATGTTTGGATTTATTACTTTAGGGCTCAAATGCAAATGCGTTACCTTGGCGATTTAGCTTTTGCGAGTCCACTGATTTATATTTTATGTCATTATTGAAGACCAAAGACGCGTATCAGGCGCTTCGTTATCCTGAGTTTAGGGCCTATGTAACGGGAAATACCCTGTTTACAATGGCTTTGCTCATTCAGGAAGTTATTCTGGCTTATGAGATCTATCATTTGACGCACAATCCATTGGCTTTGGGATTAATTGGTTTAGCTGAAGCGGTTCCCTACATTTCTTTGGTATTGTTTGGGGGGCATTTTGCTGATAATCGAGACAAGAAAAAAATTATGCAGGGCTCATTAACGCTGATCATTTTGGGGTCAGTTTTATTGTTGTATGCAGCAACGAAGTTGAATTCAGGGCAAGCCGATTTTCATATTTATTTGATCTATTTTGTGATTTTTTTAATAGGGCTTGCTAAAGGTTTTTTTAGTCCCGCGGCATCGTCTTTGAATCCTTTTTTGGTACCTAAAGAGGTCTTTGCAAACGCAGCGACGTGGAATAGCTCCTTTTGGCAATTGGGGTCTATTTTGGGTCCTGGGGTTGCCGGTTTTCTTTATGCTTATGCAGGATTATCGGGGTCATTAATGATTGTCATTGCTTTGTTGGTGGCCGTTATGGTGTGTATTTTTTTGATTAAGAATAGGCCTGTGCCTCCCAAAACGGTCGTACATGAGTCGATATGGCAAAGCTTACGTGAGGGAATTGAATATGTATTTAAGACGAAAATTATTCTTTACGCGATTTCATTGGATTTGTTTTCGGTTTTGTTCGGCGGTGTCATTGCGATTTTACCCATCTTTGCCGAAGATATTTTGAAGGTAGGAGCGGAGGGACTTGGAATTTTGCGTGCTGCTCCATCCGTAGGTGCGGTGGTAACAATGCTAATGCTCGTTTATTTTCCCCCTTTGAAAAATGCTTGGCGGAATTTGTTACTGGCTATTGCAGGTTTTGGATTGGCTACTCTAGTATTTGGCTTATCGACAAACTTTTGGTTGTCTGTAACGGCTCTATTTTTTACTGGGGCCTTCGACTCGGTAAGTGTAATAATTCGCCAAACAGTTTTACGAATATTTACTCCAGATGAGATGCGAGGACGGGTTTCCTCCGTCAATGGCGTCTTCGTAAGTACATCCAATGAAATGGGGGCCTTTGAATCAGGGGTTGCAGCGAAATTTTTAGGTACAATCCCATCTGTCTTATTTGGCGCAGGTTTAACCTTGTTTCTGGTCACGGTTGTAGCCTTCAAATCCAAGGATTTGCTGGAGCTCGATGTAGAAAAAGCCGCTAATGACTAGTTGTTTTCCTGTATAGCCGTATTCCAAGCCTTTAAGGTTTCTACGATTGTATGCCGACTCTCTTGCGCCCAAACGATATCGTTTATGTTGTTCACGGGGCTTGTATTTTCACCTAAAAGCGCGGGCATCAAATTGAATTGATGATTCTTTAATTTTTTTGTTCCTTTCTCATTTACAGAAATACATTCAACTAAGCTAATGTTTGAAATAAGGACCAAAGCATCCGGTGTTTTGGATGCATGTATTTCGATGGATTCAATTAAATTTTTGGGTATGTCGCTAGAGCCAATAATCTCTGAACCTTGGTAATGGACAACTTTTATTTCGTGGGCTCCTAATAAGAAAAATGAAATTCGCTTTTTGCCTGATTTCTCAGCAAAGAAGTCGGAAATTGATTGGAATAAATTCCGCTTGGGTAATGTTATAACACCTAAACCGATAAAATCACGCGGTGTTTGACTAGCAATGAAAGAATACGAAGATGGCAAGTTAGCGCTCATGCGAATTGATTTTTTTTACGAATTTATTTTAAAAATAGTAAACCGACAATTACAATCGGATTTTAGGTTTTGGAAATTCAAAATGTTGGGCAAACGCTTGAAACCATTGGTGGATACTTTCAAACCCCTTTTTATTTAAACTATAATGAATAAACTGACCCTTTTTAACCGCATCAATCAATTGTGCCTGTTTTAACAAATCCAAATGATGCGAAATACTTGGCTTGGTCATGTCAAACTGTTTGGCAATTTGTCCGGCATTTTGCGGTCCTTGAATCAGAAACTGAAGGATCTCTCTTCGTGTAACATCATTGATTGCTTTGAATGCTGCTTCCATATCTTTTAAATAATTAGGCTAATATCTAAATATTTAATTAATTATCCAAATTTACAATTGGTCAGCTTTTCGATATGCGGCAATTAATGCTTGTTCGCCCGCTTTGCCTGGCTTGAAATTCCCATGTTCCATACCCAAAATACCGTCGTATTTTTTGATGCGTAGGTGTTCGAAAATATTGGCATAATTGACTTCGCCCGTCCCCGGTTCTTTTCGTCCTGGATTATCGCCAATTTGAAAATAGCCGATTTCAGACCAACATAAATCCATGTTCTTAATCATATTCCCTTCGTTTCTTTGCATGTGGTACATATCAAAAAGAATCTTACAAGATGGACTGCCTACTCCCTTACAAATCATATACGTCTGATCTGAATAACGTAAGAATAAATCTGGATTATCACTCAATGGCTCCAGTACCATCGTTAATTTATGGGGTTCTAATATCTCTGCACCTCTTTTTAGTACCTCGATAACGTTCCCAGTTTGTATCCCGAGAGGTAAATTACGGGTAAAATTTCCTGGTACGACGGTTGCCCATTTAGCATTGACACGTTTGGCAGTTTCTACAGCTTCTTTGCACGATTTCAAAAATAAATCTGACCAGCTCTTGTCTCCTGATGTCATGTGTGATTTATCAAAA
Organism: Aquirufa sp.; assembly: GCF_044342065.1. Classification (GTDB taxonomy): domain Bacteria; phylum Bacteroidota; class Bacteroidia; order Cytophagales; family Spirosomataceae; genus Aquirufa. The sequence goes on along the minus strand of NZ_JBIIQN010000005.1, from coordinate 29,440 downwards.
AATCCCGGAAACTTAATGACAAATACCCCCATTTCCATTCCTAAATTGCCCAAAGTTGCTCCAATCTTCTCTTGTACGGCAACAGGTTTGTCCATCATTTCGTTATCTTCCAAAGCTCGAAATCCCATTTCATGCATGAATTTTACTTGGTCGATGTAATCTTTCCCGGCATGTTGTTCAAACATCCCAAAGTGTGGGGCATATTTTAAACTAAACGTATTGTCAGCAACTGTATTGCCTTTGATTGCTTGGCTGCCTAAAACTCCTGCAGTCATTAATTGGCTAAATGAACGACGATTCATAGTTATTTCTTTTTTAAAGTGCTTAAATAGGTCACTAAATCGGTTAATTCGGTGGTCGACATGCCATCCGCTAAGCCATCTGGCATCATTGAATTATCAAGTTGCTTAACGGACTTCAAAGCTGACGTTTTGAAATTTTGTGTGCTTCCGCCAGGCAATTTTAAGATGATATCCGTTTCATTTTTTGAGGTAACAACTCCCTGATAGACATCCCCTTTTTTCGTTGTTATTTCAAAGGTCTCATAACCAAACCCAATTCCTGCATTTGGATGTAGAATGGAAAGGTACATGCCTTCTTTTGACAACTTTGAACCGATTTCCGATAATTTTGGACCAAAGTCGATCCCTTCATTGTTAATTTGATGGCACATGGCACATTGCTCTACAAATACCTTTATCCCATTTTGAGCGACGCCTTTTAAATTGACCAACTCATTTAATGCCGGGTGCTTTGTTTTGTTAGCACTTTGTACACCAGTTAAATACGTATTTGCTTCTAAACGAACGCCTTTTCGCCAGGCTCTGCTAACAGATTCTACAACGGACGGGATGAGTGTTTCAGGAATTTGTTTTTGCTTCAATGCTTGAAGCACAAAGTCTTCACCCGCAGGATATGAGTTTCCGATACCTTTGGCTGCATCTTTACGAACAATTAAATCAAGTTTGGTATTTAGTAAGGTTTGATTTAACAGTGCGACGGTTTCCTTATTTCCTACCCAGCGAATCGCTTCGATAATGGAACGTTTTGTCGCGGTATTTCCTTGTGCAAAGCTTTTTTTGATAAATTCACTTCCTCCCTCAAGCGAGTAAATAGCTTTTGCTGCTTGGCGCCCTCCTTTATTACTTAAAATAATTTTCATGAGGTCAGGTTTCATTTCCGTTAGACTGTACTTTTCAATGAGTTTAGTGTATTCATCCACATCATTTTTGGGCAATAATTTGATTACCGTTTTTCTGGCTACGACATTATTTTGAATATAGTCTGGTGAAATATGACGGATGGCTACGAGTGATGCTTCTGCGTCACTTTTTAATTGGTCATTGATTAATTGTACCAATAAGGCTGATTTTTCTTCACCTGGTAAAAAATCCAACGTCCTGAAATAGCGTAATTTTTCTGCTAATGATTTGCCTTCTTTTAGAAATTGGAATACATATTGATTTGCTAGTGGTGTGCGTGCACGGAATATGAGGTCACGAAAAGCAGGGGAATCTGCCGGTTTTAATGCTAGATAGGCACTTAGTCGGGAATCCCATAATCGATCAGCGCCAATACCTAAGGCCTCTAAATACCAGCGATCTGTTCCGGTATGCTGGCTTGCTAATTGAGCCCAAATATCATCTGCCTCGGTATTTTTTAGGTGATGCAAGGCAATAGCTAATTCTCTTTTCACTTGAAAGTCGGAATCATTTACTGTGCGATGTGCTAATGACTTCCATGAATCAAATGGGCGCACTTTTGCTGCACGAATGCCCATCATGCGCCATTCCGGGGACGACTGTTTAAGTGCCTTATCGATGTAAGCTAATCCATCTGGTCCTTGAGCTAGTATCCAAAATAATCGGGCTTTCAAGCGTGGATTACTTTCACTTTCATAAATGTCAGCAAGGTCTTTATGCGCTTTTTTTCCAAAGCCTTGTAAGGCTTTATAGCCTAAATACCGAGTCGCCAAATTGGGGTTGAATAATGCCGTAATGGCTCCAATTGGCGAATCAAGATGTAATTTTTTAATCAGATATGGCGTGTTTTTGGGTGCTATTCGGTAGATGCGTCCTTTGTTTTGATCTCCCGCTTGATGTCCCCCTACGCCTGGATCATACCAGTCGGCAATAAAAATGGATCCATCCGGTGCGACCGTTACATCTGCTGGTCGGAACCATTGATCCTTAACGCCCTCTACTAGGTTAATGATGCTCGCTGAGTATCCTGCGCCCTGTGTTTTTGTGGGATATGCACGTACTACATTCGGTCCTGCATCGGCATGGATAATATGATTTTGGAATTTAGCAGGTAATAATTGCCCTTCATAAACCAAAATTCCGGTAGGTGATCCTGAACCTGTTTGTAGTAAATTAGGAACAACTCCAGGGTCATTTAAATGCCAGTGTTGAAGTGGAATTTCGGTTTCCATGTTGGTGCGTTTTACATACCAGCTTTCACCTGTCATTTCATCCGTGTAGCCATAATTTCCATGTTCAAACACGGCATTGATACGAACGCCTTTATTTCCATCGTCATCATTATCGGATTGCCATAATGCGCCATAGGAGTCTACAGCAACTTCAAAATTATTCCGGAAATTTTGACCAAGGCATTCTACATTGGATCCATCCAAATTACAGCGGAAAACCATGCCTTGTTTGTATTTGTTGGGTCCAATAATATCCCCATCTTGATCTAAAACGGGTTTGCCTTGAGCATCCAATAGTTGTTTTCCTTCATTTCCTAAGTTGAAATATAGTTTTCCATCGGGCCCAAAAGTAAATGCGTGTGCACCGTGGTCATGTTGCTCTCCTCCAATACCCTGAAACATGATTTCTTTTCGGTCTGCTTTATCATCGTGGTTATCATCATACAATTTCCAGATGTATGGACTTTGTGCGACAATCACCATGCTATCCAAAACGGCTATACCCAATGGTGCATTTAATTCCGGTGACTGATAAAAAACTTTTTCTTTATCCGCTTTCCCGTCTCCATTGCTATCTTCTAAAATGATGATACGATCCCCGGCAGGATTCGTAGGATTTCCCGCAATGGCTGGTCGGTAATTAAATGCCTCCGTAATCCATACGCGCCCCTTTGAATCGATGTCCATATTGGTCGGATTTTTTACCATTGGCTCTGTCGCGAAGGTCGTAATTTGTAAATCTGGATCAATTTGTAAACCCTCCAAAGCATGAACTGCTTCGTGCTTTTGCGATTCAGTTAATGAATCGAGTAGGGCTTGCCCCCAGCGTTGATGTTCATTCTTTTGGAAGGATGAAATGCCTAAATAGCCAACAAGGCATATGGAGCCTAAAATGGACAATCGTCCAAGGAAAGTTTTTTTCATAGTATATACAGGTTGGGCGATAACGCTTTGGAGTAAAGGTCATTTAAATCAACAAAAAATGCAAATTTATCGCTTAATGAATTGGTTCAATTTGGAACGAAAATTGAGATAGGCCAAAAGGGTTTTAGGGCTAAGCAGATTTGTTTTCAAATAGCTTTTCCACGCTTTAGAAGTCCGAGGGGGATGAAGTAATGTGGCCCGACTAAAATAGTAGGATTTTTTACCCCAGTTTGATTTATTCTCGTGGCAATCCATTCGCATCAGGTAATATGCCTGAAGAATGGGTTTAATGAGATGTTGGTATTTGAAATGAGTATGTGCATTGATTTGCGCATACATGAAAATTCTATTTTTAATGAACGCGTCCGAGTAAATATGGTCGGTCATGCTGATTCCTCCTTCGTTTTTCCGGTATACGGACATTACTTCGGGTAAATACCCAATGGGACCTTGCTCAGCTAAAATGACGTAAAGCGGAATATCGCCACTTTTGGAATGTAAAAACCATTCAGGTAGGGGATGAGCAAATTTTCGTCGCATCATGACCGCTGCGGTAGCCATAAACCACGTTTCTTTCTCAACGAGGAAGTCGGCCGATTCCACCCACTTTTTTTGGTCAATCGGATTAATTAAAACAGGCGCACGATTGCTACCATCTTCATAGATGATTTCTGCATTGTGGAAGCAGGCAGATGCTTCAGGATTTTGGTCAAGAAAATCAACTTGGCGTTGTAATTTTAATGCATCTGTCCAATAGTCATCTCCTTCTATGTGCACGATGTATTCTCCTTTGCAATCAAGAAAACAATGGACGTAATTGATTTTTGAACCCAGATTTTCAGGTCTTATGTAGGCCTTAATTTTTTGTGGATATTTTAGTGCATATTCACGAACTATTTCCGCTGTACCATCCGGTGAATGATCTTCCCCAATAATAATTTCAAAATCAAAATTGGTTTTTTGCTCCAGAATAGCATCTAAGCTTTTTCGTATATAGGCTTCGTGCTTGTAGGTGATGAAGCAAATACTTACTTTGGGTTTTTCGGGGGTATGTGACCCAGGGAAAATATGTTTGTCGTAGCGAGAAAAATCCATTTGCATTATTCCATTACGGCATAACCTACGCCAGTTTGTCCAAAATGATTTCCATTATAGAACATGATTTTATTACCCTGGTGATTGATCACTAATGGGTATTCAATCATACCATAATCCCAATCAGTTGGATTTTCACTCACATCAATACCCACTTGTTCATCGAAGCGATTCCAGTTAATTCCATCGGTAGATTCTGCATAGTAGATGCGGTAGGAACGATCACGATTTGTTCGATAATCCGTGATTGCGCGTGCAGAAAACCACATTTTATAAATACCATTTTCAACAATAACGGATGGACGGGAAATACCACCCTCTACCGAATCACGGTAGTCAATGGCCACCTGGCCCTTTCGCTCCCATTGAATTCCGTCCAAGGACTCTGCATATTTGATGTGGTAGCATGGTTCCATGAGCCCTTCATCCTCTACCCAATGCGTACAATTTAGGTACCAAACTTTGTATTTCCCTTGATCAAATAAAAAACAGGCCGATCCATTAAAATATGGTTCAGTGGCTGAGGTACTGATGATTGGTCCAGTAAATTTCTTCGTAAAATGAACGCCATCTAAGGATGTGGCAAGTCCTAAGGCATTGTGATAGGGTATGGTATTTCGGACGGTCCAACCGATGTAATAAAGCCATTTTTCTTCCCCATTTTGCATAAACCAAGTGGGCATGATGCCACAATCGTCAAAAGTTCCAGGAACACCTAAATCCAAAATGGGTTCAGGGTGCACGTAAATTACCTTTGAAAGATTGTTGGAATCAAGGTCAAAGAAAGAAGCTTGACAGCGACCTTGATTGTCGCGTGCAGAATAGTAGAGTCTTATTTTGTCCTCAAAGGATGTATCCGCACAAACCACATGTGCATATCCCCGTTGATTCCAAGTTGATTTACCATCTGGGCAAAACAACAAGCCTTTTTTTATCCACTGCATATTTTTGGACGTGGCATTTGAATAACCACGTCCAAAGATACGACCATTTATCGAATTGTTGAGAAACTCGTTGGGCTCATAAAGATAGATTCTAATTTCTCGATGATTTTACCATCTTTTTGTGAATCTTCTGAAACCTGTTTCCATTTGGGGTCATTTACAAAAGCTTCCCAAGCCGTTTTTGCAGCTGATTCAGATGGATGAGAAACCAAATAAACCAATTGGCTTTGAACATTCGGGTCTTTTTCAATCGTAGTAAAATAGGCAACGCTATTGATACCATGTTTCTTGAAAAGCTTCAATGTATGGTTTTTAAAGCGCGATAAAATGGCTGGATTTCTGCCGGGTAATTGCGTATAGGTACGCAATTCAAATGTTTGATCTACTGCGCCTCCCGAAGGTTTAATTTTAGGGCTAAAATCAGTAGCATTCATGAATTTGCTAACTACTTTTGCTACGATTTTTCCACTTTCTTCAGATTTTTTGGCAACCTCTTTCCACGCGGGATCTGCGCTAAAATGTTTCCAAGAAGAATCACGCGCAGCTTTAGATGGGTACGCTAAAATATAATACAGTGCATTTTCGGTGTTAGTATTTGGTATCCAATACCCCACATTCGTCATACCGTGTTTTTCAAAAATCTTGGTTGTGTGATTCGTGAATCGTTGCAACAAAGCGTCTAAACGTCCTGGGTGACAATAATAAATGCGCATTTCAAAATAACGTGTATCCGGTTTCTTGCCAAAGCTCAAAAATGAAATGCTGAGTAAAAGGAATAGTGTAAAGTTTTTCATATTAAATGATGGGTCTATGTTAATATTTCGAAGGTAAGCTTTCCTCCATAAATTTGTAACCTGAATTTAAAAATAATTATGCAGGACCTAAGCGTTTGCTCATGATATGCGTTAAATAGGCAAAAATCATATCAGGTTTTAGGGTTCGCCAGTTGGGTATTTGTAGGTTGCCTCCAAAATTAATGTAATAATCAACATGGTATTTTGCCCATTCTTGCTGAATAAATGTTGCGAAATGTAGGCCAACAATCCAACCTTCTTCTATTTCTTCAAACCATTCTGAATAATAATCATCTTCATAACTTCCATGAAAATTAAAGACATTTTCACCTATCAGTATGAAATGTTTAATATCAGCAGCCAATAAATGGTCGATAACCTGCCTTTTCAATAACATGATGTCATTGTGTAAGGTGTCATTCCATTCACCAAATAATTCGATGATGGTATATTGACTTGAATAATCAGTAAAGAGAATTTTACAATAAAGCGTTTCAGAGTCTATTTCATCCCAAAGTGGATGAATGTAATACCCATAGATGTCATTTTCGTATTCAGTTTGTGAATAAGTTCGGCCATAAAAAGGGGATTTGCGATCATGTGCCGCATTGTAAATAGATTCCCACTGAAAGGATGGCTCGATTTCTTGCATATAGCCTCAAAATAAACAGAAAAGGCTCGTCCAAACAAACCTTTTCTGAAATCAGAATATGATTAAAGCACATTAGCTAATGCGTTTTTCTTCATTTTTTAGTAGGCGAGCAACCTTTTGATTCCTTCTGGCATCTAATGCATGATAATTTCTTTGATAAAATAAATAGTACCTTGTATTGCATAGTACTATAAATGTATTTATATTTGCGATATGAAAAATCATCGACAAATCATTTTATCCTTGTTAGTTCTGTTGTTTTCTGCTCAAAGCACGTTTGCTTTAGGTCTACCTCAGCGTTTGTATCCGGCTAAAGTGATTAAAAAATCAATCCACGTTTTGGTGAGAAAGGTTACAAGGTAATTGTTAATTTTTCTCTTAATTTTGGGTTTAATTCACTAAACCTATGTTTATAGCTTTCATTTCTTGGGATCCGAATCCAGTAATAGTTGATCTTTTTGGTTTTCCAATCCGATGGTATGGATTCTTCTTTGCTCTTGCTTTTCTTGCTGGATTTCAGCTTGTGACGTATATTTTTAAAAAAGAGGGCAAGCCAACCGAGCAGGCTGATCAGTTGTTGTTATATACGATGATTGCAACTATTGTGGGAGCGCGCGCTGGACATTATTTTTTCTATGAATTCCCTTTGCTGCAAGCAGATCCTTTGCGTTTTTTCATTCAAATGATTACGCCACCTTTTTCTGGTTTAGCCTCTCATGGTGCTTCGATTGGTTTGTTTATTGCCTTTTATTTATACTCAAAAAAGAATTCGGGTATGTCATATTTGCATATTACGGATCGGATAGTTCCTGCCGTTGCCTTGGCTGGTTTCTTTATTCGCATGGGTAACTTGATGAATTCAGAGATTATTGGGAAGCCAACCGAATTGCCTTGGGGTTTTAAATTTCTTCGTGATACGGAGTTTAATCCCTATGGTGATCCCAATTTAGTGTTGGCACGCCATCCCTCTCAACTGTATGAGGCACTTTCTTGTTTAGTTATATTCGCCTTATTAATGTGGTTCTGGTCTAAAAAGAAGCAAGCTAGCCAGGAGGGATTGATGACGGGAGCGTTTATGATTGTGCTCTTCACGCTTCGATTTTTCTACGAGTTTCTGAAGGAGAATCAAAGTTCATTTGAGAATAATTTGACACTGAATATGGGGCAAATCCTTTCGATTCCTGCGGTTTTGTTTGGCTGTATTGTATTGGTTTATTCCTATCGAAAATCAAAAGCCTAATCTAATTTTTGAACTTCCTTTGCAAGTGATTCGATTCTTTTCGTGAACAAATAGCGATTTAAATTGTAAGCATCAAAATCCTTTGATTGTGGATCCATGCTCGCACGACGTGTGCGATCAGCCGCATGAATATAAGCACTATTACCCTCCCAAATTCCTACGTGTACGACTTTGTTTGTTCCGTCGGTTTTTTTACTTCCGAAAAATAGCAAATCCCCAACTTTTAAATTTTCCCATTGACGTAAGCTATCCACCATGATTCCTTCGCGTGCCTGCTGGCTAGCATCGCGTGGAATTATCCACCCATTAGCCTGAAAAACCAGTTTGGTAAATCCACTACAATCCATGCCTTTGATTGAAGTGCCTCCCCATAAATAAGGTATTCCCATTAATTGATGCGCCGCTTGAAGAATCCGGTTTTCTGTAGGAGCAGGGTTCGCCCTTTTCCACGCCTCATAGTTTTCTACATCTTTCATGGAAACATAGCCAGGAACTCCATCGGCCATTTTAATTTCCCAAAATCCAATTTTCTTCTTGGTGGAAATTAGCCGGTTATGCTGAACTAATTCGCTAATAATTTCTGATTTGCCGCTCGGATATTGATACACCTTGCTAAAGGGTACCCGAACTATCATTTCGGTCCCCGATTTTTTATAGATTTGATAGGCGGCACTATCCATGCGAATGATTGCACTTCCTTCAATCCATCCCTGGTAATGATCCGGTAATTGTATACGATACCAATTCTTGGTTTCGGCTTTTTCTAGAATCTGTACAGGTGTGCCCAAAAAGGCTTGCGTGCTCATTTCTGCACTTTCTTTTGGTTCAGTTCGGATGTTTCCAACTGAAACGTTGATTATTCCGATGGTTTTTTGAGCCCAAGCTACTTGAGCAAAAAAAATAAAAAGAATGATGTTAATCCGCATAGCTAAATTTCAAGTAGTCTAAATTAGGAAGAATTTTCTTTGGCCGACTTAACTCGTGTTGGTAAATCACCTCACCCAAGTGTTTGAAGAATGGGAAGCCAATGGTATCATACTCGTATTTATCATCATTGAATATTTCATCTTCGTTGCAGTAAATGGTCGCCGTGACCATAAATTCTACCTGATGCTTGAAATCTACGAAATAGGCATTGTCCAATAAGAATCCATAGGCATCACCTACTTTATTGAAAATTCGCACATCCGGATTAAGCTGGGCATGTTTTTCTCCACCATATAAAATAAACTTGCAATAGGCAGGTCCGATGGTACTGTCGGCAGAATAACTTGGCTTTTTAGACTCGGTAGGGTATTCCGACATATATCGATATAGAAAGCGATAATCTTCATCAGTTAATTTAAATCGATCTTTGGATACGAAAGATGCAGGGAACATTAATCGTTTCAAGAAATCATGTTGGGCCTGTAAAGGAAATGCATTTTTAAACCCAAATGTTACCGGATTCATGCTAATTCGCCCAGAATCATTCATTACACCCTTTCCGAGTATGGTTTGCAGGGGATTCGGAGATTGAATTTGCTTTTTGTTAAACTGTTCTTTTTGACGCCAAATTACCTTCCCCTGATCATTAACAAACTGCACCGGATTCGTGTACTGATTTTCTAATAAAGGAATGCTTGTCTGAAGTCGATGCGTAAATCGAACACCCTCAAATCCTTTATTAGCCATTATTTTATTGAAATTCTTTTGCCCCAAAAATTCATACAAGCGATTATATGCTTCATTATCAGAAACTAAAAGGATCTTTTTGATATAATGCGCAATGCTCGGCAACCCATTCGCTGCGCTCGTATCTTGTAAAACTTCGAGCTGTGTAGGCCGATTTTTCAAGGTTTGAAAAGTTGTATTTTTATCAATCTTCAGTTGATTGATTTTTTCCAAAGCCAATACACTAGCAGCCAATTTCACCGTACTCGCCGGATAAAAATATTCATTCGCATCTACCCGATACGCATGCGTGGTGAATTTAGGCTTATTATCTACATCCCGGTCGATTTGCGTGTACAAAATCTGTAAGCGGTATTTAGCGGGATTATCTGTTAACTGTTTGAAATAGGTTGGATTTGCCTTCAATAACTGTTCGATAACCTGGTCTTGTGCCTGAATGTATGTACTAGAAAGAAGTGAAATTAGCAGTATTCCTTTAAGCGTTTTCATAGGTGCTGAGGGCTTGAGTTAGTTCTTCAATATCCTGCATATTCAAACATGAAGGAAGAATGGCTCTACATAGCGGTGCCGACTGAGGATGAGGATACGCGAACTGATTACATAAAAATCCATGGGATTTTAAATGGTCAAAAATTGCCGTATTATCAGAACTGAATGCGGGATAATTTGGCACAAGATGTACATGGGTAGCATTTTTGGTAAATGCTTTCGCTAGTTCAGCAGATAAGATAACGCGCTCATCATAAGCTTCTTGTGCATGCAAGCAAGCATATACATAAGCGGGATTTGCAGGCGATGCCCCAATCCAAAAGGGGTCTTTTTTAATAGTCTCTATAGTATCTTTTGAACCTAAAATAATACCAGCAGGAATCCCAAAAGCTTTTGATAATGAACTTGTTTGTATCAAATTCGCTGGCGTTTGTATCTGTGTTGAAACAATTCCTAATCGATGCGATTCGTCAACGATCAATGTTTGATTTGGAGACAACTGTTGTTCAAATCCCGTCAAAAATTCTTCCACCCACGGTGAACCTATGCCATCCATGCAAAGTATTTGAGCCTCTTTTTCCCAAGCAGAAAATTCCCCAGGAGTTGGTAGGTGAGGATGGCGCCACAAAGCCGGATGCGTCTTTGGTGCCAACGATATCTTGGCCTCCGGGTATTTTTGCGCAATAGATTGCATAGCTGTTTGACCGGCTAATAATCCTGAACTGCATAGCGCTGCAGCTTCGACGCGAAAGCGTTTCGCTAAATCTGCTTCCAAATTTTCCCACACATCCATGCGGAAATTATTCAATCGGGAACTGCCCCAATTTTGACTAAAAATTCGAATCCCCTCCTGTAATTTTTCTTGAAATAGGGGATGGGTGCCGATATTTAGGTAGTTGGTGCCTCCCAGCCAACGGTACTCTTTGCCCTCGAAAGAAACGATTCGCTCTGGGATACTGTTTTGGTGGATTTGGTAGGACATTATTTTCGAATTAATTCTGCACCTGTTCCGGCTGTTTGCGCGTAGTGTACTATTCCAAAATCAATGGTGATGCCGCGGGAGATTTGGTCGTCAACAAGTAAACACCCGTCCATGTCGACATAGTCCAACAAGGGTAGTAATTGAGCAATGGCTGAACAACCGATCGTTGATTCGGTCATACAACCCACCATCACCTTTAAACCTAGACTTTTAGCTTCTTTAATCATGCGCAGGGCAGGGGTTAGCCCACCGCATTTCATTAGTTTGATGTTGACCCCATGAAAATAGCCAGCACATTTGGCCACATCTTCTTCCAAAATACACGACTCATCAGCAATTATGGGCAAAACAGATTCCTTGAAAACTTTCTTCATTCCGTCCCAATTGTCGGCTTTCAAGGGTTGTTCAATAAATTCAACACCCAATCTCTGTAACTCTGGCGAAAAGTAAATCGTTTGTTCTGGAGACCAAGCGGTATTGGCATCAACCCGAAAAATAGCATCCGTTTCTTTTCGTAGGGCTTCGACAATCTCTAAATCATCGTCGGTGCCTAGTTTGATTTTATAGAGCGGGAATGGCATTTCACGCATTTTAGCAACCATTTTTTCAACGGTATCAATCCCAATCGTATAATCTGTAATTGGATTTTTAGAAGTCGCTAATCCCCAAATTTCATACAGTGGTTTGTTGTGCGTTTTGCCCCATAAATCCCAATAAGCGACATCAAGCGCACACAGGGCGAAGGGATGCTCATCTAATAAGGTTTTGGATAGCATCTTCCAGAAATCTGTGGGGTGCGGAAGAATGTCATGCGGTAACTGATGTCGGATACTTTCCACCTGCGCCACCATTTTTTCCATGGTGACACCGTAATAGGGTGTTTCTGTTGCTTCACCGTAACCGCTTTTTCCATGCCAAGTCAACTCCACAATGAGGGTGGGCTGGACGTCACGAGATTCATGCGTGATTGTAAAAGTATGCTTAAGCGGCAAGTCGAATTGATGAAGCTTCAGTTCCATACGCGTTTATTTAAGTGGAATAAAGGGCAGCCGTGTGTCTTTTTGCCCCGCTTTTTGCCATACCAAACCGTCTGCTTTAGACCAACTGACTAAATCTCCTGAACCATTGTGCGCTACCGTTTCTCCATTTTCAACCGGGATCCAATGATCTAAATCTGCCAAGGGTTTTGGCAAGAATTTGATTTCTTTTTCAGCATATTCAGGAAAATCGCCAGAAACCCAGGGAAGGAAATAGACCCAAAAACACGTTAATGTCGAAATCGGATTTCCTGGAAATGCAAAGACCACTTTGCCGTCTGGGCGGGTGGCTACCAACAAGGGTTTACCTGGTTTTTGGGTAATTTTATGAATAATTGTCTGGAAGCCGACCTCTGTTAATGCAGCGGGAATAAAGTCTTTTTTGCCCGCGGAAACACCCCCTGATAGTAAAATGATATCATTGGATTCTAAGGCTTTTTCAAGGTTGGCCTTAATTTTTTCAACCGAATCGGGTAAATGGCTCGAATTTGCTTTGAAGCCTTTGGATAATAAAACCGACTTCATCATCATGACGTTCGAGCTGCGAATTTGGTGGGCGGCAGGGGTTTCATGGAGACCTACGATTTCATCTCCTGTGGAGAAAATATGTACGTGTGGTTTCGATTCTACTTCGATGTGAGCCTTGCCTACGGACGCGGCGATGGCAATTTCAATCGGCCCAATTTTGGTTCTTTTTTTAACTACAATGGATCCTTCTTGTGCATCCATACCTTGTGTATGAATAAATTGTCCTTTCGTCAATGGTGTTTTGCCAATGTAGGTGGCTATTTTTTTCTCGATGCTGAGATCTTCTATTTTTATGATGGCTTCCGTGCCTTTAGGAGCTGTAGCACCCGTCATGATTTGCATGGCGCCATCTATTTTTTTAATCGCTTTTACGGGTTCACCTGCAAATAAAATACCCTCTATTTTCCAAGTAGGTGCTGTGATATCTTTGACGGCTATTCCGTCCATCATTACGCGGTCAAAGGGTGGAAAATCACGGTCTGCCACAATTTTTTCAGCCAAATTCATGCCCAATGTTTTTGCCAGGGGTAGTTTTTCTGTTCGGAATGGGATGGTGATGTTTTTTAAAAGAGCAATCGCTTCAATGGGGCTGATCATGTTTGTTGGTTTACGTATTTGATAAATTTCGCTAAAAATTGCCAAATCTCCCGTATTTTCGTGTGCTAAATTTGAAATGAATATGTCAACCGATTTTTCTCACCTACAAGCTGATGGTACTCCAGGTATGGTAGATGTTAGTGCAAAAAATGAAACGGTTCGCGAAGCGAAAGCGCAATCCATCGTGTATTTGGGTGCAGACATTATCCAACATTTCGAAGCGGCCGGATGGCAAAACAAAAAAGGAAGCATCCTTCAAACGGCCGTTATAGCCGGAACGATGGCTGCCAAAAAAACCTCTGATCTAATACCCTTATGTCATCCTTTAGGATTAGACTCTTGTAAATTCGAAACGGAAGTACAGGCTGATCAAATTGTGATCACATGTATTTGTCGGCTTGAAGCCAAAACCGGCGTCGAAATGGAAGCACTCGTTGGCGCCTCAGTTGCCGCCTTAACAGTCTACGATATGTGCAAATCCGTATCCAAAGGCATCGTCATTAAAGAAACCAAATTGATCTCCAAGTCGGGCGGTAAATCCGATTTCAAAGCCTAATATGTCTTCACATCACATCATTCGAGACAAACAAGAACCCGCGCTTATCATTGCGAATGGGGAGGCGTGTTCGATGGATATTTTGGATCAATTGCTTGAATGGTCACCCATGGTTATTGTATTAGATGGTGCATTGGAGCATGTGATTTCTTTGGGGATTAAAGTAGATGTTTGGTTAGGAGACTTTGACCACACGAACGGTGAAGATTTCAGTAATTACCCCTTGAAAAAAATACATACACCCGATCAAAATTTAACGGATTTAGAGAAAGCATTTGAATATTTGTTGGCCGAAGGTTATCCTGCAGTCAACGTCGTTTGGGCATCAGGCAAACGGATGGATCACACTTTGAATAATTTTCATTCCATGGTTCGGTACGGTCGGCAGTTGAAGATTGTATTCTTTGATGATTATTCAACGTCCTATTTATTGCCACCAACTTTTGAGAAGTGGTATCCAGCAAAAACGCCAATTTCCTTGATGCCTTATGGGGAGGCTCGCCAAGTAAAATCTACGGGTTTGGTGTATGATTTAGATCATCCCGTGTTAAGCCTGGGTAGTCAAACGAGCTCTAGTAATGAAGCTCACGAAGATGGTATCGTAAAAATTTCCTATGAAAGCGGGGCGCTTATTTTGATGGAGTGCCACGATTAATTTTATCCTGCTCCGACGGACTATAAAAAATGGGTCGGTTAGGCACCTCTGGAAAGTAATTCTGCTCCACCCAATTCCCCGGAAAATCATGCGGATATTTGTAGTCCGCACCATAGTTCAAATCTTTCATCATGCGTGTTGGCGCATTGCGCAAATGTAACGGAACGGGTAAATCTCCTGTTTGTTCCACATAGGCCATCGCCTTATTGATGGCATTGTACGCTGAATTACTTTTGGGTGAAGTTGCCAAATAAATCACCGTTTGCGAAAGAATGATGCGCGATTCCGGATTTCCAATCACCCGGATGGAATCGAAGCACGATTGGGCTAATAATAATGCGTTCGGGTTGGCTAAACCGATGTCCTCGGAGGCAAGGATCAATAAGCGCCGACCGATAAACTCCAACGATTCTCCTCCTGTTAACATACGAGCGAGCCAGTAAACGGCTGCATCTGGATCGGAACCACGAATCGATTTAATGAACGCGGAAATGATATCGTAATGTTGCTCACCGTCTTTATCGTATTGTGCCAGATTCTTTTGTAGGCGTTCGGTCACGAGGGCGTTCGTAATATCGAGCGAATTTCCTCCTTCTGTCGTGATTAAAAGCTCAAATAAGTTGAGCAATTTTCGCCCATCACCGCCTGAAAAATGAAATAAGGCATCCGTTTCCGTTAGCGTGATGGTTTTATTGGCAAACAATTTATCTGTACTAATCGCTTTGTCGATGAGTTGGCGCAAATGTTTCGCATCCAATGCCTCCAAAACATACACTTGGCAACGGGACAAAAGGGCTGAAATAACCTCAAAGGATGGGTTTTCCGTGGTGGCGCCCACCAAAGTGACGATGCCTTTTTCGACAGCGTTCAACAAAGAATCTTGTTGGGACTTCGAAAAACGGTGAATTTCATCAATGAACAAAATGGGCGATTGCGCTTCGAACATCCGGTTCTTTTTCGCTAATTCCAATGTTTCCCGGACATCCTTGACACCGGATGAAACGGCCGAAAGGGTATAAATTGTCCGTTTTAGTGCGCTGGCTAGTAAGGTTGCCAGGGTGGTTTTGCCTACTCCCGGAGGACCCCACAGAATACAAGAGGGAAGATGGCCAGCTTCAATGGCTTTGCGTAAGGGCGCTTGCGCTCCAATGACCTTTTCTTGGCCAATGTAGTCATCCAAAGTACGGGGGCGCATGCGTTCAGCAAGTGGTTGCATCATGTCTCGAAGTTACATGAATTTTGTAAAATAGAAATAGAATTAGTAGCTTGGAGAACTAAATAAACCTAATAAATATGAATTCATCACGTCGTACCTTTTTGCGCAATTCGGCCTTTGGTCTTGGCGCATTGGCATTTGCTTCTCCTGCCTTGCAGAGTTTAGCTGCTGTTAAATACAAGAAACTAGTTGGTATTCAGTTGTATTCCATTCGCGATGATATGCGTAAGGATCCACAAGGTACCTTAACCGCATTGGCAGAAATGGGCTACAAATACGTAGAGCATGCGAATTACATTAACCGTAAGTTTTATGGTTGGGAAGCCAAAGAATTCAAAAAGCGCCTCGATGATTTGGGTATGAAAATGCCATCAGGTCATACCGTTATGGGTAAGGCACATTGGGATGATGCAAAAAATGATTTCACTGATTTGTGGAAATACACGGTTGAAGATGCGGCGGTCATGGGACAAGAGCTTGTGATTAGTCCGTCGATCGATATGGGTATTCGTAAGGACAAAAATCTTTTATTGAAATATATGGATATTTTCAATAAGTCGGGTGAATTGTGTAATAAATCAGGTATGCGTTTTGGCTACCACAACCATGATTTTGAATTCTCTGAGAAACTGGATGGAGAGTTATTATACGATATCATGTTGAATAATACGGATCCAAAATTAGTGGCCCAACAATTAGACATAGGTAATATGATCAATGGTGGCGGCGTACCTGCTGACGTAATGAAAAAATTCCCAGGTCGTTTTGTTTCGATGCACGTGAAAGATGAAGTTCCTTCAAAAGCGGGCCATGAAAAATTCGAGTCGACAATCTTAGGTAAAGGTTCAGGCCAAATAGATGTACAAGCTTTAGTGAAATTAGGCGACAAAGAAGGAGGAACGAAGCACTTTATCATTGAGCAAGAGTCATACCAAGGATTAAAGCCATTGGATTGCATGAAGGAAAATATTGCCATCATGCGTGGTTGGGGCTATAAATAAATATTCGAGACGCAATACTTTGCGTTTAATATCGTAGAGACGCGATACCTCGCGTCTAGAAAAAAGCAGAGACGCAATAACTTGCGTCTATTAAAAATGAGACGCGAGGTATCGCGTCTCTACATTTTTAAAATGAAAAAACTAGCACTCATCGCCTTACTGGCAGGACCATTTTTTGTCTCTGCACAATCATCATTAAAACCAAGTATTATCCAAAAAGCAGATGCCTTGAAAGACAAGGTCATTGCTTGGCGTCGGGACTTTCACGAACATCCAGAATTGGGTAATCAAGAAGTTCGTACAGCAGGTATTGTGGCTGCACATTTACGTTCTTTGGGAATTGAAGTCCAAGAAAAAGTTGCTCGCACGGGTGTGGTGGGTATTTTGAAAGGCGGTAAGCCTGGTCCAGTCGTTGCTTTACGTGCCGATATGGATGGATTGCCAGTTACAGAACGCGTTGATTTGCCTTTCAAATCAAAAGTTATAACTGAGTTCAATGGCCAAAAAACAGGTGTCATGCATGCCTGTGGTCATGATTCTCACGTGGCAATTTTGATGGCGGTGGCTGAAATTTTAGCATCTGAAAAGGCCAACTTAGCAGGAACGGTCAAGTTTATTTTCCAGCCGGCTGAAGAAGGCGTTTACAACGATAACGGAGAAATGGTTCTTTCAGGTGCAGAATTGATGGTGAAGGAAGGCGTTTTGGAGAATCCTAAAGTAGATGTCATTTTTGGATTGCATATTGCCGCCGGTTCAGATAATGGAGTTATCGAATACAAGCCGGGAGCAACCATGGCGGCAGTAGACCAATTGGACATTAAGGTAAAAGGTAAGCAAGCTCATGGCGCGAATCCTTGGACGGGTATTGATCCGATTGTCATCTCGTCTCAAATAATTATGGGATTACAAACCATTGTATCCCGCTCAGTGAACATTACGGAGGATCCCGCGATCGTAACGGTGGGAGCTATTCACAGTGGTATTCGCCAAAACATTATTCCCGAGTCATCGCACATGATAGGTACAATTCGTACGTTTGGGGTGGAGCAACGTAAGTTGGTGCACCAACGAATCAATGATATTGCCACCAACATTGCGGAAAGTGGTGGGGGAAAGGCTGATGTGACGATCGGAACAGGATATCCAGTGACTTATAATAATCTTGAATTGGTAGAAAAAATGTTGCCTACCCTGCAAGGTGTGAATGGCAAAGATCGGGTACGTATTATTCCAGCGCATACGGGTGCGGAAGATTTCTCATTCTTCCAACAAAAGGTTCCAGGAATCTTCTTCTTTTTAGGTGCACGTCCAGATAATAAAAAGGCGGATGAAGTGGCTGGTCATCATACACCTGATTTCCAATTGGACGAAGGCCATTTCCAAGTAGGGGTGAAAGCCTTGAGTAGTTTGGTTGTGGACTACATGGACATGGCTCAGCCGAAGAAAAAGAAATAAAGTCATGTAGAGACGCAATACCATGCGTCTCTTTTTTTTAGACGGGGTATATGTTCTTTATTTGTAGAGACGCAATACCTTGCGTCTTGTTTAAAAATAAGACGCGAAGTATCGCGTCTCTACAGACTTAAACGCGAAGTATCGCGTCTCTACAGACTTAAACGCGAAGTATCGCGTCATTACAAATTTAAACGCGAAGTATCGCGTCTCTACAGACTTAAACGCGAAGTATCGCGTCATTACAAATTTAAACGTGAGGTATCGCGTATGTACTTTAAACCTATGAAAAAACTTCTCCTATTCTTGCTGCTAGCATGCCCTTTGGCCTATGGGCAACAAATCAAACCCGAACTTTGGAATAAGCCTTGGAAGGCCGCTTGGATTACCTATGCAGAAAATCCGAATAGTGTCTATTCACTGCAAGGCTTAAAAGACTACGGTGTATTTAAATTTCAAAAATTGGTTTCCCTGACTGAAAAACCAGCGAAATGTATCATTCACGTTTCCGGAGATAATCGGTATAAATTATATATCAATGGCACGTGGGTATCCGCAGGCCCGGCACGAGGGGATTTGTATTTCTGGAATTTTGAGACACTTGACATTGCACCTTTTTTGAAGGCGGGAGAAAACATGATCGAAGCCTTAGTTTGGAATGAAGGTAAAGGGAAGTCAGAAGCCCAAATTTCTTATGCGACAGGATTTATACTGCAAGCCGACGAGTCAAGTCAAGCCGTGTTTAATACCAGCATGGATTGGAAGGTAGCAAAAAATATGGGCGTGAGTCCACTCGCCGTACGTGTTCCAGGCTATTATGTGGCTGGTGCTGGCGAATTACAGGAATATGCGAAAGGTTGGTCAACATTCATTTCCGCAAAATCTTTAGGTCCTGGATTGACGAAAGGGGCTTCTATCGATGCCCGCGGCTGGATGTTAACTCCTTCTTCCATTCCGGCCATGGAATTAACTGCACAAAGATTTGCTGCTATGCGCAAAGGGGATGGCGATTTGATTCATGGAAAATCGATGACAGTTCCAGCTAATAGCTCAGTGGATCTTTGGATCGATCAAGGGGTTTTAACCAATGCGTATCCGCAGTTAACTTTTACTGGTGGAAAGGATGCCAAAATTGGATTGACTTATGCTGAGGGACTTTATGAAAGGAAGCCTTTGAGTACTACCACTAAAAATAGTAATCATAAGGGTAATCGAAATGATATCGAAAATAAATATTGGCTGGGACGCAAGGACAGCCTAATTGCCGACGGCAATGCGCATACTTATGAAACGATGACTTATCGCACGTTTCGTTATGTGCGCTTAACGGTGAAGACGGAGGCGGAGGCCATAATCTTACAAGATTTCAAAAGTGTCTTCACAGGATTTCCGTTTCAAGCGAAAGCGTCTTTGAAAACAGATAATCCATTGATTCCTCAATTACTTGATGTTGGATTCCGTACCGCGCGATTGTGTGCGATGGAAACCTATATGGATTGTCCCTATTATGAACAATTGCAGTACATCGGTGATGCGCGGATTCAGGCGCTTGTGAGTATGTATTATGCGGGAGATGAGCGTTTGGTACGTCAAGCTTTGGATCACATGGACCATTCGCGGATTGCGGAAGGGATTACGCTGAGTCGATATCCGACTGATTTGCACCAACAAATTCCTACGTTCTCCTTGTGGTATATCGGGATGTTGCATGATTATTTACGTTATGGAAAAGATCCATCGTTCTTGAAAAACAAGTTGGCCGGCATGCGTGGTATCCTCGATTATTTTGCGCGTTTCGAAGGCACGGATGGAACCTTACAAAAGATTCCATACTGGACTTTTTCGGATTGGGTGAATGCGTGGCCGCGGGGGATTGCACCGGTGGGGCCTACGGGTCGTTCAGCTGTCCTTGATTTTCAATATATCTGGGTCTTACAGAATGCGGCGGAATTAGAACGTTATTTTGGATATCCGGAAATGGCAGCTCGTTATGAGGCAAAGGTGAAGGTATTAAAACCTGTTTTGCGTGCGCTATACTGGGATGCCTCGCGAGGCTTATATGCAGATACTGAGGTGCATGATAAATATTCGCAGCATGCTAATTCCTTGGCGATTTTAGCAGGGATGCCGGCTTCTGGTGTGGCGGATAAATTGATAGCCGATAAAAATATGGCGGAGACGACCATCTATTTTAAGTATTACTTGCATCTGGCTTTGGCCAAAGCAGGGAAAGGAAATGACTACCTGAAATGGCTGTCTATTTGGAAAGAAAACATCGATATGGGATTGACGACATGGGCAGAAACTTCTGATGTTTCCACGTCCCGATCCGATTGCCATGCGTGGGGTTCAAGTCCGAATATTGAATTTTTCCGCATTGTGTTAGGGGTAGATTCGGATGCACCTGCTTTTGCCAAAGTAAAAATTGAACCGCATTTAGGTGAGCTCAAAGAAGTGGAGGGCGTTGTGCCGCATCCGCAAGGAGAAATACAAGTTGTTTACAAGCCAGGCAGCGCATCGATTACCTTACCGGGAACGGTGAGCGGAAGCTTTGTTTGGCAAGGAAAGAAATACGCGTTAAAAGCCGGAAAAAATAATTTAACTATCCCTAGGTAGGATAGGACGGTTAGACGCTTTTACCTCTGTAGTTTTAAGAAAAATTAATGACCATGTACAAACACGTATCGTATCTCTGGGACGACGCTAAAGCAGCAGCACTCGCAGGGAATGAAGTTGACCTATTCATTTACCGCTCGAACATTTTGGGAGCGGATTTGCGCATCACGAATTACGGCGGGGGAAATACCTCGGTGAAATTACAAGATAAAGATCCTTTGACGGGCTCTGAAACGGAAGTGATGTGGATCAAAGGTTCCGGAGGGGATATTGGTACTTTGAAAAAATCAGGTTGCGCAGCTTTGTACGTGGATCGTCTTCGTTCCTTAACCAACGTATACCGTGGCTTGGAACATGAAGATGAGATGGTGGAATTATTCAATCATTGTATTTTTGATTTGTCGTCCAAAGCACCATCAATCGATACGCCTTTACACGGTTTTTTACCTTTCAAACATATTGACCATTTACATCCCGATGCGGCGATTGCGATTGCAGCTTCGAAGGATGGAGAGCAAATTACCAAAGATCTTTTCGGCGGATTAATCGGTTGGGTTGGTTGGCAACGTCCAGGTTTCGACCTTGGCTTACAATTAAAGGCATGTTTAGACGAAGCAGCTTCCCGCGGTGTGCAATTGCGCGGCATCATGTTGGGCTCACACGGATTATTTACCTGGGGCGATACGTCCTACGCATGTTACGTGAATACCCTAGAGGTCATTGAAAAGTGTGCAGAATATATTGAATCGAAAACTTCAACCGTTTTTGGTGGAGCGCGCATGTCATCTTTTTCCCCAGAAGAGCGCGTCGCTAAGGCTGCTGCATTAGCACCCGTTTTACGTGGTTTCTGTTCATCGCATGTGCAAATGGTGGGACACTTCTCCGACGATGAGCGCGTGTTGCAATTCATCAATTCAACTGATTTAGATCGCCTGGCTCCCTTGGGGACCTCTTGTCCCGATCACTTCTTGCGGACGAAAATTTCGCCATTGGTGCTGGGATCGGATGTTTCAGTGGAGGCTTTGACTCCTTTGTTTGAAGATTACCGTCAGATGTATGCAGCGTATTACGATTCGTGCAAGCATGCGAATTCTCCAGCGATGCGAGATCCGAATCCGGTTGTGATTTTATACCCGGGTGTGGGAATGTTTACATTTGCCAAAGACAAGCAAACCGCGCGTGTAGCCGCGGAATTTTATACCAATGCCATCAACGTCATGCGTGGCGCGGAGGCGATTTCATCCTATACTTCTTTGCCTCGTCAGGAGGCTTTTGATATCGAATATTGGTTGTTGGAAGAGGCGAAACTCCAACGCATGCCGAAGCCAAAAGCTTTATCTGGTCGCGTAGCCTTTGTGACCGGATCAGGAGGAGGCATCGGAAAAGCCATTGCCAAAAAGATGGCTCAGGAAGGTGCCTGCGTAATTTTAAATGACGTGAATGCGGAACGATTGGCGGAGGCCAAAGCGGAGTTTATTGGCTTATTCGGGAAAGATGTCGTTTCAACAGTCATTGCTGATGTGACGAATCAGGAATCCATTGAAGCGGCGATGAAGCAGGCTTGTTTGGATTTTGGTGGGGTAGATTTAATTGTCAACAATGCAGGTATCTCGATTTCGAAGGGAATCTTGGAGCACACGCAAGGCGATTGGGATAAATTATATGACATATTAGTGAAAGGCCAATACTTGGTTTCGCAAGCGGCGATTGCTGTCATGCGCAAGCAAGGTTTAGGCGGCGATATTGTGAACATCGTGTCGAAGAATGCCTTCGTGGCTGGACCGAATAACGTGGGTTATGGTTCTGCAAAAGCTGCTCAGGCGCACATGACACGATTATTAGCGGCTGAATTAGGACCTGATCACATTCGTGTCAATACGGTGAACCCAGATGCAGTGATCGCTGATTCGAATATTTGGGCAGGTGGCTGGGCCGAAGGTCGTGCCAAAGCTTACGGAATCACGGTCGCTGAATTGCCCGCTTATTATGCGAAACGTACCCTTTTAAATGAATCTATTTTGCCGGATGATATTGCCAATGCATGTTTTGCATTCGTGGGTGGCTTATTGAATAAGTCAACTGGAAATGCCTTGAATGTAGATGGTGGTGTAGCCGCAGGATTTTTAAGATAAGAAGATGAATATTTCGAACCACAACGATGCTTTATTGGCTGGCCACCAGCGCCGCCTAGATTTCTTGAAATCCGAGGTGAATTTGCCAGCTGGGATTTTACAGAAGTTAAAGGATTTTCAAATCGCGATTCCTTCTTGGGCCCTAGGCACAGGAGGTACACGTTTCGGTCGGTTCTCCGGCGGAGGCGAACCGCGTAATCTGGAAGAAAAAATCGCGGATGTTGGTTTATTGCATGCTTTAAATCAATCATCTGGAGCGATTTCATTGCACATTCCATGGGATATCCCTACAGATCCAGCAGCGATTCGTACACTTGCAGCCCAACACGATTTGGCCTTCGATGCAGTGAATTCTAATACTTTTCAAGATCAAGCGGATCAAGCGCATTCCTATAAGTTTGGATCCTTGCAACACGTTTCTGCGGCAACTCGGAAACAAGCGATTGATCATAATATTGAGGTGATCAAGCATGGGGTGGAGCTAGGTTCAAAGGCGTTAACCGTCTGGTTATCAGATGGTTCTTGTTTTCCGGGCCAACTGAATTTTCGCCATGCGTATGAGCGTACGGTGGATAGTTTGCGGGAGATTTATGCGGCTCTTCCTTCGGATTGGGCCTTGTATTTAGAGTATAAAGCCTACGAACCGAACTTCTATTCTACGACAGTAGGGGACTGGGGTGCCTCGTATTCAATGGTGAATAAATTAGGTCCACAGGCGAAGACCTTGGTGGATTTGGGTCATCATTTACCGAATGCCAACATTGAGCAAATCGTTTCGATTCTCTTGCTGGAAGGTAAATTAGGAGGTTTCCACTTCAACGATTCGAAATACGGCGATGATGATTTAACCGCAGGTTCAATCAAACCATATCAATTATTCTTGATCTTCAATGAATTAGTGGATGGAATGGACGCAAAAGGGATGAATCATGCCAAAGATTTAGGTTGGATGATCGACGCCTCACACAACGTAAAAGATCCGTTAGAAGATTTATTGCAATCTGTGGAGGCGATTCAAATCGCTTATGCGCAGGCTTTATTGGTAGATCGTAAAGCGTTAGAAGCAGCACGTGAAGCGAATGATGTGGTGCGTTGCCAAGAGATTTTACAAGCAGTTTTTCGGACGGATGTACGCGCATTGGTGGCTCAAGCGCGATTTGAATTAGGCGGTGCGTTGGATCCGATTGCCTTGTTCCGTCAGGAAAAAATGCGCGAACAGTTAATTAAATCACGTGGGGCAAAAACAGTAGCGACGGGTTTATAAGATGCGTTTGAGAACACCAGTAATCGCGGTATTTGACATTGGGAAGACCAATAAAAAGGTCTTTCTCTGGTCAACTACTTTCGAAATTGTGTTTGAAAAACAGCAGACGTTTGACGAAATCGTTGATGAAGCTGGCTTTGCTTGTGAGGATTTAGCCGCGCTCCAGCAGTGGATTGTTTCTACCTTTTCGGAGCTCTGCCAAATGCCCGAATTTGAGCTTATTGGCTTAAATTTCTCCGCTTATGGCGCTTCTTTTGTCTATGTCAATGGGGCAGGTGATCCAGTGGCGCCTTTGTATAATTATTTAAAGCCTGTGTCTACTCCATTTCCATATATGGATTTTGGAGGAGAGAACGAGTTTGCGCGCAGGACAGCATCGCCCATTTTAGGAAATTTAAATTCAGGCCTGCAGGTTTACGAATCTACGTTTAGACCTTTTTGGTCGGAGGTATTTAAGGCCTTACATTTCCCGAACTATTTAGCTTCTTTGTTTACAGGTCGTCTTGTTTCTGAGATCACGTCCATTGGTTGCCATACGGCACTATGGGATTTTGATTTAGGGCAATACCACCCTTGGGTTTCGGCGATAGAAGATAAGCTAGCTTCTATTTCTACCGAGTCTAGTCTGGAAATTGACGGGATTCATTACGGTCTTGGTCTGCATGATTCTTCCGCCGCATTAGTGCCTTATTTACGATGTATTTCAGAGGATTTTGTGCTTTTATCGACCGGTACCTGGTGTATTGCCATGCATCCGTTCAATGAATCACCTCTACATGCGGATGAATTAGCGAATGACGTCTTGTGTTATTTACAGCCAAACGGGAAACCGGTGAAGGCCTCTCGCTTATTTGGAGGACATTTTCATGAGGAGCAGGTGGCTCGCATGGAGAAGCATTTTGGAGGGTCGTTTAAGGATTTAACCTTTTCGGATCGCGTTTTTTCATTAACCGGCGCGAGCTCGTCCATTTTTGAATCAGCCTTTGCTTCGAGGGATTTAAATGATTTTCCAGATTTGGCTTCGGCGTATGACCAATTCATGGTAGATTTGGTGGGCCAACAAATCTTTAGTTTGAACCTGTTGCTGCAAGATGCACCAGTCAAACAATTGCTGGTGGATGGCGGTTTTAGTAAAAATGAATGGTACATGCGTTTATTAGCGCGAGCCTTTCCTGAACTTGAGGTTTATGCCGCCGAAGTAGCCCAAGCAAGCGCTTTAGGTGCTGCATTGATGGTTTATGAGGGGGAAACTCCCAAGAATTTAATTCAATTGAAACGATATTAGCATGCGCGTTGCCCTGTTTGTTCCGTGTTACATTGACCAATTCTATCCGCAAGTCGCGGTGGCGAGTTTGGAATTGTTGGAGAAACTCGGCTGCGAGGTCATCGTTCCGAAAGACCAAACCTGTTGTGGCCAACCGATGGCCAACTCGGGTTTTGCATCTGCGACGGAGGGTTGTGATACTAATTTTACCAATAATTTTGAAGGATTTGATTACATCGTAGGACCATCAGGATCCTGCGTATTGCACTTGAAAGAACATCATCCATCTGAGAAAATTCGGAATTCGGTTTATGAAATTTGTGAGTTTTTGACGGATGTGTTGAATGTAAAAAGTTTACATGCGAAATTCCCTCATCGCGTCGGATTGCATCTAAGTTGCCATGGGCAACGTGGATTGCGCCTTAGTTCGATGTCGGAGCGCAATGAAAAGCCGTTTTCGAAATTACAGGATTTACTTTCCATGGTCAGTGGGGTTGAAGTTGTCATGCCAGAAAGGGAAGATGAGTGTTGTGGATTCGGAGGTACGTTTTGTGTATCGGAAGAAGCCGTTTCGGTAAAGATGGGTCAGGATCGCATCAAAGAACATGATGCGAATGCAGTAGAATATATCACGGGTGCAGATACTTCATGTTTGATGCACATGGAAGGGATTTTGCGCCGACAAGGCTCTAAGGTTCAAGTGAAACACATCGTAGAAATATTAAATCATGCTTAGTCACGCGGAAGCTTCGGAGAAATTTATTTTGGACGCAGAGCGGACCGACTGGCATGATGAAACTTTGTGGTTTGTCCGTGCAAAGCGTGATAAGGCTTCGAAAGTTTTACCTGAGTGGGAGGCCATGCGTGAACATGCCTCACAAATCAAAGATCATACGCTAGCGAATTTAGGCGAATATTTACAGGCCTTTGAAGCCAAAGCGATAGCTAACGGCATTCATGTCCATTGGGCAGCGGATGCTGCTGAACACAATGCGATTGTGCACAGCATCATCGCCGCGCAAGGATCAAAAACAATTGTCAAAAGTAAATCCATGTTGACCGAGGAATGTCACCTCAACGATTATTTGGCATCCAAAGGCATCGATGTAGTAGATACCGATCTAGGCGAACGCATCGTTCAATTTCGGAACGAGGCACCTAGCCATATCGTTTTACCTGCCATTCACTTGAAGAAGGAGGATGTGGGGGAGACCTTTCACCAACATTTAGGAACGCCCAAAGGCAATAAAGATCCACAGTTTTTAACGGAAGCGGCTCGCCAACATCTCCGAGGGCACTTTTTGGCGTCCGAGGTGGCGATTACGGGAGTGAATTTTGCGGTAGCCGAGACAGGAGAATTTGTGGTTTGCACGAACGAGGGGAATGCGGATATGGGCGCACATTTGGCCAAAGTTCATATTGCTTGTACAGGTATCGAAAAGATTATCCCGAAGCGAGCAGATTTAGCAGTGTTTTTAAGATTACTTGCGCGCAGTGCTACCGGGCAATTAATCACCACTTATTCATCTCATTTCCATAAGCCACGCGAAGGGCAGGAGATGCATATCGTTTTATTGGATAATGGCCGGACGCGTCAGCTCGCCGATCCAAAATACAAGAATTCTTTAAAATGTATCCGCTGTGCGGCTTGTTTTAATACCTGTCCGGTGTATCGTAGAAGCGGGGGACACAGCTATCATCAGCCAGTTGCGGGACCCATTGGGTCTATTTTAGCGCCGAATATTGATAAAAAGGCCAATGTAGATTTGCCTTTTGCAAGTACGCTTTGTGGCTCTTGCACGAACGTTTGTCCGGTAAAGATCAATATCCATGAGCAGTTGTGGTTTTGGCGCCAGGATTTAATGTCGGCAGGATTAGCGCCTGTTGGGAAGTCAATCGGTATGAAACTAATGGCATTCTTTTTGTCAAATCCGGCGGTATATCGAATCGGTGGTTCGCTAATGCGTAGATTTTCAGGCCTCCTAAATTCAAGTTTAAATCCTTGGTACAAACAACGTGAGATGCCTGTTGCACCTAAGGAAAGTTTCCAAGAATGGTATAAGAAACGATGAGCGCAAGAGATCAAATTTTAGGGAAAATTAAACCGCTGGAAGTTGTAAATCATCCTGGGGCTTTTCAAGATGCTTCAGCAGATTTTGATTTTCGCGCTTCATTGGCTGTTGTGGGTGCGCGTGTCGTTACTCCTGCGGAGTTAGAAGAAATATTCCCCGGTCGTAGGCGCTTTGACAAAACGTTGGATGGGTTAAGTTTAGCGGAGATAGAGGTTTTGGAGATTGATGGAGAATTTGGCGTTGCAGAGAATGGAGCAATTTGGTTGACTGAGGAATCATTGCCGCATCGGGTGGCGCCATTCATTTGCCAACACTTAGTCATCAATGTTAAAAAAATAGTTCCGCACATGCACGCGGCGTATGCGGAACTGGGTAAGGTAAATTCAGGTTTTGGTTTGTTTTTATCAGGTCCGTCAAAGACTGCAGATATTGAGCAGTCCCTTGTTATCGGAGCGCATGGCGCTCGCAGTTTAACCGTTGTGATTAATTAAGGTATTTTATAATATCTGAAATTTTGAATGTTACAACAGTACCTCCTACTGCATCACAGGCTTCAGGTAATCCAAATTCAATGTGAAATTGGATTTCATCCTCCGTAAAATCGATACCTAGATCATTCATTTTATATGTAGGAACTTTACCAAAGCCGATAAAACAATCCCTCGTATCGGGTTCAGTTGAATAAACATTAAAATCGCGTTTAATTCGATCATTAATCAGTTTCAGCAATTGTTTTTGTTCTAAATTAAACAGCACATTATTTTGTACTTTAACGTAATTGCCATTTTTATTTTGGTAAAGCTCATAGGTCCAATACATTTTCCCATTCCGCTCATTATTATACCCTGTGCTAATGGTTTTGAAACTATTAAATAGACAGATTTTTTTCGTTCCGCTTCCGTCATCATTTGAGAATTCAGTTTCAACAACGGAGGCTGAGGCATCACTAATGGCTTTTTCTTTTTCAGTTAGGTAAAACGGCATCGAGGAAGAGCTATTCGCTTTACTCCAATCACCCACAATGCCCGTCTCCTGGTATCTACCATGGAATGTTCCAATTAACATACCTGCGTCAGTGTATTCATTCAAGGTAATTGTGCCCTTGTCGTCGATTGTACCTGACACTTTTATGGGCGTGCCTGTGGAGGCATATGCATAATTACCACTCAATATATTGTTTGTTTTCGTTAACGACATGGTAATTTGATACTTGTTGTTGATAGAACCCTCAAAGTATTTATTGAAATCAGGAATGTTAACTTTTTGTTCTGTCGCAATGGAATCTGCAGTACTGGTTTTCGGGCCGTCTTCTCCTTTTTTGCCGCCACATGACGCAATGAAAATAAGTGAAATTACAAGGGTAAATGATTGAATTAGCGCTTTCATAAGATTTATATTATTGTACTAAATTATGATTAAAATTAGATTATAGTTAGTTTTAAAATGGATTTTTCAGCTAAAAATATTTTTAAATACGCTAACTAAACGTTTAAGTTAATGAGGAGTGGTATTTTATTTTTTATCGTATTTGTTTCGGTTACATTTTCTGGCATTGCTCAGGAGCGGCATTTGAAAAATGCCAAAGCGTTTATTGAAAAGGGGACATTTGAAAAAGCAATTGAAAGAATAGCTACCTATGAGAATTCTGTTGGCATTAAATATGAATCCATTTACGTTCGTTATTTATTGCTCACAAAAAACCCTCCTTCAATTGTAACAAAAGATTCGTCATTAACTTTATTGAAGTCGGCAAATGCCTTGTTTTTAGCAGAAGTTGATGAGAAGAAAAAGAATAACTTATGTGAAGAATTACAAATTTGTG
>NZ_JBIIQN010000025.1:0-37450 GCF_044342065.1 Aquirufa sp. | reverse complement strand
TATATGATATAGTTGGAAGTACCATGTGGCAAGCAACCTACCCAGAAAAAATTTCAGAAATTAATTTAACGGAATTTCAGAATTTCCGTCAGGGCAAATACATATTACATGTTTTGCAAAAAGGTAAACCTTTTGTAACCTCAATTGTCAAAGAATAATTAGTTGATAATTTTTCCATCCTGCATTTCAATGATGCGCGAAGTTTTGTTTGCGAATTCATTATCATGCGTGACGATTAATAGTGTTTGATGAAACTCTTCAGCTAATTGCTGAAAAGTATGAAATACAATTTCACTATTTTTTTTATCGAGATTTCCAGTAGGTTCATCACCCATGATCAGGAGCGGGTCGTTGATTAAGGCTCTAGCAATAGCAACGCGTTGTTTTTGACCTCCGGATAGTTGATTTGGCATTTTTAATGCTTCATGTTCGATCCCTAACACCTTTAATTTCTCAATAGCGCGGTGTTCAATTTCTTTTTCAGCGTATTTACCTAATTTAAGCCCGGGCAACATGACATTCTTGAGGACATTGAATTCATTCAGTAGGTAGTGGAATTGAAAGACAAATCCTATTTTTTCATTTCGAACTCGGGCTAATTCTTTTTCATTTTTGTCACCCATCAGAATTGAATCAATGAATAAGTCGCCTTCATAATCCGTATCCATCGTTGACAAAATATATAAAAGAGTTGACTTCCCACACCCAGATTTACCAATCACCGATACAAATTCGCTTTGCTGTAGACTGAAGTTAATTTCATCTAAAACTTTGACCGTCATAGGATCATGAAAGTATTTAGTGATGTGATTCGCCCGCAAAACTTCTTTATGTATATGTGTCATTCTATTTGCCTCTAATTATGACGACGGGGTCTATTTTACTTGCTTTTCTGGATGGGAAATAGCCCGCAAAATAGGTTGTGACAATTGAAAATATGGATGCTATGATGTAAAATACTGGGTTGTAGTTTATTGGGTAGGTTTTGATGGTTGGTAAGGATTCTGTATTAAATGGTATATTATCTATGATGTTTGACAAGCCATATCCCGCCAAAAGCCCCATTGCCCCACCAAATACACCAATGCTCAAGGCAATGAAAATAAAAATTAAATTTACATCCTTACCAGAAAAGCCGATGGCTTTCATGATGGCGATGGAATCCATTTTTTCGTAAATCATCATGTTAAGGATGTTGTAAATCCCAAAGCCGGCTACGATTAATAGCGTAACGCCAACAGCATATGAAATAATACTACGCACCGAGCTTCCGGTTTCAAATTGTGAATTCGCTTGCTGAATATCAATAGCATCTGTTTCATAATACTTTTCATATTCTATAGCCATATTAGGTGCTAGCGTAATGTCTTTAAGCTTTACCTGAATATCGGTGATGTAATTATTCGAGACTCCGAGTAATTTCTGTGTAGTTCCTATGGAACAATAGCTTTGAACCTTATCTAAATCTTGCAAACCCGATTGAAAGAATCCTACAACTTTTAGTTGCTGCCTTTCCCCTTTGCTCGTCGTAACTTGAATGACATCTCCTATGTTGGCAGCCATTTTATCCGCTACACCTTTACCTAAAATAATGCTATTGGGAATATTTTTTAGGTCAAGGTAATTTCCTTTAGTTACATAATCAGAGAACAAGAATAGTCTGTTTTCTTCATCTGGTTCTATTCCATTAATTACTCCAGTGAGGTCAATGCTTCCGACATTATAAAATACCTGTGCATTGATTTTGGGTGCCACGCCAAGCACCCTATTATCCCGTTTAATAGCTTGCATGATTTGACCACTGTTGTAAATTTCAACTCGTTGGTTTTTAGGTTTAACTGATTGAACGAAATTGCTTGTTTTGGGGGATAGTAAATCGATGGGTTGTACTTTAGAAACATTGATATCATGGTACAATCGAATATGTGCAGTCCGATTCATGATTAGTCCATCCAATAAATCATTTAGGCCATTCATAAACCCAAGCAAGGTAACAAACATGGTAATACTGAAGGTTACTCCTACAGCAGCCACAAGCGTTTGTTTCCACCTGGCAAGTAGTAGGGAAACCGATACCTGAACGATTAATTTAATATTCATTAGTTAGGTTTTACCACCTGATCTTTTGGGCTAAGTCCACTGAGTATTTCAGCTTTTTGGAAATCGGTTAATCCTAGTTTGACTACACGCGTACTACCATCAATTAAGGTAACGATTGAATCGTTTTTCAAATAATTCCTGGGAAGTATTAGCGCATTATTTTTAGTTTTGAGGATGATGTTTGCTTCAAAAGTCACATTGGGATATAGTTTTTCTGGGGCCTTGGTAAAATGAGCCTCGATTAAAAAAGTTTTATTGCGCTCATTCATGATAGATGCGATTTTGCTCACCTCAGCTTCAAAAATTTGATTTTTGTAGGCATCAAAGGTTATAGCAATTTTTTGGCCAAGTTTTACTTGAAAAATATCATGCTCGTCAACCTGCATTTCAAGAACGTAGTCTTTCGTATTTCCCAAATTCGCAATCGGTGTCTGCGGACTTACAAGTTCCCCTCTTTCTTTTAACAAACTCAAAATGGTACCTTTTACCTTACTTTTTAAGATGAAATCTTCATTTTGCCTAGAAGATATTTGTACGTTCTTTTTTGTTTGTGCCGCACTATAATTTATTTGTCTTTTTAGTTCTTTATAGCGTTGGATAGCTGAAATATAGTTGGCTTTAGCGCTCTGGTAATTGAGTTCTTTTTGCTCATATTCGACACGTGTACCAACTTGCTGGGCCCATAACGTTTTTTGGCGAGCGAAGAGGCTAGAATCTAAATTTAGTTTTGCCTTTGCTGTCTGGGCTAAGGCTTCAGCTTCTAAAATTTTGCCTTGATTATTCGCTAAATCATTGAAATTAGCGGTCAACTTGGCATTTTCTAAATTGAATTTTTGTGTCTCATTCGAAACGCGTAGGAGGGGAGTACCTACTTCTACTTCTTCTCCTTCTTGCACATAAATCTCCTCGATTATGCCACTGATTGAAACGAATGCTTGGTATTGATCAACTGATTTAACGGTACCAGATGCATAAATTGATTCGGTGATTGAACCGGTTGTTGGTGAGATGCTTTCTTCTTTTTTTGAACAAGCAAATAGCCCTAATACAAACAAAATGAGTATTGCGTTTACTTTCATCTTGCTAATTTAACCTTTTCAGGCATTAGAAAAAATGATATTAGTCTCGAATGCAGCGAATGCTAAACCCGGCGTCTTTATCGTTTGTGGATGTGGTAGCGCTTCCATTTGCTGTGGGAATAACATAGGCGCGCGCATGGGTTGTTGAGAAAGATGTCTTAGACCAATAATGTACTGTACTTCCTCTATTTGATAGAGCTCCGCTAAGGGATATTAATCCGGCAGCATGCATTTTCAAATCTGAATTAAATAGGCTCGATAAATTTGAAGTAACTAAGTCAACTGCTTGCCATTCGGCATAGGTAGGTAATCGCCAACCGCGACCTAGTTCAATGGTACATGGGTCATTTCCCGCCGGCCAATCTGTATTTACGAGGGGTTGAGTTGGCCAAGTTGATGAAGGAGTTCGCGTTGTTGTAAATTGGTAACCTCTTTTAGCCCCAAACTGCCAATACCAACCAGCCGCCGCCTCCGTGCTATTCGTAGCGGTCGGTGGCGGATTTGTAGAACCTAGATTTTGCATGAGCCAACATTTTTGAGTTCCGGTTATCGACGAATAGGCTAGTTCATAAACGATATTTTTATTAACTGGCGCAACTCCACGGCTCGTTACGTGATTTACAGGAAGAACCGTACAGGGTAATAAGGGATTTAATTCTCCGGTTGGATATACCCCCTCGTATGTTAATTTTTTTCCGGCGCGATTAATATATTCACTTCGGTTAAAAGTTAATTTGCCTTGTGGGGTCACGTTTTGCCCATAACCAACAGTTATACTCAATAACAAAACCCCTAAGTAAAGTTTAATATTCATAGTCAAATTGGATTCGGTCATCGGCTGCTAATTCGAATGCACTATTAGAGGCTGGTGTATACGTGACAATTCTACCGCTGACGCTATAAGCATTTTTGTCTATTCTTATTCCATTAATAAACATTTGAATCTTGGAATTTGAAACAGGTGTTTGCGTTAATGTAAAAGTTAATTGATTCGTTGTAGCAATAAATTGATCACTTTCATCGGTATCAGGCGCTGAAACAGTCCAAGTAGAGCCTACTACTTTTAGGACATAGCCAGACGTGCTCGGAGCTAGACTTGTCACGGTGCCTGTTCCGTTTCCAATCAAAAGTGCACCAGTTGTAAGCGTTGACGCTCCTGTTCCCCCTTGACTAACACCAACGGTACCAGTAGAGCTTAGGTTTTTTGAAGCGTCCGAAAAGACTACTTTAGAGGCGGTCAAAGCCGTATTATTCAGGTTTCCCGTGACTGTCAAATTTCCACCTATATTGCCATCTGCGGTGGTGACAATGCTCGCAAAGGTTTTTGCTCCACCAAAGGATTGAGCTCCTGTCGTGATGACCCCTGGATTTGTAGCATCCGCAGGACTTAAACTAATGACATTATTTGAAATACTCAGTCCATTTGCTGTGCTTGAACCTAATACTCCTGCAGAAACAGACGCTGGTGAACTAGCTACCCATGCCGTGCCATTCCAAGTCAATAATTGCCCTGAAGTCGTCGGCACTACCGTTGAAATATTCCCAGTCCCATTACCAATTACAACACCATTGGCTGGGATGGTGGCTAGTCCTGTTCCTCCTTGATTAACACCAACGGTACCAGTAGAGCTTAGGTTTTTTGAAGCGTCCGAAAAGACTACTTTAGAGGCAGTCAAAGCCGTATTGCTCAGGTTTCCTGTGACTGTCAAATTCCCACCTACACTACCATCTGCTGAGGTGGCGATGCTGGCAAATGTTTTAGCTCCTGCAAAACTTTGGGTACCCGTTGTAACGATCCCGGGGTTTATTGCATCTGCTGGACTTAAGCTAATCACATTATTCGCTACCGTTAAGCCATTTGCTGTACTTGTTCCTAAGGTGCCTGCTGAAATGGCTGTAGGTACGGTTGCCGTCCATGACGTGCCATTCCAAGTCAATACTTGTCCACTGGCACTTGGGGAAATTGTTGAGATATTTCCAGTTCCATTGCCAATTAATATGCCATTCGATGGAAGCGTAGATAAGCCTGTTCCTCCCATGCTAACTGGAACTAAACTTGCCGAAACAAGTGCATTGTTAGCATCCGTAAAAACTACCTGATTCGCAGCTGTTCCGGTTGTTTTTAAAGAAGTAAATAAACCCGAATTTGAAGTCGTGGTTCCAATAGGGGTATTTTGGATACTTCCGGCTTGAATAGCCCCATTTGTGTTTACTCGCGTAATATTACTATTACCTAGTTGGATGGAATTGTCCACACTAACATTCGCTCCTGCACCAATGGCTACGGTATTTGACAGATTTCCACTCAGAACGCCGGATCCTTGACCTATGGCAACATTATTATTTCCTGTTGTATTTAAACTTAATGACCCTGCTCCCACGGCCGTATTGTTTGTTCCTCCAATATTCAATGTTAAACTCTGATACCCTATGGCCGTATTATTTGACCCCGTTGTATTACTAGAAAAGGCACTTTTCCCCACGAGCGTGTTCGCATCTAAATTGCCACCACCATTTCCAATGCTTAGTTGATTAATCTTTAAATCTTGCGCAAAGGTTTTCAATCCTGCAATCGTTTGTGTTCCAGTTGTCAAAATCCCAGGATTGCTTGCATCCGCAGGACTAAGTTTTAACTCGCCTCCCAATAAGGTCATTGCATTAGCCGTACTGCTGCTATTAATTGTTCCAATTGTCGTGGCGACACCTAAACTACTTAATGCATTTGCCGACCAGCTACTGCCATTCGAGCTTAGGACATATCCCGACGTTCCCGGGCTAATGAAGCCTATTGAGGTGCCGCCTACCAGTAAGGCGTTTGTAGTTAAACTAGAAATTCCGGTTCCTCCATTCGCAATCGGTAAACTATTGGTTACTTTATTGCTTAAATCGATACTTCCTGCCAACATAGCATTGGTGATTTTTGCGCTTCCAATCGTAGTAATTCCAGTGTTATTCATTGTTACGTCACCAGATAGGTTTCGTTCAACGGCTGCATTGCTAGAATTTCCAATTAACACCTTACCATCATTCAAAATGGTCCCGGCTAAAGTTGTATTGGATAAGGGAATTTCAGAAACGTTAGAAATACGTCCCTTTGAGTCAACGGTTATTTGAGGAATTAAGGCATTACTTCCATATATACCTGCCGTTACTGCGGTATTACTTAAGGTTACCGCAATGCCAGTTGTTCCTGAACCGCTTGCATCTCCACTTAATGTTATTGTTTGGTCGCCGGTATTTGTACCTGAAACGTTCGCATTGTTTGTGACAGTTAACGTTTTTGAAGTAGTACCTCCTGCGATATTGAATCCACTTGAACTACTTGTAAAGGATAAGCCATTCAGGCTTTTATTTATTAATGCCTCGGAACCGGCTACTGTTGATAAGGTACCTGTTTCCGGTAGGGTAACCGCGGTATTTGCCGAAGTGGTTAAGCTTAAGGTATTCGACCCAATGGTTGTTAAGCTCCCTCCTAAAGTGATGGTTTTTCCCGAATTATTTACGCCTGTTCCACCTTTGGCACCCGAAATGGTCCCTGATACTTTATCATCTGTAACAGCCCCTGATGCTAGCTTGGCTGTGGAAATCGCATCATTGCTAATGATCGGATTTGTGGCGCTCGTTCCTGAACCTGCCAAATCTCCGCCTAATCGAATTTTCCCGATAACGAGGGTTGTTGCATCTGGTGTTGTTCCTGCAATTAATTGCGAGTCTACATAAGCCTTATTGGCTACATCGGAAGAGGAACTAGGCGCATCAGCTATTTGAATTTTTGTTCCAGTAGGAAAAGTCAGATTTCCACTCATGGTTGAACCTGCCAACCGAACATACCGAGCATCTAAAGCCGCTTGATCTTTTGTGATTTCATTCCAAATAGAACCGTCGTAAATAAATGCCCGTCCGTTATTCGTTGCTGTAGGATCTCCGGAGACGATATACACATCACTATTGATTGGAGAACTTACCACAGCAGAAAAATTACCACCGGAATATAAGCCGGTATAGGTCGTCCCAAAACGCAATGCTATATTGCCATTAGCGTCTGGCAATGTTCCATTTACTTTTTGAACAGCCCCCGACACATCTATTACGGGAATTCTGGAAACGGTTGAAAAAGGATTACCTGCTTTTACATAGCCAGCTGTTAGTCCAGCCGTTCCCAAGCCGCCATTTGCTGTTGCCAAAATCGCATTTCCACCAATGGTTCCATTAAGTGATATATCACTAAGGCTTGCCCCCGTTGCACGTATGACATTTCCAGTTCCTGAGGTTGAAATCTCCGTTGGAACTGATGCCAAGGTTCCAAAATTCCCAATAAGTTTCGCCGGATTAATCGTTTGTAAATTAGCGAGTGAAACGCTTTGGTTTGCTAATTTAGTTTCAACATAACTTTTTACTGCATTCTGTGTAGGAAACAAACTGAGACTATTGCCTTCTATATTGGTGTTTGATTTATTGGAAGAATTCTCTTTTAAGTCCAGTGCTGCCTGGGTTGTAGAGCCAATGCTTCCCCCCGTTGATGCATCGACATAGGCTTTTACCGCTTTTTGACTCGGATATAATAAGTCGCTACTTGATGAATTTCCTAAATCAGTCGCGGTTGATTTGTTGGTAATTAACTCAGCCCCAGTCACATCCGAAACTGGTATCGTTGTACTACTTGTCATGGCTGACGACCCATTTCCTTTTACGTAACCTGTTAGGGTAGAAGAAGCCCCGGTTCCACCATTTGCCGCTGTTATGATTCCGGTAACATTAACAGCATTTCCCGGGATGTTTCCTGTAATTTTACTACCATCAACCCCGATAATCTTTGCATTTGAAACGGCTAAATCTGCTATTTTCCCAGTAGTTATACTATTATCTGTGATTACAGGTGCGGCTGCTGTTGTTCCAGATCCTGCTAAATCGCCTCCAAGTTTAATTTTACCGAAAATTGAAGTTGTCGCATCTGGTATCGTTCCTTGGGCTATTTGATTGTCTATGTAGGTTTTTACTGCACTTACATTTGGGTACTTGGTTGTTGAACTTGCATCAACAACAATATCATTACTCTTGTTTGCGGTCGTTTCTGCCCCGGTAATATCAGCTACAGGAATAACCGTGACTGACTGCATAGCTGATGTGCCATTTCCTTTAATATAACCGTTAAGTGTTCCTGTCGTACCTGTACCACCATGTGTTGTATTTACGGTTCCTGTTACATTACTTGCCTCACCTGTAATGTTACCACTCACTTTTGTTCCTGAAATAGATTCGATTTTTGCATCCGTTATGCCTAAATCTGCCACTTTACTCGTTGTAATTGCATTATCCCTGATGATTGGGTTATCTGCCGTGCTACTGCCCGAAGCAAGGTCTCCTCCCAAACGTATTTTACCTTTTACCGAAAGCGTTGCGTCTGATATGGTTGCTGTTCCCACTTGATTGTCCACGTAGATTTTAACTGCATTTTGGGTAGGGTATAAGGTGTTACTTGTTCCCAGCGTGGTAGCGGTGGATTTATTAGCTAAGTCCTCTTTTGTTGAATAATTGATTGATGCGGCATTTAATTCTTGCTGCACGAATGATGTAGTGGCCAATTGGTCAGTATTTGTCCCTACACTTTGTCTCACGCCGATTGTGGCCGTCGGTAGACTTGGGCTTCCTGCAAACACAGGTGAAATTTTATCCGCTTTAGCGTTTAAATCAGCAGCAAGAGCGATTCCCAAGGTGGCTTGATCTACATAGGTTTTTACGGCTCGGACACTGGGGTATTTCGAGTCAGATGTGGCATCAGTGGGAATACTTACGCTTTTGTTGGCAATGTTTTCTTTTAATAACAATCCTGGAACGCTTGGGGAACCTGCACTACCTCCCAAATCTCCTGCTAATTGTATTTTACCGGCAGCTAGACTTGTTGCATCTGGCGTTCCCGAAACAGCTACGGTTGAAATGACTTGGTCTACGTAGGTTTTTACTGCTCTTTGACTAGGATAAAGTTGATTACTTGGTGATGAATTTCCTAAGTCAATTGCCGTGGATTTATTTCCTAAAGATTCAAATGATCCGCTTAGTCCATTGATTTGATTAAGTAAGTTATTTTGGTTTTGAGTGATCTGATTGTTTTGTTGGTCAATTCGAGAACTTAAATTTTGTGTAACTAGAATCGTTTCGTTTAATTTCTTTCCTTGTTCATCAACCTTCGTTTCAAGCTTGATTTGTTGGTCCTTTAACAGCGTAAACGTGCTTACATTTTCCGTTTGATTATCGGTAATTTTTTTCTCTAAGGGTTTTAGGTCATTCGTGACTAAATAACCTACATCGTTTTTGAAATGTGAAACATCTTTTGGCGCATTATTAATGTTCTTATATTCTACCGCATCGGCATATAATGCATAGGGGCTATACAAAAGTGTTTGATTGCTAACCTCGTAGTAAATCGCTTGTCCATCTATTTTGACTTCTACGACCAATACCTTGTTTAGGCCATTCCAAGCGATTTGATCAAAATTAGTTCCAGTAGATTTTTTTCCTTTTCCAATGGTTAAATTGATTAGGCCAAATTCATCCGTTTGGGTTTCATGCAATTCCTGAAAATCAATATCATTGTTTGTTTTTAACGTAAATCGAATGTTAACCTTCTTATTCTGCAGTACTTGTCCTTGAATAAAGGTACCCGGGATTTGATAGGGTGATGGATCTTGAATGATAGCTTGGTATTGAATTCCTTTGGTTTGACCAAAACCAAAGTGCGCGAAAAGCAATAGCGCAAAGGTTATGAGATATCTATTCATTGGATTTTATTTGCTTTTGGGTTGAAAAATTAAGCCAAAAACCAAGCTGCTTGGTCTGATAACCAGTGATGTTCCTTGTGATTCGACGGCTTGTAGGCTGGAAATTTGTCGGTAGGCTAGTGAAATTTGTATTCCATCAGAAACGACTTGTTGGAATCCCATTTGAAAACCCGATAAACTTTGTAGCCCATTAAATTGTGGATCAATTTTCAAATCAAGGAACCGATTATTGACCCATTGATTACCATGAACGAGTTGGCTTATCTGAATCAATCCGCTGGCTTGAATACTTAATCCTTTATACAGTTTTTGTGAAAATTGCAACGTGGGGCTAAGGCCCAAATAATCTGTTTGGTAACTATAAGAAGTATTAGCAGCATCTCCAAAGGCATTATATTGGTTATAATGTAGTCCTAAGCCCCATTGAAACTTACCCAAGATCTTACTAAGAACGGGGCGTTGATTAAGGTAGATTGCCCAAGGGCTAGAATTCAACAGGATTGCTGAGGTATCGACGAATTTCCGATGGTATTGAATGGCATACAGATTTCCCGAACCTTGCTTGATTTGTGTTAAAGTATTTCCAGCAGTATTTTGAAAATCATACGTGGTTAAATTGACTCCGGCTTGAAAAGTCCATTGTTGGGCATGCAGGCCAAAGCCGCAAATCAAGAGAAAAAACAGCGAAATGCTCTTTTTCCTCCCAATCGCCTTAGCGAATCGGTGTGTAAACATGTATTATTAGAACTGGATTATGCCGCAAAGTAGCGAAATCATTTCGTTATATATAACAGAAAACTGATATTATGTTGCATTATGCCTACTCTTTACGTTATTTTAGTGAAAAGTATATAAAATGAATATAACACGCGTTTCGAATTATCAAGAATTAAGTGCCTTAGCTGCAAAGCATATCATCAACGAGGTTACCCATAAACCCGATCTGCTTTTTTGTGCTGCCACCGGTGGTTCACCCACGGGAATGTATGCTGAAATGGCGAAAGAAAAATCGGTTTTTAGCAAGATGCGGGTGATAAAAATGGATGAATGGGGTGTTATTCCAGCGTCTCACCCGGATTCATGTGAGTCTTATTTGCATAAGCATCTACTGGGTCCTTTGGATATACCCAGTAGTAGATACGTTAGTTTTGATCCCAATACGGGGGAGGCGGAAAAGGAAATTAAGCGGGTTGAAACCTACATTGAAGAAAATAGTCCCATGGATATTTGTATTCTTGGTTTAGGTAAAAATGGACAT
The DNA here is from genome assembly GCF_044342065.1 of Aquirufa sp. Taxonomy (GTDB): domain Bacteria; phylum Bacteroidota; class Bacteroidia; order Cytophagales; family Spirosomataceae; genus Aquirufa. The sequence goes on along the minus strand of NZ_JBIIQN010000025.1, from coordinate 26,237 downwards.
ATTGCGTTCAATGAACCTGCTGAGTATTTACAAGCAGGCTTTCATAAGGCAACACTTGCTGAATCAACCATACAACATGACCCTGCACTTTCGCAAGGTACTGAGCCGGCATTTGGCTGGTGTGTAGGTATGCGGGGAATTTTGCAGTCGAAAAAAATCATTTTTTTGGTAACAGGGAAAGGGAAGGAAGCAGCCTTGGAACAAATTTTGACGAAACAAATTCGTACCGATTGCCCGGCCTCTTTTCTTTGGTTACATCCCAATGTGGAATTAATCACGGATTATCAATAGCATTTTCATGAATAAAGTCTTCTCCCAAGCGAGTGAAACCCTAGTTGATCTTGTTTCGGGGTCGAGTATTCTCATGGGAGGATTTGGGCTAACGGGTGTGCCTGAGAATCTTATCAATGCTCTTTTAGCTAAAGGATCTTCGGATTTGACGTGCATATCGAATGAGGCGGGATTAGAGAATTTTGGTATTGGTCGCTTGATTGGTCAAAAGCAAATTTCAAAAATGATCTGTTCTTACATCGGAGAGAATCATCTATTTGAAGAATTACTATTAACGGGTCATTTGGCGGTTGAACTGGTTCCCCAAGGAACATTGGCCGAACGTATTCGTTGCGGCGGTGCAGGTATTCCTGCTTTTTATACCCCCGCAGGTGTAGGAACCGAAGTAGCTAATGGCAAAGAAACGCGTGCGTTTGAAGGCAAGAACTATTTGTTGGAAAAGGCAATTACCGCCGACTTCGCCTTTGTAAAAGCCTGGAAAGGGGACACGGAAGGTAATTTGATTTACAAAGGCACTTCCCAAAATTTCAATCCCGTTGTTGCCATGGCTGGTAAAATAACCATTGCTGAAGTAGAAGAATTGGTTCCAGCAGGAACCTTGGATCCAAACCAAATTCATACCCCCGGCATTTATGTACACCGAATTTTTCAAGGGAAGGATTATGAAAAGCCTATTGAGCATTTGACTTGCCAAGAGGATCCTGAAGCAATCAGCGAATTAAGTCCAGCGGAACTTAAAAAGGAAGTCATAGGAAAACGACTTGCACGTGAAATTAAAGATGGAGATTATGTGAATCTAGGAATTGGTATCCCTACGCGCGTTGCTAATCACATCCCTAAAGACATGAAGGTAATCTTGCAATCTGAAAACGGATTGTTGGGGATAGGTCCATTTCCAATGGAAGGAGCTGCGGACCCTGATTACATTAATGCAAGCAAACAAACCATAACGGTTGCGACCGGTGGCTCTGTTTTTAGTTCAGAGCAAAGCTTTGCCATGATTCGTGGCAATCACATTGATGTCACGATACTTGGTGGCTTGCAAGTTTCAGAACGCGGGGATTTGGCTAATTGGAAAATACCGGGAAAAATGGTGAAGGGCATGGGAGGAGCGATGGATTTGGTCGCTTCTGCGGATAAGGTCATTGTTGCCATGCTACAAACAACGCCTAATGGAAAATCGAAATTAGTCAGTGCGTGTGATTTACCCTTAACCGGTGTTCGTTGCGTAACGCGGATTATCACGGAGTTAGGTGTTTATGATATCTTACCTGAGGGTGGATTCAAATTGGTTGAGTGTGCACCTGGCGTTTCTTTGGATCAAATTCAAGCAGCCACGACGGGTCGCTTAGTTGTATAGGCTTGTGTAGGGATTTTTCTTCCCTTGGATTGATTATGCATATTGTGAAATCTTTTTTTGGCAATAATCAACTGAATACTAGTTAATTATATTTAAATTAGGCCAACATAAACCTATTAAACTATTGTACTATGAGCGTATCTAGACGAAGCTTTTTAGAGAAAAGCGCATTAGCCTCCAGTTTTTTTATTGTTCCTCGTCATGTATTAGGCGGAAAAGGTTTTCTTGCTCCCAGTGATAAATTGATTGTAGCGGGTATCGGTGTAGGAGGAAAAGGGAAGTCGGACTTACGAAAGTTTTATGAAAGCGGTAAGGCAGAGATTGCCTTTTTATGTGATGTGGATGACCGACAAGCCAAAGATTCCGTGGCTGCATATCCGAAAGCTAAATATTATAAAGATTGGCGGAAATTGATGGAGATTGAATCCAAAAATTTCGATGCCGTGTCGGTATCAACTCCGGATCATAACCATGCCGTTCAGGCAATGGCTGCGATGCAATTAGGCAAGCACGTGTATGTGCAAAAACCGATGACACACGATATTTATGAGGCACGCATGTTGACAGCAGCTGCCGACAAATATAAAGTGGTTACCCAAATGGGTAATCAGGGTTCTTCTGGGGATGGTGTTCGCCAATTAGTGGAATGGTATGACGCTGGGATTATTGGCGACGTGCATACGGTTCAAATTTGGACGAACCGCCCCATCTGGCCACAGGGTATTCCTTGGTCAACGGCCAAGCCACCTGTGCCATCAGGTTTAGATTGGGATTTGTGGTTAGGTACGGCTCCGTATAAAGATTATGTAGACAATTTGATTCCGGGTTCTTGGCGCGGATGGTGGGATTATGGAACAGGTGCTTTGGGTGATTTAGGTTGCCACTTGATGGAAGCTCCTTTCCGCGTATTGGGTTTGAAATATGCTTCTGATGTGCAGGCAAGCGTGGGCAGTGTCTTTACGGCTTTTGGTCAGCGCGGTGTTTTTCCTGATAGCTGTCCTCCATCAAGTCATGCTACGTTAACTTTCCCTAAAACAAGCAAAACCCAAGGACCGGTGACCATGCATTGGATGGATGGAGGTATTAAGCCAGAGAGACCGGAGGAACTTGGACCAGATGAGATGTTTGGTGATGGGAATTCAGGTATATTATTCATTGGTACCAAAGGCAAAATGATGGCAAGTGAGTATGCTGCGAATCCACGTTTATTGCCTCTGTCACGGAATGAAGAAGTAAAAGTGAAGAAAACCCTTGAGCGTGTTCCGGGAAGTGCAGAAGGACATTATGCACAATGGGTGGAAGGAGCAATTGCCGGATATGGCAACAAACAAATGAGTTCATCTTTTGAGCTTGCAGGTCCATTAACAGAGGCAATATTAATGGCAAATTTAGCGATTCGCGTGGCGGATATGCCGTTTCCTCGGCCTACAGGTAAGGGGAATCATTATCCGGGTTCAAATACCAAATTGCTTTGGGATAATGCTAATATGCGCGTGACTAATTTTGATGCGGCGAATCAGTTTGTAAAGCGTACGTATCGGGATGGTTGGAGTTTAGGAGTTTAATCGATTTTTATGCGTTTACTATTGGTATTGTTGATCATTGCTGCGCACGTTTGTATGGCGCAGCAAGCTCAAATTATTAGAGGACCTTATTTGCAATCTGTTACGCCAACTTCCGTTTTGGTGCATTGGCGGACAGATACCCCGGTCGCTAGCCGGGTCTATTACCGTGCGTCAAGCAAGGTGATGTCAGTGTTGGATACCAATCGCGTAATCGATCACGTAGTATCCCTGCAAAATTTGAAACCGGCAACAAAGTATGCGTATCAAATAGATTCAGACTTATTTTCAGACGATCGGTATGTAGTTACAGCTCCGGCTTTTGGTTCAACCAAACAAGTTCGTATTTGGGCATTGGGCGATTTTGGAGATGGCTCGGCGAGTCAAAAGGCAGTTATGAATTCAATCGAAGTATATACGCGTGGTGATCGTCCTGATGCTTGGATTTGGTTGGGGGATAATGCTTACAATAATGGGAAGGACGAAGAATATCAAAAAAATGTATTTGATGTTTACCAGTCGGCATTTTTACAAAACTTGCCTATCTATCCTTCACCAGGAAATCATGATTACGCGGGGAAACATGATCCGACCGTTCCTCCGTATTTCAAGATTTTCAATATGCCTATTCAGGGTGAGGCAGGGGGCTTGCCTTCGCATGCGGAGTCCTACTATTCCGTTAATTATGGTCCTGTACATTTAGTAGCCTTGGATACCGAGATGCGCGATGTGAATGGATTGCAGCTCATGGATGGAAAAGGCATGCAATATGAGTGGTTAAAGGCAGATTTGGCGGCCAATAAATTACCTTGGGTGGTGGTGTATTTTCATAAGCCTCCCTATTCCAAAGGTTCACATGATTCAGATACTGAATTGGACATGAAGCATATGCGCGAACATGTTAACCCACTCTTTGAGCAATATAATGTTGATTTGGTGATAGCAGGACACAGTCATGTCTATGAGCGCAGTTATCCAATGCGGGGACATTTTGGAGTGAACGATACATTTGATTCAGCTACGCATGTTTTCGCCAACGAAAAATCTCCAAATCAGTATGTAGTAGGTCCGAAAGGGCAGGGGGTAATTTATGTGGTCAATGGATCAGGTGGAAAAGTAGGTGGTCAGCGTCCGGGTTTTCCGATGAAGTCTTCTGTGTATACGAATAATACGATTGGGGGTTCTGTTTTATTGGATGTGAATAAGCATCGTTTCAATCTAAAGTGGATACAGTCGGATGGAGTAATCGGCGACGAATTTGTTATAAAAAAGCCTTAATTTTCTTTAAAGGGATGCCTTTGTATCCAAGTTACTTCAGGTTCTAATAGCCTAAATATTCGGGCTAAATGTCGGTTAATCCACGGGGCTTGATGTTCCATGAATCCATACATTTTTTCAGGTTGTGCACCAATAGAACTTTTTATTTCCATGGCAGTTCTACCAAAATTTATTTTTTTGAAGCCATTCACAATCGCACAGCCTACCATATCATAAAGCATGTTCAAGTAGAGCATTTTTTCTTTTTGAACCTTAGGGTCGTAACCCAAAAAATAGGTTTCCAATAAGTCTTCGTGTTGAAATAGGGTATTAAATCCAATCAGTTGGCCTTGCTCAAAATAAGCAAAAAAGCGAAACGATTCACCCATTTTTTCTTTCATACAGCTGAAATGATTCTTTGCTAAAAGGAACGTATTAAAGGGGGCATTTTCCGCCACATGAAGATAAAGTTCATAGATACGTGTTTCTAGTGCAATGATTTCGCGTAAATCCAATTGGCGTTTTTCGACTCCGAGGGATTTTTTGCGTGCTCTTTTGTATTGATCTCGGTATTTTTTGGAAAGGGCATGCACATAATCTTGCTCCTTTGTCCAGCCTTCTTGCGAATTAAAACACATGCTAGGCTGCGAAGTGAATTGTAGACTTTTTTCAAAAATGGGCTGTTGGAAATAAATGATTTCTTCGTGAGGGAAGTCCTTCAAAATATGGATATGTTGTCCTTCAAATTCAGACATCACCAGTGATTTTATATAGGATAGCACCTCACTTGGTTTTGATTCAGGGGCAAAAGCAATAGCATGCTGGCCAGTCAGCATGTTATTTCCTAAAATCAACAGTTTGCCAGCAAAATTTTTGAATAAAAAATTCCGTAACATGATTTTTAGCCCATGATCGCGGACGCCAAAAGTATGTAGTTGGTTTAGGTCTATTAGTTGTAGCAATCCAACCGCTAGCATTTGTTCATTTTGAAATATGCCAACGAATCTGTGCCTAACATTGAGTGGGGTGGATGACTCCAAAGCTTCGAGGTAATCCTTTTGTAGGAAGATACTCGTTTTCGCGATGCTGTCCCAGTTAGATGGCAACTCCGATGTGTGGTGGTAAAGTTGGTGTTTGTAGTTCAATGAAAAAGGTTTTCAGTAGTTTAACTGAAATTTCGGGGTTATTGTTCCCACAAGACGTGTTTATATTTGATTTTTGGCTTTATGATTTAAGCAATTGAATAGACAATTTCATTTGAGGCTTCGCGTCCAGTGGTCTTAAATCCTAACATAGTGAGTTTAAATCGCAACAAGCCCCAATCAGTTTAATCACTTCGATATATATTGTTCGCTTACGTGATGCTGTGTTTAGTCAGATCAACTACTTTAAAAATAGTTTTGATTAAAATATACAAACCAATAAGGCCTCATTTTTATAATCATTTATAGGATGAACGAGTTGAATATATTTTAACTGGCAATCTTGATATAAAATTTAATGTGTACCGATAAATAATTAATTGATAATAAAAATAGATTATGTCGTTAATATTGAGCTTCCTTACTAGTATGCTAAATCGTATCATTATTCTTTTATTATCAATGGCAGTTGTCTCTTGTTCTAAAGAGATTTTCCAACAAAAACTTTCTGTTGATTGGACACCTTTAAACGGTGGTACGGTTTCCCCTCCAACCAATGCCTTTGAAAAAGGGACAGTGGTTTCTATGATCGCCACACCTGCAGGTGAATATACCTTTAAGCAATGGAGTGGAAGTTTATCAGGTAATACTAATCCTTCACCCATTACTTTGGATGCTGATAAGCAGGTAACCGGTGTGTTTGAAAAACGTAAATATCCTTTAACACTCAGCATTGTGGGGAGTGGTTCGGTGAAAGAAGATGTTCTAGCCGTTGCACCTCAAACACAATATCCTTCGGGAACGACGGTCAGATTAAGCCCACAACCTGCAGATAAATTTGAATTTGCTGGTTGGTCAGGTGATTTAACAAGTAGCGCTAATCCTTTGGATTTGAAGATTGATAGGGCAATCAATTTAAAGGCATTGTTTCAACAAGTTAAAGCTCCTACTGTAACTCCGGCCATTGAAATGGAAATTGTTGACTCAAGATTAAAATCTACCAAAACGGGTAAAATTGATGTTCCTGTAGTAATAATTAATTTTTTGCCTGATACAATTATTTCTAATCAGACTTACCTAAATCCAAAATGGACATTGGAATCAAGCCAGCCTTGGGATGCTCCGTTTCAATACAAAATAGATAGAGCTAAAAGTAAAATTTTAGCAGAAAGAATCATTGAAAAGAACGCAATAGAGGAGGGAACTCGTTTTAGGGATTATGGGGCTAATAAAGCCGAGAAATACATAAATATTGACGTTGTGGCATATATTAATGTAAAAAACATCAAGTTGACAGGTAAAAACGTCGATTTTAATGATTTATTCGCAAGAATTAATTTAAAAGACTACGTTGAGAAACTTGGAGCTAAAGAAGTATGGTTTACCTTCTTTCTAAAAAGTGATTTATTTGACGTTCCTGAATCAAATATGTCTCCGAGGGTTGGTGCACCATATGGTGATATATCAAATAGCTATCGTGAATTGAATGATTTGCCAAGATACAATAAAACCTATGTTGTTTACGGAAATAATGGATGGAGAGGAGTTGATACTGATTTACACAATAGGGGACACCAATTAGAAATGGAAATGATGCATATTGATGGGTTAAATCGAATTTGGTTAGATAAATTTGCCAAAGTTGGTCGTGGGGGCAATACCCACTTTGCGCCTAATTCATTAAAAGATTACGATTGGGCAAATACAGCTTTTGTGAAATCAGATATCGAAACTTGGAAACCATCGGGAGGCACTTTTGTTGATGTTAATGTCAATACTTGGGTTAGTAAACGTTATCCATTTGAAAAAAATATTTCAATGACTGCGCCATCGAGATTTGCTACAGGGCAAAATGATTTTACAAATGATGCACCCACAAAATGGTTCATTTATTGGTGGCAATCAGTACCTGGAATGAATAATGGAATAACAGATGTCCAAGGCACTGGGTCGACAGCCAAAAAAATTACGCTATCCAATTGGTGGGATTTATTTTTTAATTTTGACGAAGCAGTCAACTTGAAAAAACAACTGGTTAATTAATAGTCGTATTTCATTTGTGCATTATCATATATTTTTTTGAAAATTCTGCTCGGGCTAACTTCATCGTTACTTGTGCCTTTAAAAAAACAATTTTTTTGAGGTGGTTTTTACACCGTTAGAAATCGAGTCGAGCGCGACTCCGGCCGTATCAAGCGTTTAGGAATACCTCCAACGTTTAGCGTCCAACGTCCATCGTCTATTCTTGTGGCCCCGGCGGGAATCGAACCCGCATCTAGCGTTTAGGAAACGCCTATTCTATCCGTTGAACTACAGCGCCAATTTTTCAATTCTTAATTCTTAATTCTTACCTCTCAATTCTCCTCCGGAACTACCCCATCATTATACCCCATTAAATGGTTGGTATCCAACCAATTTGGAAAAATCTGAAAGTGCTTTTCTTTAATTATATCCATCACCATTTCACGTAATTCGGCTAAATTTGAGCGTTGCTCTGCTGAAATAAATACGGTCTTGGGCGTATTTGTTTGCCAGTGTGATTGTTTCAAAAAGCGGGTTACACGCTCCATTTTGGTTAATTCAGGTTCTCCATTTTCATCTACTGCCGCACCTTCAAAGAAAACATCCTCGACCTTGTACAAATCAATTTTATTGAAAACTAAGATTGTTGGTTTGTCTCCCGCGCCCATCTCATTCAAAATTCCTTGTACCACCTCAATTTGCTCCTCAAAATTCGGATGGGAGATATCGACTACATGCAATAAGACATCCGCTTCACGCACTTCATCCAAGGTTGATTTAAATGATTCAATCAATAGCGTAGGTAGTTTCCGGATGAATCCTACGGTATCCGTTAATAAAAAAGGAATCCCATCCCAAACCACCTTGCGTACCGTGGAATCCACCGTTGCAAATAATTTATTTTCTGCAAAAACATCTGCTTTTGCCAATTTAGTCATCAAGGTTGACTTCCCCACGTTCGTATATCCTACTAGTGAAACACGTACCATACGGTCACGATTCTTGCGTTGCGTATACGATTGCTTATCAATGGCCGTCAGTTTATCTTTTAAGAATGAAATACGATCATTCGCAATTCGTCGGTCCGTCTCCAATTCTTTCTCACCTGGACCACGCATGCCCACACCCCCTCGTTGTTTGGATAGGTGAGACCACATGCGGGTTAATCTTGGTAACATATATTGATATTGCGCAAGTTCTACTTGTGTTCGAGCTTGAACGGTTTGGGCGCGCTGCGCAAAGATATTCAGGATCAATAAACTACGATCGAGCACTTTGATTTCCTTACCTAATAGCGAAATTGTTAATTCGATGTTACGCACTTGGGATGGACTTAAATCATCATCAAAAATCATGATGTCAACATCTTTAGTGATCACATAGGCAATGATATCATCTAACTTTCCTTTTCCCACATAGGTACGATTATCTGGTTTGGCTAAGTTTTGGGTAAAACTCGCCAAGGTCACCACACCTGATGTAGATGCTAAAAATGCAAGTTCAGCTAAATACTCTGCCGTTTGAGTCGCATTTTGTTTCTGCGTCGTTACAGCTACAAGTACCGCCGTTTCTTGTTCTTCTCCCGTACTAAATCCCAATTCTTCCTTCATATCTGATGCTAAAAAAAGCCTTCCGGTTAAGAAAGGCTTTTCATGCGAATATAGTTCAATTTATAGACTTTGAATCAACTTCATATTCAACGTTACATAATCTTCGTTTTTACCTTCTTTTGCTAATGCCATAGATTTTTCAGCGCTTATTTTTGCAGCTGCTTTATCACCTAATTTAGCTTGAATTTTCGCTTGTAAATGTAAAATCCAGTAAGCTGAAGGATTTGCTTCAGTAGCTTTTCCTACCCATTCCAAGGCTTTTTTCAAATCACGTCCGGTTTCAAAATAATAAGATGCAGATTCAAAATAGGGTCTTGTGTCAGCAGCCATCGCTTTTTCGATAGATGTTGCGATTTTCGAATCAATCTCCGTTTCAATTGGAATCGAAACAGCTACTTTCTCCCAGGAAATCACCATGTCCATTTTATTTGCGATGACATTCGCAAATTGAATGGAAAAGGATTCTACTGATTGTGATAGGGTAGTTGTTGCCAACTTCACTTTTAAAACATCCTCTTCTGGCTTGTAATTAAACACACCGTTAGTTCCTTTGTTGAAAATAATTTCCCATGAAAATTGAGAAGGGATTGAAAGCAATTGGTAAGTTCCAGCTTTTAATACTTGGCCAGCAATTTTTACATCCTCGCCAAAAGTAACGCTAGTGGGTGAATTTGCACCCGTACGCCATAATTTTCCAAAGGGAACTACATCACCAAATATCTTACGACCTTTAATTACAGGACGTGAATATTTAACTTCTACCGCAGATAATGAAAAATCTTGTTTGATGCTTTGTCCTGGACTTGAAGCAGGCATTTTTATGCCTTGGGCGAAAGCACCTGTAGAAAGAACCCATAAAGCTAAAACTAATACTTTTTTCATATTACTTATGCGGATAATGCTTCTGCACCACCTACGATTTCAAGAATTTCTTTCGTAATGGCTGCTTGGCGTGAACGGTTATATTCTAATTTTAATGCTTTTATCAACTCACCCGCGTTATCAGTTGCCTTATCCATTGCGGTCATACGAGCTCCGTGTTCTGATGAATTCGACTCGAGTAAGGCACGGAAGATTGACAATTTGATTGACTTTGGAATTAATTCAGAAATAATTTCTTCCTCCGTTGGTTCAAAGATGTAATCAACTGAACTCACATTCTCCGTAGTTTCTGAGGCTACTAAAGGAAGTAATTGTTCCGTTTGAATGATTTGTGTCGCTACATTTTTTGAATAATTGAAAAGCACTTCGACTACGTCATATTGCTTTTCAGTAAATGCGTTTAAAACGATTTCTCCAATTTCCCGCACATTCGTAAAATTCAAGCGAGTGAAAATATCAGCATGCGAATCATTCACTTTAAATCCGCGACGTGAAAGGTATTCTCCACCTTTTTTTCCTAGGGCTAATATCTCAACATTTCCGCTCGCCTGGAGGCTAGCGTACTTTTCATTAACTAAGGCCATCGTCGCTTTTCCCACGTTCGCATTGAATGCGCCACAAAGTCCACGATCAGAGGTTACTACAATGAGTAAGACATTTTTAATTTCACGTACCACAGTGAATGGATTCTCTGCCCCTGCATCAGATTGAGCAGAAACTGTTGCAATCATCTCAGCTAATTTCTTAGCATATGGGCGCATTTGTTGTATAGCATCCTGTGCACGACGCAATTTGGCAGCCGAAACCATTTTCATGGCTTTGGTTATCTGCTGCGTCGAGTTGACTGATACAATTCTATTTCTTACTTCTTTTAAGGAAGCCATAGTATTCTAAATTTTATGCTTTGTATTTAGCTGCTACTTCATTACCCACTCGCTTCAAGGTAGCGGTTAAGGTATCATCGTATTTACCTTGACCTAAAGCTTCTAAAGTAGCTTTCTCCGTCGCACGTAAAACTTGAATGAAATCTTGTTCGAATTCACGAACTTTTTCCACAGGTACATTATCTAAATTACCTGTAGTCGCTAAATAAATCATCGCAACTTGCTCTTCTACTCGTTGTGGAGCGAACTGAGGTTGCTTCAACATTTCTAAGTTACGACGACCACGGTCGATCGTTAATTTTGTCGATGCATCTAAATCTGAACCGAATTTAGCGAAGGCCTCTAATTCACGGAATTGTGCTTGATCTAATTTTAACGTACCTGCTACTTTCTTCATCGACTTGATTTGCGCATTACCCCCCACACGAGATACCGAGATACCTACGTTGATCGCTGGACGAATACCTGCGTTAAACAAGTTTGTTTCCAAGAAGATTTGACCATCCGTAATCGAAATTACGTTGGTAGGGATATACGCAGAAACGTCACCCGCTTGTGTTTCGATGATTGGAAGTGCTGTTAAGCTACCACCACCTTTCACGATGCCTTTGATTGACTCGGGTAGGTCATTCATGTTACGAGCGATTTCATCCGAGTTGTTGATTTTCGCCGCACGCTCCAATAAACGGGAGTGAAGGTAGAAAACGTCACCTGGATATGCCTCACGTCCCGGTGGACGACGTAATAACAAAGAAACTTCACGGTAAGCTACCGCTTGCTTCGATAAATCATCATATACAACTAATGCTGGACGACCTGTATCACGGAAGAATTCACCAATCGCCGCTCCCGTAAATGGTGCGTAGAACTGCATCGGAGCAGGGTCACCTGCTGAAGCTGATACAATCACGGTGTAATCCATGGCTCCCGATTTACGCAATGTTTGCTCAATTTGCTTCACAGTTGAAGCTTTTTGACCTATCGCAACATAAATACAGAACACAGGTTCTCCTTTATCGAAAAATTCTTTTTGATTTATAATGGTATCAATACAAACAGCTGTTTTACCTGTTTGACGGTCACCGATCACCAACTCACGTTGGCCACGGCCTACAGGGATCATCGCATCAATAGCCTTGATACCTGATTGTAAGGGTTCTGTAACCGGTTGGCGAAAAATTACACCTGGTGCTTTGCGCTCCAACGGCATCTCGTAAAGTTTACCAGTAATCGGGCCATTTCCATCGATTGGCTCCCCTAATGTATTAACCACACGACCTAGAATACCATCACCTACTTGAACAGAGGCAATTAAATTGGTACGCTTAACAGTATCACCTTCTTTGATTTGACTCGAGTCTCCTAAAAGTACAGCTCCTACATTGTCTTCCTCTAAGTTTAATGCCAAAGCTTTCAAACCGTTTTCAAAAACGATTAATTCACCTGCTTGAACATTGGAAAGTCCATAAATACGAGCCACACCATCACCCACTTGGAGTACGGTGCCTATTTCTTCTAATTCTGCTTGAGTTTTCGCTTGAGATAATTGTTCTCTTAAAATCGCCGAAACCTCATCTGGTCTTACTGATGCCATAAATTTATGTATGAAAAGTTATCTTTTTACTATTTATTTTCGGGTGCAAAATTAGTTAGGAAATTTGAATATTCCCATGATTTAATAAAAAAAATGCCGATAATCATAAGACTTTTTAAAGAATTAAATTTTGATACGAATTAGCCACTTGTTAAATGCGGTTAAAATTCTTGAAAAAGAGGCATTTTTCTGTATCTTCGAGGCTTTGTTTGGAATTAAATTAATAATATGAAAATCAAATTACTTGCACTCTTGTTGTGTACTATTGCCTTTGCTTCTGTAGGACAGGTAAAATCGAATGTTGCGAAAAAGTCAAAACCTAAAACCGTTCCTAAGCTGACGCTTTCAGTTACAAGAGTTCCTGTTAAGGATTTTTCAAATGACATTGATTCTGTATCATATGCTTTAGGGGTTTTGTTTTCCCAAGATCTCAAGTCCAAAAATGTAAAAGTTAATCCTGAGTTATTTGCCAAGGGATTTTCATCGGGTACTTTGGGTGAAAAATTGTTATTAAGTGATCAAGAATGTCAAACGGTGTGGTCTAATTTTATGATGAAAAGCCAAAAGGCCCAAATGGAGGAGCAAGCAAAGCAAATGGCTGAGCAGGCTAAACAATTTGAACCAAATCGCTTGGCTGGTGAGCAGTTTTTAGCGGAAAATAAAACCAAGGATTCTGTAAATACCACGGCTTCCGGATTGCAATACAAGGTAATTAAGTTGGGAGATGGCCCTAAGCCTACAGCATCTGATAAAGTGAAAGTGCATTATCATGGAACTTTAATTACCGGTGAAATATTTGACTCTTCCATTCAACGTGGAGAGCCCGTTTCATTTCCAGTTTCGGGGGTAATTCCGGGTTGGGTTGAAGCGCTTCAACTCATGCCAGTAGGTTCAAAATTCAAGTTGTTCATTCCTCAAGATTTAGCTTATGGTATTCGTGCTGCAGGACCTAACATAAAGCCATATTCGGCTTTGGTATTTGAAGTAGAGTTAATTGCTATCGAAAAAGAATAAAATATGAAAAGAATACTTCCAATTTTAATTCCACTTTCGCTGTTGGTTGTCGTATTTCTTCATGGGAAAACGCAAGGATCTATCGAGTTGGACACTTACCAAAAAGGTGATCTTCAACCTACTGAAACCCAAAAGAAAGTTGAACGTATGGTTTTTGGTATTTTAAGTAATTACCATTACCGAAAAGTACCTGTAAATGATTCATTATCATCTAAAATCTTTGATGCGTATATTAAAGATTTAGATCCCAACAAGGTGTATTTTTTGGAGTCTGATATCAAAGAAGTTGAAAAATATCGATTTACTATTGATGAGCAATTGAACTTAGGGGATTTGACCTCTGCTTTTCAGATCTATAATTTGTATCAAAAACGCATGATGGAGCGTTTCGATTACATTGAAAAGGTCATTAAGCAACCTGTTGATTTTTCAATCGATGAAAGTTATCAGCCAGATCGCGAAAAGTCGGCATGGGCTAAATCTACTACCGAGTTGAATGATTATTGGCGAAAAGACGTTAAGCGTCAATTGTTGGATTGGAAAATTGGTGGCAAAGCTGATACAACTGCTGTGCGTGAATTAGCTGATCGCTACAAGCGTTCTGCCAAATATATGGCTCGCACGCGTGCTGAAGATGTTTTTCAGGTGTTTATGAATGCCTACACGGAGAGTATTGATCCGCATACCTCCTACATGATTCCCAAAACAGCTGATGAGTTTAACAAAGATATGGCGCAAAGTTTTGAAGGAATTGGAGCTACGCTTCGCTTAGAAGGTGATTATGTAACCATTCAGGATTTAGTTCCGGGTGGTCCCGCTTTCCGTTCCAAGCAAATTAATCCCAAGGATCGTATCGTGGGTGTTGCACAGGGAGATAACGGTGCTTTTGTTGATGTGATTGGTTGGTTTACTGATGACGCGGTTAAATTAATACGCGGTGCCAAAGGTACCGTTGTTCGTTTAAAGATTTTACCTGGTTCTGGCGTAACGGGATCTCCTACAACTGAAGTGCGGATTGTTCGAGAGAAAATTAAGCTTGAAGAGCAAACAGCAAAAAAAGAAATCTTGAATTTTAAGCAAGGAGCTACTACCTATAAACTTGGACTCATTACCATTCCCATGTTCTACCGGGATTTTGAAGGCGCTCGTAAACGCGAAGCTGATTTCAAATCTACCTCAGCAGATGTGCGTAAATTTTTGAATGAGTTTAAACAAGAAGGCATAGATGGTTTGGTAATTGACCTGCGCAATAATGGTGGCGGTTCCTTGATTGAGGCCGTTGAATTAACCGGTTTGTTTATTCCCAAAGGCCCAGTGGTTCAGCGCAAGCAATCCGATGGCCGAATTTCTCAAGAAGTAGATCGTGATCCCGTTCAAGTATATGACGGACCTATGGCTATTATGATTAATCGTTTTTCTGCCTCTGCATCTGAAATTTTTGCTGCAGCGATTCAGGATTATAAACGTGGCATCATCGTAGGTGAGCAATCATACGGCAAAGGTACCGTTCAATCGGTTATTGATTTAGATAACTACATGGATGAAAAAGATCCTGCTGGCCAATTGAAAATCACTTTAGAAAAATTCTATCGTGTAAATGGTTCATCAACGCAACATAAAGGGGTTAATCCTGATTTTGCTCTTCCTTCTGCTTTCTCCGCTGAAGAGTTTGGTGAAAGTTCTCAACCATCCGCTTTGCCTTGGGATATGATTCCTACAACATCATATACGCCAACAAACAACATCGTTGGGCCAGCATTAGCTCAATTGCAAACTGCTTTTCAAGTACGCTTGAAAACAAAACCCGATTTGGTCAAATTGAAACAAGATTTTGAGCGTTGGAAAAAGATTAAAGATCAAAACTCCATTTCGTTGAATTTTGAAAAGCGCAAAAAAGAGTTGGAAGAGCAAAAGAAAAAACCCGATGATTCTCAATCTGTGATGGATGCGCTAGGTGGAACCGATGAAGCGAACTCAGATAATACTAAGAAAGAGAAAGACGCTGATAAGCACGCTAAAGACGCATATTTGAAAGAAACGCAACAAATTTTGTCAGATTGGATTTCAAATGGCGCAAGAAAAATAGCTAAAATGCCATGATTGATTTAGGTGTCATCCTAGAAAATGCCAAGCCCATTGTTCGTGAGACAGGCCTATGGATTCAGTCCATGGTAAATAATATAGGCGAGGCAGATATTCAGTACAAAGGCACCAACGATTTAGTATCTTTCGTAGACCAAACGGCAGAATCCCGATTAAAAGAAGGATTATCGCGCATTTTTCCAGAGGCCGGTTTTGTTGCAGAAGAATCAGCCTCAGATTACAGCGAAGTAGGCGACGGCTATTATTGGGTAATTGATCCTTTGGATGGCACAACTAATTTCCTGCACCGCTTACCAATTTACGCAGTATCGGTAGGACTAATTTGTAATAAACAGCCTGTTTTGGGGTTAATTTATGAACCCAATCGAGATGAGTTGTTTTATGGTGCTACGGGCTTAGGGGCTTTTTTAAATGAGCGATCGATACACGTGTCCTCTCAGACATTAATGAATAAAAGTTTATTAGCCACAGGTTTTCCATATTATGACTTTTCATACCAAGATCGCTATCTGGCTTTGTTAAAAGAATTGATGCGATCCTCTCATGGTTTGCGTCGTATGGGAGCTGCCGCAATTGATTTGGCGTATACAGCTTGTGGTCGATTTGAAGGTTTTTTTGAGGCTAATTTGAAACCATGGGATGTGGCTGCCGGAAAGATTATTATAGAAGAAGCAGGGGGGCGTGTTTCTAATTTTAGTGGAGGTGATGCGGTAATTTTTGAAGGAGAAATTATTGGAGCAGGACCAATATTTGAGGAATTTTTAGGAACTTTGCAGTCCAAGTGGTTTGTTGATTGAATATGGAACACGTTTTGATCTTTTTGGTTTTTGCTGCGGCGATATGCTATCTTGGCAGATTAGTTTACCAACAATTTTGGGGTAAAACGGCAGGTCAATGCGCCAAAGGTTGCGGTACTTGTGCTGCAGGTTCACTCGATAAATTGGAATCCATTGAAAGATAAAGAAAGCGGAAAAATTGTTGATTTACAGATTATCCGACGCATTTATGGTTTCATAAAGCCCTATCAAATCCGCTTCTGGTTTCTGGTGTTTTTGATTCTGTGCATGGCAGGTATTTCACCTGTTATCCCATTGATGATCCGGTTTACCCTTGACCATTATGTTAGTTTGGACAAAATGGCCGACTTATTGCGCATGTTTTTCATCATGATTGCTGTGCTTCTTGGTCAAACGGGTTTGCAATTTTCCACCAGTTATTTAGCGGGATATTTAGGTCAAACGGTTATTCGTGATATTCGGGTACAGCTTTATGCCAAAATCATTGATTTGAAATTAGCTTTTTTTGACGCAACGCCTATCGGTAGACTCGTGACGCGGACCGTATCTGATATTGAGACATTGAACGACGTATTCTCGGAAGGATTGGCATCCATTGCTGGTGATTTGTTACAGTTATTTTTGATTATTGGGGTGATGTTTTACACCGACTGGCGATTAACCTTGGTTATTATTGCTACAGTGCCTTTTATGGTTTTTTCTACCTACGTTTTCAAAGAATATATAAAGAAGTCCTTCAATGAAGTACGTATTGCTGTGGCTAATCTAAATTCCTTTGTTCAAGAGCACATTTCGGGAATGATGATTGTCCAACTATTTCATGCTGAAAAACGTGAATTAGCCAAGTTTAATCAGATAAATCAAGAGCATCGCGATGCCAATATTCGAGGTATTTTGGCTTATTCCGTTTATTTTCCAGTTGCCGATGTTATCTCAGCAGTGGGGTCGGGTTTTGTTGTTTGGATGGCTTCAACCTATATTTTAAAGGAGGAAATAACGGTGGGTACCCTGACTGCGTTTATCATGTTTATTAACCTCTTTTTTCGACCAATACGGATGTTGGCCGATCGTTTCAATACCCTTCAAATGGGTATTGTTTCCACTGAGCGTATTTTGACATTATTGGACTCTACGGATTATATTCAAAATAATGGCAAGGTGCTTGCTGATCAGGTCAAAGGGAAGATTGTATTTGATCAAGTGACCTTTGCTTACAATGAGCCTGAATGGGTAGTTAAAAAGGTTAGTTTTAACGTACCGGCAGGTAAAACGTTGGCAATTGTAGGGGCTACAGGTGCCGGAAAATCATCTATTATTGGATTGTTAGGTCGCATGTACGATTGCCAAGAAGGGGTTATTCGGATTGATGGTATCGCCTTGCCAGAATATGAAATACACAGTTTACGAAAAAATATAGCTGTCGTATTGCAGGATGTATTTTTGTTTAGCGCCTCTGTTGCTTACAATATTCATTTAGGGGATAAAAGTATCTCACAAGAAAAGATTGAGGAAGCAGCCAAAGCTGTGGGAGTTCATGATTTTATTATGTCGTTACCGGGCGCTTACGCGTATGAAGTGATGGAACGAGGGGCAACGTTGAGTGTAGGTCAGCGCCAGTTAATCTCCTTCGTTCGGGCTATGGTTCATGATCCCAAAATTATTATTTTGGATGAAGCAACTTCTTCGGTAGATTCTGAATCTGAAGTGTTGATTCAACAAGCTATTGCGAAATTAATGAAAGGCAGAACGGCCGTTGTTATTGCTCATCGATTATCAACCATCCGAAATGCGAGTCAAATTTTAGTAATGGATAAGGGTGAAATCAAAGAACGCGGTACGCATGATGAATTATTAAAGCAAGAAGGTCTATATGCGCAATTATATCATTTACAATTTAGTCGCAATTAATCCGTATATTTGAGGCTTATGAAATTGAAAGAAAGTATACTGATTTGTTTTGTTGCATTGCTTGGCCTGAGTTCATGTGGTAAGTTTGAGAAGTTCCGTAAGAGTGCAAGTTTACCCGTAAAGTACAAGGCAGCTGTAGATTATTATAAGAAGAAGGATTTTAATAAGGCGGGTATTTTATTCGATGAAATACTTCCCTTAATGAAGGGAGATTCTACGCAAGAAATGGCTACCTATTATCAAGCCTATTGCGATTTTAATTTAGGGAACTTCACCGTTGCTAATGCTCATTTTAAGAAGTTCTATGAAGTGTTTTCTCGCAGCGAATATGCTGAAGAGGCTATTTACATGTCGGCTTATTCCATGTACAAAGACTCTCCAAATTATAATTTGGATCAAACGGGAACATTAACGGCTATCGAAGAATTACAGAGTTATTTGAACAATTATCCAGATACCAAATTTAAGGACGAATGTTCAAATATGATTAGAGAATTACGTCGCAAGTTGGAACGAAAGGCCTATGAAAAAGCGAAGTTATATCACAAGACGTCTTCATTTAATGTAGCATCTTTGAAGTCATCTGTGATTGAAATAACAAATTTTCAACGTGATTTTCCAGATTCGGATTTTAATGAAGAAATGGCATATTTAAAGGTTTTGGCGCAATTTGATTTGGCAAATAGTACCATCGAATCAAAACAGAAGGAACGCTATTCAGATGCGTCTAAGTTTTATTTAGACTTAGTTGATAAGTATCCCCAAAGCCCATTTCTAAAAGATGCTGAAAAGATGTATGAAAAGAGTAACCAAGAAGTGGAGCGAATCGCGAAGCTTGAAGCTGAACAGAAAGCACTTTTAGAGAAAGAAAAGTCCAATACATCCAAATTGACGACAAGTCCTCAATAGTTTATTTCAGAAAATTAACTTATTTTTGCAACCTTAATTAAAATTCAAAGAGATGTCTAAGATCCAAACCAATCCATCAATCATTACGCGTGATGTAGATAAAATTGCTGCAAAGACAGGTAATACCTACGAGTCTATCTCCATTATTGGACAACGCGCTCGTCAGATTTCTAGCAAAATGAAAGAGGAATTATCAGGTAAATTATCTGAGTTTGCTTCTTCTGTAGATAATTTGGAGGAGATTTTTGAGAACCGTGAGCAAATCGAAATCTCAAAATACTATGAGCGGATGCCGAAACCGAGTGCTATTGCAATCGATGAGTTTTTGGGAGATAAAATTGATTACAGAAATCGCACTGAAGAAACAGACGAGAACTAATCTTTTTTCGTTTGATTTCATATGAAATCCCTTCGCATTATTTTTTTCGCGATATTATGTCTTGGTTCTTGGGAAATGAAAGCCCAAGAACTGCAGGCAACAGTGACCATCAATACCGAGCAATTACAGCTCGATCAGCAGCGAGGAACCTCGCAAATTTACGTTGAACTTCAGCGAACTCTTCAAGATTTTTTGTCAAACCGCCGTTGGTCTAATGATAATTTTGCGCCCGAGGAAAAAATTAAGTTAAATATCAATTTGCTTTTAACCAAAGCCAGTTCACAAGGCGATTTTGAAGCAAATGCACGCATTCAAGTCCTAAGGCCTGTTTTTGGAACATCGTATGAGACGATTGTTTTGAATATGATTGATAAAAACTTCAATTTCAAGTATCAAATTGGGAATCCAATTACCTACAATGACAATAGTTTTATTGACAACATCAGCTCCCTAATGGCATACTACGCTTATTTGTCATTGGCATATCATTATGATTCGATGGGTTTGCGTGGAGGAGAGCCCTTTGTGCAGAAATTGGTTATTCTCACTAACCTCGCGCAAAATTCTGGAAGTGGTTGGGGAAATGCGAATGATATTCGTTCGAGGTTTGCGATTGCGGAGAATTTAATGAACCAACAAGTTCAGGGAATGCGCGATGTTAATTATGCTTACCATCGCCTGTATTTAGATACATTTAAAGACAAACCGGATGAAGCACGCAAAGGCATCTTGGATTTATTGTTGCAGATTCGGCAAATAAATCAGGTGCTTCCAGGTGCGGCTAGTATTCGTGTTTTTTTTGATTCGAAGAGTGATGAAATCTTCTCCATTTTGGATGAGGCAGGTGTTTCGGAACGCCAACAAGCCTTTGCGTACTTAAGTTTACTTGATCCGATCCGGACTGAAACTTATAGAAAATTAATCAGGTAAAAAATCAGTTTCCCCTAATCTAAAGTCCTTTTTCTCCTTTACCTTTGGCAATCCTCCAAGGTTTGCCAAAGGTAGCGTTACCCTTTTGATTTTAGTTCAAATAGAAGCACCGTTTCAGTCTTGTCTGAAATCTTAAATCGGTTGTCAATTCGTTGCCCAACTATCCAAGCGACGGAACCTTTACTCAGGACCAATAAGGTTGATTTTTTAATATTAAGTGCTACTTTTTTATCCGTTAAAAAATCTGAAATAAGCTTTTTCGAATTCATTCCTAATGGGCAAAACCAGTCACCATCCTGCGTTTTTCGGATTTCTAAAGGAAAAGTCAAGCTGTCGGCATCGAGGCAAGCAATATTTGCTTCAGTGGGAACTTTATAGTCTGCTGTTTTTTCTTCTACATAAATATGTAGTTCCTGCGTTCCAAGATCTATAACTTCGTCGTCTTCGTGTACGAGGATAGGTTTATATTCGGATTGGTCTTTCGGGCTAAGCACCCATTGATTTCGATCAATATTTAGAATAAAAAGTGGAGATTCATATATTTTTCCCACTTTATCAGCTGGATGATTCATTATTTGTGCTACTTGATCTCCTTTAAAAGCTAGGCTTTGTAGCCAACGTTGCTGCATAACTTTTTCTCGTGCAGATTTTGGATTCAATTGAACAAATAAATTGTTTGCCGCATCATTTTTGATGTTTGCTTCTTTCCACAACACATATTCCTCTTGAATCCACGTTTCTATATCCCGAATGCGTTCACTCGTTTGTGCCAATGTTTCATCAATGGTAGCATTGATCTCTTGAAATTTTGGCATGATTTCGTGACGAATGAAATTACGCTGGTATTTGGTTGATTCGTTGGATGAATCTTCACGCCATGCCAAATGTTTTTCTACCACAAAATCAAAAATCTGTTCTTGATTGGCGAATAGCATTGGTCGAATGATATGCCCATTTTTTAATGGAATACCATGAAATCCAGCTAATCCACTTCCACGAGTTAAGTTGATGAGTACAGTCTCAGCACTATCCATTTGGTGATGTGCCGTGGCTATGTACTGATAGCCTTCTTGTTGCCTGATTTCTTCAAACCAATTGTAACGCAACAAACGTGCCGCCATTTGAGTCGATATTTTCTCTTTTTCGGCAAATGCTTTCGTATCAAATACAATTGTGTGGTAGGGTGCTTTTAACGATTTGGCGATTTTTTTAACAAATACTTCATCAGCCAACGATTCTTCTGCTCGTAAACCGAAGTTTACATGAGCAATGCCAAAGTTGAATTTGGCTAATGAGAATAGCTTTGCTAAAACCACAGAATCAATCCCACCACTTACGGCTATAAGAATTTTGTCTTCTGGTTGAAATAAATTCTCTTTTTGGATAAAATGGATGAAATCTTCCAGCATAAAATTGGTAAATTGCGCGTTCAATTGATGATGCGAAATTAACGATTCGCGATGAACATGCGGCAAAAATACGGATTATTCCTTTTTTTCTTTTTACTGCTTCCTACTTGGCTCTTTGCACAAAGCCAGCTTGAAGTTATTCGTGCCGACAGTCTTAACGGAATTCAACAAGATTTGATCATGCGCAAAACCCTGATCGGGCATGTATTTCTTAGGCAGGGTACGACTTCACTTTCCTGTGATCAGGCGGTATTAAATAGCACAACCAATAACGTAGAGGCCTACGGTCATGTGAAAATCATTCAAGCAGATACGGTCACCATTACGGGGGATACCGCAATTTACATCGGAGATAACCGAAAAGCCTTTATTTCAGGAAGGGTAAAGCTCGATGATCATACCATTGTTTTGTCGACCAGTAAGCTCGATTATGACTTGAATTCTCGGATGGCAGTTTATCATACAGGCGCAAAGATTGTAGATAAAAAATCAACGTTATCAAGTCGGGAAGGATTTTACAATACGGTAACAAAGAATTTTCTCTTCAAAGAAAAAGTACGCGTGTTGGATAAGGATGGAGGAAGATTACAGGCGGACTCACTAAAATATAATACGGTATCCAAAGAGGCATATTTTATTTGCCCAACCGAGATCATTACTAAGAAAGATACTGTTTTAACCTCCGCAGGATTTTATAATACCCAGACGAAGGTTTCCAATTTTACGGGTCGGTCGACAGCCAAAACAGATGAATATATACTTTCGGCTGATACATTATTTTATGATAGTCCTACGCAAATCGGTGTGGCAAGAGGTCGTGTTGAGTTTTTAAGCCAAAAGGAAAAGGTAATCTTGAGTGGCGATTATGGTCGATATGCTGGCAAAACGGGTATTACGCGAGTTTATGGCCATGCTTTAATGCGGAACATTGGCGATAAAGACACCTTGTATTTGACAGCTGATACGCTAGTCTCCATGCAAAATAAGACCGATTCGACTCGAAAATTATATGCTTATCACCATGTTTTGATTTATAAATCCGACTTTTCGGGTAAATGTGACTCTTTGGGATATGATACCAAAGATTCGGTAATTCATTTTTATCAAAAACCTTTGTTGTGGACAAATGAATCTCAATTGCAAGCAGATTCAATTTCCATGTATATGACAAATCAAAAGATGAATGAAATGCGGTTGCGAGGGCATTCTTTTGTTATTTCCAAAGATTCAGTCGAACACTTTAATCAAATCAAAGGACGGAAAATGTGGGTTTTGTTTTCGGAGGATTCCCGACTCAAGAAAGTTCAGGTGGAAGGTAATGGCGAAAGCGTTTATTATGTTGTTGATGAAAAAAAGGTAACTACAGGTTTAAATCGAGTCGAATGCAGTCGGATGAATATTTTTTTTCAGGAAAATAAAGTTCATAAGATTTCGTTTATCACGAAACCGGAGGCCAAATTTGTTCCTCCCAAGGAGTGGAAAGAAGAATTGGAATTTTTGGATGGATTTAATTGGCGAACAAAAGAGAAAACCACATTATCCATGATTTTAGATCGCGTTGCTTCACCTGCAAGTGTTAAAAAACCTTAATTTCAGGTATTTTGACGCCTAATATTAACCGTTTACGTAAATTTTGAATTGTTCTATTGAGGAAAAGTTTACCTTTAAATATTCGATAGCGATATGATTCGATTTTTACTTCATTTCCTGCTTGTTTTATGTCTCTTTGGCTTATGTATGCCTGGGATGTTATACGCACAAACAGATGCTAAATCGAAATCTAGGCTTTATATTCAGCGTAGTTTACAAAAACCTACCTTACCTATTTTACTTTCTAAGCGCTCTTTTCAAGTTAATCCATATTTACAGACTAACCTTGATTTGAAACAAAATACATTTGTAAGTCAGTACTTAAAAGCAACCTATGCGAAGTCATCATCGACAAATACGGTGAATGGTATCGCTGAGCGCAGATTAGTGGAAGAGAATATGAACAAT
Source organism: Aquirufa sp. (assembly GCF_044342065.1). Taxonomy (GTDB): domain Bacteria; phylum Bacteroidota; class Bacteroidia; order Cytophagales; family Spirosomataceae; genus Aquirufa. The sequence goes on along the minus strand of NZ_JBIIQN010000025.1, from coordinate 2,186 downwards.
GACAAGTATTTGTTTTATAATGATCGCATTCAAGTTTCACATGTTTATCCAAATCCCGCATCAGACTTTGTGGATGTTGATTATCAACTTACAAGTAATCAGGATTTTCGCTTAAGTTTTTATAATGTGATAGGGGAACAGGTTAAAGAATTTAGCCTTGATCGCGATCAACGAACGATGCGAATTTCACTCAGGGATTTTTCCTCTGGCATGTATTTATATCAGTTATCCATTGATGGCCGCTCCGTAGCCACTAAAAAACTCATTGTTCGTAAGGGAATGTAAAAAAACCTGAATGCCTAACATTCAGGTTTTTAGCGATGCGTCACGTTGCCTCATCTCCTTAGGCTAAAGCCTAGGGGTATGTAGTTTCGCAACTTTAGCTTTGATTCGCTACGGTCCGCTTGATAAATGCGGTCAAATCAGCTCCAGTTAATAAGTTTTGCGAAAGTAAAGCTAAATCCGAGATTTCTTTTGCTAAGGATTTTTGGGCTTCTGCTGATTCTAAACTTGCTAGTTTGCTTATCAATGGATGATTAGCATTGACCGTGATGTTATAGGTTGTTGGCATAGCACCAAACATTCCCATTCCACCTCCATTTTTTGACATTTCACTCATGCGACGCATAAACTCATTTTGAGTGACAATCGCAGGTAAATCTTCGGGTGACATAGCCTCGACTGCTACGACTTTTTGTTTATCGTTTAAGGTTTCTTCAAAAACCTTTTTAACACTTTCTTTTTGCGTATCACTCAGGACAGCTTCTAAATTAATTCCCGTGTCTATTAATTTATCAATTCGATCGGAATCAACACGTTTCCATTGCGTTTTTTCTAATTTGGCTTCCATCCCTTGAATAAAATGGCTGTCAATTAAGGAATCAAGTCGCAATACAGAATAATTTTTTTGTTTGGCGGATTGAATAAAGGCATCTTGCTGTTGTTCATCAGTCGTGTATAAATAGACTTTATTGCCTTCTTTATCCGTTTGAGCTGCCTGAACCTCTTCAGCATATTCGTCCAACGTAAAATATTTATTATTCGTATCTTGAACTAAACAAAAATTTGTCGCACGCTCCATGAATTTTTCATCGGAAATCATGCCATACTTTACAAATAGTCCAATATTTGCGAATTTTTCTTCAAATGCTGGTCGGTCTGTTTTAAATAAGTCGGCCAATTTATCCGCAACTTTCTTCGTGATGTATGAGTTGATTTTCTTGACATTTGAATCTGCTTGTAAGAAAGAACGCGAAACGTTCAATGGGATATCCGGTGAATCAATGACCCCATGTAACAACATCAAGAATTCAGGTACGATGTCTTTTACCTCGTCAGTTATGAATACTTGTCTGCTGTACAACTGAATTTTCTCCCGCTGTAATTGCATCTCGTTTTTCACTTTCGGGAAATACAAAATACCCGTTAGGTTGAAAGGGTAATCGACATTTAAGTGAATCCAGAATAAGGGTTTCTCTTGCATCGGATACAATTCGTCGTAGAATTGCAAGTAATCCTCATCCGTTAAATCGGAAGGAGATTTCGTCCAAATCGGACTTGGGTTATTGATGATTTTCTCTTGAAACTCAATCGGCATCGGAAGGAACTTGCCATACTTTTCCAAGATTGATTTTAATCGAAACTCTTCTAAAAACTCCTCTGAATCTTCTGCAATGTGCAAGATGATATCCGTTCCACGCGTTTTCTTTTTCGCCGAAGCAATTGAATATTCGGTGGAACCATCACAAATCCAACGCGCAGCTGTTGAGCCCTCTTGGTAGGATTTGGAAATAATTTCAACTTCTTTGGCCACCATAAAGGCTGAGTAAAAACCTAAGCCAAAATGACCGATGATGCCCTTGTCTTCTCCTTGATCTTTGTACTTCTCAACGAATTCTGTTGCGCCTGAAAAGGCAATTTGATTGATATATTTTTTAATTTCTTCGGCCGTCATCCCGATTCCATTATCTGAAATCGTGATGGTTTTCTTCGCCTTATCGAAGCTTACCTGAACTTTTAACTCACCCAACTCACCGTTGAATTCACCAATAGAACTCAAGCGTTTGATTTTTTGGGTGGCGTCTACCGCATTGGATACCAACTCACGAAGGAAAATCTCGTGGTCCGAATAGAGAAATTTTTTGATGATGGGAAAAATATTCTCGGTGTGAATGGAGATGTTACCT
>NZ_JBIIQN010000048.1:0-11728 GCF_044342065.1 Aquirufa sp. | reverse complement strand
CAAGTAGAAATTGCTCTGCCAACGAAATCAATGCCGCATTAACTTCATCTAACTTTTGTTTTATCTGTCTTTCAATTTGAAGGAAATCAGGAATTCGTAATTCATCCATATCCTTCTTAATTGCATAGTAATCTTCATTAAGACATATTTTTAAAAAATCATGAAGATTTTGACGTAGCATATTCCAACTCCTCCCTTCCCCCACTTCCGATTTAGCAAAATCAATAATCAGGCTACAAATCACAGGGTCACCATGCTGATTAACTTTATCTAATAATTGATCAAGCAATTGATCCATTAATTGATTCGAATCCAATAATACTTCAAATTGGCTAGGCAAATTTAGCTCCTCGATAAATGTGGAGCTTAATCTTTGGACAAAACTATCGATTGTCATAACCGAAAAGAGCCCATAATCTTGTAAAATTTGTTGTTGCGTTCTTTTGGCCCTGTAAATTAATTCTTCATCGGAAATCAAAATATTATCTTGTCTATAAGCATCTTGAATAATTTCGATAATGCGACGGACATCAACTTGTTTATCCGCTGGTAGTGTATTGACAAAAGAAATATGATTCAAAAAATCAATAATGCGAGAACGCATTTCTTCAGCAGCTTTGGTAGTAAACGTAACAGCAAGAATACGACGGAAATATCCACGATTCTCTACTTCGCGCAAGGCTAATTTAATGTACTCTATCGTCAGAGTAAAGGTTTTACCGGAACCAGCAGAAGCAGAAAAAAGTTGGAGCGACATAAATTATTTAAAAAACTATCTACAATGCAAGATAAAATAAAAATAGGATTAATTCGATGTGGTTATTATTCGTATCTTTGTTACCCGTAACCAATAAACACTATTTAAAAAAATGTCTGGCAAGGGGAACAATAAAAAAGCGAAGTACATTTTTGTTACGGGCGGAGTAACAAGTTCATTAGGGAAAGGCATCATTGCCTCTTCTTTAGCCAAGTTATTACAAGCAAGGGGGCTAACTTGCACGATTCAAAAATTTGACCCTTACATAAATATTGACCCAGGAACATTGAATCCCTATGAGCATGGTGAATGTTATGTAACAAACGATGGTGCAGAAACAGATTTAGATTTAGGCCACTATGAGCGCTTTTTGAATACCCCTACGAGTCAAGCAAATAATATAACAACTGGCCGTGTATATCATAACGTAATCACTAAAGAGCGTAAAGGAGATTACTTAGGTAAAACCGTTCAAGTTGTACCACATATTACAGACGAGATCAAGCGAAATATCTTAATACTAGGTGAAACGGGCAAATTTGATATTGTAATTACCGAAATTGGAGGTTGCGTAGGTGATATAGAATCATTGCCATTTATTGAAGCAGCCCGACAATTGAAGTGGGATTTAGGCGAGAAAAACACCTTATTTATCCATTTAACCCTTGTGCCTTATTTAGCATCAGCAGGAGAATTAAAGACGAAGCCTACCCAACACTCAGTTAAACAATTATCTGAGTCAGGAATTCAACCTGACATATTGGTTTGTCGTACTGAACATCCTCTCCCTCAAGAAATGAAGAGGAAGATTGGCTTGTTCTGTAACGTTTCCGAACAAGATGTTATTGAAGCCAGAGATGCTGAGACAATCTACGATGTCCCGATGTTGATGAAAGAAGAGAAATTGGATAGCCGTGTTTTGTATAAACTTGATATATACAATGATAAGGATTCCAACTTAAGCGCCTGGACAAACTTTTTGGATAAATTGAAAAATCCAAAATTTGAAATTTCCGTAGGACTCGTTGGTAAATATGTTGAATTAAAAGATTCCTACAAATCTATTGCGGAGGCATTCATTCATGCAGGTGTTGCCAATGAAATTAAAGTTAATGTAAAATGGATTTCATCTGAAACAGCTGAGGATAGCATCGAGGAATCATTAGCAGGTTTAGATGGCATATTAGTAGCCCCGGGTTTTGGAGAGCGAGGTATTCAAGGTAAAATAAATGCAGTACGATATGCCCGCGAAAACAATATTCCATTTTTAGGCATATGTTTAGGGATGCAATGTGCTGTCATTGAATTTGCTCGAAATGTGGTAGGCTTAATAGATGCACATTCATTCGAAATGAATCCAGAAACAACATATCCCGTTATTGATCTTATGCATTCTCAAAAAGATGTGTCAGAAAAAGGCGGCACCATGCGATTAGGTACTTATCCTTGTAAAATTGATAAAGGTACCACAGCATTCAAGATATATGGCAAAAGCTTAATTCAAGAGCGCCATAGACATCGTTATGAATTCAATAATGATTATTTAGACAAATTTCATCAAGCAGGCATGGTAACTTCTGGTATTAATCCGGATACTAATTTGGTAGAAATTGTTGAATTGCCTAATCACCCATTTTTTGTAGGAGTACAGTTTCATCCAGAATATAAGTCGACTGTAGAAGCTCCATCTCCTTTATTTGTACAATTTATTAAGGCGGCTTATCAACATGCTGTCCCATTTATAAAAAACTCAAAGTAGCATACTAATTAATTATGGATAAGAATTCAATATCAGGTATCGTACTCATTATGGCCATGTTACTTGGCTATCAATATTTTTTCGCTCCTCAGGAGCCTGTACAAGATAAAAAAGAAGTTGTCAATACTCTAGCTGTAAAAAAAGAGCCCAAAAAAGAAACCTTGGCTTCAGTAAGTAATGATACAGTCAAGCAAGTTAAGGAACAATTGTATACGCTAGAAAATGAAAACCTACGTGTCGTTGTCTCTAATATAGGAGCGAAATTAATTTCAGTTGAGCTTAAAAAATACAAAAGCTATAAAAATTATATCGCAGGAAAGAATACAGGAATAGTATTATTTGATTCCCAAAAAGATGTATTTGATATTGAGGTACCAACCAATAGTCAAAAACTAAGCTTAGGAAAATTAATCTATCAAGCTTCGCAGGTCAAAAACCAAATTACATTTACCACTACCCTTCCATCAGGTAAAAATGTAATTCAAACGTACTCCCTTCCAGAGACTGGCTATGAATTAGCCTATGGAATAGATGCCAAAGCCATAGCGCCTGAGCTAACAGGTAATGAATACTTCATTCATTGGAAAGAAAATGTCTCACAAACTGAAAAAGATGCTCAAGAAGAACGCAAAGCGACTATTAATTATTTACTAACAGAGGACGAAGAATTTGATTATTTAAGCGAAAATCCGAGTAGCGTAAGTAATGAAAACTTAAGTCAATCGATCCAATGGGTTTCATTTAAGAAAAAATATTTTCTTTCAGGTTTGGTTCCACAGGGTTCATTATTTACCAAAGCCAATTTAACTGCCACACCTAATGAGTTGGACACAATTGCCATAAAAACCTTAGATGCTCAACTTACTGCACCCATGGGCGATTTAAGTGCTGGTAAATCAAATTTTAAATTTTATTTTGGACCAAATGATTATTCAATCTTAAAAAACGTTGCACCGTCATTTAGCAAGAATGTTAAATTAAGCTACGATTTTCTATTACCCATCACAAAGTACATATTCGTACCCTTATTTGACTTCTTAGAAAGTATCATTTTCAATTATGGCTTACTAATCATTGTATTGGTTTTAATTATTAAAACGGCTTTGTTGCCATTAACCTATAAGTCTTATGTTTCTATGGCTAAAACGCGGATTTTGGCACCAGAAATTGCGGCAATCAAGGAAAAAATCGGAGATGATGCAGCACGAGTACAACAAGAAACCATGAAATTGTATGGGGAAGTAGGCGTCAATCCTTTAAGTGGCTGTATCCCCGTTCTAGCTACAATGCCCGTTTTAATGGCCGTTTTCATGTTGTTTCCTAATTTGATAAACCTTCGACAAGAATCATTTTTATGGGCTGAGGATTTATCTACTTTTGATTCAATTTTAAATTTACCTTTCAATATTCCATTCTATGGATCTCACATTAGTATGTTCTGTTTATTAATGACGGTATCCCAGTTGGCATATGGATATTATAATAATCAAATTACACCAGATCAGCCAGGCCAACCCATCAACATGAAAATGATGGCTTATATTACACCAGTGATATTCATGTTCGTTATGAACTCCTTCCCTGCTGGATTAAGTTTCTATTATTTTGTTTCAAACATCGTTACAATAGGCCAGCAATTAGCCATTAGAAAATTTGTTAATGAGGATAAGATTAGGGAATTGTTAGAAGCGAATCGCGCTAAAATCAAAGCAAGTGGTGGTGCTAAGAAATCACGTTTTTCAGAATATCTTCAGACGCAATTGAAAACGATGGAAGAGCAACAAAAAGTAGCAAGTGATAAGAAAAAAGGCAAAAAGAAATAATGCATTCATTAAGTTCAACTTATTTCGCAAAAGCGAAAACCTTAATTCCTGGTGGAGTTAATTCACCAGTAAGAGCCTTTAAATCTGTCGGAGGAAACCCGATATTCATCCAATCTGCGAAAGGAGCCTACTTAAATGATGTCGATGGTAATCAATACATTGACTTAATTGGTTCTTGGGGTCCTATGCTTTTTGGACAAGCCCATCCAGTAATTGAAAACGCTGTACGGGAAGCCCTATCAGATGGTTTTTCTTTTGGAGCACCTAGTCTCAAAGAAGTACTAATTGCCGAAAAGATTGTATCAATGGTTCCCTCCATTGAAAAAGTACGCTTAGTAAACTCGGGAACAGAGGCTACCATGGCAGCGATTCGATTGGCTCGCGCTTATACAAAAAGAGACAAAATAATCAAGTTTGAAGGTTGTTATCATGGACACGGTGATTCATTTTTAATTGCTGCTGGATCTGGCGTGGCTACATTGGGGACACCAGATAGTCCAGGCGTCACAGAATCGACAGCCAAAGACACCTTAACAGCAGTTTTTAATGATCTAGAATCATTACGCCATTTATTTGAAGCTAATAGAAATACGGTAGCGGCCGTTATTGTTGAACCCATTGTGGGCAATATGGGATTGGTTATCCCTGCAGCAGGTTACTTAGAAGGAATAAGGTCTTTATGTAATGATTATGGCGCTTTATTGATATTCGATGAGGTAATGACTGGATTCAGACAATCAGCAAGCGGATATCAAGGCATTTGTGGCATTAATCCAGACTTAACCACTTTGGGAAAAATTATCGGAGGTGGATTACCTGTCGGTGCCTATGGAGGTAGAGCTGAAATAATGGATATGATTGCTCCCTCAGGCCCTGTATATCAGGCAGGAACCTTGAGTGGAAACCCGCTAGCTACAACAGCCGGTTTAGCTATATTGAATTTAATTACCAATGATTTAGCAGTTTACGATCGATTAGAAGAGAAAGGCAAAATTATTGCTGACGGCATACGAAAACAAGTAAATCAACTAGGGAAAAACTATACTGTTAACCAGTTGGGGTCCATGATCACTTTATTCTTTACTGAAAGACCCGTGAATAATTTCAATGATGCCAAAACGTCAGATTTAAGTTTGTTTGCACAATATTTTCAAGGAATGCTTCGCAGAGGTGTTTATTTGCCACCTTCTCAGTTTGAATCTTGGTTTATTTCCGATGCAATCCAAGATGAAGAAATCAACCAAATTCTTTTGGCTAGTGAAGAAACCTTAACTGAAATGTTCTCGTAAGCATGTACTTCAGTGTCATCATACCCGTGTATAATCGTCCTCAAGAATTGGATGAATTAGTAGTATGCTTGACCAAACAAACATTTACGGATTTCGAAGTACTTGTTATTGAAGATGGCTCAACAATTAGTTCGGAAGAAATAGCCAATCAATTTAAAAATAGCGTCCCCATATCCTATTATGTCAAAGAAAATGGAGGACAAGGTTTCGCGAGAAATTATGCATTTCAAAGAGCTAAAGGGGAATTTTTTATTATTCTTGACTCAGATGCACTTATAGAACCAAACTATTTACAAGAAGTTTACGACGGAGTTACCAGTAATAAATTGGATTTATTTGGAGGTCCAGATAGAGATCATCCTAGTTTTTCAGCCATACAAAAAGCGATAAGCTTCGCTATGACAAGTCTGTTTACCACCGGTGGAATTCGAGGTAAAGAAAGTAATGTTGGAGGTCAATTTCATCCAAGGAGCTTTAACATGGGTATTTCTCGTAAAGTTTGGGAGGCTACCAAAGGATTTCTACTTACCCGAATGGGCGAAGATATCGAATTCAGTATTCGTTGTATTAAGCAAGGATTTAAGTCGGGCCTTTTACCCAAAGCCTTTATATATCATAAACGCAGAACGAGTTTCAAACAATTTTATAAACAAATTCATTTTTTTGGTCGAGCAAGAATAAACATCAGCCGGTTTTTTCCTGCCGAATTAAAATGGGTTCACTTCTTTCCTGCTTGTTACTTTATATATTTTTGGAATACGATGGTATTAAATATATTGATTCCGAGCATAGGAAACCTGTTGTTCATAGGTTTAATCCTCTACTGGTTAGCCATATTCCTAGACGCAATTAGGCAAACAAAAAGTCTAAAAGTAAGTCTTTTAGGTTTAATAGCGGCCAACATCCAACTGTTGGCCTATGGCCAAGGATTCATTGAAGAAGGAATCAAAAAACTTACCAATACTTCGCAGGAATAAGGTAGTTTTGTACATAATCCTTCACGCCATTTTCTAAGGTATAAAATTCATTTTCGTATCCAATTGAGCGTAATTTCTGCATATTCGCTTCCGTAAAATATTGATACTTATCGCGAATATCAACTGGCGTATCAACGTAGCTAATATCAACCGCTTTATTCATCGCATGGAAAGTTGATTTTCCTAAATCGTTGAATGAACGCGCAATCCCCGTACCCAAATTATATATTCCTGAATTCTTTCGATGTTCCATTAAGAATATACATACAGCAATCAAATCTTTAACATAAATAAAATCACGCATTTGCTCTCCGTCAGCATAATCTATTCGATGTGATTTAAACAAACGTAGACTACCTCGCTCATTTATTTGATTAAAAGCATGCCAAATTACGGAAGCCATACGACCTTTATGATATTCATTGGGACCGTAAACATTAAAAAATTTCAAACCAGCCCAGAAAAATGGTTTTGTAGGTTGTTGGAGCGCCCAAATATCAAAATCATTTTTAGAATCTCCGTAAGCATTCAACGGTTTTAATTGAGGTATTAAAGATTCATCATCATCATAACCCCGTTCACCCAAACCATAGGTGGCAGCAGACGAGGCATACACAAAAGGAATTTGATATGCGATGCATTTACTCCACAACATTTTGGAATAATCCAGATTCAATTCATCAAAAATAGCCTTATTAAATTCAGTGGTATCTGTACGCGCGCCAATATGAAAACAAAATTCAACTTCCTTAAAGTGTATATCAAGCCACTGAGCCAATTCGGTACGTTCAACACGTTCCTTAATCTGCTTGCCATCTAGGTTTTTGTTCTTCTCCTGAAAAGAAAAATCATCTACAGCAATGATGTAATTGAAATTTAATTCATTTAGCCGAGCGATCAGACAACTACCTATAAAACCGGCTGCACCAGTAACAATAATCATATTTAAGCTATTAAAGCAACAAATCTACACATATTCTGAATAGCTTTTGTACCTTTGTTCAATATTTGGATAGTCTGCTAATGTTTTCCCAGACATCCTTCACAAAAACTGAAAACAATGGTATACGTAATCCGAAAGGAACATTTTAATGCCGCTCACCGGCTCTTCAATCCAGCATGGTCCGAAGAAAAAAATCACGAAGTATTTGGCTTATGTGCCAACAATAATTGGCACGGCCATAATTTTGAGTTAATTGTTACCGTTAAGGGCCTCCCCGATCCAGATACAGGATTTGTTTTTGATTTAAAAACACTAGGTGATTTGATTAAACGCGAAATCATCGACAAAGTAGATCATAAAAATCTAAACCTTGATGTAGATTTTATGGAAGGGAAATTGGCAAGTTGTGAAGTATTAATCATGGAATTTTGGAAGATTTTGGCTCCACAAATCCAAAATTATTCCAAGACGGCTACCTTACACAAATTACACCTTATTGAAACCAACAAAAATTCCGTTGAATACTACGGAGAATAGGCATGAAATATTTTATTCTGGCAGGCGAAAAATCAGGTGATTTACATGGATCAAATTTAATCCATGAAATAAAAAAACTTGATTCAAATGCACAGATAAAAGCTTGGGGTGGAGATGGAATGAAAGCCGAGGGAGCTGAAATTATTATTCACCACAAAGAATTAGCCATTATGGGTTTATTGGGTGTTTTACAAAACATCAAGCGACTCAAAGGATTATTTACCAAGTTTGGAAGTGAAATAGACGAGTTCAAACCGGACACCATCATCTTTATTGATTATGGTGGCTTTAATTTAAAGGCCGCAAGAATTGCGAAACGTAAAGGATTCCATACGCAATTTTATATTGCCCCTAAAGTTTGGGCATGGAATAAAAGTAGAATAAGTGATATTCAAAAATGGGTAGATAAACTGTATGTCATATTTCCCTTTGAACAACAAATTTTCAGTGAAAAAGGAATAGACACGTATTATGTAGGAAATCCTTTACAAGATGCCGTGTCTAGCTTCCAAGCCACTGCAGACTTTCTCCAAAGAGAAAATATTACCCTGCCCTATGTCGCTTTATTAGCTGGCAGCAGAAAACAGGAAATAAAAAGTGCCTTGCCTGTGTTTGCCCAACTAGCAAAGGAAAATCCGCAAATCTCGTTTATCGTTGCGGGCATAAGAGAATGGCGCGAATTGTATGCCAACTACCCTATTCGTGTACTCTACAATCAAACATATGATGTATTAAGTCATGCACAAGCGGCCGTGGTTACCTCAGGAACAGCCACATTAGAAACAGCCTTATTCAAGGTACCACAAGTCGTTGTATATAAAACGGATTGGTTATTTTACTCGCTAGCAAAACTCTTAGTGAAAATAAAATTCATCTCCTTAGTCAACATCATATTAGACAAATTGGCTATACCTGAGTTAATTCAAGTACAATTTACAAGCCAACACATTCAATTACACCTACAGAATATTTTAGCTAAAGATGCTGAGGCTCGACTAGAGCAGCTAAATGATTATGAAAAGCTCTTACAAGTAATCGGGCCGTCAGGTGCTTCGCAAAAAACAGCTGAATTACTAGTAAATGCTGCTCAATCAGCCAAATAATTCTGTATCCACGATTTTTGAACACCTGGTATCGTAGCATAATATTTGGCGATCTCTTTCTTATCTACTTCAAAATCACCCGTTGGGTAAAAAGCATCCCGAATTTTAATCTCCTTATTAACATAATCAAAAGCAATCATGATAATTGGAACTTGAGCTTGAACCGCTATGTGATAAAAACCCGTCTTTAATTTGTCAACGTTCTTTCTTGTACCTTCAGGGGCTAAAACAGCGTGGAAGGTGTCTTTACTATTATAAATGTCAACAATTGAGCCTACTAGGTTAGTATTTTTAGAACGATCCACAGGATAACCACCTAGCCATGAAAAAATACCACCAAAAATCCCATCAAATAGTTCTTTTTTTCCCCAATATAAAATGGGTAATCGCAATAAAGAACGCGCGCCTAAACCTACAGGAAAATCCTTCCACGTTGCGTGAGGACAAACAATAACCACGGTCTTTTTTAAATCTCTAGGGATATTTCCTACAAGCTTCCAGCCTGCAGCGTTAAATAAGAAATCAAAAATTGGACTGGATACTAACATACGGATTGAATATGGTGTTGAATTTGTTGAATAGAGGTGACAGGATTAATTAAAATAGCATCCCAACCTATTTTTTTAGCTGCCTCAATATTATTTACATTATCGTCAAAAAAAACAACATGATGACCATGCAACTGATTTTCATCGATAACTTGTAAATAGATACGCGGATCTGGCTTCACAAATCCCATCTCATAGGAAAGATGAATTTGTTTAAATGAGTCAAAAAGCTCAAAATTAGGAAATGAAGAATCTAAAAATTCCTTTGAATGAATACGACTCGTGTTACTTAATAAATACGTTGGAAATTTTAACCCTAATTGCTTGATGTATTCGCAACTATCTTTAGAAAAGCGTAATAACAATGCATTAAAAGCTTGCTGAAACTGTTCACTCGTACACGTTAGGTTGAAGCGTTCCACAATAAAAGTTTCGAACTCCTTATCAGACTGCAAACCCGCTTCATATTTTACCCAGAGACCTTCTTCAAGCGTAACATGCTTAATTTCTTCAGCATTAAATTGATTTGAAAAGGAAGCAAAAGCTTCATAGGTCTTATCTAAATCAATTGGAAGTAAAACATTTCCTAAATCAAATACGAGCGCAATGGGCTTTTTCATGAACTATTCGACAACAACACCCATCTTACCAAATTTCTCGATACGAGCCATAATTCGTTCTTGCGCGTCCATTTTAGTTAATTTAGCTAATTCTTCTTTTATAACAGATTTTACTTTAGCGGCAGCTGCAATAGGATCTAAATGGGCGCCACCCAATGGTTCAGGAATAATTCCGTCGATAAGTCCATTTGATAACATATCCTCAGCTGTTAATTTCAAGGCTTCAGCAGCTTGTTCTTTATAATTCCAACTCCTCCACAAAATGGAAGAACAGGATTCAGGAGAAATAACAGAATACCAAGTATTCTCCATCATTAAAACCTTATCACCTACGGCAATACCTAGCGCACCACCAGAAGCACCTTCCCCGATAATGATACAAATTACAGGGACCTTAAGCATAAACATGTCGCGAATGTTTCGGGCAATTGCTTCACCTTGTCCTCTCTCTTCTGCTTCTAAACCTGGAAAAGCACCGGGCGTATCAATAAAACAAACAACAGGTTTATTAAATTTCTCTGCCATTTTCATCAAACGTAAGGCTTTACGATATCCTTCGGGATTGGGCATACCAAAATTCCGATACTGACGTTGTTTCGTATTTCGACCTTTTTGTTGGCCAATAAACATCACGGAAAAATCATCATCTATATTACCAAACCCTCCTACCATGGCTTTATCATCTGCAACCGAACGATCACCATGAATCTCAATAAACTCCGTACAGATACTTTCAATGTAATCAAATGTATATGGACGATCAGGATGACGAGACAATTGAACACGTTGCCAACGAGTCAAATTAGCGAATGTTTCCTTTTTCAATTCTAGTATTTTATCGGTTAGGGATGCAACAGCACCGGTAACGTCTACATTATTTTCTAAGGCCAATTTTCGCATTTCAATCAATTTATCCTCTAATTCTGCGATAGGCTTTTCAAATTCTAATAATGTTCTCATGCTGGATATAAATTACAAAGGCAAAATTAAAGATTAAAGTGTGAAAGTTTCAGACTTATCTGGTAAAATAACATTTGAAAAACCTAAACGTATAATTTCATCACGAAATTCCAACATACTTTCTTCTTCTCCATGGGAAAGGAAAACCGTTTTAAGTTTCTCTATCTTTTGATTTGAAACAAACTTTAAAAGACCAGTTTGATCGGCATGACCAGAAAAAACGTCAATTTTTCGAATTTGTGCATTCACTTTATATTCCCGGTCTTTGACTCTAATAAAATCGGCACCTTCTAATAATTGCCTACCTAAAGTCCCCTCAGCTGAATAACCAATCAAAAGAATTGTTGCATAACTGTTGGATATGTTGTCGGCAATGTGTTGCTCCACTCGACCGCCAGAAATCATGCCTGAT
>NZ_JBIIQN010000047.1:0-11924 GCF_044342065.1 Aquirufa sp. | reverse complement strand
AGGCACCTAAAGCACCAAGCAAGGGTGTTGAGGCTAAAAATGTTCTTCTTTTCATAATTTAAAAGGCTATCTTTAATATGTAGAAGCAAGAAACAAATACTTGCTAAGTATTAAAAGCATCTAGCTGAATTTTACATGATGAATTACAAAGAAGTTCGAGATTCCCAAACCACCTATACCGAATTAATGATACCTTCCTAAGCGAATTTTGGAGGAAAAGTACACGGTGGAATCATTTTATCTTTATTAGACAAAGTCGCTTACATCTGCGCGGCTAAACATAGCCATCAATATTGAGTAACGGTTTCCGTGGAGGGGGTGGAATTTAAAAGTCCGGTAGAAGTGGGTGATTTGGTTGAAATCAAGGCCTCTGTTAATTATGTGGGCCGAACAACCATGATTGTGGGCATGCGTGTAGAATCATTTAATCCAAGAGACGGCATTGTTCGCCATACGAATTCTTGCTATTTCACCATGGCTGCCAAAGATGAGCAGGGCAACCTGACCGAAGTTCCCGGCTTAATTTTAAAAACACAAAAGCAGGTTCAACGTTTTTGTGAGGGTAAAATAATCCGCAAATTATCTCAAGAAAAACGGGAGATATTGAAATCCAATTTGAAATTAGCGGACATGAAAACGCAATGTAAAGACGAGCGTTGCAGCATTGAACTATCGGATTAAGTATATTTATTGTATTTCAACCTTTAAGGATTATAAACGTATAATAAGCTATGAATCAAGTACATGAATCTTCTCGCAGAGCCTTTCTGAAAAATGCAGCATTATTAACTTCGGCAGCGGCTTTCCCGTCATTTATTTCGAAAAATGCGGGTGATAAAGTCAATTTAGTCTGTATTGGAATTGGAAATCAAGGCGGTTCAGATGTCATGTCATTATACAATACAGGGCTATGTAATATAGTTGCACTTTGCGACGTAGATATGGGGGCCCCACAAACCTTGAAGGTTTTACAAAAATTCCCTGATGTACCGCGTTTTCAAGATTTCCGTCAACTCTTTGACAAGATGGGAAATCAATTTGAAGCTGTAGCCATAGGTGTTCCAGATCATTCCCATTTTCCCATTACCATGATGGCTTTAAGCATGGGCAAGCACGTGTTCGTGGAAAAGCCGATGGCGCGCACCTTCCATGAAATTGAACTTATGATGGCTGCGGCTCGTAAGCATCCAACTTTGGTTACACAAATGGGTAATCAGGGACACTCAGAAGCAAATTATTTCCAATTCAAGGCATGGAAAGAGGCAGGCATCATCAAAGATGTAACCTCCATGACGGCTCATATGAATTCCCCGCGTCGCTGGCACAGTTGGGACCCCAATATCAAAAAATTCCCAGCAGCAGAAGCGATTCCGAGTACCTTAGATTGGGATATTTGGCAAGGTGTGGTTCAGCCACATGATTACCAAAAAGACTTTGTCAATGGCCAATGGCGTTGCTGGTTTGATTATGGATTGGGAGCATTAGGTGACTGGGGTGCGCATATTATGGATACAGCACATGAATTTTTGGATTTAGGCTTACCTTCAGAAATCAATATGTTGCGGGCTGACGGTCATAATGACTTCTTCTATCCGATGTCTTCGACCATTCAGTTTAAATTCCCATCCCGCAAAGACATGCCGGCCATGGATATTACCTGGTATGATGGGCTTAACAACATACCACCGGTGCCAGCTAATTTTGGTACGACGGAATTAGATCCGAATATCCCGCCGGCAAGT
This sequence comes from Aquirufa sp., assembly GCF_044342065.1. Taxonomy (GTDB): domain Bacteria; phylum Bacteroidota; class Bacteroidia; order Cytophagales; family Spirosomataceae; genus Aquirufa. The sequence continues at coordinate 10,182 of NZ_JBIIQN010000047.1, read as the reverse complement.
AATGGCAAAATTCAACCTGCCAAACTAAATCCTGGGAAAATCATTTATGGCAAGGATTTGACATTCAAAGGAGGATCACATGGATCAACCTTATCTATTTTAGGGGATGCAGGAAAGGACTTGAAACTTCCGGAGGTACAGAAAAGTCCATCTAATCATTATGCCAACTTCTTGAAAGCATGCATGGGTCAGGAAAAAACGCGTTCGCCATTCGCGATTGCGGGACCATTGAGTCAAGTTTTCTCGTTGGGTGTTTTAGCTCAGAAGTTAAATGCACGTTTGGAATTCAATCGGGAAACCAAATTGATTACCAATAATAAATTGGCGAATCAATTACTCGTAGGACCGGCACCACGCAAAGGATGGGAGCAATATTATAAAATCTAATTTCTTCCGTAGATATTCGGATAGATTTTCAGATTCCCTTTTTCGTCAAAGTCGACTTGGCTATACCAAATCACTACCGGGATTTCACGTTTAATTGCGTAGTAGCTTGGCTGTTTATCGTAATAATTCGATTTGCTACTTAGTCGGTCTACGACAGCAGAATTGGGCTTCATTAACCAAGCGCCAAGCTTTTTGGGGTTTTCGAGGCGTATACAACTATGGCTATAAAAGCGTTTTTCACGCGCAAATAAATACTTTTGAGAGGTATCATGAAGGTACATCTTAAAAGGATTATCGAATTGAATTTTTAGAAGCCCTAAGGAATTCCATGTCCCGGATCGTTGGCGAATCGCATAGGGAAAGTTATTTTTACTCAAATCATTCCAAGCGACAGTTGACGGATCAATTTTTTGATTATTGATATCAAAAACCTCGTAATGATTTGCAGCTAAAAATCGAACATTTTTCTTGACCCTAGGAAGGATTTCATCAGTACTTATGCGGCGTGGCACACTCCAAGTAGGGGTAAGAACCATGGTTCTCAATTTACTTGACAGCGTTTTACTGGGACGAGAAGGTTTTCCTAAAACGACCCGCATTTGCATAACTTGTTTATTGGATTCGTAGGCCTTGAGCGTCGTGGAGGGGATATTGACTAAAACCAAGTTATGGCTTGAACGTACGGCGGCTATCCAACGAAATTCGTTCGCCGCTTTGATTAATAATTGCCTCTTCGCGGGGCTGTATTGCGTAGAATCATGCAGGGCTTGGAGGATTTGACTCACTTCCTTATTTTCATCAATTAGATATTGTGCTAATTGTTTAATTATAGGATTTCGCCAAATTAAATCATACTGATTTTGGAAGGCTTCTCTTCCGAGTTTAAAATCATATCCTTGAAATCGAAGATCTGGCTGTTTGCCAAACTTCAAATCAGACATAAATCGTTTGATGGCTTTTTTTGCTCCTAAGGTATCACCGAGTTTATATTGGTAGTCCAAAGATTTTAAACCCAAAGATTCAGCATTTTGCATCATGGAGTCCAAGGGACTTTGTGCTTGGATTCTAACTGAAACCGTTAGTATGAACAGAACAATGTATTTTACTTTCATCTTTACTCTTTTGCAATAGTTCCAAAGATAATTGATTTAAAAGAAAAAAGAATGACCGTTTAATAGATAATCCCGTTATCAAATTCGTTTATTCCCTGCACAATTCTGAGGTGGTCTTTCGAAATAACAGCTTTATAAGTAAAGCTATGAAGCAGAGGTAGCTGCTTGCTAGCGATGGCAATAAATGAGGTAAAAATTGTCACCAAAATAATTACCCAGGTATTTATGACATTCAAAAACTGAGTAGTTTTACTTCTATGGCAATCGAACTAGAATTTATCAACTTAGTTGTACTAAAAAGTACATTGGAAGCAAAATACCAAGGGGGTATCGAGCAATTCAAATTAGACTTACCGAATCGGTCTTTGCGGGAGGATGACGAACTCATTCGTTTTGGCTGCATGAATTGGGATGATTTGGAGCATTTCTCTTTATTGATTGAATCAAAGGGACTTGAATACAAGGAACAAGAAACGACCGATTATGTGGTTATCAGTTCCTTGCAAGGTGCTCTATGGAAGGCGGATTGGCTGGGATTCAATGCGTCTTCCTGTTATGCGATTACCGCATCCTAATCTCCTTTACCTTTGGCAATCCTCCAAGGTTTGCCAAAGGTAGTGGTGAAAAACGAAAGTCTGTTTTACAGAAATTCGATTACCAATAAATTGGCCAAGATTATAAGTTGGCCCTACTTCCCATACTCCAAAAACCGCTAGCTTTGGCAAACCTTGGAGGATTGCCAAAGCTAAAGAATTCGAAATCGGTGCAATTTATCTATCTTGCGACAACCATAATTTACGTAAGTTGGAAATACTTGCCCCCGTGTTCGGTATTTTTACCTCATTTATCCTGTTATACTACCTGAGTTCATTAAACAGGTCTAACATCTTTTTGGCGCTTTTTTTCCTTTGCTGCAATTTAGTTGTCATGGTCTATTTTGGACTGCATTACAGCAAAAATGAATTTTGGGAAGGCATTTGTTTTGTACACTTTCTTCCGCTCTCCTTTTTGCTGGGCCCCACTTTATTTTATTACGTTAAACATACGGTTTCCGAGAAAAAGGATTTCCAATTATTTGACACCATTCATTTAATTCCAGCTGTTTTTGTTGGGATTGCCACATTACCCTTCACGCTACTGCCACTGAACATCAAGACCCAAATGGCGCACCAAATCGTCAATTACACAGAGGATTATAGCTTAAACTTCAACTGGGTAACTTTCGAACAACTACTCTATGGGCGTTCCATACACGTAATATTTTACGCATGCTTATCCATTGGCTACTTTTTGAGGAACAAAAAAATATTACTTAAGAAATATGGAAGTATCCCAACTAACCATCCCATTATACAGCGTTGGTTTTTCATTTTAATTATTCTGCAAGTGGTTATTGCAGGAACAAGTTTGGGTCATATGATCACCCTGTATATCAAACCGGTCTATTTTTTAGGAATTTCTTCCCATAGTTTCTTTAGCGAAGAACATTTCTTCACGATATGTGGCGGGGGATTTTTTGTTCAAAACTTCTTTCTGTTTCTATTTCCCAACATCTTGTACGGGAACATATCCTATTCCATTGAATTTGATTCATTAAGCACCTTACAGAAGTTTAAATCCAGTTTAGCAAAACCTGCCAAATCATTCGATGAATACATTGAAATAGACCACCAAATTTCCCAATATTTAGTGGAGCTTCCATTCATAAAAAAGGATTTCAATCTGTCTCAAATGTCTTTTGACCTGAAAATTTCCGAAAGAAATCTATCTGTTTATCTCAATGCCAAACTGAAAAAGACCTTTGGGGAATGGAAAAATGACCAACGGATTGATCATGTGGTCCAACTAATCAATGATGGCCACGCAAAGTTATATACGATTGAAGCGCTTTCAACCATGGTAGGATTTCAATCCCGCTCAAAATTCATTGACGCGTTTAAACAACGCCAAGGAGTTACGCCTTCGGCTTACATAAAAACAAAAAAAGCCTAATGCAAAATGCACTAGGCTTTCCAAATTATCTACTTCATCTAAATTAAGGTTTAATCCCCAACTGCCTAAAAAACTCAAGATTGTCGAAAAAATCTCGTTCCTCGGTAATCTTTTCCCCGATAATCGTGGCTATCGTACAACCGATGACATCCACTGATTTTCCAGTGGCAGGAATACCAAAGAAATTCCCTGTGTGCTTTCCTTTAAATTGCCAGTATTTTACCAACTTGTTTCCAGATGCAAAAGTCTCTTTGATGATAAATTCACGGTCTGAAAAACCCGTCACATAATTTTCATAATAAGCTTTGGAAGCCGCCTTCCCTTTTGTTTCAGGAACGGTGTGCAAAACCACATTATCAGCATAAGCGGTATCCAAGATATTAACATGTCCCTCATTTATCGCAACTTCCCAAACGCGCGAATAGAATGCGATGTTAGCTTCTTCTAATTTTTCATTGAGTTCACTTTGTGTCGTGCAAGACCATAAGGTTGCCGCCGCAAAAAGAAACAATACGATTTTTTTCATTTTTTACAGGTTTAGTTTTCTCAAATCTATCGAAAGCAAACCCGCTTGTTACGATAATGGGAACCGAATCTGTTCCCAAAAATGCAAAAGGGTACAAAGTCCTACTTGGAATTATTCCATACTCGAATCAAACTTCACTTATTGCATTAAACTAATTAAATCAAAAAACGCATGAAAAAACTCGTATTACTGAGCGCATTTATTGCCTCTACATTTATGGCAAATGCCCAAACCGCTGGAAAAATTTTTGTTGGTGATAACCAAGGAAAACCCATGCAATTAGGATCTGACAAAAACATGAACACCGTATTAGAAGCAACAAAAGCTTATAACGCTGTTGATCACGATGCTGAAGTGGCGTTATGGTCAGATGAATTTGTGAAAACTGGCGGAGAAAGTCATAAAAAAAGCATGGCAACGTTAAAATCGGTGACCAACAAACCCATGGCCATGTTACCTATCAAAATTCAAGGTTCCAGTGGTGAAATTGTTATGGTTCAGTCAACAGAAGAGCGCGTTTTCAAAAATGGTTCGAAACAAAACTTGAATTTATTTGAGTTGTTTTATATTGATAAAGCCGGCAAAATTTCAAATATGCAGCAGTATGTTAATATTCCTGCAACAAATGAATATGGTAAAACATCAGGAGGAAAATACATCTCAAGCAAACCCGGTTCTGAATCAGATGGAAGTTCTTTACAGTTTTCAAACCGAGGCGAAATCGCTGCGATGGAAAATCTTGCAAAAGCGTATAATGCTATGGATGTGCAAGGTTTTACATCTTTAATAGCAGATGAATTGACCATCGAAGGATTTGATGGTTCCAAGATAAAAATGACCAAGGATATGATCCCCGGCATTTTTGCTCAATACAAATCCCTGGATTGGAAACTGGGATTAATTCTTCCTTTTAAATTAACCAATACGGATCCTGCTTCTGGCATTTTGGTATACTCGACAGAGAAACGTGTAATGAAAGACGGAACGGTTTGGGATAAGGATTTGATGGAATTATTTGGCTTCGACTTAGCAGGCAAGATTAATTCAATTACGCAATTCTCAAGAGAAAAAACGAAAAAATAAAACCTATCAAGTCCGTGTGCAATCTGTACACGGACTTCACTTAAACCCTCAATACACATGAAAAAACTTACCCTATTATTCGTCGCTTTCTTTGCATTGACACTAACGTCATTCGCGCAAAACAAACCCATCTACATCAACATTGCTTTTCACAAATTAAAACCAGGTCATACCATTGAGGAAGCCATGGCCATAGAAAAGCGATGGAAAGTAATTCATGAAAAACGCAAGTCGCTGGGGCTTATCGTGGCATGGGCTGTATATCCTATTTTTAATGAATACAAATCCGAGTCGGTAGATTTTGATTATATCTCATGCAACGCATCTGAAGACCTAAACAAGATTACCGAATTTCCAGCTGATATGGGCGCAGCCTTAATGAAAGAAGATCCAAGTTTTTATTCAATTTTAGAAGAAACAGCAAAAATCCAAACCATTGTTCGTAATAAATTAACTAAGGTTTTGGATGCAACTGGACCCTCGAATGATTTGAATTCAATCATTCTGTTTGAAACAATGAAAACAACGCAGGCTAATTACTTGGCCTACATAGATTTTGAAAAACAAGTTAAAGCCATTCATTTGGATCGAATCAAGGCAGGTAACATACAAGAGTGGTCATTTGGTCAACACCTAGCTCCTATTTCTTATGATGGAACGGGGCAATTTTCGACCTTTACCTTCTTTAAAGATTTGTCTAAATTGGACTTTGACGCAACGTCGATTTACATCAATGGAGCTAAGAAATACATGAATTTGACACCTGAGCAATTCACTAAAAAAGTAAATGACTTACGTGAAACCAAACAATCAGTCCTGTTGAAATACGCAGTAGGTACATTTAATTAATTCACTGTATGCCGACTCACCTTGAGTCGGCCTTTTTAAAATCTAAAATCATGAAAAATTTAACCTTCATCGCGTGCATGATTGCCGGTGTCATGATGTCTTGCTCGAAGCAAGAAAGCCAATTGCCAGAAGGCGCGGTTGGTTATATTGTAGCTAAGTCCGAAAACATCGATTTAAGTATCAAATCTATGACTGCATTAACTAATCTGGATTCAGCGACGTATCGCTCGACCTATTCAGAAGATGCGGTATTTTATGACAATTTAGATTCCATGGGTCTGAATCAAAACATTGCGGTCATTGGTGCCATGAAGGCCAAAGATGTTACAATGAAATTGGACAAAATCTTGGATATACACGAAGAGGTATTAGTTAAACCATCTTACTATGGGGTAAGTCATTTTGTGTATGCATACGCAGTATTTACCTTGACACGCGGAGATGTACAGAAAAAGGTTGTTATTCACACCGTTGACGGTATCAAAGATGGCAAACAGGTAGTAGAATGGTTACGTTATGATACGAAAGATATCAACGAAATTATGAAGTAATTCCCGCCTTACCTTTGGCAATCCTCCAAGGTTTGCCAAAGGTAGTAGTGGGAAATTAGAAATTTGTGTCAAATGCTGATAAAGAAAATCAGCAAATAGATAATCGAAAAAATGCTGGCCAATTAGCGTTTACCCGTGTAAATATTGACTATTCTTGATGATGGAATCTGACCATTTGCATACCAGAAAAATTTCACCCGCTTATTTTTTGCATCAAAACTTAATGGGACAAAATAGTCTCTTGCATAATTAGGATTGATTTCCCAAGTGGGATGTTCAAAAGTATTATTTCCTTTGTTTATCCAAACACGCTGAAGAAAAGTCTCTTCTCCATTGGTAAAAAATAATACATCATCTAAACCATCAAAATTCAAGTCAACAATAAGAAAATCACGCATACCACTGAAACTATAAGTAGACTGTAGCGTTGAAATATCCTCTACTTTGGTCATATCAGATTCGCTGCTTCGAAATACTTTTTGCTGCCCTATTCCCGCCTCTACAAAATAAAATATATTCTTCTTATTAGGTGATTTTGGATTTTTCATCTCAAACAACTTATAACATCCATAATTTGCGCCAAAAGGCAATAAAGACGATATTTTCGTCCTAGTATATGCATTCTGAGTTAAATTAATCTTTAATACATGAGTTGTTGGGGTGTTGGAACGTTCGATATAAGGCGCGGAAATTAAATCCATTTGGCCATCGTTATCGATATCATCCACAAGGACGGATCCAGTAGAATTTGCGGGATTAATGATTCGATCTTTCTTCAAGCCCTTGTCGTTCTTGAAATAGATCATTTCATCATCATTAAAAACTTGTAATAACAAATCATTATCCCCATCACCATCAATATCGCCTATATCTGCATTATGGTGAAAACGCTTGATATCCGTAAGCTCAGGAACATTTGCATAGGTAAACTTGCCATCCGCTGTACCCAAGAAAAGATGATTTTTGAAACCACGAAATTGCCCATTTATTTTTTCAGACTCCGTCTCTTTTCCATGGTCAACCTCAAAAAGATCCTTGATCCCATCACCATTTAAATCTTCATAGAAGAAAGGTGATTTTGGAAACCCAACCGTATAATAACCACCTAACAAAGAACTGGTATTCTCAGTCATTTGCCCTTTCACGCTATCGATTTCAAAGGACCTAAAAGAATCATACGTTGTTCCAAATAAATCTGCATAGGCCGATATCAAATGGTACTTACCTTGTAGTTTTATAACTTTAATTGATTCTGGATGAACATTAAAAAAAGCCATCGTCTTGGACATGTTAGCAGGCCAACCGTCGGTATATTTAGTCGAGTAATCAGGTCCTTTTACCTGGAAAATAGCTTGCAATGAAATTGCTTTATTCACAATGGTCGTGATGACCGAATCTTTGCTCGTAATGTCTCCTTTCCATTCGCTAAACTTCGCACCGGCTGCAGGGATGGCGGTCAATTTAACCGTTGTTCCAGAAGGGTACTGGGCTTGAGACGCCACAGCAACAATTTCTTCTTTAATTGTTCCGTTACCTTCAATCGTTACATTAAGTGGATATTGACGTTTCTCAAAGACCCCTGTTATCCGCTTATCTGCATCCATTACAATTGAACCTGGATTAGTGCTGCCCGTATAAGCACCCTTCCACTCTTTAAACAAATATTCCGAAGCAGGTTTAGCGAGCAATTGAACAGATTCGCCTTTCATGAAAGATCCCGCATTAGGCGTTACCGAGCCCCCACTAACCGGGGTGACATCGACTAGTAGTTGATAGGTTGGTATCGCATCTTCCTTCGAACAGGAAACCATAAAGAGTATACATAAAGAAAAATAGCGTAGTTTTTGCCGCATAGTTTGAGTTGTTTAAAAACAAATCTATTGGACATCCCAGCCATACGATAGGCTATTCATGTGAATTAGGTGATTCACAGAAATTAGATTAAGCTTTTTTGTAATAAATTTTAACTCCTTCAGGCTTCAATGAATATAAAGATTGACGCTTATCCACAACCGAGGGGTTCCGAATGATTACATTCACAATGCGGAATTTTAAATGAAATTTATGATTGATATTTGAAATAACCTGAAGACGTAGCTTCCGCTGGTTATCAATATTTTTACCCGCTATTCCCAAAATTTCATTAACCTCTACCGTAGATAAACCAGCCGAAGAAACCAACAATGCCTGGAACAATCTAAACTCCGATTCATCCAATTCCAACATTGGCTTTTTACGGCGCTTATATACTACATAAAACAGAGCTATTCCAAGAACTAATAAAAAGGCCATCAAGTAAACAAATCGATTACTGGGCACTTCGTAAAATACGCCAATGGACTTCCCCAACTTGCTTAATTCTGAAATGGAATACATTTTTCGTTTCCCACCTTCTTCATCCCAAAATGCATAAATATTATCCAAATGAACGTACATGGTAGGTGCCACTTGAAAATTACCAACCGCACTTTTAACCTCAAAAACCTCATTTTTGATTGGATCAATGATGTATAATTTTTGGTCAGAAAACTGGATAAAATAACGACCCGACCAAAAGATCTCACGTGTTTTTTCTTGAAACAACCTAGGGTTGATTTCACCCAACAGTTTCCAACAGTTTTCTTTAAAATCAAAAGCGTACAATTTTGTATCCAATTGCGTAGCCTGATCGTTCAAAAAGTCATGGTATTCAGAACCTCCTGCATAAAACAAATCCACCGAATCTCTATATGCCTTAAACCCATTAAAAATCGCCTGTGGGCCTAAATTATTTGATTTGATATTCTCCCACTCTCGTCCCGATTCCTGGTAATATGTCAAGGCCTTGCTGTAATCCCAAAAACCACTGCCGCCAAAACTGTATAGTTGATTCTTTCGCTGAAAAACAGCAGCCCCAAAATTATACCCTGAATAGAAGGTTTGGTCAACACGTTTCAAGGTATTTTGACGTACATCAAAATCATACACTTGCCCCGTACCGGATAAGGTAAATCGAATGTTTCCATTCGGCTGCAAGAAATAATGGGGTGCGATTCGGGGTGGCAATCGATGTAAAATACTCGAATCGACTTTAACGCGGGATTGCAGAATCCAAACACCAGGAGCTTGCTCCATTTCCACTGTTTGCGCCTTAAGATCTATTCGCTTGCGTAACCCAAATTCTGTATCAAACCAAGTCAGCACGGGTGTGTCTGCCAACGTACGAAATACGTTAAAACACAACAAACAAATGATAAAAATACCCAATCGATTTCGTGATGTCATCCCAAAGCTAGTCAACATACAAACCTAATCAGTGCAGGTCGATTAATTAGAAAAATTTATGTGAATTCTTAATTCACGTATTTTCTGAAGCACATTATACTGATAAAATTAGCGGATTATCAGTAATCGAAAAGGCGATGTCCTATTCCCTCGCTACCTTTGGCAATCCTCCAAGGTTTGCCAAAGGTAAGTTGTGGGGAATTAAAAAAAATCCTACCTTGAAGGCCTAGTCCATCCGATTTCCCCATGAAAGCATTCATTACAATTTGCATTTTGTTTATCGCAAGCATGGCTAATGCACAAGATTCCACCTTTGTTCGCGTTCAATTGAAACAAGGAAATACCGTTCAAGGAATCCTAAAAGAGCAAAACGATAAATCCCTTACGCTAAATATCGCAGAAACCGGAATGATGACTA
>NZ_JBIIQN010000011.1:0-68322 GCF_044342065.1 Aquirufa sp. | reverse complement strand
CGCCGGTGGCTGTCAATGGGTAGAACCAAAAGCTCATGGTAAAGCTCCTTTGTGTGCTCGTATTGACTGATTTGAAATAGGTTCGAATGTTTGGCGTAGCCAAATATTGATTGGATCCATTGAATGAAATAAAACCCAAGGAATTCATGAAAATAGGTGAATTGTACAAGGTTGGATTACCTGAAGCAGTTCCCGCTAAATTAGTTGCTGTTGTGGCTCCACGTGTAAATCCAGCTGATTTGGAAAAATCATAGTTCACCACGAGATTATTCTTTGGCAATAGAGACGACTGAATGGGTAATCCCATTTGAGCACGACTCAAAGTAGTAATGAGAAGAAAAAGAAATGCAATGAATGATTTCATATTAATTACTCATTTCTCCCGTCACAAGAATGTTATTACTTCCTAAATGAAGAATGCTAACCACTGAATATTGACTCGCGGTTTTGGTAAATCCAGTTCTATTCAAAATGGTACCAGAAAAGGTGACTTGCCCCGCTCCCATTTGTACGACGGTACAATTAAAGCCCGTGGGAAGGCCTGTAGGTATGGTTATTGTAATGGCTGATGCACCCGTTGATTGAATGACTTTCCCATTATCTGAAGCTGTAATGGAATAATTAGCCGCTGCGGATACCACATTTGCCCCAAATCCAGATATAGACGATGTATTTGAATTTCCTCCCGTAAGTGCCCCGGTGGTTGATATGTTTCCTGCCGTATAGGCAATATCGTTTCCAGAACGGGTCCAATTACTATTTACGCGTATCCAGGCGACTGTAGTTGTTGTACTCGTGTTTACATAAAACCCCGCGAGGTCATCAGTTTGATAAACCATTAGGCCATTGGCGGCAGCAGTGAGCGTGATTGCTTCTCGCTGCGCTTTCGTCATGCGAGGAATTAATAAACCTTTATCGGTGGAGGCTATTTCCAACTTCGCAGCAACATTTGGCGCAGTTGTTCCTATTCCCGTTTGTGCAAATACCTCGAGTGAACCGAAAATTAGTAAAAGAACTACCCAAAAATTTGAAAAACGATATACCGTGTTCATGTGAAAAAATTTACCCTAAATATAGTTTATTTTTTGATTACTCCGGTTTATAAACCTTTAAAGCAAATCCAAGTGCATTTAACTTAGCTTAGTCCATTTGATTCATTGGTTACACTTGATACATCGCTTATGGGTATGAAATGCCTCGATTCCTACATGATTAGAATACTTACTTAAAACACCTTTCTAAAAATCTCCCCCTTTTCCCCCACCGCAAAAACGGTACCGTCAAGTTTAACGGCAAGGCTTGTATATTCCCCTGTATAATTAGTGATCTCCTTAAACCAGGAAAGTCCGCCATCCTGTGTTACTAATAAAAGGCCTTTTTCTCCCGCAATGAAGCCATTTTGATCATCTTTAAATTGAACCGCATTCAATGTTTCTATATATCCTGGAATAGATCGCATTGTCCAGTTCGCGCCACCATCTCCAGATATGAAATATCTTCCGTCGGAACCTACCGCATATCCTCTGTTGCCATTCATATCAATTCCATAGATAGCTGATGCTCCATCAAGCTTTTTTTCTGTTAAGGTTGTTGATCCATTGGACAAAAATGGAGAAGAATAGATAGAAACGTTATAAATAGACCCTGACCAAAATACACTTCCTCCTATAAATTGAACACCAGAGCTATTCACATCAACGCAATTGAAGCCCACTATTTTTGAAGGAGTTATACTAGACCAATTGGCCCCTGCATCCGCTGAAGCAAGTATTTTGCCATATATTTGGGATATATTGGGATAGGAGTTAATCAAACAACTGACCTTGCTTGTACCTGAGCTTACAATTCCAGTAACCTTGAGTCGATTATTGCCATTCCAGTCTCTGGCCACTTGTATCCATGTTAAACCTCCATCCGTTGTCTTGTAGATATAGGCATAATTTTGGTCATTCCCCCCCGCATAGCCTAAATTCTCGTTTTCAAAATGAATGCTGGTGAAGTTGACCGACGAGCTTTCGCGAATTTTTATCCAAGTATCTCCCCCATTAACAGTCTTCAGAATTACTCGATTTCCTGCTATAAATCCAATGTTATTATTGATAAATTTAACTTGATTGAGATCCTCAGTAGTAGGTAATGGAGTTGTGAAATTCAGCTCTTTACCATAGGTTATCCCAAAACTATTTGCAGCGAATGCGCGGACATAATAGCGGGTATTCTGCTTCAATCCACTAATTTTCGAATTTTGATTTCCCAAAGTTAGGGGATCTGTTGATTTATCATTGGCGATGGTTGGGTTGGTAGTTGTAGACCAACAAACACCTCTTTGTGTCAATGGGCCCGCTCCGATCGATGTTACATTAGTTACGACGATCGCATTGGAAGTTGTCACATTATTCACCTCATTCGTGGTAATGCTAGGCACTAAGGAGCTAGTCGTAAAATCCAAATTCTCACCATAGGCCGTGTCCTTAGCGCTTACCGTATATGCTCTTACGAAATATTTGGTATCAGCCGTTAAGCCTTGTAAAGTAAGCTGAAAACTACCTGCTCCTAGGAAAGCATCCTTCAATTTTGGGTTTCTAACTGTTGGGTTTTGGGTAGTAGCATAACATACCCCTCGTTCGAGCATGGCTGACTCCCCAACAGAATTAACGGTTCCACCCACTACAGCGCTATTGTGGGTAATGGAAGAAACAACGTTTGTTGAAATACTGACTTTATTGGCAACAGGTGGCAATGGTTTTAACTCAAGTTTACCACAAGCGTAAATCGTCATTGCTACAAAAAGGATTCCAATATATTTAGTCATGGGAAATTCGTTGGTTATCTATGAGTTTGTTTCAAATTACTTTTTACTATATACGACATCGAATACAGTTACGGTATTCCCCGAATTTAACACCCCACTCTTACCTTGTGAGGTAATGATGAGTTGCTTGTCATCCGGTGAAAGTGACATTCCCACAGGAAAGGATGCAACGCGCAGTTCGGAGATAACTTTCATGGATTCTGCATCAATTACTGCGACCTTACTTTCATTGTTTACACAGGCAAAAATTATCTTACCATCTTTGGTTACGTCAATCGTACGAGCTCCTGTTCCTACTTTTACGGTTTGCCAATCCTTAAATTCGATTTGATTTTGTTGATTGGGTCCCGCAGTTAAAATATCGTTAATCTTGGCTTTTTGAACATATCCAAACTTATTGGAACTCAGAATCAACTGGTCCTGATTAATCACCAAATGTCTAAGATTTTGGTAGGATCCCGTAATGGTACCCACATATTTTTTGGCATTTACATCGATGATGGCAATTCCATTACCCCCCATTTTGGCAATTAATATGTTTTTGTTGTCGGGTGTAAAAGTTGTCCCTCGTAGGCAATTACCACAATTTTGATCCCGATTATCGGATTGTGAGAAGTTCAAGCTCAGGCGCTTATCCACCACAATGTGCGAAACGTAGGTAAATTCCATGGGGTCAGAACTTGAAATATCGATTAATCCCACCGTATTATCTCCCCAGTGCGTGACAGCGATGAATTTATTGTCATTCGAGCAGGCAATCATCTTAGGCAAAGGACCTGATGGCATCACGCGCACGATTTGATCTTGCTCCGTATCAATGATGGCTACAGCAGAAGGTGATTCAGCTTTCGCATCGAAGTTGCGGCGGTAATAGGTTACCCACAGGTATTTCCCATCATGCGACAAACAACTTTCCACAGGCTTGCCAGAAAAGTAATTGTATTCCTTTTTTACTTGTTTGAATTTGTAGTCAAAAACGGTGTTTTCGTTGTTCTTAAAAAGCGAATTGTTACCAGCATTAAAATCGTGCCGAATTTCTTTCAACTTGCGAAAAGTTTTTGTGTCAAAAACCGCCGTTACGCCACCTTCCAATGAATTAATGTAAAATTTACTACCATCTTTGGAATAGATAACTGATTTGGGAGAATTGATAGCGGGTTCAAAAATGGACAAAGAGTCCTTCGGTTTCATAACCTTGCTTTGGATGACCTTCGCTAATCGGAGCTCTTTAAATATAAAGTTTTCGCTAGGTTTTACTGGCGCTTTTTTGGCATTATCGCTGGTGGTCTCGTCGGCGATTGACTCTGCCGCATTCCCATTGGTACAACTTGATAATGAAATCAGAATCAAAAAATTAATTGATAGTAAGAATAAGCGAATCATTTAGTTAAAATGGTAAGTTGGCGTTAAAGTCTTCATGCTCTGAAACATAAGCAATTTTAAAGTTACAAAATTTTGGCTCGACTCCTTAGAAATTTATTAAACGGTAAGTAGTCAATATTTGCGTTCAATGCGTTAGATGCAACTATATTTTATGTTTATCTTTAATTTCTTTGATTGAATAACCTGTAAAACCATCCTATGAAAAAGTTCTTGATATTATTCTCCTTACTCTTTTTATCGATTTATTCGTATTCCCAGACGCAGGGGGATATGAACGAAACATCGTATAAAGATTATTTAAAAGCGGATAAAGAGTTGAATTTCGTATACAAGACCATTTTATTTCGATATGCCAAAAATGTCGAATTCATAAAAGCCTTAAAGGAATCCCAACGAATTTGGGTGAATTTCAGAAAGGCTGAAATAAATATGAAGTATCCCAAGAGTGACGGCTATGGCAGTTCAATCACGATGTGTGTTAATTCATTCGCAGAAGATTTTACGAAACAGCGTACCAAATACTTAAAGTTGTGGTTGAAAACGCAAGCCGATAATGACATGTGTGGAGGGAGTTTGCGTTCGTATGAGTCAGATTAAGGCTAATTGGATTTATTTGAATAGGCTTTTGATGGGTCATTGGCTTTTGCTTTGGGCAATTGTATCTTTTTGATAAAAAGTCCCTACAATACAGAAAATCATTTTTTACCTTCAAACATTCCCTTATTTTTGTAACTCAAGTTTAACCTATAAAACTTTCATCTATGAAAATGAATAAACTCATTGCCTGCGTACTAGGCATCTGTGCAATCATTACGATTGCATTCGTATCTTTTAAACCTGCCGATAAACCTTTCGGAGGATTAGCACTTTACACCGTTCGTAATGACATGAGTAAAGATGCTCGAGCGACATTAAAAGCGGTTTCCGATGCAGGTTATGTCAATATCGAATCTGCCGGCTATAATAACGGAAAATTCTATAACCTCTCTCCTGCTGATTTTAAGGCATTGTTGGACGAAATGCATTTAACACCCATCTCAGCTCACCAGGGAACCGTTACTTTTGAAAAC
Source organism: Aquirufa sp. (assembly GCF_044342065.1). Taxonomy (GTDB): domain Bacteria; phylum Bacteroidota; class Bacteroidia; order Cytophagales; family Spirosomataceae; genus Aquirufa. Next base: position 63,057 of record NZ_JBIIQN010000011.1, on the reverse strand, counting down.
ATAGACCAACAAATCGCTGATTTAAAGACAGCTGGCTTTAAGTATTTTGTTATCCCGGTTCCTCCAATGGGCTTGTTTTACTTTGATTCGGTAAATAAGCGAATGGCGATGAAAGGTGGTGCGAAGAATTTGGCTGATGTATTGAACAAATTAGGTGAGAAATGCCATGCTGCTGGTTTGGAATTATTATACCACAACCACGATTTTGAGTTTGTCAAGGATGCGGATGGCATTGTTACCATTGATTATCTATTAGAGAATTGTAATAAAAAGTTTGTCAATTTCCAGATGGACCTGTATTGGGTAACCAAAGCGGGTGCTGATCCTGTGGCTTATTTCAATAAATACCCGGGCCGTTTCAAAATTTGGCACGTGAAGGACATGGATGACCAAGGGCGTTTTGCCCCTGTAGGTAAAGGAAACATTGACTTCAAACGTATTTTAGCAAATGCTAAAGTAGCGGGTATGAAATATTACTATGTGGAGCAAGATGCTTGTGTGAACGAAACACCGATGGAGGCGATCGTTATTTCACATAAAGGATTAGGTGAGATTGGATTCAAATAAGATTTGAATTTGTTGTATAAAAAAGCCCCACGAGAGATCGTGGGGCTTTTTGTTTAATAATGTTTCTAAAAAGAGAATAGTATTTAGTTAGTTGGTAGGCACAATTCTTATGGTTTTGTATCCACTAGCTCCTTGTCTGATTCCTTCACTTTTGGGAGAGAAGCGAGCATTTTTGATGAGTTTTTTGTAGCGCTCTGCCAGTGATAATTTCACATTAGTTCGGTCAATTCTAATTTCTGTAACGTTTCCTTTTTCATTGATTCGAATGAAGAAAGTAATTTCACCTGTTTCGGCACCATTATCGATACCCTTCAAAGGCAATGAATCAAAAGTCCATTCTTGAGCTAATTTGCCTTCATTTTTAAATACATCACTTTTAAAGTTTTGTGAAGTATTCAGATTAGGATCTTCTTTTTTGGCAATGTCTTGAATCTTTTTTATCGGCCTAACAGCGAATCCAAAACTTAATGGGAGAGTTTGATCTCCATTAAATCCGCCTCCTAAATCTTGAGAGCAATAACCTATATCGACAACCCTTTTAGCTCCAACTACTTCATCCCTCCATTCAATTTTTTCGGAAGTAGATGTCCACCAATATGAACAGTTGAAATCATAATTCCACATTCCATCAATATCTCCATGATTATACACAAATCCACCTTTCTTAGCATTAAATCCTGATTTACCATTCGAGATAAATTTGAAAGGTCCTTTTTCACCGTCATGTGAGTCAAAATTTATTGGATAAGTAGCCATTGATAGTACTGCTTTACCGTTTCTAGAATTCCCTCCGCCAAGAAACTTGAAAAGGGTTTCAAAATCATAATAAGTTGGTACAACATAACCCGCAGGAACAATACCTCGCTTATCGTCTAAAGCATAACCATTATAGGTATATGTTCCATTACTTAAAACCCGGTAACAACCTAAACCTCTTTTTCCATAATCTTCCCATATTTCTGGTGTTTGGGCTTGCAAGATCAGGTCTCCATTATTATAATGTGTCTCCTTCAGATCATCTTGCATCCAAATCTGTGTGCCAATTTTTATCGTTTTAATATTACTTGCTTTTATGGTATTCGATAAAAGTTGATTAGCATTTTGAAGAGAATTAATAATGGAATCTTTTAGAGAAGTTTTTTTAGTTATAAACCGGTCTTTTTCTAAACTTTTATTTGAAAGAACCTCAAAATTTTGTTTGAGTGATTCGTAATCGTTTTCGAGTTCAGTATAGTTAATTTGATTTTGAATTTGATATCTTTCCAATTGACCTAATTTGGCCTCTAATTCATCTTTGGTTTGATTAAAAAGTTTTTCTGAATTAGTTATAACCCGAGTCAAAGAATCAGTTTTAAATTGAAATGCTTGCGATACTATAAATAATGAATCAATTTTCTGATTCAATTGGGCAATTTGTTCCTTTTTGCTTTGCCCATAAGTACAAATAGGTAGAAGAAATAAAGCAAGGATAATTTTAAGAAATAGTAATCTACCATTGGCTAACATGGCTTCAATATGTTTTAATGGGTTTAACTCATTGATTTTCATTTGATTGATATACAATTTGTACTCCTCCACTATTTTAAACGTCAAATAATTTTCACTCAATTTAGTAAATTAACCTTACTCTGGATGATACACCCGTTCCGCCGTTTTCAGCACCTCAGCTTTATCTAAGGTCATACGTTTCGTTTGTTGGGCCTGATACATCGCCCGCTGATCCGCGAAATGCTTGGATTCTGGGTGGGAACTCGCCCCAAAGGTATTCACCGTCTCAATCAATGGTAGGCCGCCATCTTTGGGAAATTTAACAAACCCGATGTAGGCATCCCCACTGTTCATCTTGCGTTTAGATTCACCCAATGGCTCCGACATCACCGCGGCCAAGACATCCGGCATTCCTGCCTGTGGCCAATCCTCCTTTCCTCGCACCAATCGCTGGTATTCGCCTAATTTCACATCCAGTCGGCCGTAGTTCTTCATCAGGAAATCATGTACATATTGGCATAACTGAATGGCTTCTGCCTCGGTCAACGGATCTTTGGAACCTGTTTTGCGTATTTTGGACGCATGATAATAGGCAATGTTATAATACAACGCACCTACACTCTCGATATCCGTTACATGATTCCATAGCTTGATGCCTTGAATGATCGTAGCTAAACCAGGATATTTCGTTTCCTGCAAATTAAAAAGTACAGATGCATCTAAACCATATGGATATAAAATCTTCGCGGGTAATTGGCGATCGAATTTAATCCGCTTCAAATCCTCCCAAGAGATTTTATCAAATCCATCGATTAAATCTTTGGCCCGCTGGCTGCGGTTATTGTGATAGGTTTCATAACCATCGTATTTGTCGAAACGCGCTGGATTCAAGTTTTCATCCGCGCTCGTCGCTAAGAACGGGGAATGATTCGTATTGAATAAATACCCACTCTTCGGATTTAAATACTGAGGCAAGGCTTCCAAGGGTTTAAATTTATCCCAAAGCGTCGCTCGTGTATTGCCTGGAATCGTAGAGGCCCAATTGTATTTAGCATCCGCGTTGCGGTAAGGCATCTTTCCATTCGAAATGTAAAAGATGTTATCTGCCTTATCCGCATACATGATATTGAACATGGGCAAATGATTTTGCTCCAACGCCGCTTTAAACTCCTGAAAATTCGTCGAGCGGTTCATCGCATACCATTGCTGTAATGCACCTGCATCAAATAAGGCCGGTACCCGGATAGCAAAATACGCCCCATTCGGCGTTTTTACCGTAGGTCCGTAAATGGATGTGTAGGCCAACTTGCTTACTGGAAATGGAATGCCTTTGATGCTTAATTTGATTTTTCGTTTTTCGAGGGCCAACCACTCGCCATCTACTTCATATTGGCCTGGATGAGCTTTGTCGGTATGTAATTGATAAACATCGATTTTATCCTGAAAATTCACTGTGTGTGCCCATGCGAGATTTGGCGTAACGCCATGAAAAATCAAGGGTCCACCAGGAAACAAACCTCCTAAGATATTCCAACCTTCCTCGCTTTGTAAATGCGCCTCGTAGAAAGCCGTTGCTCCTTCGATCGGTTGGTGGGCATTAATGACCAACATCGGTTCGCCTGAAGCTGATTTGGAACTCTTAATCGCAAAAGCATTGCTACCTTCTCCCGTGAATCCCGTTAAATGTGGAATAGACCCATCGAGGATTTTGGGCAAAGTTTTATCTACACCACAGAAGATAGCGACTGAGAACATGGTGGTGGCGATGTAGTCTTCTAACTGGATGGGAAAGACGTGTTGATTCAAGACTTCTTGTGGATGTGCTTTACCATAAGCTGCTAAGCCCATGAGGTAGCCTTGCACCAACTGAATAAAGCGCGGGTCCATCGATTTGATTTGCTGGTCCACCACCTTCCTCGTATTCAATAAGCCAAAGACATAATCCACCGGAGCCCCTTTCTTTCCTAAATAAGTCGAAAGCTTTCCTTTACCTGTCAGGATCAAGGTTTGAATCGTTTTGAAATCATCCTCTGCATGCGCCCAGGCTAGTCCATAGGCGACCTCAGGATCAGTTGGGGCAAATATGTGTGGAACGCCATAAGTGTCTCGGGCGATGTTGATTCGATCAGTGTGTATTTGGGGTTGTTGCGCTTTTAATTGGAATGCCCAAAAGCATAAAATGGCCAAAAAGTATTTCATAAAAAAAGGTTTGTTGAAATGTATAACTTACGTTAATGCGAAAGGTTTTTTGATTATTTCCGACGGGTGTCTAGTAAGTATTGAATCTTCCATACATCACCCATTTTTACCAATTGGAACGAGTTAACCCCTTGGTGAGCATATTTACCTTGATAAAAGAATTGATAAGGTGTCCAAACACTCGCCATGGCGCCATCTTCATGTAGTCCATTGAATTTGATGCGTTCATCGAGTGCTCCCTGGGGGTACTTTGTTAGATTTCTCAAAAACGATTCAAAATCCTCCGTTTTTACTTGTGTTTGATTTTCCTTTGTAACAATGGTTTGGAAAATTACATTGGGCGAAAAACATGTGCGAAACAAGGCTGTATCTCCTGTTTGCATGGCGGAGAACATGTGGCGGATGACTTGTTTGATGGCTTGTTTTTCGTTGATTTTCTGCGCAAAAGCAGTGCTAGACATGAATAGTAAGCAAATGAAAAGGTATTTGTACATGCAGTCGATTGGATTTATTCAAAAATTAGCGATTTCTTCTACGATTTCCAATGTTTGAAAATGGACTATCCGTAATTTTTATTGCTATATTTAAGATTCATTAAAACACTAAACCTACATGAGAGTAATCACGACCCTATTTCTGACCGTATTAGTCGGCTTTTCATCAATTGCTCAAAAAGATAGTCTATTCATTAAACGCATGTCGGACGAGATCATGACGAACGGCAAAGCATATGATTTACTCTATGAATTGACCAAGAAGATTGGTGGCCGTTTAGCAGGTTCACCACAACAACAACAAGCAGCTGAATGGGGTAAACGTAATTTGGAGGCCCTTGGTCCAGATAAAGTGTTCTTTCAAGCTTGCAAAACGCCCAATTGGAAACGTGGCGGAAATGATTTTGCATCCATTGTAGGTGTAAACGGAGAATCGCGCATTCAACCTTTGGCTGTATTAGCTTTAGGGAATTCGATGGGATCGAATGGCATGATTGAGGCGGAGGTTTTGGCAGTTGCCAACTTTGATGAATTGGAAATGCGGAAGGACGAGGTCAAAGGTAAAATTGTTTATTTCCACAGTGTATTTGATGAAACTAAAATCCAAACCTTCAAAGCTTATGGCGAAAGCGGCGTGTATCGTCGGTCTGGTGCGTCACGTGCTGCGAAATACGGTGCAGTGGGCATCATGATTCATTCCTTGAGTACGGCTCCGGATAATGCGCCTCATACAGGGGCTATGGTTTATGATGAAGCATATCCAAAAATTCCTGCCCTGGCTGTAGGACCCAATGATGCCAAGATGCTTTATGCATTAGCTAAGAAAGGACCTGTCAAAATGCAGATGCAGACCTATGGCTTTTTCTTGCCAGATGCCGATGAAAATAATGTTGTAGCAGAAATTAAGGGATCTGAATTTCCTAATGAGTATATAACCTTGGGTGGACATTTAGATAGTTGGGACGTTAATGAAGGCGCGCATGATGATGGTGCGGGCGTTGTACATACCATGGAAGTTTTGCGTGTTTTTAAGGCCTTAAATTACAAGCCTAAGCGTAGCATTCGATTTGTGTTATTTGCGAATGAGGAAAATGGTGTACGAGGAGGAAATGAGTATGCGAATCAAGCAAAAAAAAATAATGAGAATCACATCATGGCCCTTGAGAGTGATGAGGGTGGATTTACGCCTCGTTCGATTGGTATGACCGCTTCCAAGGAGGCATTTAAGAAATTCCAAGCCTGGTCTACCCTGTTGAAACCTTACGGATGTGAAGTGACTTTTGGTGGAAGCGGAACGGATATCGGGCCTTTGGCGCGGGTAAATCCAGCAACTGTGATAGCAGGTTTAGTACCCGACAGCCAGCGCTATTTTGATTTACATCATGCGAAAACGGATGTATTTGAAAATGTCAATAAACGCGAATTGCTATTAGGTGCTGTTAACATAGCTGCTATTATTTATTTAGTTGACCAATACGGTGTAAATCCCTAATTCGATGCGAACAATTTGTTTATTTATTTTGGCTAGTTTTTTCTTGGTTCATTCAGGTTTTTCAAAGCCGAATCCAAGGGTATTGGTTTATACCAAAAACGGTCCGGGCTATGTGCATGACAATATTGCGTCAGCGGTGGCTTGTTTCCAAGGGTTAGGCAAGGCGCATCAGATTCAAGTTGATGTGTCGGATGACCCTGCCGTTTTCACGGAAGCAAATTTGGCAAAATACCAGGCCTTGATTTTTACGAGTACCAATAATGACGTCTTTGCTACGGATGCCCAGCGCTTGGCTTTTCGACATTACCTGGAGGCCGGTGGTGGATTTGTGGGCGTGCATTCGGTGACGGGAACGGAGCGTAATTGGCCTTGGTTTAAGATGATGGTTGGGGAAACCTTCTCCTGGCATGCTAAATTTCAGCCATTTCGGATATTAACGATTGCTTCAGAGCATCCTTCGATGCAGGGCGTGCCTTTACGCTGGGAAAAAGAAGATGAATGTTATTTTGGAAAAGAATTATACCCAGGCATTCAGGTATTGATGATGCATGATTTGAGCAGTTTGGATGGGAAACAGTCGGATTTGGTTACTCAACATAGCGGTTCGTATAAAGGATATTTCCCTGCGGTTTGGACCCAAAAATTTCAAGGAGGTCATGTGTGGGTGACGACGCTAGGCCATGATAAATCAAATTACCAAGATTCAGTTTATCAAAATCATCTGTGGCAAGGCTTGAAGTTTATTCTGAATTCGGTTAAGTCCATCGATTTTTCACGAGCGAAGTCCGTACGGCACGACGAGGGAATTTTTCTGCATTAACAATAATTTAAAATTCCCTTTTCTAATCCATTTTTTATTGCTTGCGCCAATTTTTCTGGTTCAATTACGCGTATTTCCTGAGCGAATCGTAGAAAGAAATTTTCTACTTCTTGGTCAATTTCTAATGTCAGTTGGACCAATACACTCGACTCATTTTCTCGACTAATTTGTTGGCTTGCATGAATAGGATATTTTTCAATGTAGTTCAGCATCCAGCTATCTTTCTCCATCCGACAGGATATGTTCATCGCTTTTTGGCTATTACTTCTAAATAACCCGAGGCAATTTTTGAAATAATCAGCAGGACGGAATTCCGGATGAATACGCACACGAGGTTGTTCTTGTATGGAACTTACTGAAACAATGCGGTCTAAGGCGTACAATTGAAGCTTCTCTAGCTCAATTTTTATGTGGGTAGTATCTTTTTCTATGGCTTGGAAAAGTACATACCAACCGGTATACCAGCCATTGTTGTATTCCTTCAACATTAATGGAATACCTCGTGTTTGTTTCAGTTTCGACTGAGCGCTTAAGCCTCGGTGGGAAAATAAAACGACTTTTTTTGCGTGGATATTTTCTAAGATAATTGGGATTAAATCAGCTCCCGAACGTTCGCCATCTTTTACGAGTTCAATCGCCGACCAGGCTAGCATATCGTGGTTTCGCGCCATACTATTTTCCAATGCTATTGCGCGTAGTTTATTGACAAGTCCCTCACCTGCACCTCCACTAAATAAGTGTTTATTCTGTTCAATTGTCGAGGCGATTTGGCTTAATTCTTTATCGGAGATGCTCGGAAAGGCCGAAATATCATCTCTGATTAGGTAGAATCGATTCTGCGCGCGAGAAAATTTAATCAGTTCTCCGGCCGTATCATGTAATTGTGGATAGCGAATTTGAAGGAGCTCTTTAAGATCTTTTATATCTCGACTAAATGAACGTTCAGCGTAGTTAGCAATATCAAACTGTTCCGACAAATATGCTGAAATCGACGCATAGTTCACCTGAAAGGATTTTTGCAAGAGTAGGCTATTGATTTCGCGAAGGCGTTCGGATGGGTGCATCTTTTTTTTACCAATATCGTAAATTTCTTATAAGTCGCCAAATTTTGGCGGACAACAAATCTAATTTTGGTTCAAGAAAAACAAAAAGATATGAATATGAACAGCATCAAAACCCTTGCCTACAGCTTGTTGATTATTTTCCTTTTCAGTTATGTGAGCGAAGGAATTTTATTGGCCTTTGAATTAAAAAAAACACGTCGGAATAACTGGATAAAAATTGTGTTGATCGGGTTATTATTGGTGAGTACACTAGCCTTGCTTTGGGCACCTTACCAGGTATTCGGTCAAACAGTTGCTGATGGATTATTTACGTTAGCATTTACCGTTTATGCTGCAGTGATGGTGATTGGGGGTGGTTTGCGTGCTTTGGCAAGGTAGTGAAGCTACGTAATACTTTGCGTCTCTACATTAAAGCTTTCATTGCGAAATACAGGACCGAAGGACACATCAAGCAGCCACATCCTGTATAAAATGTCGCTGTCATCGCACCATAAGGTACTAATTTAGGATCTGTTGAGGCGAGACCAGCTGCTACACCACTTGTGGTTCCCATCAATCCGCCAAAAATCATCGCGGATTTGGGATTATTTAATCCGATATACGGTGCTATAAACGGTGTTCCTATCGTTACTAAGATGGATTTAACCACACCAGCAGCTATACTAATGGCGATAATATCGGAGCTTGCTCCAACGGCGGTGCCTGTCACTGGTCCTACCACAAAAGTACATGCGCCTGCGCCTATGGTCGTGAGACTTGCTGCATCAGTAATCCCAAACGCTAAGGCAATGCCTACTCCCGCAATAAATGAGAAGATTACGCCAAGAAAAAGTGATAAAATGCCAACTGATCCCGTTTTTTTGATGACAGCGAAACTAGCTCCCATCGCCGTGGATACAATGGCAAAATCCCGAAACATGGCTCCCCCCATGACTTTGAATCCTGCTAAACCTGCCACATCAGCAATGCCATTTTTTCCTCCTGTTACTACCCCTCCAATGTACGCGATAACCAAACCTAAAAAGATGGCAATTGCTGACCCTGGTAGCTTTTTACGGGTCAATTTGACCGAAATTCCTTCAGAAATATAAACCAAAATACCCGTCACTAAAAACGCTACGATTAATCCATTCTTATCCAATAACTCGATAATATATTCCATGTTATTCTGCTTTTGATTTGGAAAGAATGGGCATAAAGATTAAACACAATGCGACTGGCAAAATACCCGCTAGTAACGCTAAAATGCCATTATGAAACGCTACACGCACATTTTGTACGGCCGACATGGCTACGATTACTGGGATGTACATCTTGCTCCAAAACATAACCCCCTCTCCCATTTCAACATGGAATACATTATGTTTTTCTAATTCGTTTTGAGAAAAAATCAGGAGCAACATGGCAAAACCAACGCCCCCTACATTATTATTGATTCCAATAAAATGCCCGAGGCTTTCTCCTATGATTTGACCGATGATGTAACAACCAGCTAGTAAAGCTACTCCGCGTATTAACATATTATTGAATTAAATGGACAACATCTTTTTTGGTGACTTTCCCCATTGCATTACGAGGTAAATCTGCTAAAATCACATATTTTCGCGGGGTTTTGTAAGCAGGCATTTGTTCGCGCATCCACGCATGCAAAGCTTTATCATCTATCTGATTTTTCGTTACAATGGCCGCCGCAACTAGCTCGCCCCATTCATCATTAGGTAGACCTACAACTGAACAATCGGCGATTCCAGGGTATTGGCGCAATACCTCCTCTATCTCCAAGGCAGATATTTTATAACCTCCTGATTTAATGATATCTACAGAATTTCGGCCCAAAATTCGATAGCCTCCCAATTCATCTATCGTTGCGATATCCCCTGTCATAAACCAGCCATCTGCCGTGAAGGATTCAGCTGTGGATTCAGGTTTATTCCAATATTCCTTAAAAACCGTTGCTCCTTTCACTTGAATTTCCCCTTCATCTGATAAGCGTACGGATACGCCTGGTAAAGGATATCCAACATGTCCTGCTACGCGTGGTCCATCGTAAGGGTTACTCAACGCCATCCCGATTTCCGTCATCCCATAGCGTTCCAATAACAAATGCGTCGATATATTTTTCCATCGCTCCATCACCGAAACAGGCAATGCCGCTGATCCTGAAATCATTAATCGGAGTTTTGCCAAAGAATTTGTTGCCGCATTTTGTTCTACTTTTGGCAAAGCTTCCCAATACGTTATCAGTTTGAAATAGATAGTTGGCACTGCCATGAATACATTGATTCTTTGTGACTCAATAAGGTCGAAAATGGCTTTCTCGCTAAAATTGGGCATGAATTCACAGCTTGCCCCTGCCCACAAGGAACATGAAACTACATTTACCACGCCATGGACATGATGCAAAGGTAAGACACAAACCGTTGAATCATCGGAAGACCATTTCCATGCTTCAATTAATGAGCTTATTTGTGCGTTTAGATTAGCATGAGTACTTACAACTCCTTTGGGTAAATTCGTCGTTCCGCTGGTATATAAGATCATCGCACCGCGCGCATCATCTATTTCAGGTAAAGCTTTTAGCGTTTTTGCTTGGTCATTTTTACCCAATACGACTAGTCTACACGCTAATTCATCGGCTAAGTCCTTCAGCGTTTCTTCAAACTCCGGTGAAACAACTATCACCGATGCCCCTGAATTCTCGATGGTATAGCGCAATGATGGTAATGGATAACTTAAACAAAGTGGAACCACAATTCCTCCTGCTTGCCATATACCCCATTGAACGCGAACATAATCGAATCCCGGGTTAACCATAAATGCCACACGCCCCTCAGCTAAATCATCCGTTTCTTCTAAAAGTAATTGAGCAAAGTTGGCCGATGCTTGATGTAATGCTGCATAGCTATAGGATTTCCCATTGGAAATTATGGCCGTTTTACCGGAGAATGGAAGGGATTTATTAAAAATTTGAATCATGTTTTTTAAGTCGCTAGCCACAAGTCGCTAGTCCATTGTTACTAATTACACCCACCTACTATCTCTATCCTCTTACCTCTTCACTCTCACCTCTTACTTCTTCACTCTATAATCTATTTCCTGCCACTTTTCCACACGCGGTATCCAAACCTCTTGCACAAATCGATTGTGAATGGGATGGTTAGAATAGAGATCATAAGCAGCTTGGTCCTCAAAATCCATACCTAATCCATGCGTGTACGGATTGGTAGCATTGAATTCAAGTAGGACTTCAAGATTCATGACGCCAGGTATTTGAGCTAGCTTCCTTGCTTCCGCAATGAAATAAGCTTGCTCCGTTTCCGAGGTCTCCGACTTGAATTTTAAAAATACACTGTGATGTAACATACCTTGTTTGTTTATCCCCAGATAAAGTCTGGGCTTAACGATTTATTTTTAACTTCAGCCTTTAGCTTGCGGACTAACGTCCAGCGTCTAACGTCCAGCGTCTAACGTCTAGCGTCTAACGTCTAACGTCTAGCGTCTTCCGTCTACCGTCCAGCGTCCAGCGTCTAACGTCTAGCGTCTAACGTCTAAGGTCTAGCGTCTTCCGTCTACCGTCCAGCGTCTAACGTCTAGCGTCTAGCGTCTAACATATTTGCCATTAATCTCCACGCCCCTGGTACCCCAGCAGGCAATTGTCGGAAGAATACAAGTCCCGTGTAAATAAATTGACCTTTTCCGTAACGAGCGATGGCAATATTACCCTTTTGTTCCGATTCACCCGGATCCGTAAACGCTAAAGGAAACGTAAAGTTTGGATCAGATGATTCAGCTAAGTAAATGCTGCGTTCCTGAACCCAATCAGCAAAATCTGATTCCTTTATCTCATTTGGCTTGTGAAAAATAGGAAGATCCACAAGGAATTTTGGTGCCGCTTCCTCTTTGGTAATTCGGTTACGGGTAATGGCCAACGGGTATGGACCCATTTGGCTTTTTAATGGACCTAAATTACTTTGTGTGTTGTACTGAACCACATAATTACCACCATTCTCCACATATTTCATTAATTCCGCATGGGCATTGGATAAGTAATCCACGGTATTATGTGCCCGAACACCCGTCAAAACCACATCATATTGAGCTAAATTAGACGCCTTCAAATCAGATTCAAGCAGGTAATCCACCTGATATCCCATTTGTGTTAAACTCTCAGGAACCTTATCTCCTGCCCCCTTAATGTACCCAATGCGCTTGCCCGTTTTCTTAAAATCAATGTGCAGTAAATTGACCGAAACAGGCGAAAAATAACGCTGTACTGGAATATGTGGGTAATTTATACTTTCCATTTGTAAAGAATCTACCCAATTTCCACGGCTTGTCTCATAGGCCAATTGCAATTTCCAGGTCTCCTTACCATCAAATTTTTGATCCTTCTCACGCACAGTAATGGAAACATTTTGGCTCATTCCCATTGCTAGTCCTTCTGGAAGATCCAATGTTCCCAAACGAGTTCCCGCTTGATTTAACACATCCACTTTCCCTGATGCGATAGCTCCCATCGCCTTAATCTGAATCTCAAATGACTTCGAATCGCCCGAACCCTTCGGTAACAAAATATTGGGATGATTAATTTGAAATATACTACGAGGCGTAATCGCAATCGGTTGGGAATATTCGCCTTTAACCGGATCAACTACGAGTTCTTGGATAGGCCGACTGATCTGTAATTTTTCACCTTCAATGGTTAAAAATGCATGTACCAATAATGCAGGATCTGGTGCTGCTTGGCCAATCTTCTCTTGATCCTTCACCACAAAATGCCCAGTTTCTTTGGTATTAACTAACCAATATGGCTGCGTAATTGATTGACGAATCTGTTGCGTATGGTTCCAATTTACGCGTTTGTAAGGAACAATTGACTCCTTTAATACGGTATCTTTTTCGCCAATAGAAAGTTTTAATGACGTCACATGAACCGGACTACGCACAATAAATTCCGTTTTAATGTTCATGGCATCTCCTTGTGCAATAGTTCCACGATTGGTACTTCCCGCGAAATGTATTCCGGCTGCTTGAACAATCCACTCATCAATCTGCTTAATTTTCTTTGCCTTCAAATACGAATCATCCAATTTATTTAAGGATTTGCGTACTTGAATCATATCTGGTATGCTTAAATAAGGCTTTTCCGTTTGGTAATTGCGAATAATAAGCCCTATCATGCGCTCTATTTCTGCGCCGGCATAACTACTTTGCCAGTGGTTCGTTACCCCCTCTTGAATCGAATTTTTAGGTGCAACACCTCCCAAGGTTTGAAAATATTCGGTCGATTTTCCATGGTCTACCGCAAATCCGAAACCCTGAGATTTATGTTGGCTCCTACTAAACGCAGCCAGCTCCCCCGTGCTTTGTCCTATGCTGGGTAAGAAATTGCCAATTTGAATCTTGAATTGATCGTCTGAAACTGTCGAAGAACTACCAAATCGAAAGGTATTCCAAAGCAAACGAGTCGCTTTCCAAGGTTTAATATCCCCTTTCAATTGCTCTGGAAAGCGTTTTGGATCTGCAGCTGCTTGATAGGCCTCAATCGCTAAGACTGCAGACGCCGAATGGTGCCCATGTCCCGCGCGTGCATCTGGCGGAAAACGGGTGAATATGATGTCTGGACGTAATTTCCGAATGACATACACTAAATTGGAAAGCACCAATTCTTTATTCCAAAAACTCAACGACTCATCCGTTGACTTCGAAAAACCAAAATCGAAGGCCTGCGAAAAGTGTTGATTTGCGCCATCGATTCTTCTTGCAGCCAATAACTCTTGTGTCCGAATGAGTCCTAATGGAATGCCTTGCTCATCGCCAATGAGATTTTGGCCCCCATCGCCACGCGTGAAAGCAAAATAATTGGTTTCCCAATGTTGTTCTTGGGCGAACCAGGCCAACATATGTGTGCTTTCATCATCCGGGTGCGCAGCAATGTGCAAAACAGTGCCAGTTGACTCAATACGCTTAAGGTTTTCTAATAATTGAAGACCATTTTGTGCCCAAACGAAACATGGGGCTAATAATAGGGTTAGAAGTAATTTTTTCATGCGTTTAATTCATTACGTGACCAAGGTTGACGATAGTTTCTTGCTAATAAGGCTGTTGCCTCAGGATCATTGATAACGGTTTTACTGGTAGGATCATAGGAAAGCGGTCGGCCTAATTTCATTGAAACATTCGCCAATATACACGACGCCGTTGAAATATGACCTTCCTGAATATCAGCTATGGGCTTTGTGCCTTTGTCAATGGCAGCTAGGAAGTCCAACATATGTAATCTCGTTGCAGGTGCGGCATTTAATTCGATACGGTCCTCCGTTAAATCTTCGGGGTATTTTTCTTTTTCAAAGACGCATTCCCCATGTAATTTTTGAGCTTTAGGGTCTGTAGGCGTGAAATCATATTTCATCGTACTCATCCGCAAAGTCCCTTTTTCGCCATATATCGTAAGTCCCCATGGATATTCAGGATCTGGGGGTGTTCCCCAAGTACGGTGCTGCCATACACAATTCAGCCCATCATATTCAAAAACAGCCGTTTGCGTATCAGCAATGTTAGATTTGCCTTCTTTTTGCACATAGATTCCACCTTCAGAACTAATGCGCTTAGGCCAACCGAGCCCTAACATCCAGCGAGCTGTATCAAACATGTGAACGCACATATCGCCCATGATGCCGTTTCCGTATTCATTGAATGTTCTCCACCAGCGGGTATGTGGTAAGCCGTCGTAAGGACGAAGCGGTGCTGGACCTGTCCACATCTCATAATCAAAAAAGTCGGGCACCGCTTGAACAGGTGGATTGCCATTATTGCGCATATGGTAATAACAATACATTTCTACATGGGCGATTTTGCCCAACATCCCCGTGTCGACTATATCCCTTTTGGCTTGAATTAAATGGGGAGTTGACTTACGTTGTGTACCTACCTGAACCGTTTTACCATATTTTCTGGCTGCTGCTACCATGGCCTCACCTTCTAACACATCAACTGAAATGGGTTTTTGAACATACACATGTGCGCCTGCTTTCACCGAATCAATCATTTGCAAAGGATGCCAATGATCCGGACTTCCAATGAGTACAATATCAAGCTGATTTTCGGCCAATAGTTTTTTGTAATCCCCGTATAATCGTGGCGTTTTACGGGATTTCTGTCTTGCTGCCACGAGTTGGCCAGCTTGTGTTAACATATTGCGATCGGGATCGCAAAGCGCCACAACCTCAACTGGAACAACTTGCATAAGGCGGAACAAATCACTTTTCCCATACCATCCAGCACCGATTAATCCAACGCGTAATGGTTTGTCAGGATTTACCAAATCAAGTCCATAAGCTCCAAATGATGATAATGCCAAACTGGCCGATGCTCCTTTCAGGAAATGTCGGCGGTTGATGTTGAATGTTTTCATAGGTTATTTATTTGTCAGTTTTCTATTTTTTGTCCTAAGCTTTTGCTTTGGGAACCCTAGGTTAAATACTAGGATATTTTAAGGTTATCCATAAATTTTTCACCTCTTACTTCAAAACGCTTCACGCTTAATTCAATAAAATGCTCACAACCCCCTCTTTCGGAATCTCAATTCCCCATTGTT
Source organism: Aquirufa sp. (assembly GCF_044342065.1). Classification (GTDB taxonomy): domain Bacteria; phylum Bacteroidota; class Bacteroidia; order Cytophagales; family Spirosomataceae; genus Aquirufa. Next base: position 47,336 of record NZ_JBIIQN010000011.1, on the reverse strand, counting down.
TATTGCCTAAGCTTATGGCCGTATTGACCATTTGATTTGTTTCATTTTGGAGTAAAACGGCAACTTGATTGTCGGGACGAATGACTGCTACCCCATTTACTCCTTTGGGTAATTCGTTTAATTCTATCCGTTTCGAACCCGTAGGAATAAATTTTGAAGCATGTGCCACGATGTAATAGGCTTGATTTCGAATGAAGCTCCCATCTGCTTGAATGGTTATGGCTCCTTTGCATTCAGTACAGCCACCGGGCGTATGTGGTCCCCATTGTGGATCGTTTGCCAGATTCCATTCCAGCGCCGTTTTAGCATCATGGCTAAGAGAGCCAATGATTACATTTTTAATATGCCAATTAAAATCGCCGGCAAAATCGCCTTTTGCTCCCGTCCATTGTTCTGTAAAATAAACATCCTTATCAGGATGCGCTTTTCTTAGTGTGCTCAAAGCTGATATATCCCCATTATACAAATGGAAAGCAGATCCTGCCACATATTTTCGAGTGATTGGATCATTCAAAATTTCAAGCGGATATTCAGGTTTGTCGCAATTGTGGTCGTAAGCAAGGATTTTAGTTTTCAAACTGGCTTTTTCAAATGCAGGTCCTAAGTGATTTTTGATGAAGTCATTTTGTTGGGAGGCTAACATCAACATACTTGGATTATTTCCGGGGTGTAAGGGTTCATTTTGAGGAGTCAAATAGTCCATAGCAAGTCCAAGGGCTTCCATCGATTTCAGGTATTTGACTAAGTATTGGGCATACACCCCGTAATATTGAGGTAGCAGTGACCCCCCTTTTGAATTTTGATTATCTTTCATCCAAGCAGGTGGTGACCAAGGGGTTGCCATTAACTTTATGCTTGGATTTACTTTTTTGATTGCTCGTAACAAAGGAATTAGGTCGTTTTCTGATGGTTTCAATGAAAACCGGGCTAGCTTTTCATCTTTTTGACCATCGGGAACATCAGCATAAGAAAATACTGATGCATCCAAATCACTGGCTCCCACAGCTACACGTAAAACCGATATACCAATGCTATTGTCTCCTGTTCCGAATAGCTCATTTATTAATTTCTTTCTATTATCTGCTGGTAAAGCCTGAATGAGTTGAGCACTCCCGCCTGTTAACGTGTAACCAAATCCATCGATGGATTGAAAATATTTTTGAAGGTTAATATTAATTCCTTGTTGAGCCGCAGTCTGAGGAGTTAGTGCTTGTTTAACCAGCATTTTTTGGCTAGCAGGATTTGATACCCAAACTTGGCTAAAGCCCGTAAATGAAACGAAGGCCAAGACTATGGTATACAGCCAAACAAAAGCTTTCATGGAATAGGTTTAAATTGTCTTCAATATATTCAAAAAAAATGAAAATACTGTAAGGTAATGTTCAGTTCAAACATCAAAGGTCCAACGTCCAAAATCTAAGGTCAAAAAAAAACGCCTCATAAAGGCGTACGATTAAACAAGCAATAAACTCAATAAATTTATCTATTTAACTTTTTTGTGAGCAGCTGCCTTGTGATTTGAAACTGGTTGGTGAGAATCTAGCCCTATGATATGCACTTTTCCACCTTGCCGCTCATAATCATGTTTAAAATGTTCCAAATTTTCCATCACGGAATGATCGACCAAATTGGTTTTAGACAAGTCAATCGTAACTTGGAAGTTGGCAGGGATTGCCTCCAATTTTCTTTTGATACCCAAGAAATTCGTAAATACTGCTGCGTCAGAAATTTCAACTAGGTACGCGTCATTGGTAAAAGAAACCTCCGTAGGAGCTTTAAAAAGGGCGCTTATGGGCTTTCCATTAAAGAGATTAACTAGAATTTCGGTCAAAATACCAGCACCAATCCCTACTAATAAATCTACGCTCAAGGTAAATAATATCGTTACCAATAAAATCAATAATTGTTCTATTCCTTTTTCAAACGTGTTAATGAATTCTTTAGGATGTGTTAATTTAATTCCCACCGTAATTAACATCGCAGCTAATGCCGTATTCGGTATGAATTCTATTAAATCAGATGCCAATAAGACGAAAATTAGAATGAAAAATCCATGAAAGAAATTTGCCCACCGAGTTTTAGCCCCATTGGCTATGTTGGCTGATGAACGTGCTACTTCTGAAATCATGGGTAAGCCACCTAAAAATGCTACGAGGGTATTTCCAATTCCCGTGGCAATTAAATCTTGATTAGCATTCGATTTACGTTTGAATGGATCCAACATATCCATGGCTTTAACCGTTAATAAGGACTCCAATGAACCTACCAAAGCAAACATGATGACAAATTTGATGAAGGTTCCCGTTTGGGCAAAACCATCAAAGCTTGCATTTATCTGGATGCTGTCAAACAAATTTCCTATTTGAACCAATGCCTGTTTAGGTTGAGAGGTTTGGAAGTTCAAAATTAATTCAGCCGGAATCGCAAGTAATAATACGACTAAAGGTGCTGGTATTATCTTAAGTTTATTATGCTTTATAAAGGGCCAACTCAGCATGATAACTAAACTAATGCCTCCGATTAATGTAGCTTTTGGGTCCAAATTAGCTATAAATTCAGGAATAGACGCGAACAATTGCAAGGGCTCTTTGCCTTTTGTTAAGGCTGGATTAACATCCAATAAAACCGGTATTTGCTTTCCAATGATGATTAATCCGATGGATGCCAACATACCATGAATGGCCGATAAAGGAAAGAAATCCATCAATTTCCCAAGTTTAAATACGCCAAAAAGGATTTGTAACAAACCGGCAACAACCATCGCTCCTAATGCCAAATGCCATCCAGTATCTCCACCACCAAATTCGTTAACTGCTCCCGCAACGACAACGATTAATCCCGCGGCAGGTCCTTTGATTGTCAAACGTGAACCGGCAAACATACTAACAACCATTCCGCCTACAATGGCGGTTATTAATCCCATAATGGGCGGAAATTCAGATGCTTTCGCGATACCTAAACTCAGAGGTAAGGCTAATAAAAAGACAATAAACCCCGAACTAGCATCCTGTATGAAATTTTCTTTTAAGCCCGCGAAACCATCTTGAGGATCCGAATTATGATTTTTCATGGGTAAAGAAATTAATTAATAGCAAATTGAAAATGCCGGATGTCTTTTGAACTTGTTTGTACAAAAATACACTGATATGTGCAATTTTAAGCTAATCCTTCCAAAATAAAACTTTATAATAATAGCATTTTGTAGGATTCTTGCCTCTCAACCAATCATGAGTAGCTTACCTGAATCAACTAGATTCCCTCATGCGTATTTTTTCTTAACAATTGAAATGCAAGTTTATGATAAGATATGCACTTGAAAATATAGATTGTAAAACGGTCTTTATTTACATCATTAGCTCGCTAAATATACTTTGCCAAACCTAAGCGGTTTGGCAAAGTATAATCTCACTTGTAAATAGCTTTTATTTTAACGAAGATAAATATTCCACCACATCACGAATTTCACGTTTGCTTAACATCGAGCCCATTGCTGGCATCGATGAAGGATAATTTTCACGTGTTTTAATCCGACTTACCGCTATGCGTAATGGCTCTGCTTCATTCGTTTTCAACTGAATTTCTTTTTCCGTTTCTGAGATTAACGTACCATTCACTTCCTGCCCATCCGTTAATGTCAATGATATCGTTCCGTATCCCGGAGCAATACGCGCACTTGGTTCAACTAAGGCTTGCAATAATTGTTCACGTGTTAAGCGACTTGCAATACCTTTTAAGGTCGGCCCCACATTACCCCCTTCACCTCCTACATTATGGCAACGAACGCATTGTGCGGCTTGATTTCTATTAAATATAAAATTACCAGCTTGTAAATTTCCTCCATACAAAGCATCCTTGTATTCATCTGTCAGAGAACCTTTCACTTTTAATGCGTCTAATTTCGCAATCAACATCTCCGACTTAGTAGCTTCAACGGCCTCCATTAAATCCAATTTAATGCCCGCTGGTAGTTTTCCCTGTGTCATGCGTACAATCAAATCAGCTAATACATCCGATGTATTTGCTGCATCCATTTTAGCCATACTTTGAAGTACTTGTTGCTGCTCATTTACTGTTGCCTTTTCAAAGATTGGATTTACCATAGCCGGTAATTGAGTTTTCGTTATGGCAATTTTATCCAAAGATCCCATCGCTAAACTGCGTACTGAACGACTTGTGTCCTCCATACCCTTTTGAATCAGAAAAGGTAAATTCACATCCTTCAAATTGATCAATGAGGTCAATTGCCCTCCCCGTACTTTTGAATTTGGATGATTCAAGAATAATTGCGTTTGCTCAGCAGAAACATCCTTAATACCCAGTTCAGCCACTAATTGGCCTGTTGCCTGCAAAACTGCCGCATTCTTACTACGAATGAATGACGGAATGATTGGTTGGATTTTAGCGACCACATCTTGCGCGTTGCGGTCCAACTTACCTCTATGCCGTCCATCGACACGGTCTAATACCGATGGGTCTCCCCAGGTACCTAAGGTTGCAATTGCTTCTGCACGCATATCATCTGGTATATCATTACGTTGTACATAACGTACTAATAAATCAATTTCTTTCGCCGTGCCTACGCGCAAACAAGCATTGATTGCCCGGCGAATGATTACTTCCGAAGTAATCGAAGGATTAGCTAATAAACCTGCCAAAGCTGGCAATGCCGCAGGTATTGATAAATCATCATGTACAGCACGTGCCGCTTCTGCCACAATGTACATGTCTGGATCCGTTAGAAAGCGTGCCACCTCTGGACTCGCTAATCGTCTCAATACCAAAACCGCCGCAATACGCAAGGAGCGATTTGAAGAAGTAGCTAAAGCCGCCATAGGCTCCACTTGACCTATCCGACTTAATGCTAATACCGCTGCATGGCGGATGTAGACATCCTCATCTTTATTTTGCTCAATCAAATTTAATAATCCCGGTATAGCTGCAGCCGCTTCCGTACGTCCCAATGCCTGCGCCGCAAAGAATTGAACGCGCGGCGAAGTGGACCCTAAAGCTTTAATAAGCTCTTTTTCGGCACCTTTATACCGCACATCCCCTAACACCTTCAATACTTGTGCCTGAATTTCTACATCTGAATCTGACAAATAGCCCACTAAACCAGCAGCGACGGCATTGTTTTTCGCGGCCAACTGCCCTATTCCCCATATACCATGAATACGCGCAAATTGGTTGTCTTTCTGAGCAATTGCTTTCCATAATTCCATGGCTTGACCGCGTGCGACTAATTCAAATTGTGCCTTTTGGCGAACACGCATATCCTCATACTTTAATAAGCCCGCTAATGTTGGCAAGTCTGCTTTACCATAATCCATTTGAATGTAGGACTTCGTTTTTGCGCGTTCTGCGGCTAAATCATTTGACTTTTCATCTACATCCAACTTCCAAACACGTCCAAAATTCTTGATATCCCAGCCTGTAACCCAATCCGCTGCATATAATGCACCTTCAGGTCCAAAACGAATACCAGTAGGTAAAATACCACTCACGACATCAACCTCTGATTTGAAATCAAAAGATGCTCCCTTCGGCTTTAAATCAAATGACCAAATGTGTGAGTTATTCGCATTACCTACAAATTCAACTAAAAAGAACTTATTTAACCACTTTTTCCCTAAGGCAGTACCTGGATTGTAAATCATTCCCGTAGGTCCATTGTGGTAATTGCGAATAGGTGGAATGATGTAGGCCGCCTGCCCTTCCCAACGCGGGATATACAATTTCTCATCCATCCATACCTTGTACAAATTGTTCTTTGGATCCGTGTACTTGCCGTACTGCCAGTTGGATCGCCACCCAATATCAGCCCCCTCCACAATATGCACTAAACGCTCACTTTCACCTGGGTGATCACCGTCGTTATCCGAACTGATGATGTTTCCATAGTGATCAAATACAAATTCATGTGTATTCCGAATACCGGAAGCCACAATTTCTAAATCGGTACCATCCGCATTCGAACGTACCAAAACACCCGAATTTGGATTGGGTAGGTTACGTCCATCCACTGTCGTTATATTCGCTCCAATGTCTCCAATCTGCCAATATATTTTTCCGTCAGGTCCTTCGATAACACTCGACATCCCATGCCCTCCAAAACCGATATGTACCGCAAATCCCGTTGCTATGGATTTGGGATTGGTCCAAAGCCCCCGCTTATGCAGATTATCTAAACGCCATAAATCGGGACCGATGGCCACAAATGCATCCTTTTTACGAACCAGTAAGCCTCCTGCAACATCCGTAACTTCTTGATTGAATTCATTTAAAATTCGGGTGCTTTGATCCGCGTAACCATCTCCATTTTTATCCTCCAACTTCCAAATTTCATCTTTCTCGATCGTTAGATCATGCCAATCATGGATGCCATCTCCATTTAAGTCTGGTAGCCAGGCATTTTTCTCGGAGTTCTCAGGGGAAAATGTCCGACGCAAGAAGGCTCTTCGATCTTCGACAGTTTGAAAACCAATAGATTCAGTCATCCAATCGCGATGACCGCGAATATCAAACTCAGATACTTTTCCCCGATTTGTACTAATTAAATAGACTGCTCCCTGGTCATCAATATCGATAGCCACAGGATCAGGAGCTAAACTGTCAGATGCCCAGCGTGTGATGTTTAATCCACCAGTAATTTTTATGGGAAGTTTTTCTTTGGCTGTTTGAGCTCTTTCTGCTATCTGATCTTGGTCTTCAAACAATACCTGATACGTTGCTTTTTCTAATGAACTTGTACAGCTAATCGACATAAGCTGCATAAGTCCTGCAGCTATTAAAATCTTTTGTTTCATAGGTCTAAACTTAATTATCTTCATCCATCATGCTTCTACGCTGTTTAGCAGCTTGCTTGGTGGTGTTTAATCGGTAGTTAAAAGTAATATTTATTTGTCTTAATCGTCCCTGCATTTGACGATTTGTATAAAAAGTTTCTCCTAGTGTTTCAGTTCGCATGATTCTTGAGTTAAATACATCCAATACATTTACACTCAATGTCCCCTTTCCTTGCATAATATCTTTTGTTGCCGATAAATCCATCCAAGCTATGTATCCGCGGGTTCCTTGTGCCGTTTCTTGCGGTGCTTCATAGTTCGCCCGAACTTGAGCATCAACCCCTCCTCCCAACTTTATGCGCGACGTGTGCCGAATAAACCATGAATAGGTATCAACTAAATAAGCTGAATTAATATTACTCGCATCAATTTTAGCTCTAAATCCATTGAAGCTTAAATCTGCTTTGTAGTTTTTTGACACGTTAAATGAGCTCGTCAACTCTACTCCCATCGATTGTTGGTCTGCAAAGTTCTCTGGCAGACTTCTCGCAAATCCCTGTGCATCAACCGTTCTTATCTGATCTATTTTACCCGTTGTATATCGATAGTAAATGGATGAACTTAAACTACCCGCGTCAAAATATTTTAAATGTCCCAAGTCAAATGAATTCGTGAATTCAGGGTTCAAATTGGGATTACCCGAAAAGAAGTTTCGATTATCCGAAAAAGTCACAAATGGACTTAACTCATTGTACGTCGGCCTGCGAACGCGTCGAGAATACCCCAATTGAACCGAACTATTGGTATTCATCGTATACGTAAAATGGGCACTGGGGAATAAATTCGCATAGTTCCGCGGGTTTTTTTCTTGGGTCTGTTTCAATTCCGTTTGAATGTCAGTTATCTCCCCTCTTAAACCTATTTGGTAAGAAAACTTATTCTTTTTATTGCCTAAAATTAAATAGGCCGCTGAAATATTTTCTTTGTACTCAAAAAGATTTTGAAGTCCAGGAATCACCGCAAAAGTACCATTGGCCTGCTGCTGGGTCACTACGTAATCATTAATCATATCCCGAAAGCTTGTCCGCAATCCCGTTTCTAGTTTCCCATCTTTTCCCAACGGATTTACATAATCGGCTTGTAAAATCCATTGACGCTCGTATTCATCATTCAGCGCCTTTTGTACCAATGAATTTGCTGTAAATGGCGTTCCGTCGCCGAATTTACTTGTTTGGGTATATATTTGATCTGATTGTTCCCAATAATCCAAATAACGTAGGTCAGCAGTAAATTCCTTTCCTTTTTTTACAAAAGATTTTTTAAAGGTTAATGCGTATTCAGCATTCGGTTCTGTTTCTTTTTCATCTTGTTGGCGATAGGTGTCTGAATATACTTTTGATAAGGTTTTGAGATAGTCTAAATAGTTGAAATCCGTAATTCGGCGAACATGCGTGCTGCGGAATATATAAGAACCAGTTAAAATGGTCTTGTCATTGAAGAAATAATCTGCCCCTCCCCGAATATTGTTGACTAAACCGGTAACATTGTTCTGACTCGTTTGCTGAAGGTAATTGGTTTGATCGCCTACATAAACCTCTTGATATAGTTTACCTTGTCCGGGTGTCCTGCGATAGAAAAGTCCATAATTCAAGAAGAAATTCAATTTGTTCTTTCGGTAATTTATGATAGCAGTTCCTCCGAAGTTTTCAGGATACCCCAACGTACTTTCGATAGCCCCATTAAATCCTTGATTTTGGTTTTTCTTAAGCACGATATTGATAATACCTGCCATTCCTTCAGCCTCATATCTTGCGGAAGGATTGGTGATGATTTCCACCTTATCAATTAAATTGCCTTGCAAGGATTGTAAACCCGATGATCCATTGATTCCAACAAGCGTTGATGGTTTACCATCAATCAAGATTCTAACATTCTCGCTACCCCGTAAACTCACTCCGCCTTCGCCACTCACTTGAACAGAAGGTAAATTACCTAGAATCTCAGCTGCTGTAGCCCCTTTATTTGCTGCATCCGTACCTACATTGAATATGCGTTTATCTAACGCGAGTTCCATGCTGGCTTTTTGGCCTTTAACCGTGACCTCATCTAGCGTTTGGGTACTTACTTTTATTTGAATCTGGCCCAAAGCCGTAGTTTTACTAACCTGAACTTGTTTCAAGGTCTGTGCCTCGTATCCTACACTTTCGATTATCACATCATATACACCTTGATTTACTTCGATGATAAATTCACCTTTTTCATTGGCAATTGCACCCGAAATAAGTTTAACCGGATCCGCTGTTTGTATTCGAATACTTGAAAAGGGAATTGGATTGGAGGTGTTCGCTTCGATTAATTGGCCAGTCAATTTTCCTTTCGGAACATTTTGACTAGCTGCAAGAAATGTGAATCCAAGAAAAAAAACGAGATAAAGATGTTTCAAAGTATAGGTTTAAGTAGGGTTGCAAGTTAAAAAGACATCGGCCAACAATTTATACCTATTTGTCTGTTTATGTTGGAGAATTTCCGCCTTTTGTCGAATTTGTACCTTTAAGCATGGATAAAACCCACATATTTGAAAAAAAATTTAACCCGTATGAAAAACAAAAACCTCATTAGCCTAACCGTATCCATTGCCTTTTTTATTTTGGCGAGTACAGGAATCTTACTTTACGTCAAGCAAAAGGCTCATTTTATTGAAATGACACATACCATTTTTGGAATGCTGTTCATTAGCTTCGCGGTATTTCACATTATGAATAATTGGGATTCCATTAAGGCCTATTCAAAAGATCGTAAAACAGGTTCAATTAAAAAAGAATTAGTAGTTGCCTCATTGATTACGGGAATTATTTTAGTTCTGTCAGTGACTGAAGTATTAGAACCTATCGCTGAATTCGGTAAGATCTTTGCAAGTGGGGATAAACGCCCAAGCACAATTAATTTTGCTGAGAAGAAAACCCAAGATTCTACCAGTGGTCAGCCTGTAGTGTTATTGATTCAAAAAAATAAAGGAGCGTCATCCTCCAGCCTATCCGTTGAAGTAGCAGATACAACAGGAAAAGTCCTTGAAACCTTAGTTGCGCCTGAAAAAGAAATGAAGGGTCCCCCAGCTAATTTATTGCTTCAAACTAAAATTGCCTCTCCAGTCCCATTTGATATTATTTTTACTTTTTCACAGGAAGGAAAAACATCAAAGGTTAGTCGTCGTGTAAAAACGATGGATTCTGGAGTTCAAGGATTAGCAAAAGAAGACGGATTAATAGAAAGAGCCTACTTGGACGTCCAATAATATATACTATTCGGTAATAAAGGCACGCCTCGGCGTGCTTTTTTTGTTTTAAGCCACTTAGAGTTTCAGCTAATTTTCTATTTTTGTTTAAACCGCGTCGACTATGAAAAAAATTCTCCTACTTCTACTGGTTTCTACTAGTCTATTTGCAACCCCCGAGTTAACTCGTTGGAAGGCCCAAGCGAAACGTGTCACTATTTACCGTGATAAATTTGGCGTTCCACATGTTTATGGAAAGTCTGATGCTGACGCTGTTTTTGGTATGCTTTATGCCCAATGTGAAGATGATTTCGGTCGTGTGGAACGAAATTACATAGAGAAGTTGGGCCGCCTTGCCGAAGTTGACGGAGAGAAAGAATTAGCCAATGATTTATATCTGCGTTTAATCATCGATCCCGATGAAGCGAAGGCAGATTACCAAAGCAGTCCTGCTTGGTTGAAGCAATTATTAATTGCCTATGCCGATGGAATTAATTATTACCTATATAAGCATCCCGAAGTAAAGCCTGCGCTTCTTACGCATTTTGAACCTTGGTATCCTTTGTTATGGACGGATGGGTCTATTGGTGCTATATCAACTGGCGATGTTACAGAAGAAGAGGTAGGTCAGTTTTATGGAATCAATACGCCCTTGGCCTTCCGTGTTAAGGAATCTGTTCCTGATGAAGACTTAACAGGTTCAAATGGTTTTGCCGTAGGAAAGTCCTTATCCAAATCTGGAAATGCCATGCTTTACATCAATCCGCATGTAACCTTTTATTTTCGGCCTGAGATACATGTAAATAGCCAAGCTGGCTTACATGTGTATGGAGCAGTAACTTGGGGACAATTCTTCGTTTATCAAGGTTTTAATGAATATGGTGGTTGGATGCATACATCCAGTCAAGTCGATGTCGCAGATTTGTATCAAGAAAAAGTTGAAATGCGTGAAGGAAGCCCTTATTACTTGTTAGATGGCAAATGGCTTCCTATGCGAGTTAAAAAAATCAGTTTACGTGTCAAAGGAGAATCCAATCCTCGAGAAATTACCAGTTACTATACGCATCGTGGTGCCGTAATGGCAAAACGAAATGGGAATTGGATTTCTGTTCAATCGTATAATCGTTCGTTAAAGAGTTTAGAACAAAGTTGGCTTAGAACCAAAACCACCGGTTTAGCCTCCTATCAAAAGGTCATGGACCTGTGTGCGAATACGTCCAATAATACAGTCTTTGCCGATAAAGAGGGTAACATTGCGTATTGGCATGGCAATTTTGTACCTAAGCGTGATCCGGCAAAGGATTGGAGTTTGGTTCAGGATGGCAGTACTTCTGCTACTGATTGGAAAGGATTACATGAACTTAAGGAAATTGTGCAGGTGGTGAATCCGGAGTCGGCTTGGATCCAAAATTGCAATTCTACTCCATTTACGGTTTCGGGTACTTCGAGTCCGAAGCGAGCTGATTACCCCGTTTACATGGCACCTGATGGGGAGAATTTTCGAGACCTTAATGCGGTTCGCTTATTTTCAAATGCGAACAAAATGGATCTTGAGGATTTAATCAAGTTGGGTTATGATCGCAGGTTAACTGCTTTTGAAATACTCATTCCAGCTTTGACGAAAGCCTATCACGCACAACCTCGTCCTGAGCTGAAATCTTTGGTGGATACCCTGTCGGCTTGGAATTATGAGGCTGATGTGAATTCAATCGCACAACACCTTGCGATTCGTTGGGCAAATGCCTTATTACCAGCTATCCCGCGAATAAAGCAATTCGGTGGAGAAACTGACCCTGTGATAAATTTCACAGGTTTTACGGCTAACGCATCGCCAGACGTATTGTTGAATGCATTGGTTCAAGCTAAAACAAGTATCGAAAAACAATTCGGCAGTTGGATTGTGTCTTGGGGGGAAGTAAATCGCTTTCAACGTATTGCCAATACACAACCTGGCGTTTTTGATGATAATAAATCAAGTCTGCCCGTTCCATTTACCTCATCTGCTTGGGGCCAATTGCCTTCATATACCAGTCGATCCATACAAGGATCAAAAAAATGGTATGGAATAAACGGTAACAGTTTTGTTGCAGCGGTTGAGTTTGGTAAAAAAGTGAAAGCTTATAGTTTGTTGGCCGGTGGCCAAAGTGGCAATGTAAATTCTACCCATTTCTTTGACCAGGCACAAATGTATTCGGAAGGGAAATTTAAGCCGGTAGCATTTTATTTTTCAGATGTCAAGAAAGTAGCTGTGGAAGAATATCATCCATGATAAATTTTGCTTGAATAGTTGTAAATTTGTTATTCAATTTTTATCATGTCAGCAACTTCTTTTCCTCTTCCTGCGCATTTTGAAGCCATTTTTCATGAGGCTGCGATTGGAATTATTGTGACAAATTCCGCCTTTAATATGATTCTTTCGAATGAGTATGCGCACCGACTTTTTGGGTATACGGAATCTGAGTTGTTAGGTCAAAACATTTCAATTCTTATTCCCAATCATTTAAAAGGAAGACATGAGGGACATTTAAGTAAAATTAACCATACGCCTGTATCTCGGCCAATGGGTCTCGGTTTAGATTTGAAAGCCAAACGAAAGGATGAATCTCTCTTCCCAATCGAGATTTCATTAAGTCATTTTAAGACAGATGATTACATCTATTACATCGCTTTTGTCAGTGACGTAACGCTCAAGCGTAAAGTGGAAATGGAATTGATTTTACGGAATCAAGAAATTAATCAATTGAATGAATCTTTGGAAGCTGAAGTTGAATCGCGTACATACGCGCTTCAAAACACCTTGGAGAAACTAGAGATTCAAACCAAAGAATTGGAATCGTCTTTACAAAAAGAGATTGAATTAGGGGATTTGAAAACCCGTTTTGTTTCCATGGCTTCGCATGAATTTAGAACACCTTTAACCTCTATCTTATCATCTGCTTCTATCATTGAGAAATATAGCCATACTGATGATCAAGCAAAGCGAAGTCAACATATACAACGAATTAAGTCTTCTGTTGCCCATTTAACGGAAATTTTGGAAGAATTTTTATCAGTAGGAAAATTAGAAGCTGGAAAGGTGGAAGTTCGACCTGATACTTTTAGCGTGGAAGAATTTTTAAATGATCTTGTTACTGAGGTGGATGGTATGCGGAGGCCCGGCCAGCAGATTGTGGTTCAAAGCGTTGGCCATTTGGCAGATTTTGTTTCAGATACTTCCATGTTACGAAAAGTACTTTTGAATGCTTTATCGAATGCACTTAAATTTTCTCAAAAAGATGTTTTCTTAAAAGCGAGGCTAGAGGAAAATAATCTTCTTATGGAGATTATAGACCAAGGAATAGGCATAAGTGAAGCGGATCAGAAGCATTTGTTTGAACGCTTTTTCCGAGGTGGTAATGCGAGCATTATTCCTGGAACAGGTTTAGGTCTCCATTTGATGGATCGGTATATGCGCCTATTGGGAGGAGAATTGAAATTATCGAGCGTACTCGGTCAAGGTACGACACTTCACATTACGTTACCCCGATTATCTTATGCCAACTAAAATCTTAATCATTGAGGACAACATCAATATTCGTGAGAATACGGCTGAATTATTAGCGTTGTCAGGTTATATTGTTGAGACAGCCACTGATGGAATTGAGGGAGTTCGATTAGCTAAAAGCATTTTACCCGATATTGTTATTTGCGATATTATGATGCCCAATCTCGATGGATTTGGGGTATTACAGGTATTTTCAAATCACCCGGAACTAGCTCGTATTCCCTTTATATTTTTAACGGCAAAGACTGATCGAGCTGACATGAGAAAGGGCATGGAAATGGGCGCGGATGATTATTTAACCAAACCTTTTCAAGAAGTTGAGTTGTTAAAAGCCATCGAGTCTAGGTTGAAAAAACAGCGGCCTGCAGTTCTTCCAGTTACCGAAGTGAATCATACTGATGTTGTATTTGCAGAGGAGGCGCTTGAATTTTTGGATTTTGAGCAATATAAAGCGGAGAAGAAGCAACAAAATTTAGGTAAAAAAGCATTGATTTATGCAGAAGGTGATACACCGCATCGTTTGTATTTTCTGGTGAAAGGAAAGGTTAAAACTTATCATACAAATCGTGAGGGCAAATATTTTATCACTTCATTTGTTAAACCGGGTGAATTTTTTGGCTTTGTAGATATCCTAGAAAATCAACCTTACCGTGAATCTGCGGAGGCTTTGGAAGAGGTACAGGTAATAAGCATTCCCGTGCGTGAATTCACTCAGAAATTAAACGAAAATATTCATATAGAAATTCAGTTTAGAAAAGCGCTGACAGGCTATTTGTTGAAAAACGAATCCATTTTATTCTCTATGGCTTATCAATCTTTGCGCAAACGTGTGGCGCTGGCTTTGGTTGAATTAGTGAAAACCTACGGGGATTCACAGTCTAGTCCCATTTCGATGCGCTTGTCTCGTGAGGATTTAGCTTCTCGCGTTGGTACTGCTACTGAATCCGTCATCCGAACCTTAAGTGATTTTAAAAAGGAAGGTCTAATCGATGTCAAAGGTGCAGAAATGACGATTCTAAAACCTGATGCGTTGGCAAATCTAAAATACTAGGAAAAAGGATGACAAATAATCGGACTTAAAGGCGAATGCTGTAAATAAGTTGATTGCGTCATAGCTATTCCCCAGGCACTTCTAAACAACAGAATGAGGGCTATTCCCCATCCCATGAATTGAAAAACGGAGCCTAATCTCGTAATCTTCTCCAATCCCCAGATACTTACTTTCAGAGCTGGTAAAGTGGCTATCCCAAAAGTGACCATACTTAAAGCGCCTAGCCAAGCATTTGATTGCAATAAAGCAATGCTCAATCCTCCCAATACTAGACCACAAGGTACCAATCCATTGCTCATTCCTAAGAAAAAATACCCCATTGCTCCAAGTCTTTTGCCTAGTTGAATAAGTACATGGCCAATCGAACGATGTAGTAATTTAAACAAGTTGTCGCTCAATTTCTTACGTAACACGAGTAGCAATATGATACCCGCAAATAAGTAATATAGATGCCAAAACGTTGGGAAAAGCCAAATAGAGCCCATTTTTGCTACAAAAAAACCCAATATTCCATACATGCTTAATCGCCCCATCGTATAAATCAACATGCGACCTGTTTGATTACTTCTTTGCTCAATTTGTTGCATAATGGGGCCGCACATGATGGCACAATGCCAGCTCCCGGCTAAACCAATAAAAAATGCATAATACCAGGAGTTCATTTGTTTTTAGGAATAACAATTCGATCTTCTTGTAAATAACTTTTTCCTTCAACTGACCATCGTATGGTTCTTTTCCAGGGTCCTTCGACTAAAAAGACCGTTGAAAAAGTCCAGTTTAAATTAGTGTCCTTTTTCCAGGTGAGCGATTTGTCTAGACGCGCATTGGAAGGTCGGAAAAATTGCATGTTGGCGGAATCACACCCTTCAGGCAATTGAATCAACATATAGTGATCATTGGCGATTGATTTTAGCTGAACTTGGTGTTGCTTGGGTATTTCCTGATTCTCTTGGTTCATCTTCTCTTGAAAGGCCTGCCCATCTGCATAATAGTTTTCTCCTACTAATTCGATTTTTTCATTTGACATATTGATGTAAAAATAGGCCATAAATACGCCGAAAAGTATGAAGGTTACCATGATTCCATGACCCCAATGATACCCTTTATTTGCTTGATTATTAATCATTTGGTTGAATAAAGCTTGTTTTTAATGTTTCTTCTTTTCCTTGATTATCTTGGATATGAATGGGGATTTTTTCTCCCTGTTTCCACGATCCTATGGTTGTCCTGATAAAAAATTCGGTTTTTACCTGTTTCCCCTTTTCAATTTTACCTAGCTTCTGTCCTATCCAAATAAGTTCAAGTGGTTTGTCAACACGTACAGTGAAAGTTTGGTCCTCCATAGATTTATTTAGAATCTCCAAATTGTATAGATTACTCACAGTTTGTAACTTTTCATCTACCTGGAAAGTCATTCCTGGCGTTCTCAATAAGGTTGATTCCCAACTTTTTCGTGTGATTAGCAGATAGGTCAAAATGCCAACAATCAATACCAA
This sequence comes from Aquirufa sp., assembly GCF_044342065.1. Taxonomy (GTDB): domain Bacteria; phylum Bacteroidota; class Bacteroidia; order Cytophagales; family Spirosomataceae; genus Aquirufa. Next base: position 31,192 of record NZ_JBIIQN010000011.1, on the reverse strand, counting down.
TACACTGGAATAAGCTCCAATTCTGGTTGTGAATTTCAATTTAGTGCCACTATTTACCCCATTATATGAATCATAGCGAATCAAACCGGTAGGTTTGTCAATTTTTTCCATGACGGCATCACAGGCATCGATGCACGAAGTACAACCGATACATTCGAGTTGGTTACTCCCATTTCGAATATCAATGCCCGTTGGGCAAACCCGAACACACCAGTGGCAATCAATACAATCCCCTTTTGTTTCCATTTTGACCGCTTTTCCTCTTGGCTCTCCACGGACATGATCATATTGAACTAGAATGGAATTATTATCGAGTAGAACACCTTGTAAACGTCCATAGGGACATACCACCATGCAAACCATCTCCCGAAAACGAGCGAATACCAAGTAGAATATAGCAGTAAAAATGAGCATGACTATCAGCCCTTTTATGTGTTCCCTGGGATTACCCGTAACGATTTGAAGCCATTCCGGTTTGCCAATGATGTACATGAGAAAGGTATTGGAAATCGCAAAGGCTACTAGTATAAATAACGTATGTTTGCTCCCCTTTTTGGCTATCTTTTCGTTTGTCCATGTGGATTCATTCAATCTCCGTTGAGCTTTATCATCTCCCTCAATCCAATATTCGATTTTTCGAAAGAGCATTTCCATAAATATGGTCTGCGGGCATGCCCAGCCACACCAAATTCTACCAAATAAAACAGTAAAAAGGCTGATAAATATCAAAAAACAAACTAATCCGAGTGCAACCAAGTGGAAATCTTGTGGATAGAATGGTACCCCCCAAAATATAAATTTCCGCTCTATAACATTAAACAAGAAAATAGGCTGGCCTTTGTGTACAATCCAGGGCAATCCAAACAAAAGCGTTAACAACAAATAGGAAAAATAACTTCGTAATTTATACAATTGACCTATAATTCGACCGGGATAAATCCATAGCCGTTTCCCATCTTTGGTCTGATTATAGAGATGATTACGAAAATCATCATTCGCTAAGTTGATTAGTGACATAAAAAAGAAGGTCCGATTTCCTCGGACCTTAAGGGTTAATTAAAACTGAGGAGGTTCTTCCCTTAGGGTGCTCTTATGTAGCATTTTGTATAAAGGGCAAATTCGAACAAAACCAGTAATCGCGATTATCGTTGATACCACATAAACCGCTATTGACAGATTTTGTGGAATCACGTTAGCATAAGCTAAAATGATCAATACGACTGCCAAAGCAATGCGTACAATACGGTCCATTTTTCCAACATTCTTTCTCATAAGTATAAATTTTAAGTTTAGTTAATTTCTTCACCTTGAGGTTCCTTAGCCCCGGGAGGATTTGTACCCTGTAAGGTTAGTACAAAAGATGCGACCTGCTGTATTTGGATTGGATTTAATGATTTTTCCCAAGCTATCATGCCTTTTTCAGGAACGCCATGTTTAATGGTTTTGAAGAGGTCTTTAATTCCTCCTCCATGAATCCAAAATTTATCCGTTAAATTAGGTCCTACGCCCCCTTGGCCTTTGTCTCCATGACAAGCTACGCAATTCATCGAATAAATTTGTGACCCTTTTGTTAAATCTTTTACCGTTGAAAGTACTTTTGCATTTTCCTCATTAATGGTTTGAGCAAATTGTTTCATGTAAGACTCTCTTGCTTTTTCAGCAGCTATAACTTCGGTTTTATATTCGGTCTCCTGGATGTTGCCATCTTGATAAACATGGTAATACGCGCCATAAATAAGCCCGAAGATGATGGATGAATAAAACAAATACATAAACCACGGTGGTGTAGGGTTATCTAATTCGGTAATTCCATCATAGGTATGCTTCATCAATAGGTCCTGTTCTCGGTCCAAAGGTTTTAAACCTTTGAATTTTTCCCACCATGAGGCCTCTTGCTTTATCAAATGACTCGATTGCTTGACCAGGTTATTTAATGCTGAATTAAGTTGTAAGGTGACAACCAAAATGATGATTCCCGTTAAAAAGATCAAAGTAATCAGCCAAATTTCCATGAATGTAAATGCCATAATATGCTAATTTAAAGTCTAATGAGCTTTTGTATTATTTTTCAAAAGGTAGGTTCTTCATTCGATCTACATGTTTTTTATCCATCCAAATCATATAAATAGCTACCGCAGAAAAAAACACCATGAAGGTCAATAAAGAAAATATCATGTAGGAGTCTGCTCCTGGAATATTTGAAATAAATTGTTTGAACATAACCTTATTTTTTAGCGATATCGGTTCCTAAACGTTGTAAGTAGGCAATCAAGGCAATAATCTCCTTGTCGGCCGAAACCTTAATTTTTTCCTTTGCCAAACGTGCTTGAATCGTTTTTGATTGTGTGTTCAAATCCGCCACAGCATATATAATTTCAGCATCCGTATAAGGAACACCTAATTTCTTCATTGCAGTCAATTTATCTTGTGTTTGGGCTGTGCTAAGTGATTGTTCGTATAACCAATCGTAGGCTGGCATAATCGAACCTGGCGACATGGATTGTGGATCACGCATGTGATGATAGTGCCAAGAATCCGGATATTTACCTCCTTCTCGATGCAAATCGGGTCCAGTTCGCTTTGATCCCCATAAAAATGGATGGTCATATACAAATTCACCTGATTTAGAGAATTCTCCGTATCGCTCTGTTTCGGAACGGAATGGCCTTACCAATTGTGAATGACATCCTACACAACCTTCTCGTATGTAAATGTCACGCCCCTCCAATTCTAGCGATGTGTATGGCTTCACGGCGTCAATCGTAGGAACATTGGATTTAACCATAAAGGTTGGTACCAACTCGACCAATGAACCTACCAAAATCATGATTAATGAGGCTACGAGCAATTGAATGGGTTTGCGTTCAATCCAACGGTGCCAGTGAGCACCTTTTTCTACTTCCACGATGAGCGTTAAAGGGGCTGATTCTGCTGCTTCATTTGCCAGAAGTGAGCCTTGTGCCATGGTTTTGAATAAGTTGAAGGCCATGATGATAGCCCCTACTAAATACAAAGTTCCTCCTACGGCACGCATGATATGCATGGGTAATACTTGTAACGTTGTGTCCAAGAAGTTCCCGTATTGCAGTGTGCCTTCTAATGTGAATTGTTTCCACATCATCCCTTGTGTGAAACCAGATATATACATTGGAATCGCATACAAGGCTATCCCAAGGGTAGCAATCCAAAAGTGGACTTTAATTAGTTTTTCAGAGAATAAAGTGGTTTGGTATATTCGCGGAACCATCCAATACAATATGGCAAAAATTAAAAATCCATTCCACCCTAATGCGCCTACGTGTACGTGTGCAACAATCCAGTCGGTAAAGTGTGCAATCGCATTGATGTTTTTTAAACTCAACATCGGTCCCTCAAATGTTGCCATGCCGTAACACGTAATACCAATTACCATGAATTTTAATAGAGTATTTTCGCGAACTTGATCCCATGCACCACGTAATGTCAATAATCCATTAATCATACCTCCCCATGATGGAGCAATCAACATGATTGAAAAAACAACTCCCAAGGATTGAGCCCAATCAGGCAGACTTGAATACAATAAATGATGGGGCCCTGCCCAGATATATATAAAGATTAATGCCCAAAAGTGCAGAATCGATAATCGATAAGAATACACCGGACGATTAGCCATCTTAGGTAAATAATAATACATCATGCCTAAGAATGGTGTGGTTAAAAAGAATGCCACAGCATTATGACCATACCACCACTGTATTAAGGCATCTTGTACCCCTGCATAAATGTAGTATGATTTGAATGCTGAAATAGGTAACTGAATTGAATTTGTTACATGCAGCACGGCTACTGTAATGAATGTGGCGATGTAAAACCAAATAGCTACGTATAAATGACGTTCCCTTCTTTTGAAAATCGTACCAAACATGTTTATGCCAAATGTTACCCAAATCAACGTGATAGCAATATCAATAGGCCATTCTAATTCAGCGTATTCATGCGATGAGGTGATTCCTAACGGTAATGTTATCGCGGCAGCAACTATGATTAATTGCCATCCCCAAAAATGCAGACTAGACAAGAAATCACTGAACATGCGAGCCTTTAATAAGCGTTGTAAAGAGTAATAAACCCCAGCAAAGATGGCATTTCCTACAAAAGCAAAAATTACGGCGTTGGTATGTAAAGGTCGGATACGACCAAATGATCCATATTGTGTAATGTTTGCAGCTGGTTCAAATAATTGAGTAGCGATGATTACGCCTACCAACATGCCTACAATCCCCCAGATTATCGTAGCAATGGAAAAGTTTCGAACAATCTTATTATCATAAGAAAACTGCTCTAAATGGGTAGAATTTGTGTTCATAAACGGTTATTATTTTTTTGTACTCTTTTCGTCAAATAAAATGCGTATTCCGGGGGTTATTAAATCATCTTGTTGGCCCGTGCGAACCGACCAAATAAATGCGAATAAAAAGCCTACAGCCATAAGTAAACTTAACCCAATCATCACATACATAATTTCCATATCACTTGATTTAGATTTCCAAAATTCATTTTATTGAATCATTAAAAACATGAGCACCATCATCTTTTGACTATGAAAAACATGATTTTAATCGATTGCCTTTCCAATTCATACCAATGCTAGCAATAAAGAGCATACTTAGTGAGTTGACGGGCATCAGAATCGCGGCAATTAATGGTGATAAGGTACCTTGGACAGCAAAACTTAAGCCCACTAGGTTATAGACAATCGAAAGAACAAAGCTTGCTTTTATCAAGATGAGGCCAAACTTGGCGAATTGTAGAAATGTAGGTAAATGAACTAGTTGTAGTCCTTGTACTATTGCGTCACTGGAGGGAGTAAAATGTAAATGATCTTCGGATACCGCAATCCCTACCTCAGCTTGTTTTAATGCCCCAGCATCATTTAATCCATCCCCAATCATTGCAACATGCTTTCCTTGCGACTGTAAGGTTTGTATAAATTTCATTTTATCCAGTGGGCTACACTCAAATTGATAATGTGATTCATTGGTAAACCAGTCCAATAAGGTTCCAGCGTGCTGCTTTTTATCCCCAGATATAAGATATACATCATAGTTGGCCTGAAGTGTATGAATCATATATTCTATACCTTCTCTATTTTGCCATGGGAATTCAATGTAGCCGATTCGCTCCTCACCTATTCGAATGAATAATTGACTTTCTGATCGGATAAAATCTTGTTTGACAGCTAAAGCATGGCCAGTAAATTGTGCGTTACCAATTTGATATGCGCGTTTATCATAAATGCATTCAATGCCTTTTCCTATTTTTTCATTTATAGATTTTAAATCTACGATTTGTACGGGATACGTTTCGCGCAGATACTTAGCCAACTGACGCGATAAGGGATGGGTAGATTGATTAACCAACGAATAAATGATGTTTATTTCAGAGGTCCTTAAATCACGCACCAACTGAAATTTTGGTTTCACATCTTGATGCAAGGTTAATGTTCCCGTCTTATCAAAAACGATTGTATCTACCTGAGACATCCGTTCAAAGGCTTGAATATCCTTTACAAAGAAATTGAATTTAGCTAACCATCGAATTCCATGACCCAAAGCAAAAGGATATGAAATTGCTAAAGCACATGGACAAGCAATTACCAGTACACTGACTACTGCATTTTGCCATTTGCTAGAATCATTCAGTACCCAATAAATCCCAACCAATGTAGCTAAACTTAACAAAATGAAGGTGAAATACATCCCAACTTTATTGGCAAAATTTTCCCAGTTTTCGGTTTTATGGTTTGGGTCTTTGAAGGCTTGCTGTTCCCACAATTGTGTCAAGTGACTCTGATTAAGTGCTTTTTTGATTTCAATTTCAATAAGTTCACCATGATGACGACCACCTGCATACATAGAGTTGCCTGCCTCAAGATTGATGAATTCGCTTTCTCCCGTGACAAAGCTGTAATCCATTTGGCTTTTGCCTTTTATTAAAATCGCGTCAGCTGGAATGATTTCTTGATTTCGAATGATCAGTCGATCACCTATTTCTATCGCTTGTAATGGATAAGTTTGCTCAACTCCTTTGATAAATTTGCTAATGACTAAAGGGAAATAAGCTTTGTAGTTACGCTCAAATGACAGAAAATCAAAGGATTTTTGTTGGAACCATTTGCCAATCAACAGAAAAAATAATAAGCCAGAAACCGAATCAATATATCCGGCACCGGTATGAGAAAATACTTCATAGACACTTCTGAAATATCCAACCAATATTCCCAATAAAATAGGTAATTCGATGGTTAGCTTCTTGAGCTTTAGATGAGCCCATACATTCGTAAAATAATCTGAACCAGAATAAAATACCGCAATTGTGCCTAAAGCTATGTTGATATAGCCAAAAAGACTTTTTAAATCACCTGATTCAATCCCTAAATATTCGGGAAAGCTGAATAACATGGCATTTCCCGCACAAAATCCAGCTATGCCCAATTTGACAAATAACGGATTTTGTTGGCTTGTATTTTTTTGATTTTTTGCTTCTCCTTCGGATGTAATTAAGGGTTCATAGCCTAAACGCGCAAGTAAACTAGCAAGTTCACCTAAGTTTGTTTGGCTTTCAGTAAACCAAAGAGTCAATTCTTTCTTTCCAAAGTTTAAATCTGATTTTACTACAGCAGGTTCGATCTTGTTTAAATTTTCTAACAGGTATAAACAAGACCTGCAATGGATAGCGGGTAAAATAAAATGAACTTTGGAAACACCCTGGTTTGAGAAACTAATTAATTGATCATGAAAATGGGGATGGTTTAAGTAGTCAAAATTGTGAACTGATGGAGCCTTGCCTGGATGAACATCACAGGAATAATATTCCCCTAAGTCATTTCCTGAAAGTAATTGATATACCTGATGGCAGCCATGACAACAAAAGTCTTTACCCTCGTGCGTAATGACATCATCTTGACAGTTTTCACCACAATGAAAACATGTGGTAAGGATACTTAGCTGCGGAGTTTCGAGTTCAAGCACGTTGAATACATTAATTTATATCACAAAGGTGGGTTTAGGAACATTATTTTTTTGTGATAAAGTGCATGTATTAACCTGATGATTATCATAAATCACCTCCGTTTAGGATAGTACTTTTGAGCTGTCAAAAAGACATGACATGGAACAATTGTTGGAAACAGGGAAAAAGGTATTGGCTAGTGGTATTGAGATAAAATATCTTGCCGATGAGTTTTTGTTCCGCTATGGTCAAAAGGCTGAGTTTGTTTTTTATCTACATAGTGGCTCAGTTCTCTTGGAATGTCCCGATGATTTTGAAGGCTTAATCACCATGAATAAACCTTTTTTTATAGGGATAGATGAGGCGATACACGGCAAAAAGTATGCATGTACCGCAATGACGACTGAAGTATCGGAGTTTTTAGTTTTTGAGAGAGCTTATTTTAATCAATTAATAACTGAATTTGAACAAGCCAAGGAATATGTTGAAATCATGAGATTAGCGTTTTCAAAGCATATAAATCAACAGACATCAAAATAATAAGTTTAGAGTGGTAAGTTATATGGGTGTAAGCTCCTGCTAGACTTTGTTTAGCAGGGCTTTTTATTTTAACGGGCTATCTTTTTCTTTTTTAAGTGTGTTGTAGACCAAATTATCCATAAAACCATTCAGCCATTTATTTAAAAAGACTGTCAGTTTGCCTTGAAAGGTCAAAACTAAGGTTTTCTTCCGTGTTACATATGCTTTGTATATTTCCTTAGCGACCTCCTCTGCTGTCATCATTTTTTCTTCCTCTCGCATACTTTCTCCGGAAATACTTCCATCAGAGGTCAAAGAGGCATTTCTAATATTGGAGGCGGTGAATCCGGGACATGCGGTTAATACATGAACCCCTGTGCCAATCAATTCCGTCCGTAAAGCCTCTAAAAAACCATTCATTGCAAATTTAGAGGCGGAATATCCCGTTCTAACGGGAAGTCCCCGATAACCAGCGATGGATGAAATACCTATAATACCTCCTTGAACCATTTTTAGATGTGGTAATGCAGCATGAGTAGCATAAACGGTACCCCAGAAATTTATATCCATTACCTGCTTTAGTACCTTTAAATCTACCGTTTCAAACATGGATCGCATGGAGATTCCAGCATTATTGATTAGCAGGTCAATCCGGCCGAACGTATTTACAACTTCTTGAATCATTGCGCGCGTCTGTTCCTCTGAACTGCTATCGCAAACTATTGCATGTGACAGAATTTGTGCCTGCGTCAATTCAGTTGTAGTCGTATCTAAATTAGTTTTATTTCGACCTGTAATGACGATGGTATAACCTTGATGTCCAAATTCAAACGCGAGGGCTTTTCCAATCCCTGAACTAGCTCCTGTAATGATAACAACGTGATTCTTCATACGAATTTATTTCATCACGAAGTTAAGGTTTTATCTTGAATTGGTTGGCTTGCCCACATAAAGCCGTATTTTTGCGCATATTTTAATCACATGAGTAAGAAAAAAGAAAAGAAAGCGCCCGTGGTGTTGGAGAAAATTTCCATACTAGATTTTGCTGCCGAAGCTAAATGTATAGCTAAAGTACAAGATGAAGTCATATTTGTTCAAGGGGCAGTCGCGCCAGGTGATGTAGCAGATTTACGTATACTTAAATCTAAAAAGAGCTTTAAGCAGGCGCAAGCAGTAAATATTCAAGCGCTTTCAACGCATCGTACAGAGGTGGCCTGTAGTCATTTTGGAATTTGTGGTGGATGTAAATGGCAACACGTTTCTTATGCTTCTCAATTAGCGTTTAAAGCCCAACAAGTAAAAGATAATTTGACGCGTATCGCAAAAATTAAATTACCCGAAATCCACCCTATATTAGGCTCAGAGGAAACCTATTATTATCGGAATAAGTTGGAATTTACCTTTTCCAGTGCAAGGTGGCTTACCGAAGAGGAAATTGGTAAAGAAGATTTAGGATCTATGCATGCGCTCGGTTTTCACGTTCCTGGTCGTTTTGATAAAATATTACCAGTAGATCATTGTTATTTACAACCTGATCCCTCCAATGCTATTCGAAATGGTTTACGTGATTTTGCCGATGCCAATAGTATATCATTTTACGAATTGAAATTCCAAAAGGAAGGTGCACTTCGAAATTTGATTATTCGAAATACAGTGACAAATGAATGGATGGTGACTGTTCAATTTGCCTATGCGACCGAGGAAGAAATTAAACTTGTGATGGAGTTTTTGAAGTCTTCATTTCCTATAATTACGTCCTTGAACTATGTGATTAACCAAAAAGGAAACGATACTTTTCACGACTTAGAAGTTGTTTGTTACCATGGAAAACCCTTCATGGTGGAGACAATGGAAGATTTGAAGTTCCAAATTGGTCCTAAATCATTTTTTCAAACCAATGCCAAACAAGCATTGAAATTATATCAGTTGGTGCGTGAGTACGCTGAATTACAGGGTAATGAGGTCGTTTATGATTTGTATACTGGAACAGGAACAATTGGCTTGTTTCTATCAAAGCATGCATCAAAAGTCGTAGGGCTTGAATACGTAGAAATGGCTGTGGAAGATGCACGCGTTAATGCCCAGTTAAACGGGATTAAGAATGCAACTTTCTTTGCGGGTGATATGAAGAAAGTCCTGACTGAGGAGTTTATTGGTATTCACGGAGCTCCTGACGTAATCATTACTGATCCACCACGCGCAGGAATGGATTTAGATGTTGTGAACCAAATCTTAGCTGTTAAACCCCAAAAAATCGTATATGTAAGTTGTAACCCAGCAACCCAAGCGCGCGATTTAGCTTTATTGGATGTAGCTTATGATGTAGACGTAGTACATCCGGTTGATATGTTCCCGCAAACGCATCATGTGGAGAATATAGTAAGATTGATCATTAGACATTAGACGTTGGACATTAGACTCTGGACATTAGATTTCAATTTTTTTACTAACGTCTGAAGTCTAGAGTCTAATGTCCAACGTCTAATGTCTAACGTCTAGCGTCTAATTAAAACGGACTATTTAATGGATCATAATCTTCCTCCGGAGGTAAGTTCATTTTACTCCCTTTAAAAACAGCATCTCCTCCCCCTTGTTCAAAATTGGAAGTTTGATCACCTAATTTACTTAGGTCATAATTGCTGCCCCCTTCTGCTCCGCCAAAGGGTTGAAAGTCTAAATCACAATATTTGGTGAATTTACCGATGAATTTCAACCACACGCTATCCAATGAACCTGAACGGTTTTTTGCCATGATGATCTCTCCCATTCCAGCTAAAGAATTTCCATTTTCATCGGCTGTAATTTGATAATACTCGGGACGATAAATGAACATTACCTGATCCGCATCTTGCTCAATGGCACCTGATTCACGGAGGTCAGAAAGTTGTGGTTTTTTGTTTCCTCCACGCGTTTCTGTGGAACGATTTAATTGCGAAAGTGCAATGACAGGCACGTCAAGTTCCTTCGCTAATTGCTTCAATGCCCTTGAAATTTGGGCAATTTCTTGTTCACGATTACCCATTCCTGCTTTTCCTCCAGTGTCTCCGGTCATTAACTGAAGATAATCTATGACAACCAGTTTGATGTCTTTTTGAGCTTTTAATCGGCGACATTTTGCACGGAGTTCAAGAATAGATAATGCTGGAGTGTCGTCAACGTATATTGGAGCCTCGTACAAACGTTTAATTTTAGTATGTAATTGTTGCCATTCATGCGGCTCCAATTTACCTTTTCTAAGTTTTTCTGCATCAATTTCAGCTTCTGCGGAAATTATACGATTTACCAGTTGAACAGCACTCATTTCTAATGAGAACAGGGCTACAGCATGCCCCCATTCAACAGCGGCATTACGGCAAGCGGATACGACAAAAGCTGTTTTACCCATACCCGGACGAGCCGCAATGATGATGAGTTCTTGTTTTTGCCAACCAGACGTTAAACGATCTAAATCCGTAAATCCAGAAGGAATACCTGTCATGCCACTTTTCTGTTGTTGTTTTTCTTCTAATTCCGCAACGGCTTTTAAGAGGATGTCGGACATACTCTCATAATTCTTTCGAATATTGGACTCAGCAATGGTAAATAACTCCTGTTCCATGCGATCCAAAATTTGGAATACATCAGAGGTATCTTCGTATGATAAGCGTTGAATTTCAGAGGAAACGTGAATTAATTGGCGCTTAATATATTGCTCAATAATGATACGCGCATGAAATTCGACGTTGGATGTGGAACTTACGCGCGAAGTTAATTGAGCCAAATATGCGGTTCCTCCAGCCTTTTCTAAATCTCCAGTAGATTTTAGGTAGTTATTGACTGTTAATAAATCAACGGGTTGCGATTGCTGAAACAACGCCTGGATTGCACCAAAAATTTTATTGTGCGACTCTTTATAAAAACTATCCGGTTTAAGTAATTCAATAACATTCGCTAAAGGTTCTTTTTCAAGCATCAAAGCACCTAACAATGCTTCCTCTAAATCTACTGCTTGAGGGGGCAATTTACCTAAACCTAAATCACTAAGCCTTGATGGCATATTTGACCTGTTTGAGGTATTTAGACCTTGTTTGCCCTTGCTGAAAGTTTGCGATGTGTTATTCGAATCCATAAGTACAATTTTACAATTTTTTATCAAAAATATCACGTAGTTGGTGATATAAAATTTCAATCTTTTTCTATTTTAGTACTTTCATTCCACTTAAAAATCTTGCCTACTTGTTAGAGAAAATCATTTCCTTGTCGGATATCTCCTTAATTGAATTTTTGGGAGTTTCAAATTCCAATTTTCAGTTATTAACTGAAGCTTTCCCCCAAACCAAACTGATCGCACGTGGTGACCAACTGATAATTCGTGGCTCTGACGATCAAATGGCATTAGTCGAGGCCATCGTTAATCAATGTATTCATCATTTGAATAAGCACAATACATTTACGGCTGTGCATATGAAGGCCTATATTGAGTCCATTTTGAATCCAACAGGAGAAGAGATGGAGACCCCTTGGGTTGAGGATAAGGATGTATTGCTTTTTGGAAATAAAGGCATTGTAATAAAAGCAAAAACCCCTAATCAGCGTAAATTAGTTGATGCTGCCATTAATAACGACATTGTCTTCGCGATTGGCCCTGCGGGCACGGGAAAAACATATACGGCGGTTGCCCTTGCTGTCAAAGCCCTAAAAAATAAAGAAGTAAAGAAAATTATTATTACGCGTCCAGCCGTTGAAGCTGGAGAAAATTTAGGTTTTTTACCTGGTGATTTGAAAGAGAAAATTGATCCGTATTTAAGGCCAATTTATGATGCATTGGATGACATGATTCCAGCAGAGAAACTTAAGTTTTACTTGGAAAATAGGACGATTGAAATTGCTCCGTTAGCCTACATGCGTGGTCGGACCCTGAATAAAGCATTTATTTTACTGGATGAGGCACAAAATACCACTTCTATGCAAATGAAGATGTTTTTAACGCGTATGGGCATTCAATCCAAGACCATCATTACAGGAGATAAATCACAAGTGGATTTGCCCAAAAATCAAACGTCAGGTTTAGGTGAGGCAGAGCGTATTTTGAGTGGAATAAATGGAATTTCATTTGTCGAGTTGGATGGCTCTGATGTGGTTCGCCATCGATTGGTCCGTAAAATTATTGAGGCCTATGGCAAGCAAGATAAGTAAGGTTGTTCAAGCGGTTTCGCAGGAGCAAATTTCTGAGGTCTTTGAGATTCGAACGGAGGTATTTGTTCATGAGCAAAAATGCTTGCCATCAGAGGAATTTGATGAGTTAGATGCTCAAGCGGTACATTACCTCCTACTGGAAAATGAAAAGCCCGTGGCAACCGGCCGATTTCGTAAGACGGATAAAGGAATTAAAATTGAACGCATCGCTACACGGAAAGCCTATCGTGGAAATGGCTACGCAAGTCAAATTATTAAATTTTTGATTCAAGAATCCAAAGTTGTCTATCCTTTGAATTCATACTTTTATTTACATGCACAAGTAGAGGTTATGCCTTTATATCAGCAATTAGGATTTCAGCCGTATGGGGGAACTTTTATTGAGGCGGATATTGTTCATCAAGCCATGGAGGCCATTTTTTAGCCAATTTTAATTTATCAATATGTCAATCAAAGCTATCGAGGCGGTGTATCCTCCTGGTCCTGCTCACTTCGTAGGAGATGGATTTCGTGTTCATAATTTTATACCCAGTCGGCATGGTCTCGATATGCAACGAATGACGCCATTTATCATGATGGATTATGGCGCAAAATTTCATTTCCCCCCTTCTGATGCCCCTAGAGGTGTTGGTGTACACCCTCATCGTGGTTTTGAAACGGTTACGATAGCTTATAAAGGCCGTGTTGCCCATCATGATAGCGCAGGTGGTGGTGGAATAATTGGCGAAGGTGATGTTCAATGGATGACAGCAGCTTCAGGAGTTCTGCATAAAGAGTACCATGAAGAATCATTTAGTCAAACGGGAGGCGATTTTCAGATGGTGCAATTGTGGGTAAATTTACCTTCAAAAGATAAAATGTCGGCACCCAAATATCAGGCTATTGAAAATACATCAATTCCTAAAGTGCTTGTAGATAATGGATATGTCGAGGTAATTGCCGGCACATTTAATGGTTTAGACGGCATAGCTTCCACATTTACTCCCATTCATTTGTTTAATGCACATTTGCAAGCAGGTGGAAAGACGGTATTTTCTTTTCCAGCTAATTACAATACATGTTTAATTGTTGTAGAAGGTGAAATTAAGGTTAATGATTCCGATGAATGGGTAAATCAAGATCATTTTGTCTTGTTTGAAAACGAAGGTGAAAATTTTCAAATTGAGGCAAATGAAAAATCTATTGTTTTAATCCTGAGTGGTGAACCTATTCATGAGCCTATTGCGGCCCATGGACCTTTTGTAATGAATACGCGACAGGAAATTATGCAAGCTTTTCACGATTTTGAAGCTGGTAAATTTGGGGTCTTAGATTAAATTAAAAAAGCTGCGAAAAATGCAGCTTTTTTAATTATCAGCGTCCAATGACCAACGTCTAGCGTCTAAAGTCTAGAAAGGTAAATCATCACCACTCTCAGCGGCTAATGGAGGGAAATTATTGGCTGGAGCTGCCGCCGTCGCTGATGGTGCCCATCCTGCATTATCTTGAGTAGGTGCTGGTGCAGAAGCGCCCGAACGATCTAGGCGATACGCGCGAATCTCGGTATACCAGCGCTCATTATATTCTCTAGATTCCACATTGAATTGAACTTTCACAATTTCGCCTTCTTGTATCGGTGCCAAATCTTGCGTTTTATCTCCCCAAACCGACATACATACTTTTTTAGGGTATTGATCCTGTGTCTCTAAAACAAACTCTTGTTTAACCCAGTTTGTTCCATTTCTGCCTGTTCCTGTAACCTCAGACATTTTCTTAATAAGTTTTCCGCTTAGTTCTAAAGCCATTACTTGATGTTTTTGAATGATTGAATTGTTGGCAAGTAAGTAAATATTTGGTAATTTTGCTAACCGTTTTTGGCGATGTGGTGAAATTGGTAGACACGCTACTTTGAGGTGGTAGTGCCGCTTTAGGTATGGGAGTTCGAATCTCCCCATCGTCACGAAATTTTTGTTTAATCTGTAAATCATGTTGAAGATGAAGCCTTACAGTGTCTTACTTTACTATAACTATACGCCTATTCCCAATCCAGAGGAATATCGTGTCAAACACCATCTTTTTTGTATTGAAAATAACCTGCTCGGGCGCGTAATTGTTGCCGCAGAAGGTTTAAATGGAACGATTTCGGGCCTGAAGGCCGACTGTGACGCCTACATGCGATGGCTTGAAAACGATCCCATTTTTGCTGGAACAGATTTTGATTTCAAAATAGAATCTCACGATAACCATACGTTTAATAAGCTTCATGTTCGCGTGAAAGCAGAAATTGTTCATTCTGACTTACCGGTGAATCCACGCATTAAGACGGGTAAACATCTTAAGCCGAAGGAATTTAAGGAGATGTTGAAAAACGATCCCTATGTAGTCTTAGTCGATATGCGTTCTAATTATGAGCATGAGTTGGGTAAGTTCAAAGGTGCCTATACCTTCGATATGGAGAATTTACGTGATTTACCTGAGCATGTACAAGAGATTGAACATTTGAAAGGTAAAAAGGTGATTACGTATTGTACAGGTGGGATTAAGTGTGAAAAAGCGTCAGCTTATTTGTTGGAGAAAGGTTTTGAGAATGTGTACCAACTCCACGGTGGGATAATTAAATATGGTTTGGAGGAAGGTGGTGAAGACTTTGATGGTTCTTGCTATGTGTTTGATAACCGGGTAGCCACACAAGTTAATTCAGTTAATCCAGCGATTATATCAACATGTTTTGTTTGTCAAGAAGCATCTGACCACATGGTGAATTGTGCTAATCCGGAATGCAATGAGCATTTAGCGATTTGCCCCAGTTGCTTGAAGAAAATGGAGGGTGCGTGCTCACAAGCATGTAAAGAACATCCGCGAAAGCGTCCTTACAATGAAAAAGGATATTATTCCAAAAATTCGGTGGGTTATTCTCCGGAACTTGGGTTCAAGTCCTTTGGCAGAAATGAAAAAATTGAAAAGAAAAAAATGGCTCAATCATGAGCCATTTTTTATTTATTTACTTCCTCGACACGGAATCGTGTAATATCCTTAATTAATTCCAAGGGCATGGGTAAATGATACGGGAACTTTACAGCTCCTTTAGACCCTTCAAAAGCATTTAATCGTTCTTGAAAAACCACCAAGGGTTTCGGCGTGGGATAAAATCCCAAGTGATTGTTCCAGGCTGCAAAGTGAACCAAGTTCTTTTTGTATTTGAAAGTAGGCATTCCATACGCCATGATTTCTTCCGTTCCCTCTGGAACAACGGATCGAATGGCATCTCGCACTTCGCGTAAGATTTTCTGCGTGGCTTCCGGAAATGTATTGATGTATTCTTCCATAAATTAGGCTAATTGACGATGTCTGACAAACAAAAATAATGGGAAGGCAAATGCGAAGCCTATCAAAACAGTTGCCGCTAGGTAAAGGTAAAGGTATTTCAATTTAATGCGCATTCCTTCCACGAGCATAAAAAAGGTTCCAGCAATGGCGCCTGTCCAAAAATCACATGTTAAACTTCTGGCGTACGAATTTGGAGTCCAGGTACTTTTAACGAAATCGATGACATCAAAATTTCCTTGATTCGCTTGCATGCCTTCGAAAACATAATAAAAAGTAATACCGCCGCCGAGTATTGAAAGGACTAAATAGAGGTAATGTGCGTTTTTCATTGTATTGATTTTAAAGTGATTTTTCTTCCACGTAATTCGATGATATCATTTACTTGTTTACCCATTAATAATTCCCCAAGGGGTGAGTCGGCAGAAATGGCATAAAATGCTGTCTCTCCGCATGTTAGTTTGCCTAGACCAACGGAAACGTAATAGTTTTCGGCATCCGTGGTAATGAAACTGCCAATTCCTATGCGCGTCTTATTTTCAATTAGACTGATTCGTTGCATTTGGGTTAATTGATTCTTTTGCATATCCAACGCCGCACTAATTTTATCCATTTCCCGTTGCATCATTTCTCTGCCCGTTTCAAACTTATCGCCTGCACTACTTTTGGTGTCAGAATCACGAGATTCTTTGGCCAACAGAAAATCTTTTCTCCCCTGCTCCATCCGCTTTTCTAGATGTTGGAGAATAACTGAATGAATTTCTGACTTCGTACAAACCATATAAATGAAATAGTTTTCGAAAATTATCAATAATTTCGCGGATGACCTATTTCTCACCGACTGACCTAATCATAAATCCAGATGGTAGTTCCTATCATTTAGCGATTCGTCCGGATCAAGTACCAGACCAACTTATACTCGTTGGCGATCCTGAACGGGTTCCCAAAGTCTCCCAATATTTTGATCGGATTGACACAAAAATACATAAGCGTGAGTTTGTGAGTCATTTTGGTGAACTGGGTGGTCAACGAGTTGGTGTTATTTCCAGTGGTATTGGAGCGGATAATGTGGAGATTGTGTTGAATGAATTAGATGCGTTGGTGAATATAGATTTTGAGTCACGCCTGGAGAAATCAGTTAAAAAATCCTTGAATCTGATTCGTATAGGTACTTCTGGGAGTATCCAATCTGATATACCTGTAGATACTTTTTTAGTTTCGGAGGCGGCCATTGGCTTTGATAATTTGGCTCAGTTTTATGGATTTGAATCTGAAAAAATGCTTTCATCTGATAGTTTAGCGGATTGGTGCAAATCAATTCATTATCCATTACCTGTTTATGGCGCACGAGCAAGTGAACTGCTCATTTCAAAATTCAAAGCTATTCAATTGCATGGGTATACCCTAACGGCCCCTGGTTTTTATGCGCCACAAGGAAGGACTGTTCGTATGAATTCTATGTTGCCCAATTTCTTGCAGGACGTTGCAGCAAATGCATTTGATGGTCATTTGATTACTAATATTGAGATGGAAACCGCTGCCTATTATGCATTTGCAGCTACGATGGGACATGAAATGATTTCGCTTAATGCCATTTTAGCGAATCGAATAACACATGAATTTTCAAAAGATCCAGAAGGTCAGATTCAAAAACTTATTGAGCTGACTCTAGATTCAATTGCATCACATAATCGTCCATAACATAACCATTACCTATATCTAGGACCATTTCTTTAGCTCGGAAAAATCCCATTTTTTCGTAAAACTGAACAGCTGAATTGAATTTATTTACGTTTAATTCAATCTGCTTCACTCCTGCTTTTAATCCGAATTCTTTAATGAATGCAATGATTTGACTTCCGACGCCTTTTGATTTTTGGTCTGGATCAAGATAGATTTTGTGCAATTTCATTTTGCTGGGTTCTGAAATTTCCATCGCGAAATATCCAATCACTAGATCTACTTCTACGGCCAAAAAAAACGCTATCTGTGAACCGATTTGTTTCATTAAAACTTCTGTTCCATACATCATGTCCAACATGTAAATGGTTTGTTCCTCAGTTAAAATATGGCCGTAGGTGGGACGCCATGCTTTTTCAGCGATTCGTTGGATAACTGGTATATCAGAAATGACTGCTTTTCGGAAATGCATAGACTAATTTAATGCGCGCAAATTTGTAAATTGCTTGCAAATATACAATCTATGAAGCCACTTATTTTAATTGCTAATGATGATTCTATTTCATCCAAAGGTATTCGCGTTTTGACCGAAATAATGTCGGAGTTGGGTGAGGTAGTTGTCATTGCCCCGGATACCCATCAATCCGGCATGGGACATGCCATTACGATGGGTGTTCCTTTGCGTGTAACCCAAACGCAAGATTTTGGTTCACTGGTGAAATCATATAAATGTTCAGGAACGCCGGCTGATTGTGTTAAAATTGGAAAGCATTTGATTTTAAAGGATCGTACCATAGATTTGGTTGTTTCTGGGATTAATCATGGTTCCAATGCCTCAATTTCTGTATTGTATTCAGGAACCATGTCGGCAGCCATCGAAGCAGCCATGGAAGGAATTCCTGCGATTGGTTTTTCATTATGCGATTTTAAATCAGATGCCGATTTTAGTCATTGTCATGATTTTATCATAAAGATAAGCCAACAAGTTTTGGCGCATGGTTTGCCTAAAGGCTTGACCTTAAATGTAAATTTTCCTGCGAAATCGGATGTCGCTCCAAAGGGTATCAAAGTGGTTAAACAAGCTGATGCTGTATATCGTGAGCGTTTTGCAGAGCGTAAGGATCCCTATGGTCAGTCTTATTATTGGATGGATGGAGATATCGAGCATTTCGATAAAGGGAATAATACAGACCTGGATGCGCTAGAAGAAAATTACGTCAGCATTGTTCCCATTAAATATGACTTGACCGATTATGACGAATTACGTGAGATGCAATCTTGGGACCTTTAAGGCATAGGTTAATAAAGTAGTTATCGATAAGATATCTTTAATTTCCCCGTTTAATGCCATATTGATGGCTTCTTGAACGGGGATTTTTTTGATTTGTAATTTTTCAGTTTCCTCAGGTTCAGCCTCTGAGATTTGTAATCCAGTGGCTAAATACATACTAGCTCTTTCATCTGTAACCGAATTTGAGAGGTAATTTTCGCCTAACAAACTCCACTGAGTAGCCACCAAGCCCGTTTCCTCCTTTAACTCGCGTTTGGCGGCATCTAATGGCGATTCATTCAAGCAACCGCCTTCTGGCAATTCCCATGAATAAGCATTAATGGTGTATCGGAATTGGCCCACTAAATAGGTGTAGCCTTCTGCATCAAGTGGTAAAATTGCGATAGCATGGTTTTTAAAATGCACTTTCCCGTAAATCCCTGGACTACCATTCGGTTTGATTACCTCATGATGTTCTAATCGAATCCAATCATTTTCGTAAGGAGTACGTATGCTTACTGTTTTCCAAGGGTTTATTTCCTGTTCCATTCGACAAAAATACTATCTTTGCTGAGATATTTATTACATGAAACAAAGGCTAATTATTTTCTCGTTTGTATTGAGCTTGCTGATTATGTCAGCCAAGTTCTATGCTTATTATGCGACGGGTTCAACGGCCGTTTTAACTGATGCATTGGAATCCATAATTAATGTGGTTGCCGCTGCATTTGCTTATTATTCAGTTTATTTGGCTTCTCTTCCGAGGGATTTAAATCATCCTTATGGTCACGGAAAGATTGAATTTTTTGCCTCTGGATTAGAGGGCGTTTTGATATTGTTAGCCGCTGCCTATATATTCCTTCATGCTTCACAGCATTTAATTGCAAAGCCAACTTTAACTTCAATGGACCTTGGATTAAGTGTTTCCCTTATTTCTGCCATATTAAATGGATTAATGGGCTTCTATTTAGTTCGGGCCGGGAAGTCTTCTCATTCACCAGCTTTGGTTGCGGATGGTAAGCATTTAACCTTAGATGCCTACAATGGAGTGCTTATTGTAGCTGCCATTGCATTAACTTTATTTACCGACTGGATTTGGGTAGATGGAGTTGCTTCAATTCTCTTTGCTCTGCTCATGTGCTGGCAAGGAATTCGATTGATAAGAGAGGCCGTGGCGGCATTGATGGACGAAACCAACCCTGCTGTGTTCAATAAAGTTATCGATTGGATTATGCAACATCAAAAGCCAACTTGGATTGATTTGCATAATCTACGGATTCAACAATATGGCGGTGATTTACATATTGATTGTCATCTTACCCTACCGAGGTATTGGGATTTAAATCGGGTTCATGATGAAATTCATGATTTCGAGGTAACGATGGCAGAAGTATTTCCAACAGAAATTGAGATTTTTGTGCACGTGGATCCTTGTTTAGATGCCTGCTGTTCGCATTGTGAAATATTGGATTGCGCAATTAGAAGCCAGGCGTTTACCAACAAGATTGAATGGAATGCCAAAAACATGGCTTTAAACCAAAAACACTTCAACGAACTTTAAGCCGGTTTCAAACTACCCATACCGCCGTCAACCCCAATAATTTGACCTGTAATCCACGAATTCTCTGGATCTAACAAGAAATAGGTAAGGTTTGCAATATCCTTAGATTCGCCTACGCGTCCTAAGGGATGACGTTTACCACTTGCCTCTATTTTTTCTGGTGAATTAAGTAAAGCTGCAGCTAAGGGTGTATTTGTTAATGAAGGTGCAATGGCATTTACACGTATGTGAAGGGAGGATAATTCTGCCGCAAGTGAGCGCGTAAGTCCCTCAATCGCACCTTTTGAACTAGCAATTGATGCATGAAATCCCATGCCAGTTTGTACAGCAACTGTACTGTACATGACGATGGAACCGCCGCCATTTTGTTTTAGATTAGGTAAATAGGTTTGAATCACTTTTACAGCGCCGAGTACATTGATTTGAAAGTCTGACTGGAAATCCGCTTGGGTTAGTCGGTGAAAAGGTTTCAATACAATACTTCCTGGGCTGTAGACAATGCCTGCTATCGGTCCCTCGATTGTTGGTAATGAATCTTCAGAAGCAGCATCCCAAACATGATTTTCGCATGCTGGATTTTCTGAACGAGCAATATTGATTACACGATGCCCAGCACCAATTAATTTGGTGGCAGTAGCCTCACCAATGCCATGACTGGCGCCTACAATGATATAAGTTCCCAAATTGCTTAGTTGTGAAGTGAGTCTAAAAATTCACGCTTAGTATTATCTTCTTGAAATTTACCTCCGTAATAAGAGGTAATGGTCGATGTCGCATCATCTTTAACGCCTCTAGAAGAAACGCACAAGTGTTTTGCATCAATGAAAACAGCCACATGCTCGGTCTTTAAAACTCGCTGTAAGTATTTAGCGATTTGCATGGTTAAACGCTCTTGGACTTGTGGACGTTTTGCAAAATATTGTACAATGCGATTCAATTTTGATAAACCAATTACTTGTCCAGATGAAATATAGGCAATGTGGGTTTTTCCCATGATGGGTACAAAGTGATGCTCGCAGTTTGAGTAAAAACTGATGTTCTTCTCAATTAGCATTTCATTATAGCCGAATTTATTTTCAAATAAAGCTACTTTAGGTTCATTGGCAGGATTTAATCCATTAAAGATCTCTTCCACATACATTTTAGCTACACGCTTTGGTGTGCCACGTAATGAGTCATCTGTTAAGTCTAAACCTAAAGTCAACATAATCTCACGAAAGTGAGACTCAATTTTAGCAATCTTTTCTGCATCAGAAAGAACAAAAGCATCCTCCCTCATCGGTGTTTCGATTGAGGTGGCTACGTGATTGTCTCCAATTTCTTCGTCTGTCAACAAGAAACGGTCGGTATCAATTAGCAGGGAATTCAACGAAATTTCTTTCTGTTTCATATAATTTAATTTTTATATCTAACTCATCTGATATGTTAGGTCTTAATTTATTGTAAATCACAAGGGCAATGTTTTCTGCCGTTGGATTTAAATTGGCGAACTCAGGCACATCTAAATTTAAATTTCGATGGTCAAATTTTTTACAAACTTCTTTTTGTATTAAATCCGACAATACCTTGGTATCGATAACATAACCAGTTTCGGGATTAATTGTTCCCGTAACTTGAATAATTAATTCATAATTATGCCCATGGTAGTTTGGATTGTTGCATAAACCGAAAATTTCCTTGTTTTTATCGTCGCTCCAAGCGGCGTTATGTAAACGGTGGGCAGCATTAAAATGCTCTTTACGGAAAATACTTACTTTAGGTTGCTCGCTCATTTTTTTATAAATCTTATAAATTTACAAGAGTAATTTCATTAAATTTCATTTTCAACATCTAAAAACCTATTTATAAATTAATGAAACGGAGAAATTTTATTGCCAAATCTCTTGTCTATACTTCGGGAACAGCGTTATTGCCCCATTTGTCTCAAGGACAAACTATACAACAAACAAAAGTACGATTAGGTTTCATCGGTGTTGGTCTTCGTGGAAGAAATCACCTTGAAATGGCGTTATATCGAGACGATGTGGAGGTTGTTGCGATTTGTGACATTGATCCCAATGCCATCCAGATTGCTCAAAAGATGATTACAGACAAAGGTCGAAAAGCAGCTGTAAGTTACCAAAAGGGGGATCATGATTTCGAAAACTTAGCCAAACGTTCAGATATTGATGGTGTTGTTATTGCCACCCCATGGGAATGGCATGTTCCAATGGCCCTCGAAGTGATGAAACAAGGTAAGTATGCTGGCGTAGAGGTTTCGGCCACCGTAACACTGCAGGAATCTTGGGATTTAGTCAATATGTACGAGAAGACAGGTTCTCATTGCATGATTTTGGAGAATGTATGTTATCGACGAGATGTCATGGCAACCTTAAATATGGTTAGACAGGGTATGTTCGGTACATTATCTCACGTACAATGTGGTTACCAACATGATTTGAGAGAAGTTAAATTCAATGATGGTAAACAAGCCTATGGTGGAGGTGTTGAATTTGGTGCTAAAGGTTTCTCTGAGGCGAAGTGGCGTACGCAACATTCCATAGATCGTAATGGTGACCTCTATCCCACGCATGGCTTGGGTCCTGTGGCTGAAATGTTAAATATTAACCGCGGAAATCAATTTGCTTATTTAACATCCATGGCATCGCCTGCTTTGGGATTACATCAATACATTGAAGAGAAAGGTGGTAAAGATCATCCGAATGCGAAAGTGAATTTCAAATGTGGCGATATCGTTCAAACGATGATTAAATGTCATAATGGGGAAACCATTTTGATCACGCACGATACAAATTTACCACGGCCTTACTCTTTGGGATTCCGTGTTCAAGGAACGAAAGGAATTTGGATGGACGACAATAAGTCTATTTACCTTGAAGGTATTTCTGCCAAACCACACCGCTGGGAAGAGTTTAAGAGTTACCAAGAAAAGTATGATCATCCTTTGTGGAAAGCTCGTGCAGCTGATGCAGAAAATGCAGGTCACGGGGGGATTGATTTCTTTGTGCTAAGAGCATTTATCGAATCAATCAAGGCAAAAGTAGCTCCTCCAATCGATGTGTATGATGCAGCGGCTTGGTCTGCTATTTCTCCTCTATCTGAGGAGTCGATTGCCAAAGGCTCCGCTCCTATTCAAATACCAGATTTCACTCGTGGAAAATGGAAAACCAATAAACCAATTTTTGCTTTAAACGATCAATACTAAACCTATGACTAATTCTAAACAATCCAATGGCCCATTAATCATGATCGGAATACTCTTTTTTGTATTCGGATTCGTAACCTGGGTGAATTCGGTGCTTATCGCATTTTTTAAAAAGGCCTTCGATTTAAATAATTTTGAATCTTTATTGGTGACATCCGCTTTTTTTATTTCCTATTTTGTCATGGCAATTCCCTCTTCTTGGGTTTTAGCTAAAACCGGTTTTAAAAATGGTATGTCTTTCGGTTTGTTAGCCATGGCGATTGGAACCATTTTATTTATTCCCGCCGCACAAGTAGCTAATTATCCCTTATTTTTACTAGGCTTATTCGTTATAGGAACAGGATTGGCTTTATTACAAACAGCCTCAAATCCCTATGTGACGATTTTGGGTCCTTCTGAAAGTGCAGCCCAACGAATTTCTGTAATGGGTGTTTGTAACAAAATAGCCGGTATTTTGAGTCAAGTAATTTTTGGAGGTCTATTGTTGACTTCTGAAAAAGAAGCTGTCAAATTAGAAACGGTGATTATGCCTTATGGAATCATGACTGCCATATTAATCGCCTTAGCTCTTTGGGTTCGTTTTTCTTCATTACCTGAAGTAGAAGCTGAAGAAACGAATGAAGAGAAAAGTGCATCGAAATCCAGTGTGTGGGCATATCCAAATTTGGTACTAGGCCTAATTGCCTTCTTTTTATATGTTGGCGTTGAAGTCATCGCAGGTGATACCATTATTAATTATGGCGTTTCTAAAGGGTTTAGTATGGAAGTTGCAAAATCCTTTACGAGCTATACTTTATACGGCATGTTGGCGGGTTACATTGTTGGGATTTTCTTCATTCCAAAATATTTGAGCCAACAAAAAGCATTAAACTATTCAGCTATTTTGGGGATTTTATTTTCTATTGGCGCAGTTGTTTTAGATGGATATTTATCTGTTTTATGTATTGCCTTATTGGGTCTTGCAAATGCTTTAATGTGGCCTGCTTTATGGCCATTGGCGATCCAAGGTTTGGGTAAATTTACCAAGATTGGTTCGGCTTTGATTATCATGATGATTTCGGGTGGAGCTTTGATTCCTTTGGTTTATGGTTCACTTGCCGACAGGCTTGGCGATACCCAGACCGCATATGCGATTATGATTCCGTGCTATTTATTTATTCTTTTTTATGCAACAATTGGGCATAAAAAGAGTTCATGGTAGTAGAAAGATAAATTTTGAAGCCCCATCTTTCCATTGGTAGATGGGGCTTTTCTTTGTAAATTTGTTTTATGGCTCAACTATTTGATTCTCCTAATGCCCATTTAATCATTGATGGTAATCAATACGCTCCGTCGCTTTGGTCTTATCAACGTCGCGAAACGATTCCAGTTCAAATAGGCGATTTATACATGGGTTCGGATTTTCCGATTCGTATTCAGTCCATGACGACAGTGGATACCATGGATACCCAAGGTTCAATTGAGCAATCTATACGAATGATCGATGCGGGGTGTGAATTGGTTCGAATTACAGCGCCATCTGTTAAGGAGGCCCAAAATTTAGAAAATATACGACAAGGTTTACGCGCTAGAGGCTATAACACGCCCCTTGTTGCGGATATTCACTTTACTCCCAATGCTGCAGAATTAGCCGCTCGTATTGTTGAAAAGGTTCGAATAAATCCAGGTAATTACGCTGACAAGAAGCGTTTTGAAACGATTGATTATACCGATTCATCCTATCAAGCTGAGTTGGATCGGATTCGTGATAAATTTTTACCCTTAGTGAAAATTTGTAAAGAATACGGTACAGCCATGCGGATTGGCACTAACCATGGTTCTTTATCTGATCGTATCTTAAGTCGATATGGGGATACGCCTTTAGGTATGGTGGAATCAGCGTTGGAGTTTTTAAGAATTTGTGAAGATGAAAAGTATTCGAACATCGTACTTTCAATGAAATCTTCCAATACCCAAGTGATGGTTGAGGCTTATCGATTGTTAAGTAAGAAATTAGCAGACGGAGGATTTAAAGCTTATCCAATGCACTTAGGAGTTACCGAGGCTGGAGAAGGCGAAGATGGACGGATTAAATCAGCTGTAGGTATTGGTACGCTTTTGGAAGATGGCCTTGGTGATACCATTCGTGTATCTTTAACTGAGGACCCAGAGTTTGAAATTCCAGTTGCTCAAGAATTAATGCGTCGTTACCAGTTTAGGGCAACACATAGTACACCAATTGACCCGATTCACGTTGAAAAACCCTTGATTTCTCCGATTAATCCTTTTGCGTACGAAAGACGTCAAACAAAGGAATTAGCTAATTTTGGTGGACATCAAGTTCCCCGCGTTATTGCCGATTTTTCTCAAATGACTCGAATTCAAATGGAAGATTTGAAATCCATTGGTCATTTCTATCTTCCAGAGCCAGATAAATGGGCAATGAATGATTTGGGGGCTGATTATATTTACACGGGTAAGCATGGCATTGATTTCATGTTGCCCAACGGCCTAAAACAAATTGTTAATGCTGATCATTGGGATGGTCATTCACACGTTTTTCCATTTTTCACGCTTGAACAATGGATAAGTACAAAATCAAGGCATCCAGAATTAAATTTTATTTTAGTTGATGCTGAAGCCGATGCGGGTGATTTATCCACTTTACACGTATCTGATATATCCAAAGCCGTCTTGGTCATTCAATCAAGCAATGCACATCAAATGGCTGCGCTACGTCGTTGTTTTTTTGAATTGCTTAAGTTGAAAGTTCAGGTACCCGTTGTCATTAAATTAGCTTATTCAAACGTCGATGAGAATCAATTGCAATTATTTGCACCCACAGACGCTGGGGGATTATTGATTGACGGTTTTGGTGATGGCATTATGCTTTCCATGCCTTATATGCAAGACAAGAACGCCCTTTTAAATGCTACTGCATTTGGTATCTTGCAAGCAAGTCGTGTTCGTATTTCTAAAACGGAATATATATCCTGCCCTTCTTGTGGACGTACGTTATTCGACCTTCAAGAAACAACGGCAAAAATACGCCAAGTAACTGACCACCTTAAGGGAATCAAAATTGGTATTATGGGTTGTATTGTAAATGGCCCTGGTGAAATGGCTGATGCCGATTATGGTTATGTTGGAATAGGAAAAGATAAGATTGCACTTTATAAGGGCCAGGAAGTTGTTAAAAAATCGGTGCCTGCAGATTCTGCAGTAGATGAGTTAATTTCATTGATTAAAGAACACGGGGACTGGCGAGAGCCGTCTGTAAACGAATAAATATGAGCAGATTAAGAGAACAATTTAAAATAGGCGAAATCTTCACGTATTTCATTCGTGTATTTCAAAAACCTAAACCGGGTGCACCTACAAATTTTAACATTCGCACAATGCACACAATCAATAGAATTTCTATTGTGATGTTTTTGTTTTGCGTGTTGGTAATGCTATATAGAGCATTTCTTCGTTAATTAGCGCATTCCGAATTTGCACCAATTTTCATTCGCGAATTTTAAAGCAGCTTTATCTTTTGTTTTTGATTTAACAAAATCACATAAGTATTGATATTCCTTTGGTCCTGGAGCGCTCGGAAGTTCGTTGATAAGGTTTTCAATCACTTTTATAGCGGCCATTGCCTTTTTTTGTTTAAAAAGCATGTTACTCTCTGCCATCCAGATTCGGCGAACAATTGATCCTTTGTCTATTCCCGCTTTAGCCATTTGCGATTTTAACTTGACTATTTCATTACTGGTTAATTTATTCACTTGAGAACTTGTCAACACAATTTGAAATACATTTTCGTAAATCATTTTAACTAATGATGGTTCTGCGATGCGATTGTATTGTGCTTGATGGCCTACAAAATATTCAAACAAGGTGTTGTTATTATTCATCATAGTGAGCTGCATCATATTTAGCGCACTCTGATTGATGTATTGCGTTGTAGGGAGCACTCTTATTAACTCGTTCACCATTTTGATGTTGGTAGCCGTGTCGGCGGTTATTCGAGCAAATTGGGCATAGTTATTAAGAAAGGCGACACTTCGCTCTCCTGCTTTGAATTTATTGGCAAAATTTGAAGCCTGTTCAGTCGGATTGGCAGCTTTTTGGGCGATCCCGTTTACATTAATAACGGAATTTTCTTTTTCGCCAAATGCTTTTGCTTGTACCAATTTCATTGTTTTGGGATCAAAAAAGAGAAAAGTTGGCGTTGCGTTAATGACAATCTTCAATTTTTGTAGAATCTTTTGATTTTCTGGTTGACGGATATCTAATTGAAAGCTTATAAAACTTGCATTATAAATATTCCCAACCTGAGGCTGAGAAAAAGTTCCTTTAAATGAATTGCAAACGTGGCAATCTGGCGCATATACTTCAACAAATAGTAGTTTGTTTTGCTTTTTAGCTGCATTGATTGCTGTGTTCAAGTTGCTGGTATTGAGGAAGTTAATTCCTTTTTGTGCGAAAGTACTTGAAGTTGAAATTAGTATAAGGGCAATACCTATTATGCTTCTCATGTGATGTATTTATTGGCCTTGAGAGGCCGCTGTAATTTCCTTCTTTAAATTTTGGGATAGTTTTTTACAAACTTGTTCTACTTCTAAAGCAAATTCAGAATCGCCGGTTGCTTGCAATGCGGCATCGCCAACGGTACCCATGATTTCGATGAAAAAACGTTTCATGTCCACTACCTCCATGTCCTTTGTCCACAGAGGTAGTGTTAAAGTACCTTTATGATAGGGGTCCCATGTTGCCACTAAAATTGCTTTAGTCTCCTCGATACCTTCGTTTGGATTATCGGTTGCTGACCAAGATATTTGCTCAGGAATGTTATTGTCGTCTAATTGTATTTTGAAATTGATTTCTGATTGTTTCATTTGGGCTATTGGTTTTTCGATTCATCTGCGTGTTTCCAAACCAAATAAATCGTATTTTCGTACAAAAGTAAGAAAACTAAATGGTTCGAGCAGAAATAATTACCATTGGCGATGAGATTCTCTACGGTCAAATTCTTGACACAAATACGCAGTGGATTAGCTTAGAACTTGACAAGATTGGTATAAAGACCATTAGAAAGTCGTCTGTTGGGGATCAAAAGGATGAAATAGTACAAATTTTAGTTGAGGCACAAAAACGCGCCGATATTGTTTTTATCACTGGCGGACTTGGTCCTACTAAGGATGATTTAACCAAAAAGATTTTAGCTGATTTTTTTGCTTGTCCCCTAGCCCTTCACCCTGATGCTTTACAAGATGTTACTGATTTTTTCGCTAAACGGGGGCGAGAATTAAGTGAACTTAATCGTGATCAAGCATTATTACCTACGAAATGCACCTTCATTCCAAATAAACAAGGAACTGCACCAGCTATGTGGTTCAATGAACTGGAAACGGTTTGGGTGTCAATGCCCGGCGTTCCTTTTGAAATGAAATCCATCATGGAAACAGAGGTTCTGCCTCGGATTAAGGAATTTTTTAAACTTCCAGTTATTGTTCATCAATTAAGGAAGGTGGTGGGAATAGGTGAATCTTATTTGTCTGATTTAATTCAAGATTGGGAATTGCAATTGCCTTCTCATTTAAAGTTGGCCTATTTACCATCATTGGGTATTGTAAAATTGCGTTTGACGGGCTTTGGTAAAGATGAGGATCATCTTAATGCCGACATTGAAGCTGAATTTGAAAAAGTAATGCCATTAATAAAATCCTATGTATTTGGACGTGAACGGGATGAATTAGCAGCTGTTGTAGGTCAAATCTTAATGGATCAACATTCGACCTTAGCCGTAGCAGAAAGCTGTACGGGTGGTTATTTAGCACATCAATTTACACAGTATGCAGGTAGCTCTGCTTATTTTCAAGGGGGAGTAATCAGTTATGCGAATGATGTTAAGATAAAGCAATTGGGTGTTGATGAATTAATAATTAAAAATGAAGGAGCTGTGAGTGAGTCTTGTGTTAAGGCTATGGCCGAAGGTGCTCGAAAACATTTAGGAACTACGTTTGCTTTAGCAACCTCAGGCATTGCAGGTCCTGATGGAGGAACGAAAGACAAGCCAGTAGGAACTATTTGGATTGCATTAGCTCATCCGGATGGTGTTATTGCCAGAAAACTAACGCAAGGGGGTACACGTATGCAAAATATACATTTAAGTTCGTTAACAGCAATAAATTTGTTGCGCAGGTATTTATTAAACGATTTGGCAGAATAATATGGCAATCACAGAAATTATCATGCCCAAGATGGGTGAAAGTATCATGGAAGCGACTGTTTTAAACTGGTTAAAACAGCCGGGTGATTATGTGGAAGCTGATGAGTTTATTTTGGAGGTTGCCACAGATAAAATTGATACTGAGGTTCCATCACCCGTATCAGGTGTTTTAAAAGAAATTTTAATTTCAGAAGGTCAGGTGGCAACTATTGGGAAAGCAATTTGCATCATTGATGCCAATAGC
Organism: Aquirufa sp.; assembly: GCF_044342065.1. Lineage (GTDB taxonomy): Bacteria > Bacteroidota > Bacteroidia > Cytophagales > Spirosomataceae > Aquirufa. Next base: position 1,043 of record NZ_JBIIQN010000011.1, on the reverse strand, counting down.
GAAGTAATTGAGGAGAAGAAATCATTTGATGCCTTAGATGTATTTCATACGGAACCAGATTTGGCGGCATTAACTGAATTAAGTTTAGGCCAAAATTTGGATGTTAGTACCGATAAGTCAAATCCTTGGGTTTCCCCTTTGATTAAGCAGATATGCCAACAAGAGAAGGTTTCTCAGCGCGAATTGAGTGAGATTAAAGGTTCTGGCATGGACGGTCGCGTTACGAAAAAGGATGTTTTAAATTACATTGCTGTTCGGAATTCAAAACGCATGATTGCATCAGGAACCTTGAGTCAGGGACCAGGCTTGCGTCTGCCAGGCGATGAAGTTTTTGAAATGGATAGGATGCGCAAGATGATATCTGAAAGGATGTCAGATTCCAAACGAATCTCTCCACATGTCACCTCTTTTTTAGAAGCTGATATTACTGAATTAGTTCAATGGAGGGAACAAAATAAAGCCAAATTTTTAGAAAAATACAAAGAACCGATAACCTATACGCCACTCCTATTTATGGCTACCGCCAAAGCGATTAAGGATTTTCCTGGAATAAATATTTCAGTTGAAGGAAATTATATCGTGCAGCATAAACAAATTAATATCGGAATGGCAGTTGCCTTGCCTAACGGGAACTTGATTGTGCCAGTCATTCACAACGTTGATGAATTATCCTTATTGGATTTGACAAAAAAGGTAAATGATTTATCGAATCGCGCTCGTAAAAATAAATTAACACCGGCCGATTTGGAAGGAGGTACTTATACCATTTCCAATATTGGTGGTTTTGGTAATTTAATGGGAACCCCTATCATAGTGCAGCCGCAGGTTGCCATTATGGCTTTTGGGGTTATTGAAAAGAAACCAGCTGTTATTTTTGGACCTACTGGTGAAGACCAGATTGCTATTCGGCAGAAGATGTTTATTTCACATTCATATGACCACCGAGTTGTGGATGGTTCATTGGGTGGAGGTTTTGTTAAGCGTGTGTCGGATTATTTAGAGAAATTCAATATCGATTTTGATCTATAAATCAAAAAAGGCTA
>NZ_JBIIQN010000018.1:0-48239 GCF_044342065.1 Aquirufa sp. | reverse complement strand
CTATCAAATTGATAGCCTTTTTAATTTATTTTGATACTTAAAATTTAGCATCTGGATCTTTTACATTCGGGCGAATGATTTTCAACCAAGTCAGTAATTTAATCATCGGATAAGTAGGATCAAATTCAAACCATTTTGTTGCAAAGTTTACCCGATTAGGTAGTTTGTGGTGGTTATTTTGGAATAATTCTCCCATCATTACAACATCAAAAACCAATGAATTGCGCGAGTGATCGTGGTTATCGTAGTTTTGGTAGCCATATTTATGACCCGACCAGTTAACAATAGCACCATGAACTGGGCCCATTAAAAAATGCACGGGTAATAAAAAGAAAAATGCCCAATGCATGTCAAAATAAACGAAAGCTACAATGTAAAGGGATGCGTAAGCAATTCCCCATCCGATACGTGAGACCCATGAATCACCTATACGTTCAATGGTTTTTGATACGGGATAATCATGCTCAAAGCGCTCCTCTACTTTTTCCTTACGGTTAAGCACGGCATTGTAAATATCCTTCGTTTTCCACATCATCGTGAACACGTTACTTGAGAACATAGGTGAATGCGGATCTTTTTTTGTATCAGAGAATGCATGATGCATACGGTGCAAAATGGCATAAGCTCTTGGGCTTAAAAATGAAGAACCTTGAGACAAGTAGGTTAAAAAGTAGAAAAATTTCTCCCAAAACTTGCTCATTAAAAACATCTTATGAGCAGAATATCGATGTAAAAAGAAAGTTTGACTAAACAATGACACGTACCAATGAATGATAAATGCTGGAAGTACTAATTGCATAAGTAAAATTTAAAATGACTGTTCGCAAATTTAAACATGAATTTCTCTACTTTGTTCAAAATAACGTAATTCTTTTCTGATTTTAGTCAGTTTACTAAATTTCATGAAGTAAATGGATTGCATGCGTAGTAGCAATACAAGCTGTTTCTGTCCGTAAGATAGCTTTACCTAAACTGAATGGAACAAAATCGGCTTGTAAAAACAGTTGGGTTTCTTCAGGTGTAAAATCACCTTCTGGACCAATGAACACATTATAGGAATGATTTAGTTTAATCTGTTTATGCAGTGTATTTACAGGTGGATTACTGATATGTGCAAAAAATGATTGAGTTCTTGTTTCTTTTTTCGCTGCTTCAATAACGCTTTTAAGCGATTCAATCGCTCGTATTTGCGGTAGGAACAAATTTTTCGATTGTTTTAATGCAGCGATGGCTATTTTTTCCAAGCGTGCTCCCTTTAATTCTTTTCGCTCAGAATTTTTTGAAATAAAAAAACCTATTTGATGTATTCCAAATTCACAACATTTTTCCACCATCCACTCCATTCTCTCCATTTGCTTGGTAGGTGCTACAAATAGATGGATTTGATAGGCTGGTTTTTCTTGTTTTTCAAGTAATGTCAAGTTGGAATATGACGTTTTTTTTGAATCAATCACATCCACCAAAGCTTCAAAATGCCCCCCTTTGCCATCGAGTAAGCGAATGGTATCTCCATTTCGCATGCGTAAAACCCGACAAGCATGAAAGGATTCTTCTTCAGATAAAAATCCATTGTTTGTCGGGTTGGGTGCATAAAATACATATTTACTCATGTATTATTCGGGATCTTCGGATCGGAAAGAGAAACGTGATGGGTCTAAGGAAAGTGTCCCTCCATTGAAATCAGAAATAAACTTTTCTATGGTCTCATCCTCGAGTGATGGAACGTATAATGCTGCTTCAAGCCCGATACCAAATTCGAAATCTTCATCGATTTCAATATATTCACTTACCTTAATTTCATCATTTTCTTCAAGTTCGTCGATGATTTCAAGGATCATCACTTCAACTTCCTCATCCAGAGATTCGTTTTCTATGTAAGTTTCGTCTCTATTTTCAATCGGAACGTACAGAGGAAAATGATGAATAGCTTCCTGTTCTGCAGCTTCATAAATGGCGCTAGCATAATGCAATTGCAATGTGCAAAGTATTGCATCATAAATGACTTCTTGCTTGTTGAAAGTGCCCACAAACTGAATATGAACCATTTCCTTTTCATTACCTGTAGGTAAATCATCATCCTCAATAACAATAAAGGATCTATTTGCTTGTCTGCATTGATCTTTTATCGTTTGGATTTCCTCGTTTAAAAAACCAGGGTTTGGTTGCTTTGCCATGTAGGATTATTTTACAAGTAGTAATTCACGGTACTTTGGTAATGGCCACTCATCATCATCTACTATTAATTCTAATTTATCTACCGCATAGCGAATTTCTTCAAAGAATCCTTTGACCTTAGTTCCGTATAGAGTTGCTTTTTCCTCTAGTTCTTCAATATTATTTGCCTCTTTACGCGCTTCAGTCATTTCATTTTGCAAACGAACGATGCTGGAAGTGTATTCAGAGATTTTCTTAATCATCTCAACCGTCGGTGCATAATATTGTGGATCAATGCCAATTTCCTTTTGACCTTTTACATTTTCAACCAATTGCGTTTGATATTTCAACGATGTTGATACTATGTGGTTAATGGCCATATCTCCAATAACACGCGATTCAATTTGAATTTTTTTCACGTAGTTTTCTAACTCAATTTCATGGCGAGCATGCATCTCTTCTTTTGAGTATATACCATGTTTAGTGAATAATTCAATAGATTCTGGACGTGCATAAACGGCTAATGCTTCTGGTGTTGTCTTTAAATTAGATAATCCACGACGCGCAGCTTCTTCTACCCATTCATCTGAATAACCATTTCCTTCAAATCGGATATTTTTCGATTCTTTTACATAGCGTTTTAGAACTTCCATAATGGCTAATTCTTTTTTGACACCTTTTTCAAGAATAACTTCAACTTCTTTGCGGAATTTAATCAATTGGTCAGCTACTATGGTATTCAAAACCGTCATCGGTGCAGCTGAATTAGCTGACGATCCTACTGCGCGGAATTCAAATTTGTTTCCAGTAAATGCAAAAGGCGAAGTTCGGTTTCTGTCTGTATTATCTAAAATCAAAGAAGGGATTTTATTGATACCTAATTTGAGATAGACGTTATCCCCTTTTTCCAGTTGAATCTCATCCAGCCCATCCATATTTTCCATATCGTCCAACACTTGACTCATTGTACTGCCTAAAAATGCAGATACAATAGCTGGTGGAGCCTCATTAGCACCTAGGCGATGTTCATTTCCAGCTGAGGCAATTGATGCACGTAATAAATCTGCCCGATCGTGCACCGCTTTTAACGTATTAACAAAGAAAGTCAAGAAACGTAAATTTTCTTTGGGCTTAGAAGACGGTGCTAATAAATTAATTCCCGTATCCGTTGCTAATGCCCAGTTATTGTGCTTGCCTGAGCCATTTATTCCAGCAAAGGGTTTTTCATGGAACAACACTTTTAATTTATGTTTTGAAGCAACCTTGGACATTAAATCCATTAACAATGCATTGTGATCGCAAGCTAAGTTGGCCTCTTCAAAGGTTGGTGCCACCTCAAACTGAGCTGGTGCTACTTCATTATGACGCGTTCTTACAGGCATACCGAGTTTTAGTGCCTCGATTTCAAAATCTACCATAAAAGTATTTACACGGTTTGGAATAGATCCAAAGTAGTGATCTTCCAATTGTTGGCCTTTTGCAGGTGCATGACCAAATACCGTACGTCCTGCCATAACTAAATCGGGACGCGCATTAAATAAGGCTTCGTCTACTACAAAATATTCTTGCTCTGCTCCTAGTGTAGGAATGACTTTACTAACGTCACGACTAAAAAATTCTTTGATTACAGCAGTTGCAGCTTTATCAACTAATTCAATGGATTTCAATAAAGGAGTTTTGTAATCCAATGCTTCGCCAGTATACGATACAAACACAGAAGGTATACATAATGTAGCTGTTCCCGCGGCGTTTTCCATGATAAACGCAGGTGAAGAAGGATCCCAACCCGTGTAGCCTCGAGCCTCAAAGGTGGAACGGATACCTCCATTCGGGAAAGAAGAGGCATCTGGTTCTTGCTGAACCAAGGCTGAACCTTTGAATTTTTCAACAGCCTTTCCATTACTTAAATCGATATCAAAAAATGAATCATGTTTTTCTGCTGTAGTACCCGTTAATGGTTGAAACCAGTGCGTGTAATGCGTTGCCCCTTTTGAAATAGCCCATGATTTCATGGCTGCAGCAACTTCATCAGCAGCATCACGATCTATTTTAGAACCCGTTTGAATTGCGGTATTTATTTTAAGATAAGCTTCAGGAGATAAGAGTGATCTCATTACCTCATCGCTGAAGGTCATACTTCCGTAATAGTCTGATACTTTTTCAGTAGGAAGCTTTACTGGAGTTGTTGTACGGGATTGAGCCAGCTCAAGTGCCTTAAATCTAGTTATTGCCATAATAATTATTAATTCGTTAGGTAAAAATAGCGAATTGTGGCGGGATAAAAAATGTCAAAAAATGAAAATAAATTGATTGAATTTTCCAATTAATATTTGGATTTTTTGAATTATTGTAAAATTTAGGATTGATTTTATACTATTTTTCCAAAAATACTATTGTTTTTGTCAAAAAGAGGATTATTTTTGCTACATAATCACCCTAAAAAGTATTTTTTTTACGAAATCAAGTTTAACATCATGGCTAAATCAAAATTAGAGTACATTTGGTTGGATGGCTACAAGCCAACGCAGAGTTTACGTTCTAAGACTAAAATTGAGAATAATTTTAGTGGCAAATTAGAAGACCTCGATATGTGGTCATTCGATGGTTCTTCTACCCTTCAGGCTGAAGGTGGTTCTTCCGATTGTTTATTGAAACCTGTTTATGTTTGTCCAGATCCAGCACGTCGCGATGGTTACTTAGTTATGTGTGAAGTTTTGAACGCTGATGGTACGCCACATGAGTCAAATGGACGTGCAACAATTGATGATGATGATAATGATTTTTGGTTTGGTTTTGAACAAGAATATTTCCTATGGGATCCAGAAACGAATAAGCCTTTAGGTTTTCCATCAAATGGTTACCCAGGGCCTCAGGGACCTTATTACTGTTCAGTAGGCGCTAAGAATGCGTTTGGTCGTGAAATTATTGAAGAGCACTTGGACTTGTGTATCGACGCAGGTTTAAATATAGAAGGTATTAATGCTGAAGTTGCCGCTGGACAATGGGAATTCCAAATGTTCGCAAAAGGAGCAAAACAAGCTGGTGATGAAATTTGGTTAGGACGTTATATTTTGGAGCGTTTAGGTGAGAAATATGGTGTTGCAATTAACTGGCACTGTAAGCCTCTAGGTGAGTTAGATTGGAATGGGTCTGGAATGCACGCGAATTTTTCAAATACCACATTGCGTACGGCTGGAAACAAAGAGGCTTATGACAAAATTTGTCAATCATTTGCGCCTTTTGTTAAGGAACACATCGAAGTTTATGGTGCTGATAATCATATGCGATTGACTGGAAAGCACGAAACAGCTTCTATTCATGATTTTTCTTATGGAATATCGGATCGTGGTGCATCAATCCGCATACCTATTGCGGTTGTAGAAAAAGGATGGAAAGGTTGGTTAGAAGATCGTCGTCCAAATTCGGCGGCTGATCCATATAAAGTAGCTGCCCGTATCATTAAGACGGTAAAAACAGCGAAAGTTTAACGCGATTTAATCTTGCATTTATATACTTTATGATTTAAAATGGCGGGTTTTCCCGCCATTTTTGTTTTATTTTGCATCCTGAATTGGATAAATGAAAAAGGTCGCCTTTTATACACTGGGTTGTAAGTTAAATTTCGCGGAATCTAGCTCGATAGCACGTTCTTTAGAACCGATGGGGTTTGTGCGTGCCGAATTTCAAGATGAACCCGATTTATTTGTTATCAATACTTGTAGTGTCACTGAACAGGCTGACAAGAAATGTAAGAAAGTTGTTCGGGAGGCTAAAAAAATTAATCCTGCCGCAACGGTTGTTATTATAGGTTGCTATGCTCAGTTGAAACCAGAAGAGATTTCAGCTATTCCGGGTGTTGATTTAGTATTGGGGGCCAATGAGAAATTTCAATTGCCCCAGTTGCTCCCACCCTATTTGGATCGGACTGTTTCTGATTTACCTAAATTAATTGCTTCTGATATTCGCTATGATTTAGATTATCATGCTTCATATAGTGTTAATGATCGTACGAGAACCTTTTTAAAAGTTCAAGATGGTTGCGATTATCCTTGCTCCTATTGTACGATACCGTTAGCACGTGGTCAATCACGATCGGATTCTATAGAAAAAGTATTGTCACTGATTGAAGAAGTTGCTGCTAATGGAGTAAAAGAAATCGTTTTGACCGGTGTTAATATTGGTGACTTTGGTATCCAACAAGGTAAACGTGTAGAAAGCTTTTTTGATCTAATTAAAGCCATTGATGCCAACGCTTCCATAGAGCGTTTTCGTATTTCGAGTATAGAGCCCAACTTGCTTACGTCAGAAATGATTGAATTTTTAGCAAGTTCAAAACGTTTTGTTCCGCATTTTCATATTCCACTTCAGTCGGGATCTAACGCTGTTCTTAGGCTTATGAAGCGAAGATACCAAAGAGAACTCTACCAAGATCGTGTGAGTTTAATTCGGTCAGTTATGCCGAATGCCTGTATAGGAGTCGATGTGATTGTAGGTCATCCAGGGGAAACACCTGAATTATTTTTAGAAACATACCAATTTATTACTGAATTGGCTGTTTCCTATTTACATGTTTTTCCATATTCAGAACGAGCAAATACCTATGCGGTAGACATTCTTCCCAAAGTCGATGGAATGCAAAAGTCCGAACGGTCCAAAATGCTTCATATATTATCTGATAAAAAAAGGAGGGCTTTTTATGAAAGCCAATTAAATAAAACAGGAAATGTTTTATTTGAGGAGTCAACAGATAATGGTCTCATGGAAGGTTTTTCTGAAAATTATGTTCGACTTGCGGTTCCATATGACCCCTTGTTAATCAATACCGTACAGCCCGTTCGTTATAAATCCATCATGGATTCGGGTCATGTAAAAGGAGAAATATTGATAGTTGGTCGCTAGGTACAGGCATATATTTTTTGTGTAGACTCGAAAATTTGCGTCTATTTTATTTTTGGCAGTTGGTCTAAGTAGATTAGGGCCCTACGATTAGTGTCCAACTTCTAACGTCCAAAGTCTAACGTCCAAAGTCTAACGTCCAAAGTCTAATGTCCAACTTTTAATGTCCAACGTTTAATATCCAGCAAACAAAAAAGCCAACAACCATAAGTCGTCGGCTTTTTGATTGAAACAAAACCACAAGAACCATTACTTGCGGCTCAGCTTTTTAGACTATTCTGCAATCGACTCGTCGTGTTGCGAGATGTCCAATCCTAATCTTTCCTCTTCTTCGTTAACACGTAAAGGGATAATTTTATCTGTCACTATTAATAATAAATATGATAAACCAAAAGCAAAGGCAGATACTATTGCCAGGGCTAATAAATGTTTTATGAATAAATCGGTTTCACCGTAAAATAAGCCTTCTCCTGCAACCGCTGAATTCACTGCTTTGGTTGCGAATATTCCGGTCATTAGCATACCTACCATGCCACCTAATCCGTGGCAAGGGAATACGTCTAATGTATCATCTAAATTTGAGCTCGCACGCCAATGTGCCGCTATGTTTGAAACAATGGCAGCAATGACACCAATGAAAATAGCAACAGGTACAGTTACAAACCCTGATGCAGGTGTGATAGCTACTAAGCCAACAACTGCACCGATACAAAAACCTAAGGCAGAAACTTTTTTGCCACGTGTAACATCAAATAGAATCCACGATAAACCTGCTGCAGCCGCTGCCACATGTGTTGTTGCAAAAGCTGTTACAGCTAATCCATTTGCTCCTACAGCTGAACCTGCATTAAAGCCAAACCAACCGAACCACAATAAACCAGTTCCTAATAATACGTATGGAATGTTAGCTGGAGGCAAAATATTTGACTCGATGTGCGATTTACGACGACGTAAATACAAAGCACCAGCTAATGCAGCCCAACCTGCCGACATGTGAACAACTGTTCCTCCAGCAAAATCAAGGACACCAAGGTTGAAAAGGAAACCGTCAGGATGCCAAGTCCAATGTGCCAACGGTGCATAAACCACCACACAGAATAAAACCATAAACAATACAAAAGCGCGGAAATTAATTCGCTCAGCCAAAGCTCCTGAAATAAGGGCTGGAGTAATAACGGCAAACTTCATTTGGAAGAATGCGAACAAAGCAAAAGGGATGGTGAATTTTAATTGATCAGATGAACCTAGTGATAACTTGTGGTCAAATACACCATTGAACATAAAAAAAGTTCTAGGGTCACCTATCCAGCCACCTAAGGAATCACCAAAGGCCAAGGAGAATCCAAAAACAATCCAAATTACCGAAATAACGCCCATAGCAATAAAAGACTGCAACATGGTAGAAATGACATTTTTGTGATTTACCATACCGCCATAAAAGTAAGCGAGCCCTGGAGTCATTAATAATACCAATCCTGAGGCTACTATCATCCAGGCTGTATCTCCTGTGTCTAATCCTTCTGTTGGCATTGCTCCTGGTACAGATGTTGTAAATAAAGCTAGGACTGCAATAGCTAATAATACAAGCATTGGAATCCATGTTGGTTTTTGTGAAGTCATGTTCTTACTGAATTATAGAGTGAAAAAATGTGAAAATTAAAACTTATAAATAAAGTGTAAGCCTACGGTCGTTTGCGACTTCTGTTCTTTTTCGTCTCCGTCAACAAATTGAGCCGTCTTGTATGAATCAGAACGTAGTTCAGGCTTAATCAATAAATGACCATCAGCTGCAGTAAAGGTTGCTGTCAGGGTAAGTGAACTTACATCGGTCCCTGAGCCATCTGCGGCGCGCAATGCTCTTGCACCTGAAGTGTTGTCAAATACTTCATATCGACCGCCGATGCTAAACTTATCAGTGAAAGCATAATTTGAGTATAAGGCAACACCACCCCATGTTTTGCTATCACCTACATTACCGCCGCCTTGAAAGTCTCCCGTTTGTGATCCATAGGCCGCATTAAGTCCTAATAAGTATTTTGGTGTTACTTGGTATGAAGTAGTTAAGTCTAATAAATTATAACTTCCTGAATCATTCTTACCGGAAGCTAATGGCGCTGACTCATTAGACGTGATGCCATTCACATAAACATTCCATCCTGCTACTGGTGATGTAAATACTTGATAAATCAATCCTTTAGCTGAATTATTATCATTTAAATTATCCACATTGTTGACCAATCCAACCATGGTAGAAAATTTGTCACTAAATGCATAATTCGCTTTAGCTCCGATGTGATAAAATGGACCATTATTAAATAAATTAGAAAGTGAGTAATTGTAGTTAACTGGAGCATCGATTACCTCATAACCAATGTGAGTTCCAAACTGACCAACCGTTAAGGTTAATTTGTCAGAAGCCTTCCAATTGAAATAAGCTTGTTTGATTGCTAAGGATGTAGATGCTTTGCCAGCACCTAAAGGGCCAATGACATTTCCGTACTGTCCTAAATCTGCATTAGGTCCAAAGGTTAAGTCAACAACCACATCTGAATTTTTTGTAGCATAGCCGAACTTTGTTTGTACGAGTCCTAATGAAAATTGATTTGACTTTTGATCAAATGCTCTTTCATAACCGGATGATCCAAGATTACTGCGATTCGACGGGCTATTAAAATTTAACATATAGTACGAATCAATGTAACCCGAGAAAGTAAATTTTGGAGCTTCAGCTTCTTTTTCTTGGGAAAATCCACAAAATGCTATTGCTGAGAATAATGCTGTTAGGATAGATTTCTTCATGAGCTTAATTGTTTAAAAGTTTATAAGTGCTTGATTACTTATCAAAGATTGAACAAAAAATACTAACACGCAAGCTTTTTGCTAAAAAATTAAACCTGTTTTTTATTAATTTTCAAAAAATAAAAGAAAATAGGTTAAAAATTAAACCAATATTTATTGATTTTGCAAAAAAACATGAAAAAGCACAATGATTTTAAACCGAAAATATTTTTATATTAGAATATTACAAAGAGGAGATTTGGAAATGAGAATAATTTACTTGGACAAAAAAAAGAGCCCGATGTTTTTCGGGCTCTTTTAGTATGATATGTATTTTGCTGTTTTACGCTTCTCCGTGTAACCAAGCTTTTTTCGCTTCTAATGTTTGCAAGTCTTCTACGTGGTCCGGATCCGGCACGCAGCAATCAACTGGACAAACTGCAGCGCATTGAGGTTCCTCATGAAAGCCTGTGCATTCAGTACACTTATCTGGAACGATATAATAAAATTCTTCAGATACGGGTTCAATAGGCAATTTAGCATCCATTGCAGAACCATCTTCTAGTTCAACCTCAGTTAGTGAGGTCCCTCCTGCCCATGTCCATTCTACGCCTCCCTCATAAATAGCTGTGTTTGGGCATTCTGGTTCACAAGCCCCACAGTTAATACATTCGTCAGTAATGATAATTGCCATAACAAGTATTAAAAATTTTGTGCAATTTACACAAGAAGTTTTGAATAGTATATAATTTATGAAGACTATTATAATTTTTTGGCAACTTTGTAATTAGATTATTCTTCCAAAGTCCCTATATAATGATTAAAGAACAGTTTGAGTCGCTAATTTATCGTTTGAGTCTGTATTTTCAGGATTCAACGAATGAAGATAAAATTGAACTATTTATAGAAAAAGCGAAAAATGAAAATGCATGGTTCTCGGATTCATTGATTCGTGATGCCATGAAAGCAATTGAATCACAGTTTTTGGATGTAGCTATTTGGATATCTTTTTTTGATAAATATGGTTTGCCTAAAGATTCCAAAGCAAAGGTTGGTTTGATTCTTTCTGGTAATTTGCCGGCTGTTGGTATGCATGATTTATTAATGGTTATTGCTTCTGGAAATCAGGCCGTCGTTAAATTAAGTTCTCAAGATTCAGCCTTGATGCTTTTATATATAGACGCTATCCGGTCAATCGATGCTTCTGTCTCAATTGATGTTGTTGAGCGATTATCAAAAGTTGATGCGGTTATCGCCACCGGTTCCGACTTTTCGTCTTCTTATTTTTCGAATTACTTCGCTAAAATTCCGCACATTATTCGTAAAAATAGGAGCTCGGTAGCTGTTTTTACTGGTAGTGAGTCTGTTTCTGATTTTGAAGGACTTGCAAAGGATGTATTTACCTATTATGGCTTAGGTTGTCGAAATGTTTCAAGCTTAGCTATTCCGTTGGATTTTGATTTAATTCCATTATTTGATGTGCTAACTCAGGTTGATTGGGTTTTAGATCATACGAAGTATTCAAATAATTACCAATATCACAAAACCTTGCTATTACTTAATCAAGTTCCGCACTTTGATTTAGGTAATCTAATTGTTAGCGAAAATGAGTCTCTCGTCTCCCCTGTCGGTGTTTTGCATATCCACCGTTATGCTTCTCAAAATGATCTAGAGGTTTGGTTGGATCAACATAAAGAAAAGATTCAATGTGTCGTGGGGACACAACACATACCCTTTGGTCATGCTCAATCACCGGCTTTGGATGATTTTGCCGACGGGGTAAATACTTATGAATTCTTGGTTAACTTGTCATAGACGACTTTTTTGAGAATGTATGCGCCGCTAAGGCCAACAAACGCTCCGGTAATGACATCCAATGGATAATGTACGCCCAAGTAGATTCTACTATATGAAATGAGTGCAGCCCAAATGAATAAGGATATACCTAAGGGCTTGTTTTTAGTCAATAAATAAATGCACATAGCGATAGCAAATGAATTCGCTGCATGCGATGAACAAAATCCGTACATGCCCCCTGCTCCGTTTGGTAAATGTATCCAGGATTGAAAATCTTCAACATGGCTTGGTCGAAGACGTTTTACTAGGGGTTTTAATAAATTCGATGAGATTTGATCTGCCCAAACAATTGACAAGATTACATATAGAATAGCTGATTTAAATACCTTTGGATTGGACTGATAAATTTTCCAAATCAATATAATGTACAAGGGAATCCAAACCAATTTATCCGATAGAAAGATCATGAATACATCGCATGAATCGCTATGCCACTCATTGATTACTCTAAACAAGGTTGAATCCCAAGTTGGAAACATCATTTAAAATTTAAAAACTTCACGAACGCGAGATAAGGTCGCCGCGGCAATGACTTCAACTTTTTTTTCTCCAATCTCAAGCTTTTCTTCGATTAGTTTGGGATTGTTGATGTAATAATCGAATTTTTCGCGCGCTTCTTTGAAATGTTCCAACATCAAAGTGTGTAAAGCTTGTTTAGCGTGACCGTAACCATAACCACCGGCAAGATAGTTTTGTCGCATTTCTGCTATTTGCTCAGGGCTTGCTAATAATGAATATAAGGTAAATGTTATGTCTTTTTCAGGATTCTTTGGGTCTTCCAAAGGCGTTGAATCCGATTCGATTTTCTTAATCTGCTTTAAAAGATCCTTTTCAGGTAAGAAAACATCGAGGTAGTTATTCAATGACTTACTCATTTTGTTGCCATCAATTCCTGGAATGGTCATGACGTCTTTATTAATCGCTGCTTCTGGAATCACAAAAATTTCCTTATTCGCCATTCGATTAAATGCACCAGCCATATCACGCGTCATTTCGATATGTTGCTGTTGGTCCTTACCTACAGGTATGATTTCAGCATCATATAGAACAATATCTGCCGCCTGTAAAACGGGGTATGTGAATAAACCCGCATTGACATTCGCCATTTGGCTTGTTTTATCTTTAAAGCTATGGGCATTTGCCAACATCGGGTAAGGTGTGACACAATTTAGGTACCACATGATTTCGGTATGGTAACCAGCTAATTTAGATTGACGATAGAAAAAGTTTTTGTCGGTATCAAACCCAAAAGCTAGCCAAGCGGCTGCAATAGATAATGTATTGGCGCGAATTTGTTCACCATCTCGAAGACTTGTCAAGGTGTGCAGGTCGGCGATAAACAAAAATGACTCGTTACCCGGTTTTTTTGAAAGTTCAATAGCGGGCATGATTGCCCCTAAAATATTTCCTAAATGAGGTTTACCTGAAGATTGAATACCAGTTAAAATGCGCATAAATCCATTAATAATTTTACAAAAATCACGAAATTCATTCAAATCTCCCAATATATTTTTTGTCATTAAATTGTCTTCTTTTCTCATGGGCTTTCTGCTAATTTTTCCCTAATTTCGTTTACCTATAATTTGTCGATTTTACATGTCCATCTCCCCTGGTCTTTTAACCTTTTTGTCTGATTTGAAAGCGAATAATTCGCGGGAATGGTTTGCAGCCAATAAAGGGGTGTATGACCTTGAAAAAGGAAAATTTGATGAATTAATTGATTCGCTCATCGTTGCCTATAGCGAATTTGAAAACATGGATGGTGTTGAAAGAAAGCATTGCTCCTATCGTATTTACCGTGATGTCCGATTTTCAAAAAATAAGGATCCTTATAAGACCTGGTTTTCAGCTAGTTTTTCAGAAGGTGGTCGGCGATCTGGATTTATGGACTACTACCTACACATCGAACCTGGTGGAAAGTCGTTTTTAGGTGGCGGTATGTATAATCCAACGCCCGAACAAATGGCTAAATATCGCCAAGAGGTAGATTATAATGGGGCAGCTTTGAGGAAAATTGTAGAATCTTCTATTTTTGTTAAAACCTTTGGTGCCGCGGAAGGGGAAATGCTTCAGAAAGTTCCCAAAGGATTTGATCCTTCGCCAGAAGATGCTCCTTATTTGCGTCGCAAGCAGTTGTTTTATTGGAAGCATTATACCGATAAGGAAATTGTACATCCAAATTTTTCAGAACAATTAATGGCTGATTCCAAAGTGATGAAGCCTTTTTTAATTTTTTTGAATACCACTTTTTTTGATAAAGAAACTTTTTAATTTCCTTTAATATATGCAATTCTCGCATTTACATAATCACTCGCAGTTTTCATTATTGGATGGCGCATCGAAAATTTCTTCGATGTTTAAAAAGGCGAAAGAAGATAATATGCCTGCAGTGGCTATTACTGACCACGGAAATATGTTTGGTGCTTTCCAATTTGTTGCTGAAGCAGGAAAGCATGGTGTTAAACCGATTGTGGGTTGTGAATTCTATTTGGTAACAGACCGACATAAGCAGAGTTTTACGAAAGAGCAAAAAGATAAGCGTTATCATCAACTGTTTCTTGCGAAAAATCCGGAAGGATATCAAAACTTGGTCAAGCTATGTTCTTTAGGCTTTATGGAGGGTATGTATTCGAAATATCCTCGAATCGATAAGGAACTCGTACTAAAATATCACAAAGGATTGATTGCTACGACGTGTTGTTTAGGAGCTTCGGTTCCTCAAGCAATTTTACGTTCAGGTGAGGAAGAAGCAGAAAAGGAATTTAAATGGTGGTTAGACCTGTTTGGCGAGGACTATTATATTGAAGTGCAGAATCACCATATACCTGAGCAACAGATAGTTAATGAGGTATTGTTAAAGTTTGCTAAGAAGTACAATGTCAAGGTTATAGCGTCCAATGACAGTCATTATTTGGATCAGAAAGACGCCAATGCACATGATATTCTCTTGTGTATTAATACTGGAGAAAAACAGGCCACTCCTACCTACAAGGATATTGATGATGGTTCCGAAATGAAAGGCAAGCGTTTTGCTTTTTATAATGATCAATTTTATTTCAAGACGACAGAGGAAATGACTAAACTTTGGTCTCACATACCAGAGTCAATTGATAATACGAATGAAATTGTTGGTAAGGTCGAAACATTGAATTTGACCAAAGATGTCATGCTTCCTAATTTTCAGATACCCACGAGTTTTCAATCGCAAGATGATTATTTGGAACATCTGACCATGGAGGGCGCAAAAAAGCGTTATGTTGATATTGCACAAGTAGTTGAAGAACGACTTCGTTTCGAATTGTATACGATTCGAACGATGGGATTTGCCGGTTACTTTCTAATTGTAGCCGATTTTATTCAAGCGGGACGAGATTTAGGTGTGTATGTAGGGCCAGGTCGTGGATCTGCTGCAGGTTCAGTCGTAGCCTATTGTTTAGGAATTACGAATATTGATCCGATTAAATATAATCTGCTTTTTGAGCGTTTCTTGAATCCTGATCGGAAGTCATTGCCTGATATTGATACGGACTTTGACGATGAAGGCCGACAAAAAGTGATTGACTATGTTGTCGATAAATACGGGAAGAATCAAGTGGCACATATCGCTACCTATGGTACGATGGCTGCTAAGATGTCAATTAAAGACGTAGCCCGTGTTTTGGATTTACCTCTTTCTGAGTCAAATGCCTTAGCTAAGTTGGTACCTGAAAAGCCAAAGATCACCTTAGAACGTATTTTTAATGCTCCTCTGAACGGCGATAAGAGTTTGGCTGATAAAGAAGGCTTGAATCCGGAAGAAATTGAGCAAGTAAAGCAATTGCGTCAAATCAAGGAATCTGGAGGTTTGCCTGCGTCTGTTATCGAAAATGCCTTGGTTTTGGAGGGCTCTGTTCGGGGTACAGGTATTCACGCCGCTGGAATTATTATTGCACCATCAGATTTGACGGATATTTTACCTGTAGCATCATCCAAAGACGTTTCATTACTTATTACGCAATATGATGGATCAGTTATCGAGAATGCTGGTGTAATTAAAATGGACTTTTTGGGCTTAAAGACCTTATCTATTTTAAAAGAGGCGGTTAGGTTGATTAAACAAAATCATGGTGTTTCTATTGTTTTGGATGATTTGCCTTTGGATGATAAACGTACTTTTGAATTATACCAGCGTGCCGAAACCAATGGAACCTTCCAATTTGAGTCACCCGGCATGCAAAAGCATTTACGCGATTTAAAGCCCGATCAATTTACGGATTTAATTGCCATGAATGCCTTGTTCCGTCCAGGTCCGATGGTCTATATTCCTAATTTTATTGCTCGTAAACACGGTCGGGAAGCTATTGAATACGATTTACCCGAAATGGAAGAGTATCTGCATGATACTTATGGAATTACAGTTTATCAGGAACAGGTTATGTTGCTTTCGCAGAAATTGGCGAATTTCTCTAAAGGAGACGCCGATGTCCTTCGTAAAGCGATGGGTAAGAAAGATAAGGCGACAATCGATAAGATGAAGGGTAAGTTCATGGAAGGTGGACAAACCAATAATCACCCTGCACCGAAATTAGAAAAAATTTGGACTGACTGGGAAGCGTTTGCACAATATGCCTTTAATAAATCTCACTCGACCTGTTATGGACTAGTTGCTTACCAGACAGGTTATTTAAAAGCTAATTACCCATCAGAGTTCATGGCGGCGGTTCTTTCAAATTCTTTAGGGAATATTGAGAAGATTACGTTCTTTATGGATGAGTGTAAGCGGATGGGAATTCCTTTGTTGGTACCCGATGTGAATGAATCTTCGCGCTCTTTTGCAGTAAATAAAAAAGGACATATTCGTTTCGGTATGGGAGCTATTCGAGGTGTTGGTGAAGCTGCTGTCGATGTAATTGTTGAGGAGCGTGCAAAAAATGGAGAATACAAAGATATTTTTGATTTTGTTTCTCGCGTCAACGTACGTCAGGTAAACAAGCGTAGTATGGAAGCTTTGGCCTTGGCTGGCGCATTTGATTGTTTTCCAGAAGTACAGCGTCCTCAATATTTTACAATCGAAGATGGAACTTCATTTATTGATAAAATAGTTCGATATGCGTCAAGAATGTCCGAATTGAAGGCAGAAGCTACGCAATCATTGTTTGGTGACCTGGGTGCAGGAACGGGTAATGATATCGCTAAACCTCGAATACCTACTTCGGATACTTGGTCGGTAATGGAGCAATTGAAAAATGAAAAAGAGGTTGTTGGTGTCTACATCTCTGGGCACCCCTTAGATGAGTATAAAGTAGAAATTCAGAATTTTACGAATTCTACTGTTACGCAGTTAGATTCAAAACCTGGCGCTGTTCAGTCTGTGGCCGGTATTGTTACAAAAGTTAATGTGCGCACCTCTGCGAATGGAAATCAATTCATGATTTTCACGCTGGAGGATTATTCGGGGAACTATGAATTTGCTTTGTTTGGAAAAGATTACATTGAATTTGAGCGATTTATCGGTCAAGATCGTATGTTGTTTTTGCAAGGTTCTTACCAAAAAAAGAATCGTTATGTCGAACAAATGGTGTTTAAGATTCAGTCTATTGAGCTTTTGTCTGAAGTTTTAGAAGAACGTACAAAAGAAATGAAATTGTCTTTACACCTAAAACATTTGACGCCCACATTACTAGAAAATTTATATGGTGTCTTGGAGCGTAACAAAGGCAGCAAAAAATTAGTTATAGAGGTTTTTGATGAAGAAGATAAATTGCAAATGGACTTTTTATCAAGAAAGATGCAAATCCGAATTGGTAAATCATTAATTGCTGATTTAATGAAATTAGATACCGTAGGATTTAGACTAATTTCATAAATTATTTGTTGGGAACTTAATCTTGTAAATGAATTGTTATAATTTTGAATTTTAAAATAAACTAGAAAATGGGAAAATATGTAGAGGCAACAGATGCCAACTTTCAAGAATTAATTAGTGGACCGACACCTGTATTAGTGGATTTTTGGGCTGAATGGTGTGGGCCATGTAAAATGATTGGACCAATTGTAGAGGAATTAGCGGGCGATGTGGAAGGTCAAGCTGTTGTTGCTAAAATGAACGTAGATGCTAATTCAGCAGTTCCTGCGTCATTAGGAATTCGTTCAATTCCTACATTGATGGTATTTAAAAACGGCGAAATGGTTGAGCGTTTAGTGGGTGGAAATATTCCAAAATCTGTATTGGCAGAAACCTTATTAAAGCACGCTTAAATTGCTTTATAAACGTTATTCATGGCTTGTAACAAAATGTTGCAAGCCATTTTTATTTCCTCTTCGGAAATAACCAATGGGGGGGCAATGCGTAGTGAATTGTCGCAAAAGAGAAACCAATCGGTGATTAAGCCATTTTTTATACATTCATCGATCACTGCTTTGACCGTTTTGTAATCTTGCATTTCGACAGCAATCATAAGGCCTACCCCTCTAAATTCTTTGATGATTGGATGTATCAATAAATCCTTAAAAAGTAAGTGCTTTTTCTGAATATGTTCGAGTAAATTATTTTTTAGAATATAATTCAATGTAGCCAAAGATGCTGCACAGGATACAGGATGTCCACCAAAAGTAGTTATATGTCCTAAAACGGGTTCATAAGACAAGGTTCGCATCAAAGAGTCATTGGCAATAAATGCTCCTATGGGCATCCCGCCCCCCATTCCTTTGGCTGTTAGCAGAATATCAGGTAGGATGTCCATGCCTTGATAGGCCCAAAAAGTGCCTGTCCGCCCAAAACCAGTTTGTATTTCATCTATGATTAATAAGCAACCTGTTTGGGTGCACTTTTCGCGTAACGCTTTAAAATAAGATTTTGAGGCTTGCTTCACGCCTGCTTCACCGGCTACGATTTCAATAACAATGGCCGCGGTTTTTGTCGTTATATGAACTAAGTCATCCATATTTCCGTGTCTGATATGTTTGATATCAGGCAAGAGTGGCCTAAAGCTATTTTTAAAATTTTCATCACCGGCTAAGGATAATGCACCTTGAGAGGCTCCATGGTAAGCATTTAAACAGGATATAAATTCCGTTCTTCGGGTATATCGCTTGGCCAACTTCATCGCACCTTCAAGTGCCTCAGTTCCTGAATTCGTAAAATATACTTGGTTCAGGTGTTGTGTTTTTGTTGATTTAACGAGGGCCTCGGCTAATAACACTTGAGGACTTTGAATATACTCACCGTACACCATCAGGTGCATGTATTTATCTACTTGATCTTTTATGGCTTGAACAACTGCAGGATTACGATGTCCTACATTTGAAACGGCTATTCCTGAAATTAAATCAATGTATTTTTTGCCAAAACAATCTGTTAAATAGATATGTTCTGCTGATATAATTTCTAACGCCAATGGTGTATCCGAGGTTGGCGCTACATGTTTTTGAAAAAGTTGTCGATGCGTAAGTCCCATTCACCCAAATTTACAGCCTTTTATCAAAATATCAGTTTCTAGTATGGTGTTTTGTCTGATTTTCCTTTTTATTGCATCATGAAAAAGCCGCTAATTACATTATTCCTTATTTTGTTTACATCTTCTTGGGTTATAAGCCAAACATTGTCGGGCGTTGTTAAAAACAAAAATGGAGAACTTTTACCTTTTGCTACGATTTGGGTTACCAACTTGAACAAGGGGACATTAGCGAATGAAGACGCGAAATATGCCATTCAATTACCTAAAGGTGAGCATGAGGTAGTTTTTCGTTTTCTTGGTCATACGCCAAAACCACATAAAGTCACGATTTCAGAAAACGTGTCGCTCGATGTTGTTCTAACTGATGAAGCAGTCACGCTTCAGGATGTCAATGTTGGAGGTTTGAAGGAGGATCCAGCGATTGGGATTATGCGTAGGATGATATCCATGGCTCCATTTCATTTAAAGGAAATTGATCGGTATTCGGCTAAAGGCTATGTTAAAGGGGCGGGTAAAATTACCTCCATATCTAAAGTGATGAATGCGCTCGTAGGTAAACAGTTGGAAAAGGAGGCTGGAATTAAGGTGGGTTCGACCTATGTTTTAGAGGGAATAAATCAGATAACCTATACGCGGCCCAATAAGTTAGATGAAAAAGTACTTTCAAATCGAAATAATTTACCCGCAGTAATTAGGAATTCTGGGGCTCCCAATTTACGAATTACGCAAACGAATTTTTATTTACCTAAGGTTTGGGGATCTCTGATTTCCCCGATTTCTCCCTCGGCATTTTCATTTTACAATTTTGCCTATTTGGGTAGTTTTCAGTTAAATGGACAAACCGTTTCGAAGATTCAAGTGAAACCAAAGTCATCATCGAATGATTTGTTTGAAGGTACACTTTCCGTTGTAGAAGATACTTGGAGTATCTATTCCTTCAGTTTAGCTTTTCGAAATTCACAGGGTTATTATACATTTCAGCAACAAAACGCCTTGTTTCAAGGAGTTTGGATGCCAGTAAATTATGATGTGAATATAAATTTTGATGCGATGGGATTCGGTGCAACTTTCCGTTACATCACGCAGGTTAAAGAGTATTCAATTAAAGTTAATCCGGCTTTTGTAGTTAAGCCAACTATTATAGAAGAACGATTACATAGGGATTGGGCTAAGGAAATAAATAAAGAAAAAATAGCTTCCCCTAAATTGGCTTTGGGTAAAGAATTAACTCGTAAAAAGCTGAAGAAAGTACTGAAAGAAATAGAGAAGGAAGAGAAGAAAGAAGTAAAAAGTGAAGAGTTTAGTTCAGATTATACCATTACGGTTGATTCTTCAGCCTCCTTTAAAAAAGAGGATTACTGGGAAGCAGAACGTCAAGTTCCCTTAACAGAAGCTGAGGTTAAAGGATATAAGGAAGCTGATAGTTTATCTGTTCAAGATGAGAAAAAACGATTAAAAGATTCGGTTAATTCATTACCTCGTTTCCGATTTGGCGATATTGTGACTGCTAGAACCTATTCGTATGGCCAAAAAGGATTAGGCGCTCGTTTAACTTTGAGTGGAATTCTGTCTGGTTATAATGCAGTGGATGGATACCATTTGGGTCGTGGTTTAGATTACCGATTTACCAATAAATTGTCTGATTATTGGGAAACGGGATTTGATATTCGATATGCTTTTTCAAGAAAGGCATTCAATGGATCTGTGCATTTCGTTCGTAATTGGGATGAGAATCGCCAAAGGTTAGGTTTTTCCGGCGGCTCCACTATTGAGCAAATCAATTCAACAGAGCCAATTTCCGCCAGTATTAATCGATACTATGCCTTATTCTTATCCCAGAATTTTTTGAGGCTCTATCAGAAAGATTTTATCAAAGCTTCCTATGCCATACAATTAAATGCTAAATGGAGACTGAGTACGGATTTGGAATTGAGGTCTCGAACTAGTTTAGTTAATCAAGAGGAAAATGGTTTATTCTTTAAGGAACGTCGTTTTGCTTCCAATGGATTACCTTTTGCTACAAGCAAGCAAGCTTATGCGTATATATTTATGCGTTATCAACCTTTTGCAACCTGGAGACGTTACAATGGATCCCGTAGATTATCGAACGAGGTAGGACCTACCATTTCCGGTGGATACGAACAGGCATTAGGTGATAATGCATTTACTAAAGTATCTCTTCAAGTATCACAGACTATTTCGTTAGCAAATTGGGGGGAATTAAACTACCGCATTACAGCGGCTCATTTTATTCATAAACCATCTTTGATTTTGGATTATCAACATTTTAAAGGAAATGAAATTAATATTTCTAGTGGAGAAGCAAGCTTTTTAGCTTTACCCTATTATGCACTTTCAAATCCTGGAGGTCATATTAAAGCTTTTTTATCTTGGGAGCCTAGAAAATTCATCTTCACTCAGAATGCTTTTCTGTCACTTTATGGCCTGAAAGAAAAAGTAGGTTATTCGTATCTTCAAACTTCTTTGAATTCTCAAACCATTCATTACCAAGAGCTTACTTATGGACTTTCTGGTATTGGGAAAATTTTTGGTATTGATTTGGTATACCCTATGGGGAATGTCGTTCCTGAAAAATGGAAAGTTCTTGTCAAATTGCCATTCTAATTGTTTATTTGCACATTTTTACCTAAATTGTGCTAAATTTTTTTGATATAATCTAAATTGAACTTTATGAATCAAATTGTTTACCTAGTTCCTGCTTTTGGTTTGGTAGGATTGCTTTACACAGCATGGAAATTTAGTTGGGTATCTAAACAAGATGCCGGAAATGATAAAATGCAGGAATTATCCGGTTACATTGCAGATGGTGCTATTGCATTTTTAAAAGCTGAGTGGAAAATTTTAGCCTATTTCGCTATTCCTACTTCTATATTATTGGCTTGGTTAGGAGCACAAACAGGTTCGATTGAAAATCCCATTCATTCATCTCCATTAATTGCCCTTGCTTTTTTAATTGGAGCAATATTTTCAGCAACTGCAGGATATATTGGGATGATTGTGGCTACTAAAGCTAACGTTCGTACTGCGGAAGCAGCTCGTACATCGTTAGCGAAAGCATTAAATGTTTCATTTACCGGTGGCTCAGTGATGGGTATGGGAGTTGCAGGTCTAGCAATTTTAGGACTAGGCGGTTTGTTTATTGCTTTTTATCAAATTTTCGCTGAGGGAAAAGCATTGACTTCCATTGAAATGAAAACGGCTATTGAAGTTTTAGCTGGATTTTCATTAGGTGCAGAATCTATTGCCTTATTTGCTCGTGTAGGTGGAGGTATTTATACGAAAGCTGCTGACGTAGGTGCTGATTTAGTTGGAAAAGTAGAAGCAGGTATTCCTGAAGATGATGTGCGTAATCCGGCAACCATTGCAGATAACGTGGGAGATAACGTGGGAGATGTGGCTGGTATGGGCGCCGATTTGTTTGGATCTTATGTTGCTACTATTTTGGCAACTATGGTATTGGGTCAAGAAATTGAAGTAACAGATAACTATGGTGGCTTCTCCCCTGTTTTATTGCCTATGTTGATTGCAGGTGTAGGTTTGATCGCTTCTTTGGTTTCTACGTTTTTTGTACGTATTTCTAAGGAAACTGATTCAGTTCAAAATGCTTTGAATGTTGGTAATTATGCTTCTATTGCAATTACATTCGTTACTTCGTATTTTTTAGTAACGAATATCTTACCTGAAAGTTTAACACTTCGTGGAACGACTTTTTCTGCAATGGATGTATTTTATGCCATTATTGTAGGATTGGTTGTTGGTACCTTGATGTCGATTATCACAGAATATTACACAGCGATGGGCAAGCGCCCGGTTGATTCTATTGTACAGAAATCAGGAACGGGTCATGCAACAAACATTATTGGCGGATTAGCTGTAGGTATGGAGTCTACGGTATTGCCTATTTTAGTCTTAGCCGCGGGTATCATTGCTTCTTACCATTTTGCAGGTATATATGGTGTTTCAATCGCTGCTGCAGGTATGATGGCAACAACGGCTATGCAATTAGCAATCGATGCATTCGGTCCTATTGCTGATAATGCTGGTGGTATTGCTGAGATGTCTCAATTGCCTTCAGAGGTTCGTGACCGTACGGATAATTTGGATGCGGTAGGAAATACCACAGCAGCAACTGGTAAAGGATTTGCGATTGCTTCTGCAGCGTTAACATCGTTGGCATTGTTTGCAGCATTTGTGGGTATTGCAGGAATTGATGCAATCGATATTTATAAAGCAGATGTTTTGGCTGGATTGTTTGTGGGTGGTATGATTCCATTTATTTTTTCCGCGTTATGTATCTCAGCGGTAGGTAAAGCTGCTATGGAAATGGTGAATGAAGTTCGCCGTCAATTCCGTGAGATTCCGGGTATTATGGAATACAAGGCCAAGCCAGAATACGAGAAATGCGTAGCTATTTCAACCGAGGCCTCTATTCGTCAAATGATTTTACCAGGAGCAATCGCTTTAACTGTTCCAGTTATTGTTGGCTTTACCATGGGACCTGAAGTTTTAGGAGGTTTATTAGCCGGTGTTACTGTTTCGGGTGTTTTGATGGGAATTTTCCAATCAAATGCCGGTGGAGCATGGGATAACGCTAAGAAGTCTTTCGAGAAGGGTGTTCTCATAGATGGTCAAACTTTCAAGAAAGGTTCTGAGCCTCATAAAGCCGCGGTAACAGGTGATACAGTTGGTGATCCATTTAAAGATACGTCAGGACCATCGATGAACATCTTGATTAAATTGATGTCGATTGTTTCATTGGTTATTGCGCCTTATATACACGTTGGAAAGAGTCCTGCTCATTCAAGTGTAAAATCTCCTGCTCCTATTGTCAAGATGGTAGCAAAGCATTAAGTAGGTTAATTAGCGATTCGCATAAACGCGAATCGCTATACATAAAATAAAAAAAGCCAGGCTTATAGCCTGGCTTTTTTAGTTCTATCAGAAATTCACAAGGAGTATTAAGCTGTTAATTTACCTCTTAAAGCTCTTGGGATATCAATTGTTGCAACTGGGTTCGTTAGTGGATTCAAGATTTCGCAACCTTCAACTTTTAACTTATTTACTTTAACTGTTTGACCTAAATCAAGGCCTGAGATATCAGCAGTTACAAAATCAGGAATATTTCCAACTAAACCACGTAAAGATACTTTACGTAATTTTTGAACCATTTTACCCCCTTTAATAACGCCAGGAGAATTTCCTATGATTTTTACAGGAACTTCAATTTTGATAGGCTTATCTGCCGTGATTTCTAAGAAGTCAACGTGAAGAATCATTTCATTTACTGGGTGAAATTGAGCATCTTGTAAGATAGCACGGTGAATATCACCTTCAATATTCAATTCTACTTCATAAACATCTGCAGAGTATAATAACTCACGGAACAAGATCATTGGAACAGCGAAATGCAATTGCTCTTTACCACCATACAATACACATGGAGCCAGTGCCTCTGCACGTAAATCTTTTGAACCTTTGGTACCTAATGTAGCGCGTTTATACCCTACGATTTCTAACTTTTTCATTTTGTTTTTGTTAGTGTTTCCAGTCTTTCGCACAAAGGCTATCCCCTGAAAACGGTTGAAATTAATATTTTATAAATAATGAACTGATAGACTCGTGATCTCGGATACGACCAATTGCCTTAGCAAAAAGCTCAGCAACCGATAAAACCTTTATTTTATCGCTTGTTTGTTTTTGAGGAATTGTATCAGTAACCAGTAATTCCGTTAACACTGAATTGGCGATGTTCTCATACGCTTTACCTGATAAAACAGGGTGTGTTACCACCGCGCGAACGGAGTTTGCACCCTTATCCATGATTAATTGAGCAGCTTTACATAAAGTTCCACCGGTGTCAATTAAATCGTCAACAAGAACGACATCTGCGCCTTTAACATCTCCAATCAATTGCATTGACGCAATTTCATTGGCACGTTTCCGGTGCTTATCGCAAATAACCATTTCTGCATTGAAGAATTTGGCCATGTTGCGGGTACGTACCACCCCTCCCACGTCAGGAGAAGCAAATACTATATTTTCTAAATTTAAAGATTTCAAATATGGAACAAAGATGGCATTTCCTTCCAAGTGGTCTACCGGGAAATCCATAAATCCTTGGATTTGACCAGCATGCAAGTCAATCGTCATTAAACGATCCGCTCCAGCTGCAGTCAATAAATTTCCAATCAATTTAGCCCCAATACCTACACGTGGACGATCTTTACGATCTTGACGGGAATATCCAAAATACGGAATAACAGCCGTTACATAATGGGCTGATGCTCTTCTAGCAGCATCAATCATCAAAAGTAACTCCATTAAATTATCTGCTGTAGGGAATGTGGACTGAATTATAAATACATCACACCCACGTACAGACTCATCAAAACTCGGTGACATTTCACCGTCTGAGAACTTTAAAATAGTTACTGCACCCAAATCCTTGCCGTAATATTTGGCAATATCCTTTGCTAAATAATTTGATGCAGATCCAGAAAATATTTTAACTGCGTTAATCGCTGCCATGTGTGTGTTTAAAAAGGGCTTAATTATAAAAATTAAGGCGCAAAATTAGACATTTTACGCCTTAAATCAAATCTATTTTACAGAAGCACGAATAATATTCAATGCACCACCTGCTTTGAACCATTCGATCTGTTGTTCATTATACGTGTGATTCACAGCAAAGCTATATTTCGAACCATCTGCATGAACTAATTCAATGGTCAATGGCTTGCCTGGAGCAAATGTGTTTAGACCAACAATATTAATGCTATCGTTTTCTTGAATCCTTTCATAGTCTGCTTCATTTGCGAATGTTAATGCTAACATACCTTGTTTTTTCAAGTTGGTTTCATGAATACGAGCAAATGACTTTACTAGAACCGCACGAACACCTAAGTGACGTGGCTCCATAGCCGCATGCTCACGCGAAGATCCTTCACCGTAGTTTGTATCTCCTACTACAATCGTACCAACGCCAGCCGCTTTATATGCTCGTTGGGTTGCTGGTACTGGACCATATTCACCCGTTAACTGATTTTTTACATTGTCAGTCTTCTCGTTAAAGAAGTTGACAGCGCCAATCAACATGTTATTTGATATATTATCCAAGTGACCACGGTATTTCAACCAGGGACCTGCCATCGAGATATGATCAGTTGTACATTTTCCTTTGGCTTTAATCAATAATTTCAAGCCTGAAATATCAGTTCCTTCCCAAGCAGCGAATGGATCTAATAATTGTAAACGATCTGAGGTAGGTGAAACTTTAACCTGCACACCAGAACCGTCAGCTGCCGGAGCTTGATATCCCGCATCTTCTGCAGCAAATCCTAATTTTGGCAATTCATCTCCTGATGGAGCATCCAATTTAACTTGTTCTCCTTTTTCGTTTGTCAAGGTATCCGTTAATGGATTGAATGTTAAATCACCCGCTATTGCTAAGGCAGTAACCATTTCTGGTGAAGCCACGAA
The DNA here is from genome assembly GCF_044342065.1 of Aquirufa sp. Taxonomy (GTDB): domain Bacteria; phylum Bacteroidota; class Bacteroidia; order Cytophagales; family Spirosomataceae; genus Aquirufa. Next base: position 21,618 of record NZ_JBIIQN010000018.1, on the reverse strand, counting down.
TGCAAATGTGTTTGGATTGCCATCCGCACGTTTCGCGAAGTTTCTGTTGAATGAGTGAACAATCGTATTCTTCTCTCCTTTTTCTGCTCCTGGACGAGCCCATTGACCTATACATGGTCCACAAGCATTCGAGAATACAGTTGCACCAATGGTATTGAATGTATCAATAAATCCGTCACGCTCAATCGTATATCGCACTAATTCAGAACCAGGTGTGATTGTGAATTGGGCTTTTGTTTTTAGTCCTTTGGCAGCTACTTGCTTCGCTAAAGAAGCAGCACGTGCGATATCTTCGTAAGATGAGTTGGTGCATGAACCGATTAGGCCAACTTCCACTTTCGTAGGCCAACCGTTTTTCTCAGCCAATTCTTTCATTTTAGAAATTGGTGTAGCCAAATCTGGTGTGAAAGGACCATTTAAATGTGGTTCTAATGTATCTAAATCGATCTCAATTACTTGGTCAAAGTATTTTTCAGGGTTTGCGTAAACCTCAGGATCAGCTGTTAAATGCTCGCGTACTTGATCTGCCATGGCAGCTACATCCGCACGACCCGTTGACTGTAAATAACGCGCCATCGAATCATCATAGCCAAAAGTAGATGTGGTTGCGCCGATTTCAGCACCCATGTTACAGATTGTACCTTTACCCGTACAAGACATAGAAGTTGCGCCTTCTCCGAAGTATTCAACCACACATCCTGTGCCACCTTTCACCGTTAATATACCCGCCACCTTTAAGATTACATCTTTTGGTGCGGTCCAACCATTTAATTTACCTGTTAATTTAACACCGATCAACTTAGGGAATTTCAATTCCCATGCTAATCCTGCCATGACATCGCAAGCATCTGCACCACCCACGCCTATCGCGATCATACCCAAACCACCTGCATTTACTGTGTGTGAATCTGTCCCGATCATCATTCCACCTGGGAACGCATAATTCTCCAATACTACTTGGTGAATAATACCAGCTCCTGGTTTCCAGAAACCAATACCATATTTATCAGAAACCGATGACAAGAAATCGTAAACCTCTTTATTTTTATCTACTGCAACTGCTAAATCTGTGGTAGATGCTACTTTAGCCTCAATTAAGTGATCGCAATGCACGGTAGATGGTACAGCAACTTGCGGCCGACCAGCTTGCATAAATTGTAACAAAGCCATTTGCGCAGTAGCATCTTGCATAGCAACACGATCTGGAGCAAAATCTACATAGGAATTGCCACGTTCATGAGCCGAAGAAGGAGTTCCTTCCCAAAGATGGCTATAAAGGATTTTTTCAGTTAACGTAAGCGGTTTTCCCGTTAAAGCGCGAGCAGCAGCAATGCGTGCAGGCATTTTATCGTAAACAGCTTTAATCATTTCAATGTCAAAGGCCATGTTAATAGTTTTTATTTAAGAAATTGCTCACAAAATTAATAGATTCGCTTGAAAATTGCCAATTTTGACATGTATGATTTCCTTAGCTTCATAAATTATTGAAATTTGGCAATCCTTTCCTTGTTAAATAATGTTTTTTGCTGTTTTTGTTAGCTAATAAGCCTTTTCAATTTGAAAATTCTTGAACGATTCTTTGTCATTTTATTGCTGTTATTTCCACGCGTTATAACTGCTCAAATGAATGATTTTCAAGCGGTTGTGGATTTAGCCTTGGCAAAAGCCCCTAATTATGCAGCTCAAATTCGTCATATACAATTTGATGCAGAAATTGCTGAAAAAGGTCGCTTTGATCGATTTCCTTATTTTGGAAAACAACGTTTACAAAAACTAGAAGGGATTAAAATAGGACAATGGTACGGTAAGCAAACAAATTCCCATGTGTATTTGGGTGCCATGAATCAATTAATTCACGAAATCCAACAAGTTCATGGAAGTCAAATAAAATATCCTAAACCCACCTTATTTTTCTGGGTTGATTTTTATCAAGATTTTGTTGGTAGTCAATGTGTTTCGCCATTGAATTTTCATGCAAGGAGTTATTATGAATTTACTTTCAAGCAAACATTCCTGCTACAAGGGCAAGCGGTGTATCAATTTACCATTAGTCCAAAAATGAAGACTGATCATTTATTTTCAGGAATTCTGACTTTGAGTCAAGAAGGAATGTTTGTCGGTTTTGAGGGTACCGTTGAATCCGATGCGATTAATTACCTTGTTAATATTCAAAATCAATATAAATATGAGATTTGGTTACCCTTGAGAGCACACTTTTACGCTAAGGGTGGGGTAATGGGAATCACAGGCGAATATGAGTTAGAAGAGCTTGTCAAAGGAGAAATACAGTTTTGGCAACCCAAGGTGCAAGATTTCGAAAAACCCCATACGGTTAAAGAGGTATTAAATATTGCGGATCGAGCATTCGATGAAACATTTGTTAGCCAGTTGTTAACAAATCTCCATGGAGGTTTAATTCGAAAATGGAAGGAAAGACCTCAGTCCGCATTAGTTTCTATTGATTCTGTAAAATATACACACGCTAATCGGCTAGCTATTCGTAAGGACTTTTTCCCGGTATCGCTAGATTCTTCTATCGTTGCAAATTATGATACCTTACGAAGAGTGCCTTTTCGAATTGACCAATTGGTATTTAGTAGGTCTTTTTTCTTCGGTCAAAAGAAAAGAGATTTTTTCCCTTTTGAGATATATTTCAGGTCTCCCGTATTTGATTCAAATTATAATACAGTTGAAGGTTTTGTTGCAAATACTGGTTTGGTATTTAGAAAACGTTGGGCTCGATATCATATGTTGGAAACGGAGGTTTTGGGTAGAAGATCATTTGGGCTAAATAGCAATACAGGGTATATAAAATTGCGTTACAGGACAGAGAATTTAGATATTTCTGCTATGCAAGGGGATTTTGTCGCTCAGTACAATCCTGAAAATTCGATAGCACCTGAAATGAATTCACTGGCCACCTTGTTGTTGAAGAACAATCAAATGAAAATTTACAGTAGGCGTTTTTGGAATGTTTCTATACTAAAACGTTTTTCTTCACGTGTTTTTTTCAAAGCCTTGGTAGAGTCTGCCTTTAGGTCCCAAATGGATAATACAACCAATTATCAATGGATCAATTACTTAGATCGGGATTTTGGCAGTAATAATCCTACCAATTCTGAATATGTAACGGAAGGGTTTGCCTCGCATAAAGCATTTATAACTCAATTTTCGGTTGGTTTTCGTCCATTTTTAACGCAATCTTATCTTAATTCTACGCGCCAAAGTGATTGGGGCTCCTCTCCTTTGTTTCTTGTTAAATATCGAGCTGGTTGGCCGACTTTATTTGCATCTAAAGTTGATTTTCACATGCTTGAACTATCCTACGTGCAAAATTTAGCCTTATCACCATGGGCAAAATCTGGCTTTATACTAAATGCGGGTACATTTTTTGGGCATGCACCCCAACATTTTTTGGATTATAAACATTTTAATGGAACCCTCAATTTGATACAGACTGGTGAGATGCTGGCTTCACATCGATTGGTTGGCTATTACCAGAATTTTACAAATGGCGCCAATCAACGCTTAAATGTCAATCATTATGCCTTTAGTACGTCGGGTAATTTTGTAGAAGCACTTTCTCAATTCCAATTTTCAAACCTTTGGCTTAAACCGTTGTTAGGCACTAAGAAAGCTTATGTGAAGGAATTGTTAATTACGAATGCCGTGTATCTTCCCAAGCAAAACCTATTTTATCAAGAACTAGGATATGGACTAGATGGAGTATTTAAAGTTTTAAGGTTAGAAGCTATTGCAAATTTTTCTAATGGTAGATTTAATTATCTAGGCTTTAGGGTTAATCTAAATTCACGAATACGAATCGGCAATATTCCAGAATAATATAATTTTTTAGATTTTTTTTGGTGCTTTCACACTAATTGCAAACAAATACATTTTAAGCAACTATATTTGAGGTCTTATCGAAAAATTTAACCTGTAACATTTATCTAATGGCAAAAAATTTGGTCATAGTTGAGTCCCCCGCAAAAGCAAAAACGATAGAAGGTTATTTGGGTTCGGATTTTATTGTAAAATCTTCATATGGTCATGTGCGGGATTTACCTACCAAGGGTGATAAGGTTATCGATGTAGAAAATGATTTCACGCCAACTTATGTAGTTTCAGCAGATAAGACGCAGGTTATTTCAGAATTAAAAAAATTAGCCAAGTCATGTGAAGAGGTATGGTTAGCAACTGACGACGACCGTGAGGGAGAGGCTATTTCTTGGCACCTTAAAGAAGCCTTGAACCTTAAGGATAACACCAAACGCATCGTATTTCGTGAAATTACCAAATCCGCTATTTTAAAAGCAATCGAGCAACCGCGGGGTATAGATATGGATTTAGTGAATGCACAACAAGCGCGCAGAATAATGGATCGTTTGATTGGCTTTGAATTATCACCTGTGTTGTGGTCTAAGGTACAGAAAGGTTTGTCTGCTGGACGTGTTCAATCAGTTGCGGTGCGATTGATTGTCGAAAGAGAGAAAGAAATAGAACACCATGAAAGCATCGCTACCTTTAAGGTTAGTGCTTTGTTTGATTTGCCCGGTAAAAAGGTCCTGAAGGCTGAATTAGCCAAAAATTTTGCTAAAGAAGGCGATGCCTTAGCATTTTTGAAGAAATGTGTGGGTGCTACTTTTTCCATTAAAAGTTTAGAAACTAAACCTGCGAAAAAGACGCCTGCTCCTCCATTTACAACCTCAACGCTCCAACAAGAAGCTTCACGAAAATTAGGCTATGCCGTTGCAACGACCATGTCTATAGCTCAGAAATTGTATGAATCAGGGCGAATTTCGTACATGCGTACCGATTCAACTATGCTTTCTCAAGAAGCTCGTGATAAAGCTAAAGCTGCCATTGAATCAAATTATGGTGAAAAGTTTCACTATGCACGTCAATTCAAAACAAAATCTGATAGTGCACAAGAAGCTCACGAAGCAATCCGTCCCACGGATTTTGGTCTCTCTACCTTATCGGGCGATTCCAGAGAGCGTAAATTGTATGAATTGATTTGGAAACGCTCTATTGCGTCTCAAATGTCCGATGCATTGCTAGAAAGAACCACGGCACAAATCGAAATCTCTACGACAACAGAACTGCTAGTTGCTCAGGGGGAAGTTGTGGCATTTGAAGGTTTCTTAAAAGCATATTTAGAGGGCAAAGACGATGAAGATGAGGATGAAAATAAAGATATGTTGCCCCCGTTGGCGGTAGGGCAAATTTTACAATTAGATGAGATTAAGGCACAGGAACGTTTTTCTCGACCTGCCCCGCGGTATACAGAGGCAAGTTTAGTGAAAGCTTTAGAAGAAAAAGGTATTGGTCGTCCTTCGACTTATGCGCCTACTATTTCTACGATAATCAAGCGCGCTTATGTCGAGAAAGAGGATCGTGCTGGAAGGGAAAGAAACTTTCAAACTTGGACGTTGAAAGATAACGAGATTGCTGGCGTTAAATCAACGGAAATGGTTGGTGCCGAGAAATCGAAATTGTTTCCTACACACATTGGTACACTTGTCACAGACTTTTTAGTTGAAAATTTCCAAGAGGTTGTCGATTATACGTTTACTGCTGAAATGGAAAATGAATTTGACCATATTGCGCAAGGGAAATTGCCATGGGTTAAATTGATGAAAGATTTTTATGGTTCATTTCACAAGACCATTGAAGAAAGTAAAGGAATCGCGCGTAGTTCTGTGGGTGGAGGGCGTGAACTTGGCGTTGATCCCGAGACAGGTAAAAAAGTATCAGTTCGTTTAGGTAAGTTTGGACCTTTTGTTCAACTGGGAGAATCTGGCGAAGAAGAAAAGCCCGTATTTGCTAATCTTGCGAAGAATCAATCCATTGCTACCTTAAGTTTTGAAGATGCAATTAAGTTATTAGCTCGACCAAAATTGCCTCGCGAAATAGGTATTTTAGATGATAAGCCGGTAATTATTGGTGCAGGTAAATTAGGACCATACATTAAATTCGATGGAAAATTCACAAGCTTACCTGAACCTAATGATCCATTTACAATCGATTTAGACCAAGCGGTATTGGTTATGCAGGCCGCTCAAAAAGCTGCGGAGTCTGCAGGCTTGGGCTATTTTGAAGATCAATTAATTGAAACGGGTAAGGGTAGATTTGGTCCATATGTTAAGCATAATGGAAAATATATTTCATTGAGTAAAACGGATAATTTAACCTCACTTACTCAAGAACGCGCAATTGAATTAATCCTTGCCAAAAGAAATGCTGAAGCAAATAAGATTATTAAGGAATACCCTGAAAATGCGGCAATCAAAGTTGTGAATGGAATGTATGGCCCTTATATCCAAATTGGTAAACGCAATGTTAAAATTCCTAAGGGTCAAGATCCCGCTAGTTTAACTTTAGATGATTGTATTGCATTAGGCGATGCGACTCCTGCTCCTAAAAAGACAACGAGAAAAAAATAAAATATGAGTCAGATTATTGATGGAAAGATGGTCGCAGAATCGATGAAAGCATCGATAGCTAGCGAGGTTCAAGAATTAGTTGCCTCAGGCAAGCGTGCTCCTCATTTAGTCGCCATTCTGGTTGGGAATAATGGTGCTTCTGAGACTTATGTTGCCAATAAAGTTAAGTCTTGCGAAGAATTGGGCTTTTCATCTACCCTATTGCGATTTGATCCATCCATTACCGAACATGATTTGTTGCAAGCGGTTATCGATGTGAACAATAACCCTGAAATGGATGGTTTAATTGTTCAGTTACCCTTGCCTTCTCACATCAATCCAGATCGGGTTATGGAAACAATTCACCCTTCGAAGGATGTGGATGGGTTTCATCCCATTAATATTGGACGGATGGCCAAAGGACTTCCTGCCTACATTTCAGCAACTCCGCAAGGCGTTCTCGATTTATTAGCCTATTATAAAATTGAAACTGCTGGGAAACATTGCGTTGTCGTAGGGCGTAGTCAAATTGTAGGTTTACCTATGTCTATTTTGATGCAACGTAATCATCCCCAAGGTAATTGTACCGTTACATTAACGCATTCGCGTACAGCTAATTTAGAGGAAATGTGCCAACAAGCTGATATCATCATTGCCGCATTAGGCAAACCTGAATTTATAACAGCGGCTCATGTCAAGCCTGGTGCGGTAGTAATTGATGTAGGGTTAACGCGCGTGGAAGATTCCAGTAAAAAATCAGGTTTTGCCTTGAAAGGGGATGTAGATTTTGATTCTGTATTCCCGATAAGCTCGTATATAACTCCAGTTCCTAAAGGCGTGGGTCCCATGACCATTGTTTCTCTTATGAAAAACACCTTGTTAGCTGCTAAAGGAGTAATATATCCGAAGAACTAACCTTTATATAAATAGCGATGAAAAACGCCCAATGGGAGTTTTTTGTCATATTGGTCGTTTAAATATAGCTCTCCTGATTCCGCTGTTTCTGGTACATTAAATATCCCATTGACCAGGTTTTCTACCACTAGCGTTGAAAATCCAAGGGAATAGACGTTTGTTAATAGAATGTGTTCTTTCGGATCTAAAATTTCCTTGACTGATCGTAACATATCATCTATTTGCTCTTCCAAAACCCACTTTTCACCATCTGGACCACGACCATAAGCTGGAGGATCTAATAAAATGCCTTGATAATGGTTGCCTCGTCTTGCTTCTCTTTTTACAAATTTTAAGGCATCTTCCGCCATCCAACGAATAGCATCTAGATCTGAAACTTCCATGTTCTCACGCGCCCAAGACAATACGGGTTTTACAGAATCAACATGCGTTACATCTGCACCCATTTGTCGACAAACTAAACTTGCTCCACCGGTATAAGCGAATAGATTGAGAAACTTGGGTTTTGGGTTACTCAACAAAGGAATATTTTTGGCCAAAAACTCCCAATTTGATGCTTGTTCGGGAAATAGTCCTACGTGTTTGAATGAAGACAAACTGATCTTGAACGTTAAATTTAAACGTTCAGATTTATATGGAATAAACCATTTATCAGGGACCCCTTTCTTAATATCCCATACACCTCGTTCTGTACTACCTTTCTCCTTGCGAAAATGTGCATTAGCCTTAACTGTCCAAAATTCTTCAGATAAAGATTTTGTCCAAAGAGCTTGAGGCTCTGGTCGTCTCACAACAAATTCACCGAACTGTTCTAATTTTTCAAATCCTCCTGAATCAATTAATTCATAACTATTGCCCCAATGTAGAGGCGTTTCAATGGCGATAGACGGGTGATTAACTGACATTAAGGTTTGAATTGAATTTTATTTAAATAGAAAACATTCCGTTTTCCTTCTGATTGGTTAACGATATTTTGTGTTCCGTAGGCTAAAAAATACGTATTGTACCAATAGGTTAAATCGGAGTCATCGGATTTTCGTACCCGATCTCCTTCTAAATTTGTTTCGATTGGTATCGCGCTTTCACTTTCTTTCGTCCCTTGTTCACTAATAATCTTGGAAATTATCTGATTCTCCTTGCTATAACTCAAAATTATCTGATCATCCTGGACTGAGGTTTTAATTTTTTGTATGAGTTTAGGCTCTTTTATATCTTGAAGCGATATGCAATGATCCCATAATAAATTCCCTTGAGCATCTAATTCTGCAATGACCGCATGGGTATAAACCCAGCCATCAAATTGCTGTTGGTTTCCGTAATAATTGAATCCTCGATAACCCCATGGGCTGTAATAGCTAGAAAATGGAGAATAAAGCCCATAATTTCCATATCCCCATCGGTAAGGATTATATAACATGCTCCAAGGGGAGTAAAATCCCCCCATATTCATCATTCCAGGAAAAAATCCACCGCCATAGGGACCAAAATTATTGTATTTATAATCCGGGTAAAAAGCCTCTGCCACAATGAGGTAATGATCACCTTTTCTAATTATGTCATGCATGAGTAGGCGGTAATCTAAACGTAAGTCCTCACCTTTCTCTTCCTTATCCTTTATTTTTTTCGATTGGCGTTCTTGTTGCTTAGGGCTTAGGAAGTTGAAAAAATTGGCAAATTTTGTAAAACTAGTATAGGATGCATTTGCTAATTCCCCATCTAAAAATGATTGAAAATACAAGCCTTGTGAACTTGGTCCTCTTGATGATCCTACCGAGTTTTTATGACCGTAGGTTCCTACAATTACCTGCAGGGAGTCATTAATTTGAGCCGATTTAGCATTCATCATCGCATATTCGTCATTTGACTTCATCAATACTTGACTTACTTGGTTACCATCTTCGTCGAATGATTTAAATACCAATTGATAATCTTTGGCTTTTTTGCCTACGGAATAAGTAACATTGATTTGGTGATACGCGGTGTCTAAATCCATTGATTGAATTTCTGCTTGCCCCTTCACAACGGATGGAAGAATGCGCGTTTTTTTCTCATTTATATTGGTATACAAGATTACGGGTTGCGAATTAACCATCCCAGCAATAAATAATGAGGCATTGAGTGCTTTAAAGTTGGAAATCTCAATTCGATCTACAGAAATGATTTGATATTTTTCAATTTTACCTTTGTCAGTATTTACGCGAAAAACAACATATGAATTACTTTTAAAGCGACTAAATAAAAGATATAAATCATCTCCATCATAACTGTGGGTAACATAGTCTTGATTGGTTTCAATGTTCGCATTTGTTGTCCAATCTTGTTCCAGGTCGGTTGAAAATTTCTGCAAACTAAACGACTGCTTGTTAAGCTGGCTCATTAGAATTACTCCCTTTTTTCCTAATGGAATCGTAAAGGTTTCGACTTGGCTCGTTTCCATGGGAAACTCAATCCGTTTATTCGTTTGACTTTTTCCTTCAAACAGAATGAAAAAAAGGGCCGCTAGAATCAAGAAAGCTTTTTTCATGTTATTCTGCTAAACTTAGAATGATATCGAATTCTGCCTTTTGGACAGGTGTTACAGATAATCTTGACTGTTTAATTAACGCCAATGAACTTAACCGTTCATCAGCTTTCATCGTTTTCAAAGTAACTGCTTTTGCAAATTTTTTAACTGGAACAAGTTCTACGACCACCCATCTAGGATCTTCCGTTGTAGGGTCTTGATAAAATTCCTTATGCACTTCAGCTAATCCGATCACTTCCATTCCTTCGTTCGAATGGTAAAAGAATACCCAGTCCCCTTTTTGCATGGCCTTCATGTTATTCCTTGCTTGGTAATTACGCACACCATCCCAAACAGATTTCCCCTCTTTAACGAAATCATCCCAAGAATATTTGAATGGTTCTGATTTAACAAGCCAATAATTCATGTTTACGGGAATTTAGGGAATTTTGAGAAATCAGGTTTGCGCTTTTCTAAGAATGCATTTTTCCCTTCTTTTGCTTCATCAGACAAATAATAAAGAAGTGTAGCATTTCCGGCTAATTCTTGAATACCAGCTTGACCATCTAGCTCGGCATTGAATGCCGATTTTAACATACGTAAAGCTAATGGACTTTTTTCTAAGATTTTTTCACACCAAGCAACAGTCGTAGCTTCCAATTCATCCAGTGGAACTACCTTATTTACTAAGCCCATTTGTAGTGCATCTGCTGCATCATATTGATCACAAAGAAACCATATTTCTCGTGCTTTCTTTTGGCCAACAACTCGTGCTAAATACGATGCACCAAACCCTCCATCAAAAGAACCTACATTTGGTCCAGTTTGACCAAATCGGGCATTTTCTGCTGCAATTGATAAATCACAAATAACATGTAAAACATGTCCACCTCCTATTGCCCACCCAGCTACCATGGCAACTACGGGTTTCGGAATTGTTCGTATTTGGCGTTGTAAATCCAACACATTTAGTCTTGGCACATAATCTTCACCTACATATCCTCCCTCACCACGGACACTTTGATCTCCACCTGAACAAAATGCTTTTCCTCCTTCTCCGGTTAAAATAATTACCCCCACGGAAGTATCTTGCCTTGCTAATTCCATTGCTTCTGACATCTCTTGCACGGTCAGTGGAGTAAATGCATTGTGCTTGTGGGGACGGTTTATGGAAATTTTAGCAATGCCATTGTATTGCTGAAATAATATTTCCTTGTATTCTTTAATGGTTTTCCAAGCAAATTTTGATGTCATAATGTATTAATTTGATTCTTCGTTGTAAGTAACATCCCAAGTATGGTCTGCCAATAGGATGACTTTAGCTAAATATCGACTGTATTTAAATGATCTACCCCATTCATGAGGAGCAACAAGCGAAAGCAAGTCGGTTCCATCTTCCTTTTCATACATGTAGTAGGTTTCAGAAATGATGGGTTCGAATCCCATAGCCGCATCATAAATGCGCTCTGAAATCTCTTTACGATCCGCAATCAATTTCGCTTGCTTAGCTAAAACCTCCATTTGTTCGTAAAGTTGGTTCATCTGGCGATCCGTTTGTTGGCGCATCGCTAAAATACTCCGCCCTTTTGTTTTACCCGTATCTTCTGGTTTGATGACAGCACCTCCAGCCGTGTGTGCATAAGGAAGTAATCCCGGATTTTGGGCAACCTTATCAGGATTGATCGGATTTAAAAATGGATCTTCTTTCATTTAGGCAAGGTTATTTGATTAACCTTCTATTAACTCACGAAATTAGAGAATGTTTGGTTAATTTTGGAATGATTTGACGATTTATGCAGCTATTTTCTCCCCTTTCTGATGTTTTATTTGAACCGCGTTCAGAATTTGAACGGGAGGTGTTGGATTTTTGTGTCCAATGGAAAAGTGGGAAGTCGTCTTTTTTGTTTCATACCTCTGGTTCTACAGGAATGCCCAAACCTATTTGGTTGGATCGGAAAGCCATGGAAGTATCGGCCTTATGTACGGGAAACTGGTTGCAATTAAAGCCTCATGATGTGGCACTTGCTTGTTTACCCGTGCAATATATTGCTGGTGCTATGGTTGTTGTTCGCGCTTTGGTATTAAATCTCCAATTATGTTTAGTCGAGCCATCCGGAAACCCCTTGCTCGATTTAAGTCCTGTTTCCTTACATATGGCTTCATTTGTGCCCAATCAATGGCACGCGATTTTAAATTCTAAAATTGACTTGACAAACTTTTTTCAAAATGTCAAAGGTATTTTATTGGGTGGTTCTGCTCTATCTGAAAAAATAGTCATGGCATCAATGGATTTTCAATGGCCAATTTTTGAAACGTATGGAATGACGGAAACGGTCTCTCATGTAGCCTTTAGGCCGATTGGCTCAGCTTATTTTCAAACCTTGGATGGTATTGAAACTGGCGTTGATGACCGAGGATGTTTACTGATAAAGGGGGCGGTTACTGAGTTTGATTGGGTTCAAACTAATGATATTGTTAAGGCTTTATCCCCAAATACTTTTGAAATTATTGGCCGTTTGGATCGAGTTATCAATTCAGCAGGTAGAAAAGTTCATCCAGAAAAGTTAGAAGAATTTATATCCAAACAGGATTTACAACCGTCAGCTTTTTTTATTGATTCCTTACCGCATGAGGTTTATGGCCAACAAGTTGCTTTATTTTACCAGGGAGCTTGGGACAAAAAAGCAGAAGTTGCATTAACAAAAATTTTACGTTCAACTTTTGAGTCTTGGGAGTTACCTAAGCAATTTATTCACTTGTCAGATTTTCAATTTACTTCCTCAGGTAAAATAGATAGATTGAAATCAGTAGATTTGTATCTTAAATCGAAAAAATGAAATCAGCGCGTTTAGAGAAGAAATTTCAATTGTTTTATGAGAGTCCGAATAACGTTCCAGCCCCTTACCATTTGGAGGCAGCTTTTATTTTTGAAGACTTCTTAACAGAAAATCCACGCGTTGAAGTTTCTATTCAATACATAGACCGGGATGATTTTTCACGGGAGGAATTAATGGCGGAAGGATTAAACGTTGAAGATCAATTTGTTTGGTCAGGTAATCTTTCTATAGCTTGGAGAAACCGTTTAGAAACGTCATTTTTATTGTTTCAATCGGGCTCTTGCAATCCACGAGATGAAGAACCATTCATCACGTTAGAATCTTCTGATACGACAACCGCAGTACCGATTAGTTTAGAAACGGAGGATACACTCTTGCAAGAGTTCATGCAGGCCATATTAGAGGTAGCTGGTAATGAAATGCCTCTTTATTTGGGTTTTCAATTTACAGACGCCGATGGTGAATGGACCCGTATAGAGGGTGAAATGTCTTTTTTTGATTTAAAGTATACCTACCGGTCTGGCGGAGAAAATGGCCTCGTCCGATTTACCGATCAATGGATTGAGTTGCAAGAATTGATGCAAGTACTTTTTATAGGGGAGTTTATATTTGAAAAAGGTGTTGAAGATTTAAAACCTAAGACCCAATTTGCAGTTTATCCTGGTGATGGCAAATGGTATGTAGCTGGAGATACTTGGTTTAGGCCATCCGGAAATAAAGGTTATTTTGATTTTGTTGAAGATAAATTACGAGAATTGTTTACCATTTAAGAGTTAAGCTCATGAATCAATCTATTGAAGAAAGAATCCAAGAGGTTCTGTTTTTGCAAAAGTCTTCATTACTAAGGCTAAAGAACTCAAGTGCGAATGAACGCATAGAGAAACTGCAGAAATTACAAAATTACATGTTGAGCCATCAGCAAGAGCTATTCGACGCTTTGTATCAAGATTTTCGTAAACCTACATCGGAAGTAATCTTAGCTGAATTATTAGGGGTAAAGCGGGAAATTGATCATATGATTAAACATATAAGGTCATGGATGAAGCCTCAAAAAGTAACTACCCCTCTCCTCTTATTAGGCACACAAGGTCATATTCAATATGAGCCTAAAGGCTTGTGTTTAATTATTGCGCCTTGGAATTATCCGTTTAATTTGGCAATTAACCCTTTGGTTCATGCTATAGCTGCCGGTAATGCGATTATGTTAAAACCATCTGAATTAAGTGAGCATACTTCGTCCTACATTAAAAAGATGATTACGGCATTGTATGATCCATCGGATGTATTTTGCGTAGAAGGTGATGCACAGGTTTCGACCTTTTTATTAGCGCAAAAATTTGACCACATATTTTTTACCGGGAGTCCTGCCATTGGCAAAATAGTGATGGCCGCTGCTGCTAAACATTTAACATCTGTGACTTTGGAACTGGGTGGTAAATCCCCTGCAATTATAGGCCCAAGCGTAGATATGGACAGTAGTGTACAGAAAATTGCATGGGGGAAGTACCTAAATAATGGTCAAACATGCATTGCACCTGATTATGTTTTTGTTCATGAAAAGGTTCATTTTCAGTTTTTAGCTGGTCTTGAAAATGCAATAAATTCATTTTACAATGCAGATTCCAAAGGCATAGAAAATAGTGGTGACTATGCTCGCATTGTTAATCGTAGACATTTTGACAGAGTTGTTCGATTATTGGACGATGCAAAAGAGAAAGGAGCAAAAGTTATTTTTGGTGGCGAGTTAAATCCCGAGACAAATTACATTAGTCCTACGGTGTTAAGTCAATGCACGTTCGATATGGCCATTATGCAAGAAGAGATTTTCGGCCCCATTCTACCTGTTTTTACTTACCGCTCCGAGGAGGAAGTAATAGACTATTTAAGCCGTGAAGAAAAACCACTTGCCTTGTATGTATTTTCTGAAGACAAGGTGTTTACGGATTTTATCTTGAAAAACACTTCGTCAGGTTCTAGCGTAGTAAATGATTGCTTAATACAATTTGGTCATTCTTCGCTTCCATTTGGAGGAGTTAATAATTCTGGGATTGGTAAATCTGGGGGGAAATTTGGCTTTGAAGAATTTTCTCATTTCAAGGCGGTTTTAGTTCAAAAAACTAATTTTCTGCGGTACTTTTATCCACCCTATACCTTGCGTACAAAATGGTTAATCGAGCAAGTGTTAAAATGGTTTTAAGAAAGCTTTTTTACAGCTTTTTTCTTCTTTTTTCTTTTAATTCTTTTGGTCAATCTCCATGGTTAGACCAAAATCCTTTCGCGGTGAAGTTTAACCAAATTTCACTAACAAATGCTCCATTGGATCTATTATTTCCAGCTGGTTACGATTCTGTAGCACAAGTAACGGCTCAGTCTATGGAAAATCAATGGTTACGAATTGGTAAGGGTTTTGCCTCAACCAACAACCGTTTTAAAGTTGTTCTTCAAAATCAAGGATTGGTTTCAAATGGTTTTGTCAGTTTAATGGCTCCTCGTGCTGAATTTTTCACCACGTCATCGCAAGATCCCGCATTGATTGGTACAAATGACTGGCTTTCTTTGTTGGTCAGTCATGAATTACGTCATATTCATCAAAATAATGCTGGTCGGCACGGTTTATCAAAACTCGTTCACGGTTTGTTTGGTGCTAATGGTCAGTCTGCCTACAGTAATTTACTCATTCCGAATTGGTTGTGGGAAGGTGATGCTGTGGAGACAGAATCGCGTATTAATCCGATGGGAAGGTCACAAATACCACAGTTTAAAACCCCTTTGAGAGCATATGTTGAGACTTTTGGTATACCGAGTTATGCAAAAATGATGGGGAAGTCATATAGCCATTTGGTGCCCAACCATTATCTTTTTGGTCAGTACTTAAGTCAACAAATGACCAAAGATTTTGGTGATGAATTTATTCCAAAATTATGGGAGGAAACACTTAATCACCCGAATTTATTTGGATTTTCAAGGCAGTTTAAAAAGCATTCAGGACTGTCTATCGATCAATATACAAAGAAGTCTTTGCGAAATTTGGTGGATGATTCTCCAAGGCCAAAGCCTTCTCGGCTAGGATTTAATCAATACTTGTATCCAAATATTTTATCAGATGGTCGCGTTATTGCTTTAAAAACAGGTATTTCAGATATCAGACAATTGGTCGAACTCAAACAAGGTAAAGAACGTAGATTAACTTATTTTGGGCCATTATTAGAAGCGGCTATGTTGAGCGCCTCGAATGATTATGTGACTTGGGCAGAAATTGATTTTCATCCAAGATGGGGTCAAAAACAGTTTTCTCGCATCGTTTTCTATGATGTAAAGTTGAGAAGAAAAACCTATTGGAATCCCCGCAAAAAATGGATAAGTCCTAGTATTTCTGCTGATTCTAAATGGGTTTCATTTATTGATTTGCTGGATAATGGTCATTCATTTTTACGTGTTCATGATCGTGCAGAAAATTCACCGTTAGCTGAACTTAAAGCCCTTCCTGGCGAACAATTTTTACAACCGCGCATAGGACAAAATGGCTTATTGGTATATATCAGTAAGCTGGAAGGGAACAAGTCTATTTGTGTTTGGGATTTTGTTCAACAGAAAATCGTATTTAGAAAAGATTTTGGATCACATAATATTGGTCACCCCTATTTAAAGGACGATTGGATTTACTTTAATTTTCCGTCAGGTGAGGTAGATCAAATTGCTCGATTTAATTGGAAAGAGCCTTTGTTTGAAATATTGAGTGATGAAAGATGGGGTGCATATAGTGCAATTCCTTCGGCGGACTCTTTGGTTTATACGGCCTATAAAGCGACTGGAAATGAAATTGTTCGCAAATTGATTCTGCCAAAAAGAATGGAATTGATTATTCAATCAAATCAAGTAAGGAAGGATAGTGTAATGCATGATTACCCAGTTAAATCCGTTTCAAAATGGAATTTGATAAATCCGTTTTCATGGGGTCCTTTGTTAAGTTCTAATGGAAATCAATTGGAGTACAGTGTTATCTCCCGAGATGTTCTTAACTCACTGCAAGCAACTGCTGGTTTACAGTATGGCATGAATGAGAAGCAAATTACCCAATTTGCACGTCTTTCTTATCAAGCTTGGTTTCCAATTCTTGATTTAAATTATCAGTCTGGAGACCGTAAAACGCAGTTATACATTGATAACAAGCGTCCATTGGATAGTTTAAGGACCGACACTTGGAATCAAACTACTTGGGATATTGGTTTTCGTTTGCCTTTTAATTTAACCCATAGTGCCTATCAAGAAAATTTACAGCTGGGTTCCAATATTGGTTTCCTTCATGTTCAGGGATACGATTTGAAGAAACGGTATTTTTCTGAGCCGTTTAATGGCCATTATCGTTTTCTAAAACATCAATTTCTTTATAGTAAGTTATTGAATCGGAGCTTGCGGGATGTTCAGCCTCGCAAAGGTTTTATTATTAGGAGTAATTGGTCTGGAATGCCATTTAAACAAAGGATATCTGGTGAATTGTGGAATGTCCAGTCGCAGTTGTTTTTGCCCGGTATTTTTAAACACGATGGTTTTTTGTTGAAATATGCTTACCAACAAGAATCAGAGGGGAATTATCGTTTTTCAAGTTCTATATTCTTCCCTCGCGGTTATTTGTATACGTCCTTTAATCAACTATCTACTTTTGGTGTTGATTATCGTTTCCCTATTGTAAATACCAATATCAATTTGGGTAGGATTTTGTATGTTACTCGATTAAAAGGAAATTTATTTGCTGATTTTGGAATTGGGAAAGATAATTCAGAGTCTTCAAAGCAATCCTTTCATACATTAGGTGTAGATTTGTCTGCTCAATTTCATGCATTAAGATTTTCTGAAGGATTTGAACTCGGTGTTCGAGCTATGTTTCTTTCAGAATCCAAGACTTGGGCATTTGTTCCATTGGTTATTGATATAGGATTTTGATCAAACGGTTCTTATTCTTTTGCGGCATATTACTGGTTGTTCATAGTTGTGAAAAGACACAAGACACCAAAGGGGAAACCATTCCTCCTCAATTCATATTTCAAAAAACGCAAAAGCCCGAAATAATTGTTGCTTACCTCAGTAAGTTATTGGAGAGTCAAGATGGTGCTAATCTCTATTATTTAAGAGCAAAAGCATATTTTGATATGCGCGCTTATCTGAAAGCCCAGTTTGACATTGAGCAAGCCTTGAAAAAAATACCGGGGGATGTTGATTTTTTGCTTTTATCATCTCAAATAAAAGGACAATTAGGATTAATTCCGGAAGCCATAGAGGATGCGAAATTAGTTGAGTCTAGTGGTTTATCTGCTGCAAAATTGTTTTTGGTTCTTGCTGATTTGCATCTACTCAATCATGAAAAGCGTTTAGGTTATTCATATATATTAAAAGTTCAGCAAGTAGGAATTCCTAAAAGTGAAGAGGTATATTGTAAGTTCTTATCTCGAATTTTTCGCTCGGATAGTCTTGGGGCTTTACAATCCATTTCAAATAATAATCGTCAACATCCTGATTTGTCGCACGCTTACTATTTTTACCAGATAGGACATCTTTCGGACATCGCATATCAAAAGAGTATTTTAGCAGAATTGAAGAAGTATCCAATGGATCCTTATTTAATGTGGGCTTGGGGGAATTTTCTTGTACATGTGGATCAGAATAAACAAGCCGAGAAAGTATATAAACAAGTGGTTGCTTGGTTACCGCAGCATCCGAAAGTGCGATTACAACTAGCTCGTTTTTATATCGATCGAAAGCAATATGATTCGGCAAATAAGCAGTTGGATATAATTGGGCCAAATTCTGTAGAAATTAAAGAAGCCTTGTATTTACGTGCTTTACTTCAAATGAATGCGGGTCAAAAGTCCAAAAGTATAGCTTTGTTGGACTCGGTAAGAAAGATTTACACGAAAGATGCGAGATTCAATGCCCTTTATGATCGTATAGTAGGGAAAAAAGTGGATTCTGTTTCGGTAAAAAAAGATTCTACCCAACAAAATACGCCTTAAATTTCCCCATGTTATCAAGTCTAAAATGCGGGTAAATTCGTACCTTTGCTAAAATTTTTTTATATGATTAATATTTCTTTTCCTGACGGTCAGGTTCGTGAGTTTGAAAAAGGTGTTACACCGATGGATGTTGCTTTGTCGATATCAGAAGGGTTAGCACGTAATGTTTTGGCAGCAAAATTAAATGACGAAGTTGTAGATGCTTCAACGCCGATAGATTCGGATTCTAGTTTACAATTGCTGACTTGGAACGATGAAGAAGGAAAAAAGACGTTTTGGCATTCATCAGCGCACTTATTAGCTGAAGCGATTGAATCTTTATATCCAGGAACAAAATTTGGTATAGGTCCTGCAATAGAACATGGTTTTTATTACGATATTGATTTAGGTGGAAAAGAATTTGGTTCAGATCAGTTTAAGGCTATTGAAGATAAGATGGTTGAATTAGCTCGCCAAAAGAATGAGTTCATTAGAAAATCTATTTCGAAGTCGGAGGCAATCGCATACTTTAAAGAGAAAGATGACGAATATAAATTAGAATTACTGGAGGGTTTAAGTGATGGTTCTATTACTTTTTACACGCAGGGTAATTTTACTGATTTATGTCGTGGCCCGCATATCCCATCTACGGGATTTATTAAATCAGTTAAGCTATTAAGCGTAGCTGGAGCGTATTGGAGAGGAGATGAAAAGCGTAAGCAAATGACGCGTATTTATGCTATTACCTTTCCTAAAGCGAAAGAATTGGAAGAATATCTCTTCTTGTTAGAAGAAGCTAAACGTCGTGATCACCGGAAATTAGGCAAGGAATTAGAGCTCTTTGCTTTCTCAGAGAAGGTGGGTATGGGATTGCCTTTGTGGTTACCTAAAGGGACTATTTTACGCGAGCGTTTAGAGAATTTCTTAAAACGGGCGCAAGTGCGTGCGGGCTACTCCCCCGTAGTTACGCCACATATTGCAAGCAAGGAGTTGTATGTGACTTCGGGTCATTATGCTAAATATGGGAAAGATTCCTTCCAACCGATTCATACACCTGATGAAGGTGAAGAGTATTTATTGAAGCCAATGAATTGTCCGCATCACTGCGAGATATACAAAACAAAGCCCCGTTCTTACAAAGATTTGCCGCTTCGTTTAGCAGAATTCGGAACAGTTTATCGCTACGAGCAATCAGGTGAATTACATGGTTTGACACGTGTTCGTGGTTTTACACAAGATGATGCACATATTTTCTGCCGTCCTGACCAGGTTGAAGAGGAATTTATGAAAGTAATTGATTTGGTTCTTTATGTTTTTAAAGCTTTGGGATTCAATGAGTATTCTGCGCAAGTGTCATTACGAGATCGCGAAAATCATGAGAAGTACATAGGTAATGATGCGGATTGGGATCGTGCTGAACAGGCCATCATCAAAACAGCTGAATTAAAAGGGTTACCTACGGTTATTGAATACGGCGAAGCGGCATTTTATGGACCCAAATTGGACTTTATGGTCCGGGATGCACTGGGTCGTAAATGGCAGTTGGGTACCATTCAAGTTGATTACCAATTACCACAACGATTTGAGTTGGAATACACCGGTTCAGATAATCAAAAACATCGCCCGGTGATGATTCACCGTGCACCATTTGGTTCACTAGAACGTTTTGTGGCCATTCTTATTGAAAATACGGCAGGTAATTTTCCATTGTGGTTATCACCAGATCAATTAGCGGTATTACCTATTTCGGAGAAATTTGAAGATTATGCCAATGAGGTATATTTACGCTTACAAGAACGGGATTTGCGGGGTTATGTTGATCATCGCAATGAAAAAATGGGACGCAAAATTCGTGATGCAGAAGTAGGCAAGGTTCCTTTCATGATTATTGTAGGTGAAAAAGAACAAGCTGAAGGAATGGTAAGTATCCGTAAGAAAGGCGAAGGTGATTTAGGTATGATGACCTTGGATGCTTTTATGGCATTGGCTGGAGAGGAAATTAATCAACATTCTTATTCATCTTAGAAAAAACTGATAATTTAAGCTCTTGGGCAATATTTGTTTGCTTTTACGCGCATTTTAAATTAGCTTCGAAGTGATTTTTATTTAAACCAAATTTTTATTTATGGCTTTACGCCCCAACAACAATTACCGAGGAAATAAGCGAGAAGAAGAACCATATCGAATTAACCAATTGATTCGTGGTGTTGAAGAGGTTCGACTAGTAGGAGAAAACATTGAGATAGGTGTGTATCCTTTCGCAAAAGCATTGGAAATTGCGGAGTCTCAAAACTTGGATTTGGTTGAAATATCACCTAAAGCAGTCCCTCCTGTATGTAAGGTAATTGATTATGCTAAATTTAAGTATGATCAAAAGAAAAAGCAGAAGGAAATCAAAGCTAACGCAACAAAGACGGTTATTAAAGAAATTCGTTTCGGTCCTAATACAGATGAGCATGATTTTAACTTTAAGTTAAAACATGCGGTAAATTTTCTTAAGGAAGGTGCAAAAGTGAAAGCCTATGTTCATTTTGTAGGTCGTACCATTGTTTTTAAGGAGCGTGGTGAAATGCTACTACTCAATTTTGCCAAGGGACTGGAGGATGTAGGTAAGCCAGATGATATGCCCAAGTTAGAAGGCAAGCGTATGAGCATTATTTTTTCCCCCAAAGCAGCCAAGAAATAATTTTTCTTTTTAAGTGGAATTTTGAGGTAATTATGTTACTTTTGCGTTCCAATTTTTACATTTAATATATTTAAGAATGCCAAAAATTAAAACCAACTCTGGAGCTAAGAAACGCTTAAAAGTAACGGGAACTGGTAATATTAAGCGTAAACATGCTTTTCACAGCCATATCCTTACTAAAAAAACAACGAAACAAAAGCGTAATTTAGTTCACGCTACTTTAGTTTCTCCGGCTGATATGGATCGCGTTAACTTAATGTTAGGT
>NZ_JBIIQN010000024.1:0-40225 GCF_044342065.1 Aquirufa sp. | reverse complement strand
ACTGCCATGCCCGATAAACCAAACGGGCTGACGATCCGATGAACGTAATTCAATGGGTAAAATCGGCATACTAGCGATTCATGGAAACCAAAAACTCTTCGTTGTTACGCGTACCTTTCATTTGCTGTTGCAAGAATTCCATAGCCTCTACCGAGTTCATGTCCGACATGTGCTTGCGTAAAATCCAAACACGTTGCAATACCGCTGGATCCATCAATAAATCCTCACGACGCGTACCAGATGCAGTAACGTCAATCGAAGGATAAATACGGCGGTTGGCCAATTTACGATCCAATTGTAATTCCATGTTACCTGTACCTTTGAATTCTTCAAAGATTACCTCATCCATTTTCGAACCAGTTTCAATCAAGGCGGTTGCAATGATGGTCAATGAACCACCATTTTCCACATTACGTGCCGCACCGAAGAAACGCTTTGGTTTATGTAGCGCATTGGCATCCACACCACCCGATAAAATCTTACCTGAAGATGGAACAACCGTATTATAAGCACGTGCTAAACGTGTAATTGAATCTAATAAAATCACAACATCGTGACCACATTCCACCATGCGTTTTGCTTTCTCCAAAACCAAGTTGGCCACTTTCACATGACGCTCCGCTTGCTCATCAAACGTAGATGAAATCACCTCAGCACGCACGGAACGCTGCATATCCGTTACCTCCTCTGGCCGCTCATCGATCAACAATATGATCAAATAAACCTCCGGGTGATTACGCGAAATCGCATTGGCGATGTCTTTCAATAAGACTGTTTTACCCGTTTTCGGTTGGGCTACGATCATACCTCTTTGGCCTTTACCGATCGGCGCAAACAAATCTAAAATACGGGTCGAATAATTATCCGCCGTGGAAGACAAGTTTAATTTCTCTTCTGGAAACAACGGTGTTAAGTATTCGAAGTTGATTCGATCACGAATCTCATCCGTCGTTTTACCATTCACAGATTCCACTTTCAATAAAGCGAAATACTTCTCCCCTTCTTTCGGTGGACGAATCTTTCCTAAAATAGTATCTCCTGTCTTCAAACCAAACATTTTGATTTGAGAAGGTGACACATAAATATCATCTGGTGAAGCCAAATAGTTGTAATCCGAAGAACGCATGAAACCGTATCCACCTTCTTGCATGATTTCCAAAACCCCTTCATTATCAATTAAGCCATCCAATTCTTTGATGACTTGATTGTAATTATTACGGTGCTGACGGTGTTGATGTTGAGGCTGCTGGGCCGGCGCATCTTCCTTCGGCAAGGTACTTAAATCCACGGGAGCGTCTGTTGGCGATACTTTATCTGCAGCTAAAGGCGCATCACTTGTTACAAAAGAAGTATCCACTTCATCTGGTTCAATGATACCTTCAACTTCGATAGGTGCCTCCTCAGCATTTACAGGTTTCCCTTTACGCGGTCGTATGTTACGAGCAGGTTTTGATGGAGCTGTAGATTCAATCACTTCGGGACTTGATTCTGCCACTGGCGCATCTCCCATGGGTAATAAGGGAGCTTGTTCTTCGGTTGATTTTTGAATTCTTTGACGCTTAGGACGGTTTGTTGATTCGGATTTATTATCCATAAAAGGGAAATAAGTTGATTTTTTTGATGAAACAAATCACAAAATTCAATTTATACTGCTCTTTAAACATAATACACAATCCTGGGGATTCGTAGCACAATGGAGAAAGCTTGGGTGATTTGTTAACTGAAACGTTTACGACATTGAAACGCTCCACAATACTACATCAGAGTTTGCGGATTGTCAAGCATTATTTCCTATTTTTCACTCAAATTATCTTAAAACGCATTTTTTTCGCCCATAATTGTCGGAATTGCGCCTTGTTTCGTAGTTTTACACACCCATTATTCATGACAAACGCAGCTAACAATCTTCTGATCAATGCCTTAAGCGAACGTAAAGACACGGGCTTATTACGCAGCTTAACAACCCTGGATGGTTTGATCGATTTTTGTTCAAATGATTACCTCGGTTTGGCTAAGAACAAAGCGTTAGCCGAACAGATCTCAGCGGTAATTGCCATTTGGCAAGGCCAACAAGCTGAACAAGTTCCGGTGAATGGGTCAACAGGTTCTAGGTTGATATCGGGGAACTCTTTGCTTGTTGAAGAATTCGAAAAGCAATGTGCAGACATGCATCAGGCGGAAGCAGCTTTATTATTTAGTTCTGGATTTGAGGCTAATTTGGGTTTGATTTCAGCGCTTGCACAAAAAGAACATGTGATTTTTTGTGACAAATTATTACACGCTAGTTTAATCGATGGACTCCGACTCTCAGCAGCTGAACGAAGAATTTTCAAGCACAATGACCTGTCGGATTTGGTTCATTTATTAGAACAATATCCTACTGAAACTATAAAATGGGTAGTCGTGGAGTCCGTCTATTCCATGGATGGCGATATCGCTCCATTAAATGAATTAGTCAAACTTAAAGAAAAATACAACTTCGAACTCATTGTAGACGAAGCACATGCCGGCGGAATTTACGGTCCCCAAGGCGCAGGATTGTGCGTAGAAATGGGCTTACAAGATTCTATTTTTGCCCGCGTGGTTACCTTTGGAAAAGCTTGGGGAAATGCAGGATCGGTGATTTTGGGTTCAGCAATTTTACGCACCTACCTGATTAATTTCGCTCGACCGTTTATATATTCTACAGCCCCCGCGCCTATGCACGTATTGGGATTACAAAGAACGCTTACCTACATCTTAGAGGCTGTAGAGGAAAGACAAAAATTAAAGAATCGCATTCTTTACTTTAAATCCTTACTAAAATCGCCATCTTGGGGAGAAAGTAATACAGCCATTCAAACCTATTTTGTTTCAGGGAATGAGGCTGTACGAAAACTTGCTGCAAAAGTGCAAGCCGCTGGATTCGGCGTGAAACCCATCGTATATCCCACCGTTCCCAAAGGTAAAGAACGGATTAGAATTACCTTGAACGCAAACAGTTCACATGATCACATCGAGCGAATTATTCAACTACTCGAATCAAATGCCTAAGGAATATCTTATCACAGGAAGATTGACTGAATTAGTCAATAAAATCCATTCAGCTATCATTACCAAAGCATTGGAAATAGCGTATTGGCAATCGAACCCAACAGCGGTTGTTGCCCATGGAGTCAAAACAAGGGGTCCTTTGGGTGCCCTTCAACCTGACCTTGGTCGTATTCAATACCTTAATTTTCCGAATAAATTACTTGCTAAGAACTGCTTTTTAAGTAGTAATTATCCTTTTTTGACTTATGAAATTTTAAAATCGCGCATCATCAAGTTCGACGGAATAATTTTCATCAGTCAAACAAATGACGCTAGTAAAGCGTTTATTTTGTGACAATCCGAACTGTTACGCGTCAACAAAGAAAAAGAAATTAATCATCACACATTATGCCCAATCCTACCAACGTAAATTTAATCCAGCGAGATGCAGCGGTGATTTGGCATCCTTTTACGCAACATCAAATCGAACCCCTTTCAATTCCCATTACACATGGTGAAGGAGTCAATTTATATGATGCAGATGGCAAAAAATACATCGATGCAATCTCGTCGTGGTGGGTAAATATACATGGACACAGTCATCCATATTTGGCAAAAAAAATTTATGAGCAAGCCTTAAAGTTGGAACAGGTTATTTTTGCTGGCTTCACGCATGAACCAGCAATTCAATTAGCTGAACGTCTTTTAAGCCATTTACCCGAAAATTTCCAAAAAGTCTTTTTCTCAGACAACGGGAGTACAGCGGTAGAAGTTGGGATTAAAATGGCCCTTCAATTTTTCCATAATCAAGGAATTACCCAGAGGCGCAAAATTATCGCTTTTGAAGACGCCTACCATGGGGATACTTTTGGAGCTATGAGCCTTGGGGCGCCTAGTGCCTTTAATGCCCCTTTTCAGGATATGTTATTCGAGGTAGAATTCCTACCGAGTCCAAGTGACCCTGAGGCATGTATCACAGCCATGCAAGATAAAATGCAAGAAGCTGACAACTATGCGGCTTTTATTTTTGAACCCTTGATTCAAGGGGCTGGTGGGATGAAAATGTATAGCCCCGCAACATTGGATAAGTTAATATCCATCGCTCATGAACACAACATTCTTTGCATAGCCGATGAAATCATGACCGGGTTTGGTAGGACTGGAAAATGGTTTGCCATGGATTATTTAGTGCACAAACCTGACATTGCCTGTTTCTCCAAAGGATTGACGGGAGGCATGCTGGCAATGGGAATCACCACATGCTCAAATGAACTTTTTGATACCTTCTTATCAGATGATCGAAAAAAAATGCTCTTCCATAGCCATTCATTTACGGCTAATCCCATGACCTGTGCGGCAGCATTGGCTAGTTTGGATTTAATGGAGGCACCTGAAAATTGGGAAAATATAGCTCGTGTTCAGAAAAGTCACGAATCTTGGATTAACCATTTACAAAATCACCCCATCATTAAAAACCTTCGTGTACAAGGTACCATTGTGGCCTGCGAACTCGAAGATGGACAAGATAATGGCTATATGCATTCGATTCGCGATGATGCTTATCAATATTTCATAAAAAAAGGGATCCTGATGAGACCCCTAGGAAATACCTTATACATCCTCGCTCCTTATTGCATAACGAACGATGAACTCAAATCAATCTATGCTGAAATTGAGAATTTCGCCAATGGACTAATTGATTAATTTTGTCGACTGCCATGACACCATCTGCCAGCGACCTCCTTCAAAAACAAATACGTCAGTGAAACGCAGTTTGACTGGCGTTTCTTTACCTTCTGCATTTAAATTAACAATGTTGACAATGCCCGTATTAATACCTGTTTTTCCATAAACACGAGTCTTCAATTCTGCAGCCTCAATAGAGACGTAGGTGGATTTACCGGTGAGGATTGATGCAATGTATGATTCTTTATTATCAGCAACTCCAGTGGAATGGAAGTACACCAAATCCTTGTGCAGAACTGATTCCAAGCCTACGGGATCTTTGGCAACCATCACCTTAAAGCGACCAAGTTCTGCTGAAGTAAGAGATTCTATACTTGGCTTTTGTGCAAAAATTTGAAATGTTAGCAAGGCTAACAAGCAGATTAATCCGTTTTTCATGTTTCTATTTTTTTTAATAAATGCATGGATGTAGCATTTCTACTCAGACAATATCCAACTATTTCCCTAAAATTTCATACATTTATCCCATAAATTTGGTGTCATGAATTATTTCGGGACCTATCTAGTATTGGGTTTTCAACACATTATGAGTTGGCAAGCGATGGATCACTTATTATTCATCCTGACGATTACCTGTGTTTTCACTTGGTCTGATGTAAAACATTTACTCTGGCTAGTAACAGCATTCACCATTGGGCATACGCTCACTTTAGCATTGGCAACCTTGGGGTGGATTTCGGTCAATCCAACTTGGATTGAATTTCTAATTCCGTGTACGATTTTACTTTCAGCCATACAAAATTTAAACTTCAAGGATTCCAAGCGTCGAAATTCCTCTAAAACACCCTACCTAATCGTATTATTTTTTGGTTTAATACATGGATTAGGTTTCTCGAACTACTTGCAGAGCTTACTTGGCAAAGAAACCTCACTTGTAAGTCCATTGTTGGCATTCAATATGGGTTTAGAAATAGCCCAACTAATCTTGGTGGCAGGAGTCCTATTTTTTACGACCATCGTTATGAGTTTCTCCCGGGTCAAACGCATTCATTACGTTTATGTAATTTCGGGCATTATTATCGGTTTGGTTCTACCCATGGTACTTGAGCGAATACCATAAAAAAAGCCCAACGTTTCCGTTGGGCTCTTCTTAAAAAATAGCGTTGACTAGAAGTCCTCATCCATGGAGAATGACATAGATTCTTTATCAGACATCACACCTGATTTTTGATATTCAGCCACACGCTTCTCAAAGAAATTCGTCTTACCTTGTAATGAAATCATTTCCATGAAATCAAATGGATTTGTTGCATTATAATTCTTTTGGCAACCTAACGAAACCAATAGGCGGTCGGCAACAAACTCAATGTATTGACACATTAAATCAGCATTCATCCCGATTAAGGATACCGGTAAAGCCACGGTCACGAATTCTTTCTCAATCTCAACTGCATTTAAAATGATTTCATAAATGCGTTCTTGAGAAATTTTATTCTTGATGTGATCGGTGTACAATAGGCAAGCGAAATCACAGTGTAAACCTTCATCACGTGAAATCAATTCATTGGAAAATGACAAGCCTGGCATCAAACCACGCTTCTTCAACCAGAAGATGGAACAAAATGAACCCGAGAAGAAAATACCCTCTACCGCAGCAAAGGAAATAAGTCGCTCAACAAAGTTGTCACTTTCAATCCACTTTAAAGCCCAATCCGCCTTTTTCTTCACACAGTCGATGGTTTCAATGGCGCGCAACAAACGATCTTTTTCTTTGGGCTCTTGAATATAGGTATCAATCAAAAGCGAATAGGTTTCTGAGTGAATGTTTTCCATCATAATTTGGAAACCATAAAAACATTTAGCCTCCGCATATTGCACTTCTTTTAGGAAGTTATTAGCCAAATTTTCGTTTACAATTCCATCTGAAGCAGCAAAGAATGCCAATACATGTGAAATAAAATGACGTTCTCCATCATTTAACTTCTTCCAATCAGCTAAATCTTGCTGCAAATCAATCTCTTCGGCCGTCCAAAAAGACGCTTGAGATTGCTTGTAAAACCGCCAAATATCATCATGTTTGATGGGAAATAAAACGAAACGACTAGGGTCCTCAACTAAAAGAGGTTCAGATAAAAGTGCTTTTGACATGTGAGTAATTAATGAATTCGAAATTAATAATTAATCGTTGATATTCTTCGATTAATAAGACAATATTTTAGGCCAAATTGTTTTAAAAAATCTAAAAGAAAAATCCACCCACTTGGACAACCAGCGCTGAGCCATAAGGGGAATTTCCGGTATAATTTAAATCATACATGACATTCAAATTTATCCCGTACTTAGAACCAATACCCACGCCAACCAAAACAGGATTCGAATAGGTGTAGCTAGGATTAGTTAGATCACTGAAATTCTCAACTTGGGCAGTCAAAAAACTTTGACCTAACAATTGAGACAAAGCCGGAATGTATTGACGAACAAAAATTCGTTGGCCCAACAAATTAGAAGCAGCCATACCTCGGAATGCAAAATATTGATACGTCATACCCACGCCTACAATAGTTGAATTGGTAGCCATATAGCCAACCATGGGTGAAAGACCGATGCTTGTTGGGTTCCCGAAACTCAAGCCTGAGATACCACCTCCAAACATGAGTCGCTCACGAAAGCTCAAGTCACGTACATCAGGCTCAACATCAAGATCTCCTTTTGCTCCATCCTCCGAGATTACCACGGGATCCTGCGCTAAAGCAGTATAGCTCATAGAGGTGAGCATGAAGGCAAAGATTAAATACGAGAATTTCATTTTGTTCGAAGTTTATTTCATTGAATAGCGAAAAAGAAACCTGTAGCTTTGGCATAGCTCCGGTATTGCCCAAGCTTTAGGTTGGCTTTATCAAAATTAAAAGATAATTTTGAGATATGAGTTCTCAAGTACGCCAAGATTTCGAAAAAATCGATCCCAAAACCCACATTGTTATTAAAGGTGCCCGCGTACACAACCTAAAAAATGTGGACGTTGCCATCCCAAGAAACAAATTGGTGGTTATCACGGGCTTATCTGGTTCAGGAAAATCATCGCTTGCCTTTGATACCCTTTTTGCCGAGGGCCAACGCATGTACGTTGAAAGTCTTAACTCCTATGCACGTCAATTTTTGGGGCGCATGGAAAAACCAGCGGTAGATTACATCAGAGGGGTTGCACCAGCAATTGCGATTGAACAAAAAGTTAACACGAAAAATCCACGTTCTACCGTAGGAACAACGACCGAAATCTACGATTACCTAAAGTTACTCTTTGCCCGGATTGGGAAAACGATTTCGCCGGTTTCAGGTCAAGAGGTAAAAAAAGATTCTGTCTCGACAATCGTGGACTGGATAGTTTCACATGATCAAAAAAAGGTCCTCATTCTGGCACCCTTAATTAATCACCCCGAGAGATCCTTGTTGGAAGAATGTCATTTGCTCATTCAAAAAGGTTATACACGCTTGAAATTCGAATCTGAAATATTGGATTTGGAAGAACTCGTAGAAGATGAAAATACCCTCAATAAACTAACTAAAAAACGCAACGATATCGCCATACTTGTAGATCGTTTAATAGCGAACGAAGACGAGGAAACTATTTTCCGACTAGGCGATTCAGTCCAAACTGCCTACTTTGAAGGGGATGGTGTTTGTTGGGTTGAAATTCAAGATGAAAAACGCATAAGTTTTTCCAATAAATTCGAACTTGATGGCATAGCTTTCGAGGAGCCTAGTCTCAATTTATTCTCTTTCAATAATCCCTATGGGGCTTGTCGGAACTGCGAAGGTTACGGAAAAGTCCTGGGCTTAGACCCGGATTTGGTCATTCCAGATCACGATCTTTCCGTTTACGAAGGTGCGATAGCTCCCTGGCGAAGTGAACGAATGAGCGAGTGGTTGCATCCACTCTTGCGTAATGGCATTCATTTCGATTTTCCTATCCACAGACCCTATAAGGACTTGACTGATAAAGAAAAACAAATTCTTTGGAAGGGGAATAAATATTTCGCGGGTCTGACGCAGTTTTTTGACCACTTAGAAAAAGAAACTTACAAGATACAGTACCGCGTGTTGCTATCCCGCTACCGTGGAAAAACGAATTGCCCAGAATGCCAAGGTTCTCGATTGCGAGGAGACGCGGGCTATGTGAAAATAACAGGAGCATCCATTATTGACATGGTACTTTGGCCTATTTCAAAGGTCAAAGACTTTTTTGATAAATTAATGTTGAGCGAAACGGATACAGCCGTCGCAAAACGGATTTTAATCGAAATTAAAAATCGACTGGACTATATGGACCGCGTCGGATTGGGGTATTTAACACTTAATCGATTAAGCTCAACCCTTTCAGGTGGTGAATTCCAACGAATCAAACTGGCAACCTCACTAGGTAGCGCATTAGTAGGCTCAATGTACATTCTCGATGAGCCGAGCATCGGCTTACACCCGCGAGATACGGAACGACTCATTTCGGTTTTGGAAATGCTGAAAGCCATGGGCAACACGGTTATCGTCGTGGAACATGAAGAGGACATCATGCGCGCCGCAGATCAAATTATAGATATAGGTCCAGAAGCAGGCAGACATGGAGGTAATCTTATGTTTCAGGGAAATTTACAAGCGGCATTATTGGACACATCCACAGATAGTCACACCTTACGCTTTTTACAAGGTAAAGACACCATCCAAATTTCCGGTTTCCGAAGAAAAGCATTAGCGCATATTGAAATTAAGGGGGCCACTGAAAATAATTTAAAAAACATTGACGTTAAGATTCCTTTAGGTATCATGACCGCGGTGACGGGAGTTTCGGGATCTGGAAAGTCGACCTTGATCCGTAAAATTTTATATCCAGCCCTATTGCGAAATCTGCAACTAGGAACGGAGGAAACCGGTCGTTTTAGAGAATTAGGAGGTAGCACAAATAAAATTGCGAGCATTGAAATGGTGGACCAGCAGCCCATTGGCAAATCATCGCGCTCGAATCCAATCACGTATATCAAGGCATATGATGCCATCAGAGCTTTGTTTTCGGAATTACCATTAGCTAAAACCCGCGGGTATAAACCCGCACATTTTTCTTTCAATGTGGAAGGTGGTCGCTGCGAAACATGCCAAGGCGAAGGTGAAATCACCATCGAAATGCAATTCATGGCTGATATTAAATTGACCTGTGAATCATGTAACGGGAAACGATTCAAGCAAGAAATCTTGGACATCAAATTCCAAGACAAACACATTGCGGATATATTGGATATGACCGTAGAGGAGAGCATCCCCTACTTTCAAGAAAAAGCACCCAAAATCGCTGAGAAAATAGATCCACTTTTCCAGGTAGGATTGGGCTACATTAAACTGGGTCAATCTTCCAATTCCCTTTCAGGAGGTGAAGCCCAAAGGGTAAAACTGGCAAGCTTTCTGGGAAAAGGAAACGCAAATAAAGGAAAAACACTCTTTATCTTTGATGAACCTACGACGGGTTTACACTTCCATGATATCAAGAAATTATTGAAAGCCATGCACGATTTAGTTGAGCAAGGTGATTCCGTCATCATCATTGAGCATAACATGGAAGTCGTAAAATGTGCTGACCACATCATTGATCTGGGACCTGAAGGAGGAGAAAATGGTGGGAATCTATGTTTTGAAGGCACTCCTGAAGACATGATTAACTTGATTGATAACCCTACGGCTCACTATTTAAAACAAAAAATGTAAACCCATGATTACACCCGAACTCATGCAGGCTTTGCCATCGAAATTACAAGGCATTTTACAGGGATATGAACATATATTACCTGAATTGTTGATTTCGGCATGGATTCTATTTAGCATCATAGGGGATTTATTTTTAGTGGGTAAAAATGACAAAAATACGCGGGCATGGCGCTATTTATTGGCCGAGATTGGTTTAATCATTGCCCTACTTCTTGCCTATCAGCGCATGAAACAAGGAATCGAGAGCTTTGTATCGTTTAAAATGCTGTGGGTAAATCCGGGAGCCAATGCGGTCAACTGCCTTATTTTGCTCGTTGGATTAGGCATAATTGGCATCAACCATTACCAAAAAAAGTCGTTTTCATTTGAAGAGAAAATCGGTTTCTTTTCCATTCTATTAGGGTCTTTATTGACAAGTTTAAGTATACATTTTAGTAGCATCTTTTTGAGTATTGAATTGATGTCGATGGGAACGTATATATTAGTTGGTTTACGCAAAGACCAAGACGGTGTTCGAGCGGCATTGCCCTTCATTTTATTTGGCATGGGTACTTCGGCGATGTTTTTGTATGGATTGTCCTTGATTTATGGTATGACGGGTACTATGCAATTTCTTGACCCAGCATTTAGTAGGGGCTTGGCAACTGCCGATCCTTACTTGGCGGGAACGGCATTGGCGCTCGTGGGAACGGGAATCTTGTTTAAAATGTCTTGGGTTCCGTTCCATCCTTGGAGTCCCGATGTGATGGAGAGTTTACCTGCGGGGTGGATGAGTTGGATTTCAACCGCGCCTAAAATCGCTGTGGCTTGGCTGGGAATCCGCATGGTTCATTTCATTCCAGTTCAGATGCAGGCAGTCATCGCCATATTAGCTATATTAACCTTATTGGTAGGTAATTTAGGTGCCTTAAACCAAACCAATGCCAAACGTTTATTAGCTTACTCGAGCATTGCGCATGGGGGGTTCTTGGCGATGGCTTGGTTAATGCCAGCTGAACAAGGTGTGGACAGCTTATTATTCTATAGTCTGGTTTATAGTGTCAGTACAATATTGGTATTTTTTATTGTAGATGAGCTTGAATCAAGGGCCTATGAAATACATGATTTGGGGAATTGGTCAGGTTTTGGACAAACATATCCCGTGCGGGGATTGCTATTATTTTTGGGTTTTATTGCGCTAATAGGTTTACCTCCAGCAGGTACCTTTATTGCTAAGGTGAACTATTTCAGCCTTTTATGGGAAAAGTACCAATTGACGCAGTCAAATCCCATCTTGGCTTTGCTCATAGTTGCCGTCCTATTAACTGCTGTATCGATTTATTATTACTTAAGAATTCCTTTTCATATGTACTTTAAAAAAGGGGATGTTCAACACCCAGCCGACAGCTTGAAAAACAATTGGATTTACTTGGTCTTGGGTGGGATCATTATTGGCTGTATGCTATTCCCAACGCTCATTTTTAGCATTTGGAAACCCTAGATTAAAAAAATAAAAAATAACATTTATAGCTCATAATATTTAGCTAATTTTGGGCTAATTATTAGCCAAAACCCACACCCCCAATGTCTGAATCCATTAAGCACGAATGCGGAATTGCACTAATCCGATTGCGAAAACCCTTTCAGCACTATTTGGACAAGTACAACACGCCGATGTATGGCTTAAATAAGCTTTACCTCATGATGGAAAAGCAAGTAAATCGAGGACAAGATGGCGCTGGGGTGGCTAACATCAAGATCAACGTTAAACCGGGAAGTCGATACATCAGTCGCTACCGTTCAGTCGAGCCGCAAGCAGTTGCAGACATCTTCGGCAAAATCAATAAGAAATTTAGAAAAGCACAAAAGCTAGCCAAAGAAACCAAACGCGATACCGGCATAGACGCCGTTCATGACGCAGCTTGGTGGCAAGATCATGTAGCTTTTACAGGCGAAGTATTATTAGGCCATTTACGCTATGGTACGCATGGGCAAAATGAAATTGAAAACTGTCATCCAATGCTTCGCCAAAATAACTGGCGTAGCAGAAATTTGGTAATGGCAGGTAACTTCAACATGACCAATGTGGATGATTTGTTTGACAAATTAGTATCCTTAGGCCAACATCCGAAAGAAAAGGTTGATACCGTAACGGTTATGGAAAAGATTGGTCATTTCTTGGATGAAGAGAATCAGCGCCAGTTTGGAAAGTTTAAAGACCAATACGAAAATCCAGAATTATCTGATGTATTAGCGGCCAATATAGACTTAAAGCGTGTCCTTGAACGTTCATGCAAGGACTTTGATGGAGGATATGCGATGGTTGGCATGACTGGATATGGTGCTTCATTCGTAGCTCGTGATCCAGCGGGTATACGTCCAGCCTACTATTACATGGATGAAGAAGTGGTGGTGGTTGCATCGGAAAAGCAAGCCATAAAAACATCATTTAATTGTGCATATGACCAAATTCAGGAGATAACTCCGGGCCATGCCCTGATTATTACGATGGATGGCAGTGTGGAAGAAGTTCCGTTCATCGACCGTATTGAGCAGAAATCTTGCTCATTTGAACGAATTTATTTCTCACGCGGTTCCGATCCCGATATTTACCGTGAGCGTAAAAAATTAGGCCGACTATTAATTCCTCAGATTTTAGACGAAGTTAAAAGTGACTTAAAACATACCGTTTTCTCGTACATCCCCAATACCGCTGAAAGTGCCTTTTTAGGCATGATTGATGGCTTAGAAGACCATTTAGCGAAGGAAAGAAAAAAAGCCATCATGGAAGGCATTCTCTTTGAGGACCAACTAGAAGAGTTATTGACTTTCCGTCCGCGTGTCGAAAAACTCATCTCAAAAGATGTAAAAGTGCGAACTTTTATTGCCAGTGATGCGATGCGTGACGATATGGTTTCACATGTGTACGATACTACCTACGAGGTAATCGAAAAAAATGTGGACTCTGTTGTCCTAATTGATGATTCAATTGTTCGTGGAACCACACTTGAAAAAAGTATCTTAAGCCTTTTGGATAAATTATCTCCTAAAAAGATTGTTATCGTTTCCTCCGCTCCTCAGATTCGTTATCCAGACTGCTACGGAATCGACATGTCGAAGATGAAAGAGTTCGTGGCTTTCCGTGCTGCTTTGTCTTTATTGAAGGAACGTAATTTGGAGCATATTTTGGACGAGGTAAACTTGAAATGTTTGCTAGCCCTTGAAAATGGTACAGCATCGGAAGAAAACTTTGTAAAAGCCATTTATGCGCCGTTCACTGACCAAGAAATATCAGACAAGATTGCTGAAATCGTAAGGCCTAAAAATTTACAAGCTGATTTATCCATTGTCTACCAGACAGTTGAAAATCTGAATATCGCTTGCCCTAACCATTTAGGGGATTGGTATTTCACAGGTAACTTCCCTACGCCGGGTGGAAACCAAGTCGTGAACAAATCATTTGTAAATTTCATGAAAGGCATCGAAGTGCGGGCATATTAGTACACGACTAATACACCACCACGATCAGTCAATACGCCACGTTCAGGATAATCCAAGGATTCATATTGGAGTTGCCAAACATAGGATTGCTGTGGAACGCGCGTCCCATTCACCTTACCATCCCAAGAAAATTCTGGCCCTTTGGTTGTGAATAATAATTCACCCCATCGATTGAATATTTGAAGCCCTAAAATCCGCGCACGTTTTGCACTTTTAGGTTGAGGGACAAAGAGGTCATTCTTCCCGTCACCATTGGGTGTAAATACATTCGGGGTCAATAAAATGGGCTCACATTTATCCGAAACTTCAACAGTATGGCTGATACTACAATTATCAATATCAGTAACCTTTACCACATATTTTCCAGCTTGCGTAACACGCACTTTATTCTGTGTACTAATCACCGAGGTGCCTGACCCAAATGTCCATTCAAATTTCAAATTGGTGGTTGGCCCTCCTAATTGTAAATCAAAAGGTTTAGGGTTATCCATACAAATTGAATAGGTGTTGGAAGGAATAAAGTTTTTTACCTCTAAAAAATTCACTTGTGTGTTTAATCGAACGGAACATTTGGTCTTCGTATCTCCCAGCAATAGATTCACCTTTCCTCCGGGAGGCCTTATATTCGCAACCGGTGTTTTGTCCCCATTACTCCATAGATAGGCCAAATTAGTACTTGGTGGCGTAGACGTTAATGCAATCGGTATACTGGTAGGATTACATTTAAAAAACTTATTGATCTCAGTAATAATGCTAGTTGGCTTAATTACCTCAATATCGAATTCTTGCGCATCAAGTAAAAAGTCTTTAATACAACTGTTTGAAATGGTGGCTGTAATAACGTATTTCCCCGAGGTAGGGAAATCGTAAGCTAATACATTGCCTGTAAAGGTATGTATCCTTGTCGTTCCCGGATCGAGGGGAACCATTATCCCATCCTTATCGGGAATTGGGTTAAGGACTGTGTTATAAATATTCCAAACAATCTTGTCGTTGTTTAATGGATCACAAAGTTTTTGATCAATAGAAAACTTAAATACCGTTCCTTCACAAATTGGTCCACTGATGGACGGAGGACCCGAAGGAGTATTGGGAACTGGTAAATTAGGCGGCAAACCCAGTTGGGTAGTAACCCCTGCAGGAAAAGTGACAGCATTACGAACAAATTTGGGGCGCATTAATGTGTCAATATCCGTATTAAGCCCGTTGGTCTGTGAAATTTTGGCAAGTGAACTACTTCCTTCGAAGGATACAAATATCACCGTATTGTAAACTGGGTCCATTTGTAGCGCACCAATCTTATCCATGGAGGAAAATAGGACGGATTTGGACGCGAGAATTTTGATAGGATCTTTGGATGAAAGATCAAATTGCCAAATTTCAGAAGGGACAGTCGATCCATCCCCTTGCATAGAAACATACAATACTTGATTATTTTGGGAAAACTCTACACCATACACTTGAGGCAGCGGTTTTCCAAGTGGGATATTATATTCAAAAGTTGATTTACCAGTTGCCGGATCAAGCGAGTACATATCAATGCTGCTCATATTTACGTCAGGCAAAGTAACTGCCATTTTTGTCCAATCAATGTTTGACTTTGTCGTACCAGATACTCCGGAACTTTTCGTAAATGCTTTCCCACCTGAGGAACTAGTAGAAGCTGATATACCAAGCTCAGAAACCTTGTAGGTCAATAAATCTCCTGTTTTAGCATCTTGAGCCACCAGCCAATAATAGCCTTGCCCACCTTGCAAAGCGATCAATTTCGAAGTTACTGGAATAGGGTTTAATAGCTGATTTATAACGGAAATAGCCCCTTTCCCCCCATTTAATTTCATGTCTACGATGGAATAATAGACTAAATTTTCACCCGCAGAATTTTTGCCGAGCGTAAATACATAATATTCAGATTGACAACCTTTGCAGGCGGTTTTTGGAATAATGGTTACCCCTTGCGAGTTAGTAATGTCAGCATTTAAATTCTTACTTGGGTCAGAAAATACAATAGGCTGATTATTCTTATCAAATATTTTAACTCCATCCGTATAAAATATTAGGCCATTTACCATGGATGGATCCTCCATCTTGGCTACGCCGTTTGGAACATTTGTTTTCCCTGGAATAGGAACTGGATTATCCACAGAACCTTGAAATTGAATGGCAGCACCTACGCCCATGTACATGGCTTTGGCATTTTTTATTAAATTTTGATCAGGGTCTCTTTCTCCGCAAATTTTAACTTGCATCTTGGCTTCCACCGTACAGCCAGTAGTAGGCTCAGTGACTTTAACCGAATAACATCCTGATTTACTTAGCGATATATTGTCGGTCGTTTCTCCATTCGGATACCAATTGACTGTAACAGGGAAATTCGGTTTACCAACTTTCCCAAAGGCCTTTAGTTCTACCTTCTGACCATTGCAAATGGTCATTGACTCTTCGTTTTGATCCTTACCTAAATAAATAAAGGGTAACTCACCCACCCTAATTCTTTTTATGATGGGAGTAGGGCTGGTACTTAGTTTTAAGGTAACCGTTTTTTCTCCTGGGGTACAATAGAGATGTGAACCTGTCCGACTCGTCGATGTATTATCAGGGGTTCCTGGCTCACCAAAGTCCCACAAATAAGTGGTCCCAGTGGGCATATTGACATCCAAATCAAAAACCGTTCCCATGTCAGGTGTTCTTTTTGAACAATCGATACACTGGGTAATGCAATTATTTCTGACAATAATATTTTGTCCTAAGGTGAAATAGCTCACCCCTAAAAGAAAACAGGAAATAAAAAGACTCCGAAGCATACGATTGGGTTAGGCAACACAAATTAACGCATTTTATTGGTTTTTGTAAAGCGATACCCTAAATTGCGGGGCTATAATGAGCGGTATGAAAAAAAGCATAGCCATTTTCGTGTTTCGCCTAATTTGTGTTTGCATCCCATTCCTGGGTCAAGCACAAGATCCGCAATTATCGCAATTCTATGCGGCACCCCTTTTAATCTCCCCTGCATTCGCTGGAGTTAATAGTACATCAAAGGTAAATTTCAACCACCGTAATCAATGGCCAAATTTGGAGGCAAGTTATCAATACACCTCAATTACAGCTGATTTAAGTTTGGGAAAATACAATAGCGGCTTGGGGATTATTGCTACCACGGATAAGCAATTTGCCAATCTAAAAACCACTACGCTTGGTCTGCAGTATGCCTATCATATCGATTTAAGTCCGGATCAAACTTTTTCGATGGGTATGGAAGGGGCCTACGTAAACAGGGGACTTGATATGAGTAGTTTAATTGCCGGCGACCAAATAACTAATTTACTTAGCAGTGGTGGTTTTGGAAGTACATCAGATCCACTTTTGTCCAATATTAACAACCTACGGGGGTATGTTGACCTGTCCGTTGGGGGATTATTGAATACAAAAAATTACTGGATTGGTGTGGCTGCGCATCACATTAACCAGCCAAACAAATCACTTATAGCAAGTTCGGAAGAAATTTTAGCGACTAGGTTTAGTGTTCAAATGGGTACTAAAATCACCCTACAAGAAAATTTTTATGAAGCTGATTCCTACGAAGATCGAAATAGCGAAAAGAGTCTGAGTCCAGTGGTTCACTACAAACAGCAAGGAGATTTCAAACAGTTGGACATGGGAGCCTATTTAACTTGGTCACCTATGGTATTGGGTGTTTGGTACCGCGGAATTCCCTTAGCAAAATCAAAATTAGGAAATCCAAACCGCGAATCAATCGTGGGATTGATTGGCTATAGACAGGATAATTTCTCGATTGGTTATTCCTACGATGTAACATTGTCTCAATTGGGTCCAGCAGCTGGTGGGGCGCATGAGTTATCTATAGCGTATTTATTAGATTTCGACTTTTCGCTTAAAAAACCATTTGTAAAATGGAAAAGAAACCTTTCGTGTCCAAAATTTTAAAGCCTTACGTGACAAACAGAAAATAGTTACCTTTACTGAAATATTGAAAGCACCCTATGAAGTTTACATTAAACTTAAGATCATATATCACGCGTTTGGCCTGCATTGCCTTCTTGATTCTATCACAAGCAACCTATGCGCAATATTCAACAGGTATCAAACGTAACGTTGATGATTTATCTGATGCAGAAGTAAAACTTTTTATGGATAAAGCGCAAGCCAGCGGTATGTCAGAAAGTGATATCGAAAAGGCGGCCTTACTGCAAGGATATACCTCTGCTGACATAATGAAAATGCGGGAACGCATGGTCAGTATTTCCGCTTCTCCTACGGATGCCAACTTAAAATCCAATAATCAAGCAGTAAATAGCACCACAGAAAGTCGAAATAATAAAACGATTGTTGTCAATAACCCAACGCGAGTGAATACGGCTTCACAACAAGAAAGTCCTTTAACAATCGATGAACGAAAATTACTTGCAAGGCCATTGGATATCTACAATGACAGTTTAGTAAGTGAGTATAACAATCTACAAAAGCGGATTTCTACTTCACTAGATAAAAAAATATTTGGTGCGAGCCTTTTTCAAAACGACAAACTTAGTTTTGAACCAAACATGCGCATTGCAACACCTAAAAATTATCAAATTGGCCCTGATGACGAACTAGATATTCACATATTTGGCGATGTGCTCGATAATTTTAAAGTAACGGTAAGTCCTGAGGGAACAGTAAAAATATTGAACATTAGTCCCATCTATGTCAATGGACTGACCATTGAGGCAGCTAGCGACCGTATCGTTGCGCGCTTACGCCAACTCTATCAGGGTTTAAATAAGCCTGGAAGTGGTTCCATGGCACAAGTAACGTTAACGGGCGTCCGCAGTATTCGTGTAACCTTAACGGGCGAAGTTAATTTCCCAGGTTCTTATACCGTTTCGTCCTTGGCCACAGTATTTAATGCCCTTTATTTAGCAGGTGGACCTAATCGAAATGGTTCATTCCGTAATATTCGTATCATTCGTGACAATAAGGTTATTCGCACATTGGATTTATACGATTTCTTATTACGCGCTGACCAAAAGGATAACATACATTTGAATGACCAAGATATCATTCGGGTAGGTGATTATGAAAATCGGGTAGAACTCGTAGGTGAAGTGAAACGCCCTTACATATATGAATTAACAAAAACAGAAAGTTTTAAAGACCTTTTGCGTTATGCCGGTGGTTTCACTGAGAAAGCCTACACCTACACGATTAATGTTCGTAGAAATACATCAAGGGAAATTAAACTACTTAATATCAGCCAAGACGAGGTTGAAACCTTTTTGCCAAATAATGGCGATATCTATACAATAGGATCAATCATTGAGCGCTATGAAAATCGGGTTGAGGTACAAGGAGCCGTTTTTAGACCCGGTAATTACGCGATAGAGGCAGGCTTAACAACCGTTAAAGAATTGATTAAAAAATCGGAAGGTTTACGAGAAGATGCTTTTCTAAACCGGGCGACTTTAACGCGAAGAAAAGAAAACTATGACCCGGAAATAGTATCACTTGATTTAGGTAAAATTCTTCGTGGAGAGGCGACTGATGTTCCCCTTCAAAGGGAAGATGTTCTGCAAGTCTATTCTATAGCTAATCTGCGCGAAAAACGTGTGGTGAATATTGTAGGTGAAGTAAATGCTCCTGGTGAGTTTGAATACAAGGAGGGAATGAAAGTAGCTGATTTGATTCTACAAGCCAAAGGAATGAAAGAATCAGCAAGTTATGCGAATCTTGAATTAGCTCGCAGGATTATTTCTCATGGAAATGATGATCCAAAGTCAGCAAAGATTGAAATTATCAGTTTTTCTATTGACGGAGCTTTGAAAATAAGCAATGATGGAAACCAACTGACATTGCAACCTTTTGATATTGTCTCCATTCGTAGATCACCGAACTACGAAGAGCAACGTTCCGTTAAAGTTTTAGGGATGGTCAATTTCCCAGGAACCTATGCCATTCAAAGCAATCAACAACGTATTTCAGATATCATTCTTCGAGCAGGGGGGCTGCGAGCTGAAGGGTACCTAGAAGGAGGTAAACTTATTCGCGGGACAATGACTGTTGGGGTAAATCTAAAGGAGGTAATCAATAACCCGTCATCATCGGAGAATTTACAATTGATGGCAGGTGACGAGTTAACCATCCCGCGCTTATTGCAAACGGTTAAATTGACCGGTGCGGTACAAAATCCATTGGCAGTTAGCTACAAAGAAGATTTCTCATTGAAAGAATACATTGCTGAGGCGGGTGGATATACCATAAATGCTAACCGCAAAAAAATGTATGTTACCTATGCGAATGGTGTTTCTAATCAAATTCGTAAGTTTTTGATTTTCAAAAAAAATCCACGCATTGAACCCGGAACAGAAATCGTCATTCCGGCCTATCCTGAAAATAGAAAGAAAGGTTTGTCTGCTGCTGAGGCAATCGGTCTTACCTCCAGCCTAGTTTCTGTTTCAATTGCCATTATTACCTTGATTAACAACATCCCGAAGTAAACAGCCAAGCTACATGAACGAAACAAATGTCCCTCAGCCTTTACATTCGGATGAAATTGCTATCAATTTTACCGAAATATGGAGAGCCCTTTTAAAATATAAGCTCAGCGTATTGTTTGTCACCTTACTTTTCACGGGATTAGGAGCTACATTTTCATTGACCTTAGACAGTCTATATGAATCCGAAGTAAAATTGCTACCTGAAGTTGATTCGAAATTAGGCGGTAATTCCAGTAGTGGGGGATTAGGTGGCTTATCATCTCTAGCCGGATTAGCTGGCATTAATTTAAATGGAGCCATAGCCGGATCGGATGCCTTACAACCTGCGATGTATCCAGAAATTGTACAAAGTATTCCATTCCTAAAAGAATTGAGTCAATCGAATGTATATAACCTGAAGTTGAAAAAATTCCAAAAATTATCAGATTACTTGAAACAAGATAATTCAAATGCGCCCATAGGTATTTTCAAAAAAGATAAGAATAAGGATGCCAATGAACTTGAAAACATCAACGTACCACAAGGTGTTTTAAGCCCAGAGTTGATTAATATTTCGAAGCAAGAGTCCATGGTATTAAAAGAATTAAAAGAGGCGATTGTCGTAGAAATTGACAAGAAGAGTAGTTTGATTAAGATAATTGTTACCTGCCAAGACCCTGTAATTTCCGCAAATATTGCGAACCTGGTTTTGAATCAATTGCGCAGGTACATTGTGCAGTATCGTACAGAAAAAGCAAGAAAAGAATTAAACTTTTTGATGGATCGGCAAGCGGAAGCACGTAAACGCTATGATCAGTCCCTATTTACACTTTCAAATTATAAAGATCAGAATAGAAACGTATTTCTTAATGTCGCTAAAGATCAAGGAAAGAAACTTCAATACGAAGTTGATTTAGCCTTCAATGTGTATTCCAATTTGACAAATCAAACGACAGAGGCCAAAATCAAACTACAAAAAGAGACACCGGTTTTCAAAGTCTTAGCACCTGCTCAAATTCCATTGAAACGTTCGAGCCCAAGTCGAAGTTTAATTACCTTGGGAGCTTTATTCATCGGTTTATTTGTTTCATTCATTGGGGTTTATTTAAAGACAGCCAATTTGAATGAAATGCTGGCATAAAAAAAGCCGAATCACTCGATTCGGCTTTTCCTTTTCATAAACGTATAAATTATTTCAACGTACGTTTCACTTCTTTCATTTCGTAACACTCTAGGTTATCACCCACCTCAAGATCATTGAATCCTTTGATCGACATACCACATTCATATCCGAACTTCACTTCAGCCACATCGTCTTTAAAACGCTTCAAGGCGGAAATTTCGCCATCGTGAATAACCACGAAATCACGTATAACACGTATCTTGTGTGCACGCTTCACCGTACCATCTAATACATAACATCCAGCAACTGTACCGATTTTAGAAATCTTAAATACATCACGGACCTCAATATTTGACGTAACAACTTCTTCAAATGAAGGAGCCAACATACCCTCCATCGCAGCTTTGATTTCATCGATAGCTTGGTAGATAATCGAATAATTCCGAATTTCTATTTGCTCTGTATCAGCCATCTTACGCGCATTTTGCGATGGACGAACTTGGAAGGCAATAATCACCGCATCCGAAGTTGAAGCCAATGCAACATCCGACTCAGAAACTTGACCTACCCCTTTGTGGATAATACGAACCTGAACCTCTTCGGTAGATAATTTCAACAAGGAATCCGAAAGTGCTTCTACCGAACCATCCACGTCACCCTTCACAATCACATTCAATTCGCGGAAAGTACCGATAGCCTTCCGACGACCAATTTCCTCCAACGTAATGTGTTTACGTGTACGCAACGATTGTTCACGTAAAATTTGCTCACGTTTGTTGGCAATTTCACGAGCCTCACGCTCATTTTCTAAGCAAATCAACTTGTCCCCTGCTTGTGGAGCACCATTTAAACCAAGTACTTGTACAGGAGTAGAAGGTCCAGCCTTTTTGATCTTATTTCCATAATGATCAAACATCGCTTTTACACGACCGTAGTTGTCGCCTGCCAGCATCATGTCACCCACATGTAAAGTACCGTCTTGAACCATCATCGTAGTTACATAACCACGACCCTTATCTAATTCCGCCTCTATTACTGAACCAATCGCCTTCTTGTTTGGATTGGCTTTTAATTCAAGCATTTCTGCTTCTAACAAAACTTTTTCAAGTAAATCGTTAATACCTAGACCTGATTTTGATGAGATTTCTTGGCACTGGTATTTACCACCCCAATCTTCAACCAACATATTCATTGTGGCTAATTCTTCA
Organism: Aquirufa sp.; assembly: GCF_044342065.1. Classification (GTDB taxonomy): domain Bacteria; phylum Bacteroidota; class Bacteroidia; order Cytophagales; family Spirosomataceae; genus Aquirufa. Next base: position 17,498 of record NZ_JBIIQN010000024.1, on the reverse strand, counting down.
CGAACTTTATCCGTATTAGCTCCATCCTTATCTATTTTCGAAAAGGCAAAAACAATGGGAGCGCCTGCAACCATCGCGTGGTTAATCGCCTCCTTTGTTTGTGGCATGACTGAGTCATCTGCTGCAATTACAATAATCACGATATCCGTTACCTTTGCACCACGTGCACGCATCGCTGTAAAAGCCTCGTGACCCGGAGTATCTAAGAAGGTTACCTTCTTGCCTGATTCAGTTTCAACTGAATACGCACCAATGTGCTGGGTAATACCTCCGGCTTCACCTGCGGTTACTTTTGACTTACGAATGTAATCCAATAACGATGTTTTACCGTGGTCAACGTGACCCATAATGGTAACAATCGGTGCACGAGGAACTAAATCCGCTGGATCATCCTCGACATCTTCCTCAACAGCATCAATTTCCTCCTCAGCTGAAATAAATTGTACCTCATAGGCAAATTCATCCGCAATAATGGTAATCGCCTCCGCATCTAAACGCTGATTGATCGAAACGAACATTCCCAAACTCATACAAGTTGAGATAACCTCGTTCACAGAAACATCCATCAAAGAAGCCAAATCACTCGCTGAAACGAATTCAGTTACCTTCAATACTTTTGCCTCCTCATCTTCAGCCATTTGGCGTGCTTCTTCCGCATCTGCTCGTTCACGACGTTTTACACGACGCTTATCCGCCCCAAAACTTTGTTTGTTTGTCGCACCTTGTAAGCGCGCCATGGTAGCCTTAATTTGCTCTTGAATATCCTTATCAGAAAGTTCCTCACGAGGTCCTCCTGGCTTAGCACCTGGAGCAGCTGGCTTCTTACCAAAATCCTTTTTATTGTTCGCTGCATTTGGATTAGTAGGACGCTGTTCATTAATAACAGGCTTCTTCTCCTCCTTAACGATGCGCTTACGCTTGTGCTTGTGACCATCACGGCCATTATCCACAGGTAATTCAATTTTACCTAAAACGGTTAAACCTTTCAGGGTCTCCCCTTTAGCTTCAATCAATTGAAAATCGTCTTCCTCTACAAGAGCTGATGGAGTAAGGGGCACTTCACTCGCTTCCACCACTTTCTCAACAGGAATTTCTTCCACAGGAGCAGCTTCAACCACAGGCTCAGGCGCTTTTTCTACCACAGGCTCTGGTTTAGGTGCTGGCTTTGGAGCTACAGGGTTACCCTTTTTATCCAAATCAATCTTACCTAAAACTTTAAGGCCAACTTGCTTTTCGTCCTCAGGCTCTGTAGGAACATCTTTTGCCGTAGTCACCTCGGGAACTGCTTCCTTTACTGGCTCTGGTGCAACTTCGACCACAGCAACCGGTTCAGGTTTCTTCTCCTCAACCACGGGAGCTGGCACGACAAGCTCCTCAACAGGCTTCTTAGGAGCTTCATCTGTTGACAACAAATGGCTTGCACCATATTCGTTTGCCAACAAACTCAATTGCTCATAATTAAGCTTTGCGTTCGGGTTATTATCGACTTTATGTCCTTTAGCAGAAAGAAACTGTAGGATCGTAGACGTTCCCATGTTTATTTGCTTTGCTACAAGACTTAATCGCATTGTCTTCTCTTCTGCCATATAAATTACAAAATACTTATTCTTTCAATTTAAAATACTGACTCAACACAAGGTGTGTATTATTCAAACTCAGAACGTAAAATAGACAAGATTTCCTCGATGGTTTCCTCCTCTAATTCGGTTCTACGCTCTAACTCTTCTTTCGATAATGCCAAGACTTGCTTCGCAGTATCCAATCCAATTTTATGAAGCTCATCTAAAATCCAAGCTTCAATCTCATTGGAGAATTCTGTCAATTCTACATCCTCATCATCCATCTCATCTTTTGGTACATCACGGAACACATCAATTTCGTATCCAACTAATTTACCAGCTAATTTAATGTTTTGACCTCCACGACCTATCGCCATAGAAACCTGATCCGAATTCAAATAAACCGAAATACGACGACGCTCTTTATCTATTGCCATCGAATTCAACTTCGCTGGGCTCAAGGTGCGCGCCACCAATAATTCTAAATTATCCGTGAAATTAATCACGTCAATGTTTTCATTCTGTAATTCACGAACAATGCCATGAATACGCGAACCTTTCATTCCCACACATGCTCCGACAGGATCAATGCGATCATCAAAGGACTCTACGGCTACTTTCGCACGCTCACCTGGTTCACGAACAATTTTACGAATTGATATTGTACCATCGTAAATTTCCGGGATCTCTTGCTCGAATAAACGCTCCAAGAAGACCGGAGAAACACGTGATAAAATGATACGAGGCGTACCATTCGACATTTCAACTTTATGAATTACTGCACGAATTGTTTCGCCCTTTTTGAAACGATCTTTCGAGATCATTTCACCTTTAGGTAAAACCAACTCGTTGTCTTCGTTATCCAATAAAATCAACTCACGACCTAAAATTTGATAAACTTCTGAAGTTACTAACTCCCCTACCAAATCCTTGTATTTGTCGTAAAGACCTTCTTTCTCAATATCCTTGATCCGCTGAATTAAGGTTTGACGTGCAGTCTGAACAACACGACGGCCAAAATCCTCCAACTTAATTAATTCAGCCACCTCTTCTCCAATCTCAAAATCGGGCTCAATTAACTTGGCATCTGCCAAAGGAATCTTATCAAAATCCCAGATATCCTCTGAGTTATCGTCCACGATTTCACGTGTACGCCACATCTCTAAGTCACCACTTTCGGGGTTGATAATGACATTGAAATTTTCATCGGAACCGAATTTCTTGCGAATCATCGTACGAAAAACCTCTTCCAAAACCGAAATCATTGTCGGCTTATCAATGTTCTTCTCCCGAGCAAAATCTGAAAATGACGAAATTAATTCAACACTGTTCATTGCTATCCTTACGTTTTTTTATTGAAATGATACTTGTACTCTTATTTTATCTATTACCTGTAAGCCAAACGTCGTTGGCTCCTTAGCTACTACTTTACGATGCTTAACCGTCTTCTCTGTCAACACCTGAATCGAATCTGACGTATGACCTTGTAAGGTTCCTATTATTGGATCTCCCTCCTTCAGCCACACTTTTACGGTACGACCCGCATTCTTTTCAAACTGCCAACCCTGCGTCAAAGGAAAATCTAAACCGGGCGATGAAACTTCTAAATTATAAGCTTCTTCTATCCATAAATTCTCCTCGATGTGATGAGCCAACTTTCTACTCATCAATGCACATGCATCTATGGTAATCCCTTCCATGGTATCAACCAAAATCGTAACCAAAGAACGCTTGAGACCTTTGCTAATCGATAAGTCCACTAAAAAGATGGGACCTTCACCGATGTACTCTTGAATCCAACCGTTAATCTTTGTTTTTAAATCTTCCATCAATACCAAGAAAACAAAAAGAGGGATTAAAAACCCCTCTTCTTTCTTAAATTTCCTTGGCAAAGGTAGGTAAATTTTTCCAAAATGCAACAATACAGCCGAAAGTCCATAACTACAAGTCTATTGGCCATCCTGATTGTTGAAATTTATTTCTTAATTTTGGGTGCTTATTTGCTGGTTTGTTAAATTCTCAAATGATCAATTAAGCTTATTCTCTGTTGGCCAATTTATGAATCGTTTCCTTTTAATTGTTTTATTTTGGGGCATTCTGCTTAATATGTATGCAAATCCCGTGGAGCGATTACCTACCCCGCCCGATTCCCCGATTCGACTATTTTATATTCAAAAAAGTTCAAATGCCAATACCGTTGTATACGATGCGAATGTATTGGCAAATAAATCATTAAATCCCCAATCACCTGTTCATACGTATTGGATCCGATATAGTGAAAAAGGCCAGAAAGAAGAGCTAACAACCATTCAGCGAACATTAGCCTACGGCCTATATACCGATGCCCTTAAATCCGAGGCGAACGCTTACCAAGGATACTTTCTTGCCTATCGCAAACGAAAATTCGTAGTAAAACTCGATTCTCGTGGTAATCCGATTGCTTTATTTCCTATCAATGGGAGGCTCCAAATCCTTAAACGCGTCTTTGTTAGTGTCAATGAAACCACCATGATGACCACAGTAAACTACATTGAACTCTTTGGCAAAGACCAAACAACAGGAAAGGATGTGTACGAGCGATTCATACCTTAGAATCTCCCAAATAAACTAATTTGTAGGTTAGTAGGTTGACCCGAATACCCATAAAGTTCTTGTGGCAATTGATTTAAGACGTTCTTCCAAAGCAATTGAACGCGCCATTTTGAACTCAGCGTGTAGCTGGTTTGAATTTCTGTCCACAGGTAAGAGCTCAAAGCAACCTCTTTGGTCTGAAAGCTAGCGTCATCATAATAGTAATCAGCTCGAGTGCCTACATATTGTATGTAAATACTGCTAGACCATTTTTTCGAAATCGTTTGATTTACTCGAAGCGAGCCCTGATGACGAGGTCTGCGTATCAAAGATGAATAGGTTGTATCTTTCCCATTCAAACGCTGCTGCATATTTCCATCCAAAAAAGTATATCCCAACTCGGCAGAAAAACCCTTCCAAACGTAGCGGGTTTCTAGCTCAAGCCCTTTCGTTTTTTGCTGGGAAATATTTTCATACCGGCCATATGGCTCCACATTCATGGACTGAAAAACAATACCCGCTTGAACATTTTGTTGGAATCCAACCAAACGCGTATAAAACTGACCCATACGTTGCTCATACCCTATTTCAAAGGTCTGCCCTCTTTCAGCATTTAACGCTTGATTCCCGTATGGTGAATACAATTGATACAAGGAAGGTGCCTTGAAGCTACTGTAATAATTCGTAAACAATTTACCCTGAGGCATAACATAAACATAGGGATTCACGTGGTAGGTTAGGTTATTTCCATATAAAGAGTGCTGGTTAAATCGGCCACCAATTTCCATCCCCCATAAATCTGTTTGATGTTTTTCAAGGGTAAAATAAGTACCCAATAACTGAATATTGGCTAATTTGGCAATTAATGCAGGTGAATCATACCGACCATATGAGCTAATTGAAAAATCAGTTTGTTCTGTCGATTGATTTCGTAATTCCACTCCAGCGATGCTTTGGATTTGGTAAGGCAAATTGTATTTTACATAGGTTTCAATGCCTTGATTCAAACCGATATAGGCTGATTCGCTGAAAGATGACCAAGCATTCATGGGCACGTCGGTTGAATCATTTCGAAAAAATCGATGCGTAATTTCATGGAAAAGGCGAACATATAAATCACCTTTCAATAATTGGCGATGATATTGTCCCCGGAATGCATGATTTGAAGCTTTGGCCGTAAAGTCTCGATCATCCATGAACGGTCCGCCATCTAAATTAGCTTGGTAAAATTCGCTTTGGTAAAATAAATCCCAATCTGCGCTTTTCCCTATTGCCCCGCCTAAATTAACCCGAATGTTTTGTTGGCCCATGCCGTCTTTCTCTTTCTGATCAGCTGCAGCTGAAAAGCCTTTGGTTTGAAAATTTTTCACAGCAAGCCCTACCCTAAACGATTGGCTATTTTTCTGAATCTGAAAGGATTCAGCATGCGTGCCTAATCCGCCTACTTGTAAATGAACGGAAGAGCCCGACTTACGAGTTACCAGATTTATAACACCTGCCATAGCATCCGAACCATAGAGGGTAGACTGCCCTCCCTTCATAATCTCAATACGCTCCAAGCTTCCCAAATCAATCAAATTCCAATCCAAAACGGATGAAATATGAGAAGGGTCATTGGCAGGGAAGCCATCAATTAACAAAAGAACATTGCCTGTATTGGCGCCACGAACATAAACTTCCTGATTTGCACCTGGGGCACTTCGCGCGCCAACAATGGAGATCCCAACGCTTTCTTGAAGTAATTCTCCCAAACTCCTACCCAAACTTCGTTGAATCTGTTCCTGTGAAATTACGGTAACTACCTTCCCTGTCTGAGCTAATTTTGTGGGATACTTCGAGGCCTTCACCTCAACAGTGGCCAAAAGTGAATCAAGGTAAACGGTCCTGCTTGCATAAGAATTAAATATACAAGTCCCTAATAACGCCATCAGTAGCGTCAATCGAATGTTCAACATATTTTTGCCTTGTGGGGCGATCAAATAAAGAGGTAATCGAACGCTCGACCATGGCGCATCCACCGTACTACATGGTCAAGAATGATTTAAGGCAGGTCTCCTGACTCGATTCCATTTCCTTTCTGCCTTCCCAGCCGTAGCCAGTGACATGTTATGAAAAGCATTGTAGAATCTTACAGTTGCGGGGACAGTTTTAGCATTTAACTAAATTCCCTATTAAGTAACACACACAGAAATGCATGTAACACCCTAAACTGTTGCAAACTTAACGATTATTTGATTTTAAAGCATGGTCTTATGGGAATGAATAAAAAATTGGCAATTTTTACATGTGGACTGACCTGCCTCAAGTTTACATGGGGGATTTATACTTGGCTATTCACATTTAATTAATACCCTGGAATTTACCTTCGGGATTTATCAAAACCTGAATAATCATGCATACAAGTACGCGCTGCCCTTGGCCGGGAAATGATCCGCTCTACATTGCTTACCATGATAATGAATGGGGTATACCAGAACATAACGACAAGAAGCTATTTGAGCTCCTGATTTTAGAAGGGTTTCAGTCGGGCTTATCGTGGATCACCATTTTGCGCAAACGCGAAAACTTCAGAAATGCCTTTGCTCAATTTAATTACGTTGAATTAAGTCAATGGTCTGATGAACAGTTGGCCCAATGCTTGAATAACCCGGGAATCATACGAAATCGATTAAAAATAGCAGCTGTACGGACGAATGCACGTGCATTTATTCAAATTCAGGAAAAATTTGCTAGCTTTGATCGTTTTATATGGGAATATGTAGCACATAACCCGATAATTAATACATTTACTGAGCACAAGCAATTACCAGCTCAAACGGACTTGTCGGTTCGTATGAGTAAAGATCTCAAGAAATTAGGTTTCAAATTTGTGGGTCCTACCATCTGTTATTCTTTTATGCAAGCTGCAGGACTCGTAAATGACCATTTAAAAAGCTGCTGCTGTTATACAAAATAACCTATGAATACGCGGATCGTTATCATTCCGACTTATAATGAGATAGAAAACATTCAAGCCATCATCGAAAAGGTTTTGAGCTTGAACCCTGTTTTCGATCTGTTAATCGTAGATGATGGTTCCCCGGATGGTACGGCGGCCTGCGTAAAAAAGCTTCAAATCGAACACCCAAATCGAATTCATCTACTTGAACGTGAAGGAAAGTTAGGTTTAGGCACCGCATATATCGCGGGATTCAACTATGCACTAGAAAAATCATACGAGTATATTTTCGAAATGGATGCTGACTTTTCACACAATCCAGAAGATTTGATTCGTTTGTATGAAGCTTGCGCAAATCAAGGAGCATCCATGTCCATTGGCTCCCGGTACATCAATGGAGTGAATGTGGTCAACTGGCCAATAGGTCGTGTATTAATGTCTTATTTTGCTGGAATATATGTCCGATTAATTACAGGCATGCCTATGCAAGATGCCACTGCCGGCTTTGTTTGCTATCGCCGTAAAGTTTTAGAAACCATCCCTTTGGACCAAATTAAATTTATAGGCTATGCTTTCCAGGTGGAGATGAAATTTACAACTTGGAAATACGGATTTAAAATGACCGAGGTCCCAATCATTTTTACTGACCGTACCAAAGGGGAAAGTAAAATGTCTGCCAATATCTTCAAAGAGGCGATTTTCGGCGTTATTCAGTTAAAAATCAACAGCCTTTTTAAACGCTATCAGGCCGCCTAATGGATTATAACTTCCTTAAATCATTGCACATTATTTTTGTTGTGAGTTGGTTCGCAGGATTATTCTATTTACCACGCCTATTAGTATATCACGTAGAGGCTCAAGATAAAGATTCTCAAACCCGTGAAATTTTATCAAAGCAATTTGAGAAAATGGAAAAATTGCTTTTCAATGCCATTATGATCCCTGCCATGTGGCTCACATGGTTAACTGGACTTTCACTAATCTATTTAATGTGGTGGGATAATTTTCAAAGCCACACTTGGTTACACCTGAAGTTGGCTTTTGTAGTAGGAATCACTATTTACCATTTTGTATGCCTTCATCTCATTCGAAAATTCAAAGCCTCCGAATTCATCTTGTCTAGCGGGCAATTACGTTTGTTTAACGAAATAGCAACCATTTTATTGGTAGCGGTTGTGTTCCTCGTCATAGCAAAAAATACGTTTGATATGCTTATGGGTATGGGGGGATTTGTAATCTTTGCCATCGTGATAATGGCAGCCGTACAGATTGTAAAAAAAATCCGATCTAACGCATAGCACGGTCCATATCGCGCTTAATATCTTTTTCTTTAATATCGTCCCGTTTATCAAAGGTTTTCTTTCCTTTAGCTAGGGCGATGTTCAATTTAGCATAGCCCTTATCGGAAATAAATAAGCGCGTAGGAATAATGGTCAAACCCACGTTTTTCAATTCCTTCATTAACTTACCAAGCTCTCTTTTGGAAAGTAATAATTTACGATCGCGCAGAGGATCGTGATTGAAATGGGTCCCCTCATCATACATCGAGATATGCATGTTACGAACAAAAAGCTCGTCCTGAAAAAAAATACAATACGCATCGGTTAAATTAGCTTTCCCTTGACGAATGGATTTAATTTCCGTGCCAGTCAAAACAAGCCCTGCCGTAAAGGTATCCAAGAACGAATATTCAAAGGAAGCCCTACGGTTCTTAATTTCCACTTGCTTTTGGATTTTATCCTTTGCCATAGCCAAATAAAAAAGCCACACAGCAAAACTGCGTGGCTCCTTCAGTTAATATATAACTATTTCACTGTTTTCTTCGCAGCGTATTCTTTATTCAATCCGTCAACCAACTTTTTAGTTACGTCTACTGAAGGATCGGCGAATAGAATACCACCGCCAACTTTAGAATAGCCCAATACAAATTCATATTTATTTTCCTTGTTAACTTTTGCCACATACTCGCGAATGTTGTTGTAAAGTTCTTCGTTTTTCTTGGCTTGCTCTTGTCCTAATTCAGCTTGCTTTTGTTGAGAATATTGCTGCAATTCAGCACCTTTTTTCTTTAACGTCATATCAGCTGCTTGCAATTGAGCTTGAGTCATCGCAGAAGCACGTTGCTGAATAGCTTGAAGCTCCGCTTGCAATGCCTGCTCACGTTTGCCTAAATCAACTTGCAGACGATAACCTTTATTTTCAAATTCTTTTTGAGCGTCTTTGTAGAACTGGTAATTTGTTAATAATGAATCAGAATTAACAAATACGATACGCTTCCCCTCTACTGTTACTGCAGCTGGACCAGTACCTGTCGCTGGCTTAAGGAATGAATATGCTACTACAACTGTTAATACGGCTAACCATGCGTACGTAATAATACTTGGATTTTTCACGAGTTTAATTTTAATTAAAAGTGTATTTAATGGCAAATATACAATCTATGCTTTGATTGTCCTAAATTTTTACTAATTCTATCGCAATCTTGCCCCTGCCCAAGACCAAAAGCCCAAAACAATTCCCCCCAATATTCCCGTCACAAGATACAATAAAGTTACCTCACCCTGCAAGGGAAGTAAAGTTGCCATGCGTGCGGGCAGGGCGCTTGGCGTAGCTTGATTCATCCAAAATGCCGACAAGGCCCAAAGAAAAAAGCCTGAGGTAAATCCGGTTATGAAGGCCGTTTTTGTAGGGAATCGCAATAAAAAAGCAATTAATCCTGCTTGAATTCCCATGGCATACCAAGGCAAATAAAGCCCAACTAATGCCCCTACGATAATTAATATGCTAATGCGTAATGAAATACTTTGCATGGTTTTTATTTAGATAAAGTTAACTTCTTTCGAATGCGATTTGAGGATTGATTAGGGTTATCCAAATATAACAAGGGTTTCAACTCGCCCTTAGCCCACGTATCAATTAAATCATCATAATGACTACTTCCTGGATTTCCTGATTGACCACCTGGATAAATACCAAAAGCCTTCGGGTTACCTGTTTTGGATAATTCCACAATGAAACGCCAAGATGGCCCGGTTTTAGTCGTGGTCGCATTCACCATAGTGCCTCCTCCCCCTACCGGGATATGCAAGCGACTTAAGGCGTCCATACCTGGAATTAAATGCCGAACACCTGTTTGTTTGTGTTTATGCCATGCCCACTCCGGGCCCATGGGGCCATGGTGTTTTACCAAAGTATCTAAGCTAGCCTTGAATGAACTTGTAAGAATATCTTGCATCGTTTCTTTCTTTCCCTTCGTTTTTACATCATCCCACCAGCGTGCTGCGCTTTCATACTCGATTAAATGGATTGTCCGATCAACTGCTGGGCGGTTCATAGGTACCTTTACATCTGCATCAAACTCATCATCCCAAAGAAATGATTGCAGGGTTAAAACCCAGGTTTCAAATATAGTCGCCGCAATAGATTCTGGTCCATTTTGAAGATTCCAGTTCTTCAACTCCGCCAAAGCCTTCTCATTCCCTTTTACTTTAGCTAACAAAAGCGGCAATAGTTTACGCGCCCGAATATTATAATTATCATTTTGTAAGCCACGTAAAGAATCAATAGTTACTTTCTGCATTGCCGTCAATCGCTCATTAATACGACGTCCTCGTTCTGATGGCGCATATTGCCAGCCTAAATAATACGGGTATGATGGATCCGTTGAAAACTGATTAGCAGAACTCACAAAACCACGAACCGGATTTTTTACATGGGGATTGTGCGCCTGCGGGATAAATCCCTTCCAATCAGCCGCTGCATCCGTACCATCCATCAAATATTTCCCTTGTAATTTCGATTTTAGTGGAAACTTACCATTTACCCATAAAGCGATATCCCCTTCATTGCTGGCAAAAACAAAATTTTGAGCTGGTGCGGAATAAAAACGTAATGCATCTGTGTAATCTGCATAATTTTTTGCCCGATTAAGTTTATAAAAAGTTGTAAGCTCCTGTGACTTTTCATGCGCAATCCAGCGCAGTGCATGACCAACTGGGATATTCGACTTGAAAGCTTTTTCGTGACTTAAATACACGACAGGGCCATGGTGGGTGAAGAAGACCGTGTCGACAAAATCTTTTTTGCCTTTGATTTTAAATGTTTCAATACGCAATTTGGTTTTTTTCCATTTCCCATCGTGCCAATATTCCCGCTTCGAAGCGTCCTTAAATTTGACTTGATACCAATCCAATACGTCCGAACCAACATTCGTAACTCCCCATGCAATATTTTTATTAAAACCGGTGATTACATTCGGTGTTCCAGGCATGGTAGAGCCATATACATTCACCCCTGGAGCTACTAATTGAACTTGATACCAAATTGATGGCAACGATAAGGTCAAATGGGGGTCATTCGCAAGGATAGGCATTCCTGAAACGGTTTTATTCCCTGACACCGCCCAGTTATTCGATCCAATATTCGGATCTTTTTCAGGAGTCGTCATGGCACTTCCTAAACCCATGAAATCTTTTGGAGCTGCCGGTATTGGAACAGGCTTAAAATCAATGGGTGAGCCTGTTGGAATAATCGGACTTTCTTCAAAAGGATAATTCGGAAAAAGATCTTCAGCAACTTCACGGCCATACTGGCGCAGAATATTGGTCATCTTCAAATCATCCGTGCCTGAAGCCAGTACAAATGACATATTTTTTAAAAACAAGGCACTCTTAATTGGCGTCCAAGGTTCTGGCTTGTAATTCAATAATTTATATTCCAAGGGCAAATCGCGTTCAGACAAGCTGGATATGTACGCATTAATCCCATCCGCATAAGCCTCTAAGGCAATCTTCGCCTGAGGATCTTCTTTCATCCCTTCAAAAGATTGTTCGGCACCATAAACTGATCCCATCCGACGTTGAAATTGGTCTGAAGCCAAGCCCTTATCGCCTACAATTTCCGAAATACGACCACCAGCAAAATGGGTCTGAAACTCCATTTGCCATAAGCGATCTTTTGCCGTTACATAACCCTGCGCTAAATACAAATCATGATCATTTTCTGCAAAAATATGCGGGATGGCCATCTCGTCGTAAATTACTTTAACGGGCTTTTGAAGACCCGGAATAGTTAAAATTTCCTCATTAACTTCTTCGGAACTTGCTTTCTCAGCATTCACCCAAAAGCCATGAAATGGACTTAATAATTTACCAAATGGCGGAAGCGTTCCCCAAGTAGTATGCAAAGCAAAAGTGACTACAACAGCCAAAATCAGGGGAATAATTGATTTAATGAACTTCATTTGTTGATATTGAAGAGAGAATATTAATTTTTCAAAGATTTTTTTCTATTTTAGAAAGGCAATTTTACGCATTAGTTATACAATCAACAAATAAATTTCCCTAATTCCACATTCATGCGAAGAAGATCATTTTTACAAACGGCTAGTTTACTCGGTGTTGCCGGTACCATGAAGACGCAAAATCCCGAACCTGTGATTATTGCAACTTGGAAAAATGAAGCAGGAACAAAAGCAGGCTACGAGAAGATTTTGCAAACTGGCAAAGCACTTGATGGAGTAGAAGCCGGAGCTTGGGTTCCTGAGGCAAATCCTGAGGAAACAACGGTTGGCTACGGTGGATACCCAGATCGCGATGGACATGTAACCTTGGATGCTTGCATCATGGATCACTTAGGGAATGCAGGGTCTGTGACTTTTTTAGAGGGGATTATGCATCCGATTTCGGTGGCGCGTGCGGTTATGGAAAAAACGCCTCATGTGATGCTTTCGGGTGAAGGAGCCTTACAATTTGCCCTTTCACAAGGATTTAAAAAAGAAAATTTATTAACCGAAAAATCGAGAAAGGCCTGGGAAGAATGGAAGAAAGTTGCCAAATACGAACCAAAAGTAAATATTGAAAGGCATGATACGATTGGACTTCTTGCCTTAGGCAAAGCTGGAGAAATTGCAGGGGCCTGCTCTACCAGCGGTATGGCGTTTAAAATGCACGGCCGTGTAGGAGATTCCCCTATCATTGGCGGCGCTGTTTTTTGCGATGATGAAGTTGGCGGTGCATGCGCTACCGGATTAGGTGAATTTGTCATGAAAACCTTAGGATCCTTTTTAATTGTTGAATTCATGCGCCAGGGCATGTCACCACAGCAGGCATGTGAAGCAGCCATCATGCGAATAGTAAAGCGCTATAAATACCAAGAATTTCAAGTGGGATATTTGGCAATCAATAAAAAAGGGGATGTCGGTGCTTTCGCCATTCAAAAAGGATTTAGTTATACAATTACCAAAAACGGTAAAACTCAAGTGATTGAAAGTGCCGCATACATGTAGCTTATGGAGAAGAAAGTAGCCGTTAAGAAGAAGTTTTTAGTTGAAGTTGCCTGGGAGACTTGTAACCAAGTAGGAGGTATTTATACCGTAATTCGAACAAAAGTGCCCTCTATGGTAGAAAAATGGGGAGATGATTACCTTTTATTAGGTCCATATTTTCCCCAAACAGCCGCGGCAGAATTTGAGGCATTACCTGTTTCTGAAGAGACACCCGTGGAGCGTGCGATACTAGCCATGCGAACAATGGGCTTTCAAGTACATTACGGAAATTGGTTAATTACAGGAAAGCCTAAAATTGTATTGTTTGACTTTGGGTCTATCTATGATCAGGTAGATACCATCAAAGGAAAGATTTGGGATAACCACAAAATCTCAACCTTGGGGGTGGAGGAACTAGTCAATCAAACCATTGCGCTTGGTGAACTTATTCGAATTTTCTTAACGCAATTTGCAACTGAGAACAAATCAAAAAAAGACATTGTCGTACATTTTCACGAATGGATGGCATCCACCTGTCTACCTGATTTGAAAAAAGACAAAGTTAAAATTTCAACGGTTTTCACGACCCACGCAACGATGTTAGGCCGGTATTTGGCCGGAAATGTTCCCAATTTTTATGACGTATTGGACACCTTCAATTGGCATAAAGAAGCCCTACATTATGGCATTGAAGCGCAAGCTTCTTTTGAACGAGCAGCTGCACAAAAAGCAGATGTATTAACCACTGTTTCCGACATTACTGCCAAAGAATGTGTGGCATTTTTAGGCCGTATACCTGAATTAATTCTACCGAATGGATTGAATATTCAACGTTTTGCTGCGATGCACGAACACCAAAATCTACATTCGTTATACAAAAAACGAATATCCGATTTTGTCATGGGACATTTCTTTCAAAACACCGCATTTGATTTAGATCAAACCCTCTACCTATTTACTTCAGGTCGCTTTGAATATTCCAATAAAGGCTATGACATAACGCTCGACGCTTTGGAGATTCTGAACAGAAAAATGAAGGAATCGGGTTCAAAAAAAACGGTGATTATGTTTTTCATTACGAAACAGCCCTACCACTCCATCGATCCAGAGGTATTGCACTCGCGAGCGGTATTGGATGAAATCCGAGAAAATTGCCAAGCCATTCAGAAGGAAGTTGGCGAAAAGCTTTTTGAAGCCGCAGCATCATCCAATGATTTACAAATGCCTGATTTAAATCGTTTTGTGGATGAATATTGGCGCTTACGCCTTCGCCGGACAGTTCAAACCTGGAAAACAAATTCGAGGCCTAAAGTGGTTACCCATTTGTTAAAACAAGAGGATGATATTATTCGAAATCTTCATCGTACTCAATTACTGAATAACCCAAATGATAAGGTGAAAGTCGTATATCACCCAGATTTTATCGTGTCAACAAATCCCTTGTTTGGTTTGGATTATGGCCAATTCGTCCGGGGGTGTCATTTAGGTGTATTCCCTTCATATTACGAGCCTTGGGGCTATACACCTCTTGAATGTATGGCACGCGGGGTACCTACAGTGACCTCTGACCTCTCCGGTTTTGGAGACTATATGATGCAAATTATGCGAGACTATGAACAATGGGGCGTGAGCGTAGTAAATCGTAAAGCGCAATCCTATCAGGAGTCAGCTGAGCAATTGGCTAATATGCTTTTCAAGTTTACCCAACAATCTCAACGAGATCGTATCACACAACGAAACCGTGTAGAAAGTATCGCTGATACCTTTGACTGGTCAAATTTGCGTGGATACTACGACACGGCGCATGAGTTAGCCGTGATAAAAAAGCGTAAGTAGATTATCAGGTTAAGCGCACCGAATGAGCTCTGAACTCCTTACCTTTGGCAATCCTCCAAGGTTTGCCAAAGGTACTTAGGAAATATGCTTCAATGCCTCCCTTTTCGATAAGGGCTTTAGTTGATTTTCTTCAACAAAATCTCGTACCCAATCCGCATCTGTTCGGGCATATTGACGCAAGACCCAGCCAATAGCCTTCTGAATAAAAAACTCATTCGATTTATTTAAATTCAAAATCACTTCACGCAAAAGTTCCAAATCTGTTTTTGATTTATAACTCAATTGGAACAAAATACAAAGTCGCTGGTGCCAAAAAATAGGGGACTTCATCCACCGAGCTACCCACCAATCTCGTTGGTCTGGAAAAAGCAAAAAGTAATCACCTAACACTTTAGGACCCAATACATCCACGACATCCCACCAAGTAGATGCATTCACCCAAGAGTCAATTAAATCGGGAACCCGGGAATCCCAAGATTTTTTAGCCTTCAACATGTATTCCATCGCAGCATATTGAAATTCGCGCTCGGGTAAAGAAAATAATTCAGAGCAGACTTCATACCAATCCTCTGTGCGGCCAAATTGCATGTATAAAGATTTAAATACAAGCGTTCTTTCCGGTTTTTTAATACCAATAAAGGGATATTGATCGCGCATATACCCGCGCATCCAATAGGCATTTTCCGGATTGTCTAACGCGTAAAATGCCTCTTTAATGGCCCCAACAAAATTCATCGATTACTAAAATAAAGGTTACCCTCAACACCGCTTTCGGTCACCATCCACTTGGAAGCGTCAAAAGGTTTATATTGAATATCAACAAAGTTGATTTCATAAAAATTCTTCCAATTAAATTTCTCGCGATCCAGCTGGCGAATACGATTCGCCGACACATTCATTACTTCTATTTCGATATGATTCTTTTTTGCGAGTAAACCGGCTGGAATTTTCAATTCATACGGCAACGACCAAACCAAGCCCAAATCCTTCCCGTTAATTTTCACCCGTGCCCAGTCGCGGATTTTATCAAAATGCAACACCTTCCCTAGTGGTATTTGCTCCTCAGATAGGTTGAAATCGAATGTATAAGTCCCCTTGCCCCAATAATCGTGTGTTACAGAATCCAAAGTCCACCATTGCAATGCATCCATTTTTTGAGAAGGGAGTGTATTATTGGGGAAATGAATCTGAATCTGCCCCTCGGGCACAAGTGGTGTATATACCTTTGTTACAACCTCCATTGGAACTATTTTTTTGTTCGTAGGAAGCGAACGAACAAGTAAACTTTGTCCTGGCGCTAACGAAAGAAAAAACTGTTTATTTTTAGCTAAGCTTGGCCGGCTTATTTCCCCCGTTAAGGGATTTTCAAGCTCGACTGCCGCAGTAATTTTGGCCAAACGAACAAGGCCTTCTGAAAATCGATTTGAAAGATTTGCGATAAAATAGTGGGCTCCACTAGCTGATTTTTTTCTAATAAACGAAATCCCTTCATCCGCAATTTCCTCACGGGTAACTTTGTGTCGCACCAAAACATTGATTGGATCAGAAACCCAGCGCATCGTTAAAACCTCTTTGGCCAAATTCCAGCGGGCCTTTTCTGCCTCTGTTAATCCATGGGAATTTACATGCAAGGGCAAATGCTCCAAAAAATAAACGGGCATACCTTGCTTAACCCACTTGGCCCAAAGTTCCATGGTTTCCAACGAGACATAATGAGGTGCAGGAATCAACAAGACTTTATATTCAGCACCCGATTTTGTTTTCCAAGTCTTTTGAGGAGTTACTTGTAACGTTTTTAATAATAAATCTGAGATGTAATCGGTTTGGTAACCTTTCTCCTGCATCAATTCAGACCAATGCCCAAAAGAAGTGTTTTTCATCCAATCACGACTATTGGCATGTAAATCCAACGGATGCATTTTTCCTGTTCCATTACGCTCATGCCAAATATCTTCCATAGGAAAATACATCAGCACATCCGAATCCGTGGCCTGGGATTGTAACATTTTTTGACAATTTTCCACATAGCGGTTCAACTCAGGCAAGGCCTCCCAGAAGTGACTTTGTGGATTAAAATTGGTACTGGCATAAAATAACCAACCTGGCCAAGCGACTTCAGGAGGCGAATAGGTCGCTCCGTGGTAAAAAATATGATTTACGCCTCCGATAAACACCTGGTCAACAACCGGTTTCACCTGCGCTAAGGAGACCTTAAAGTGATTACCTAACCAGGTATTCGTTTCCGAAGAAACCAATTTCTTACCTGTTAAATTGGCTGCCGAAGACGCTAATTTTAAATTCCGAACATCAGGAATGCCAAAACGAATGG
>NZ_JBIIQN010000046.1:0-12265 GCF_044342065.1 Aquirufa sp. | reverse complement strand
CTGCTACAGTCATCGCACCCATCGCATATTCGAGGATCAAGCCCCAACCGATAATCCAGGCAAAAATTTCACCTACCGTTCCATAGGCATACGCATACGCACTACCTTCTACCGGAAGCATCGCTGCAAATTCAGCATAACAAAGTGCCGCAAAAATACAGCCAATACCCGCAATCACGAAGGAAAGCGCTAAAGCAGGACCTGCATGATAATGCGCAGCCGTACCTGTTAATACAAATACGCCACCGCCAATAATCGCACCTATACCGATGGCCGTTAAACTCCATTTACCTAATACACGCTTGAGCTCGCTTTTTTTCATGTCTTGCTCAAACATATGCATCGGTTTCTTTCTCCAAATACTGTTATCCATAGTAAATTTATTTAATGAAAAAGTTAAATGCCGGTCACTCGTTCAAGTAACCGGCATAAAAATTATTTCTTTGGTTTAGATGATGTTCCTAAGTCGATTACGATGGGAGCCGCCACAAAAATAGACGAATATGCACCAAATACAACCCCGATAAACATCGCGAATGAGAATCCACGTAATACGTCACCTCCAAAGATCAACAACACCGTTACTACCAAGAACACCGTTGTCGCCGTCATCACCGTACGTGACATCGTGTGGTTAATGGACTCATTAATCGTTTTGATCATCAAGGCCTTATTACCCAAGTCTGGATTCACACCAATCTCCTCACGAATACGGTCAAATACAACCACGGTATCGTTAATCGAATAACCAATAACCGTCAATACTGCCGCGATGAATACTTGGTCAATTTCCAATTCGAAACCGAATAAACGAACGATTCCTACCATACCCAATACCACTAAGGTATCGTGTAACAAGGCTACAATACCGCCCAATGAATACTGCCACTTACGGAAACGAATCAAGATGTAAATAAAGATGGCAATCAAGGCGTAGAAAATAGACACAAACGATTGCATCAAAATATCATCCGCTACCGTTGCTCCTACTTTAGATTCTGATACGACTTTAGGAGCTGATGCAGCAAAATCTTTCAAACCTGTTTCCAAAGCCGTACGAACCGTATTATTGGCCGTGATCGACTCGTCTTCTACCAAATACGAGGTAGTTACCTTCAATTTCGTTGGGCCATTGAAAGTCTTCACCTCCACGCCTTTTCCACCGAAATCATCTGCCAAAGCTTCCTTCACTTTATCCGTTGGCACCGCTTGATTAAACTCAACAACATACGAACGACCACCTTTGAAGTCAACACCTAAGTTGAAGCCGCCTTGCATAAACACCACAATCGCTCCTGCTGCAATCAATCCCCAAGAGAACCAATATGAATACTTACGCTTTCCGATGAAATCAAAGTTCATGCCTTTGAATAAATCACGTGAGATGAATGTCTCAAACGTCATTTCTTTCTCCTTACCTGCTTTGATTGCGCGTTTTGCCATCCAATCTACCAACAAGTGTGAGATATAAACCGCTGTAAATACCGACGTAACCAAACCGATACAAAGCGTTACCCCGAATCCTTTCACAGATCCTGAACCGAAGATAATCAAAATCACACCAATCAAAATCGTCGTAATGTTACCATCCAAAATCGCACTTAATGCTTTCTCATAACCGACGTTGATAGCCTCCAATAAGCCTTTTCCTTTGTGTAATTCCTCACGTATACGTTCGTTGATCAATACGTTCGCATCTACCGCCATACCCAAGGTCAACACGATACCGGCGATACCTGGCAATGTCAAGGCTGCCTGGATTTGAACCAAAACACCTGCGATAAAGAATACGTTGAAGAACAAGGCCAAATTAGCCATCCATCCTGGGTTGCCATAGTAACCTACCATGAATACGATTACTAAAACCAAACCTAATAACATCGACATATAACCTTGGTCGATTGCCTCCGCTCCCAATGATGGACCTACGAATGCATCTTCCACAATACGCGTTGGCGCTGGCAACTTACCCGCCTTTAATACGTTGGCCAAATCCTTTGCCTCTTCTACCGTAAAGCTTCCCGAGATCGAAGAACGACCGCCTGGAATCTCGCCGTTGATAACCGGAGCAGAATATACGTAACCATCCAATACAATCGCGATGCGACGACCGATGTTTGCACCTGTCAAGTTTTTCCAAATACGAGCACCTGTTCCGTTCATGGACATGGTAACTTCCGCACGACCTGTTTGGTCAAAATCTTGTGCCGCATCAGTAATTACGTCACCTTCCAATGGAGCCTTTTGGCCTTCCAATTGCTTCAATGCCTCTAAAGATAAAATTTCATCTCCATTGGTTGCCGGAACACCTTTCGCTGCCCAAGCAAATTTCAAATTCGCAGGGAAGAAAGCTTTCACGTCTGCCCGGCGGAACAAAGCATTCACACGAGCAGTATCCTTTACGTAAACTCCAATTCCATTGCCCATTTGAACGAATAATTTCGTCAACGCTGAACCCGAGGTATCAACTTTCGCTTTACCTGCTGAATCTTTAGCAGGACCTGCTAATTGAGATGCCAAGGCATTCGTTGCCGTATCTTTTGTAGCCGGTGTTGCTGTAGCTGCTGGCTTTGCCGCAACGGCAGGAGCCTTCGCCTCACGCTCTAAAATCGCGCCCAAGGCATTTAAACCTGCTCCATATTCGTTCAATTCATAACACTCCACAAACTCCAATTTCGCTGCACCTGATAATAATTTACGTGCACGCTCTGGATTCTCAACACCTGGTAACTCCACCTGAATACGGTTTGAACCTGGTAGACGTTGGATGTTTGGATTCGCAACCCCAAACTTATCAATACGCGCTTGGATAATCTTGTAAACACGATCCACCGCACCGTCAATCTCCGCATCAATCACACGCTTAACCTGTGCATCTGTTGACGTAGAAGAGATTTTACCCCGGTTTACCGAGTTAGAAAATACAGATGCCAAAGTTTGCTTGGGAGCAATACGAGCAAATGCATCATAGAATAATTCATTAAACGATGAAGTCGAAGTAGCTTGTGCAGCACTTGCTTCTGCTAAAGCCTTCTCGAAGTTCGGGTCGTTCGACTGTCCAGAAAGGGCACGCAAGATTTCTACTGGAGAAACTTCTAATACTGCGTGAAGACCACCTTCTAAGTCAAGACCTTTTTGTAAAGCATATTGCGTAACTTCTTGTAAGGTATATCCGATGTAAACCGGTTGCTTCCAAAGGGAATCAATAAAACGTAAACGCTTAGCCGCATCCACTTTGCCGTCGGCCGTGGTAGCATACTTAATCGCTTGTTCTTTTAATTGGTTTGACTTCCAAGTAAATGATAGGAAGAAAATACATAGGGCTGAAATAATAGTAGACAGCCAAATAATGGCACTTTTGTAACGCATAACTTAAAATTTAAATGGTAAATGGTAATTGATAAATGAATGTTTCCTTCGGACTAATTCCCTCCGGACTGCCTCGTCGTGACTAGCGACTAGTGACTAGCGACTAATCCTCATGGCGCCAGCGTGGCGATAAACTGAGTTAATAAAATCCGCATAAATTGCGTCCGATGAATAATTGACGGCAATTTAATGGACACAGTAGATACCTTCGCAATGATTATTTGAAGGCTTGGGAAGACAAAATCTTGTGGAAAATCAAGTTGGGGACTTGAACTAACTTGGTAAACATGCTGTTCAGCAACTTGAATTGTTTTTTGCTGTTTCTCCGTTTTTACTTTTGCTTGGTCGGCCTTTACCAAAGATATTGGCTTCGCCACCAGCCAAAAAAGCACGGGAATAAACAACAATAAATGGAAAATATTAACCTTCTTTTGCATGATAGGGAGCAAAAATAGGATAATTTTCTTAGAAATCAATTCGGAATGGAATTTTCGTAAATTTGCCATTCAAAATAACCACGATGTTCAATTATTTAGAACCAACTTACCTACACGCTTTTATCCAATCTGCCTTAGCAGAAGACATTCGCGATGGAGATCACACTTCCCTTTCTACCGTACCAGCGGATGCAAAAGGAACAGCCCAATTGCTTGTTAAAGACCGCGGGGTATTAGCCGGTGTAGAATTATCCTTATTGATTTTCAAGGAAGTTGACCCTGCCTTACAGGTTCAAGTCTTGATCCACGATGGCACCTGGATCGAACCGGGACAAGTAGTTTTAGAAGTAGCTGGTTCATCTCAATCGATTCTAAAAGCGGAACGTTTGGTATTGAATTGTATGCAACGCATGTCGGGCATTGCGACCTATACCCGTTCGTTAGTTCATATATTAGAAGGTACACGGGCCAAATTGTTGGATACGCGCAAGACGACGCCCAACTTCCGTTTGGCGGAGAAATGGGCTTGTAAGATTGGTGGGGCGGTGAATCACCGCTACGGTTTATTCGATATGATACTGATCAAAGACAACCATGTCGACTTTGCAGGTGGGATTCAAAATGCTTTAGAAAAAGCGTTTGCCTATAATGCGGGTAGAAAAGAGCCGCTAGAGGTGATGATCGAAGTGCGAAATGAGACTGAATTAGACGAGGTTCTGGCGATTGGGGGAGTAAAGCGTATCATGTTGGATAACTTCAGCCCTGAACGCCTCCGCGCCGCGATTCGTAAAATAGATGGTCGCTTCGCTACCGAAGCGTCCGGCGGTATCAATGAAAAAACACTCCGCGCCTATGGCGAAACGGGAGTTGATTATATTTCGGTAGGTGCTTTAACGCACCAAGTGAAAAGTTTAGACCTTAGCCTCAAAGCGAAATGAATTTAGTAGAAGAAGCAACCTCAGTTGGGTACATTGCCCGCTCTACCCCGAAAGGCGCAGAATTGATCACCGAAATCCAGCGCCTGAAAAAGGAGAAAAACGCGGTGATTTTGGCGCATTATTATGTGGATGGCGAAATACAGGAATTAGCAGATTTTGTTGGCGATTCCTTAGGCCTATCCCAAGCCGCTGAAAAAACAGAAGCTGATTTGATTGTTTTCTGTGGCGTTCACTTCATGGGTGAAACGGCCAAGATTCTAAATCCTTCCAAAAAAGTCGTCGTTCCCGATTTCAACGCGGGATGTTCGTTGGCAGATTCAGTACCCGTTGCGGAATTTGCAGCTTTAAAAGCGGCACATCCTGATGCGCTTGTTGTTTCGTACATCAACTGCTCGGCAGAAATCAAGGCGATGACCGACATCATTTGCACCTCTTCCAATGCGGTTCAAATCGTCGATTCCATTCCGGCCGATCGTGAAATCATCTTTGCGCCGGATGCCAATTTGGGTCGGTACGTTGCTCACAAAACGGGCCGCGAATTGATTCTTTGGGAAGGCGCCTGCATGGTGCATATCGATATTTCGCTTGAAAAATTAGCGACCTTAAAAAAGGAATACCCGGAGGCTTTATTGATCGCCCACCCAGAATGTAAGGAAGTTATTTTAAAGGAAGCGGATTACGTGGGATCGACCACGGCCCTTTTGAAATTTGTAGAAACGTCTCCAAATTCTACCTTCATCGTAGCAACTGAGGCAGGCATCTTACACAAAATGAAACAAGCCGTGCCACACAAGCATTTGATTCCGGCTCCGGCCAACGAGCAAAATACCTGTGCATGTTCCGAATGTCCCTATATGAAGATGAATACCTTGGAGAAGTTGTACAATGCGCTGTACTACGAATTGCCTGAGGTGAATTTAGAAGAATCCATCCGCGTTCCGGCTTACAAGGCGCTGAAGAAGATGTTGGAAATATCCGCTTAGTAGAGACGCGATACCTCGCATCTAATCAAATACCCTGTAGAGACGCGATACTTCGCGTCTTTTTTTCTTTGGCAAACCTTTCAGGATTGCCAAAGTTTGAGGCGCTTTGTGCCGATTCCCCATACTCAAGTCTGGGGTTATAAACCCCAGGTTTTAACCTGGGGAGTAGACGCGAAGTATCGCGTCTCTACAAAACAGGAAAAGACGCGAAGTATCGCGTCTCTACAAGCTTTGCCAAAGAAAAAAAAGCCAACGTCCAACGTCTAACGTCTAACGTCTGCTAGCTTATTAAACGTGATGTATCACGTTTAATAAGCTAGCTCAAACATCGCCTCAATCTCCACCGGAATATTATCTGGCAGCGTTCCCATCCCCACCGCGGAGCGAACACCGATGCCATTTTCCTCTCCCCAAACTTTGGCAAATAATTCCGAACAACCATTGATCACATACGGATGACGTAAAAAATCATCCGTCGCATTGACCATACCTAATACTTTAATGACACGTTTGATGCGATTTAATGAACCCAATTGCGCTTTCAAAGTCGCCAAAATCGTCAATCCCACTTGTTGGGCCGCCAATTTGCCTTCCTCAATATCCATATCAGCACCGATACGCCCAATGATCAAAGACGCATCCGGCAACACAGGTCCATGACCCGAAACGTAGTAGAATTCACCCACTTGCAAACCGGGCTTATATACCCCCAAAGGTTTGGGTGCTGGTGGTAAAACAAGGCCTAAGGCCGCAAATCTTTCTTCTGGAGTACTCATGATTTTGTATGTAATTGTCTAATAATTTCAGCGATTAGTCCGGTCCAACCAGTCTGATGATTCGCTCCTAAGCCTTTACCCGTATCTCCATCGAAATATTCAAAGAACAAATGTGAGTCTTCATGTAATTTTTCATGCCCATCATACATCGGAATGACGCCCTTTTCGTTGGGAATAAACATGGCCAACAATCGTTTGGAAACCCCTTCCGCAGCGTCTTTGATATTCATCATTTCGCCTGAATTGGTTGGGAATTCTACCTCGTAATCCGTTCCGTAATATTCCGAAAACTTACTGAGTGAATCCAAAATCAAGTAATTCATAGGGAACCAAATGGGTCCACGCCAGTTGGAGTTACCCCCAAACATACTGCCCGTAGACTCTGCCGGCGTATAATCGACCTGCAAGGTGCCCCCTTCATAATTGAATATATATGGATTTTCTTTGTGGTATTTAGACAAGGTACGTATGCCATAGTCCGACAAAAATTCCGTCTCATCGAACATCCGCTTCATGATCATTTTCATTCGATGTCCACGTAAAATAGACAATAACCGCGTCTCCCCTTTTCCTGGCTCATACCAGCGCGATATCAATCCAGCTAAATCCGGTCTGTTATTCAATACCCATTCAACCCGGCGTTTAAAAGCAGGTAATTTATCGAGCATTTCCGAGGTCAAAACTTCCACAGCAAAGAGTGGGATAAGACCCACCATCGAGCGAACTTTCAGCAACTCCGCACTTCCATCTTGCTTATGCAACATGTCATAATAGAACTGATCGTCCTCATCCCAAAGGTTTAATTTATCTCCACCGATGGCTTGCATGGCACCCGCAATGTGCAAGAAGTGCTCGAAGAATTTGGAAGCCATATCCTGATAAACCGGATTTTCGATGGCAATCTCACAGGCAATGCGTAACATATTTAAACTGTACATCGCCATCCAACCCGTTCCATCCGCCTGTTCTAAATGTCCGCCGGTAGGTAATTGCGCCGATCGGTCAAACACCCCAATATTATCCATCCCTAAGAATCCCCCACCAAAAATATTATTCCCCCCTTCATCTTTCAAATTCACCCACCAGGTGAAATTCAGCAACAATTTATGGAAGATTCGCTCTAGGAAGACCACGTCTCCTTTGCCATGCATTTCCTTATCAATCTCATACACCTTCCACGTAGCCCACGCATGCACCGGCGGATTCACATCCGAGAATGACCATTCATAGGCCGGAATTTGTCCGTTCGGATGCATGTAATACTCACGCAGAATGACGGCTAATTGGCGCTTCGCAAAATCCGGATCCAACCGTGCCAAAGGCAAGGTATGGAAAGCTAAATCCCAAGCTGCAAACCACGGATATTCCCATTTATCGGGCATGGAAAGAATATTGGCCGCGTACATGTGCCGCCAAGCATTATTCCGTCCTTGCCTCCGAGAGGCATCAGGCGTTGGCATAGCAGGATCCCCTTTGATCCATTCAAAGACATTGTAATAATACCATTGTTTGGTCCACAACATCCCCGCATAAGCTTGGCGCTGCAAATTACGCATGCCAGCATCTGGAATATCTTTTTGTAAATCCCCGTAAAAATCATCCGCATCCTTCAAACGTGCCGCGTAGATTTCATCAAAATCGGCGAAAGGCTCGCGCAAAGTCAAAGTCGTCAATCGCAAACGAAAGACTTTCTTTCCCCCTGCCGGTATTTTCGTTGAAAAACGAACCGATGCCTTTGTCCCTATATGATTCGGATTTACGGCATGTTTGTTTTTGTTTACGACGTAATCATTGATCCCATCTTTCGTAAAATGCGAAAGATTAGGCGAGCCATGTAAACGCTCAAAATTGGTCTCATTATCACAGAATAAAAACTCATCTGCATCTTCAGCATACAATTTAAAACGTCCCACAACCCGGTGATCTACTTCGATGAAGGAATGTCCTACACCGGTCAACATCGGTTTATAATTGTATTTTTCATAACCCCAGCACCAGGTGTTTCGGTACCAGATGGTAGGCAAAACCGTAATAGGCGCCGCCACTTTGGAACGATTTTCCACCGTTACTTGAATCAGAATATCTTGTTCATCTCCTTTGGCATATTCCATGGAGATATCGAAAAATTCGTTTTTATCGAAGATTCCGGTATCCATCAACTCGTATTCAGGCTCCAAACGCGAACGTTTTTTGCTTTCATCGATGAGTTTTTGATAAGGAAAAGTTTGCTGTGGATACTTATACAGCATTTTTTGATAGGAGTGCGTAGGCGTGGAATCTTGATAGTAATACAATTCCTTCACGTCTTCCCCGTGATTTGATTCATTGCCCGTTAGGCCAAAAAACCGTTCCTTTAATATATGATCTCGGTGATTCCAAAAGGCAAACGCAAAGCAAACATGTTGTTTATTATCTGAAATTCCACCGATTCCCTCTTCTCCCCAGCGGTAGGCTTTCGAACGCGCCATGTCATGTGAAATAGTCTCCCAGGCATTTCCGCTAGCTGAATAATCTTCACGTACCGTGCCCCATTGGCGTTCCGTCAAATAGGGGCCCCACTTTTTCCAACCTTTATTATCGTTACGAAGACTTAATCTTTCGCGTTCAGCTCCCTTATTTGACATAAATTATTAAATGCTTAGGTGGTACGATTTACTGTGAACTACAAATATAGAAGTTTTGACATAATTACCTTTTGTAGAAAAAGGACAAATGAGTCGCTGATGCAGATGAAGTTCCGCATTCTTTTTATATTCGAATTCTAAATCAACAAAATGAAAAAACTAACTTATCTATTATGCCTGTTGGCATTCGTTTCTTGTAAATCAGGTGATGCCAAAAAAGAACTTAGTACACTCGTTGACACTTATTACGAGGAACAATTAAAACTCAATCCCGTTTCAGCAACGGCGAACGGCGATAATCGCTACAATGACCTACTGAACATCGACTTTACCGATTCTCACCGAGCAAAAATCAAAGCTTTACTGGAAAAAACACAAGCTAGTCTATCGGATATCAATCGGGATAAATTGGACGACAATGATCAAATCACGTATGACATCCTAAAGCGAGACCTCGAATTAGGGCTGGAGGGATTGACATATCCCGATAATTTAATGCCTTTAAACCAATTTTACGGTTTTCATTTGACGTTTGCCCAGTTGGGCAGTGGTTCGGTATTGCAACCATTTGCCACAAAAAAAGATTACGAGAATTGGGAAAAACGTATGCACATCGGTGCGGCGTATATGGATTCAAGTATCGTCTATTTCAAAAGAGGTATCGCGGCCAATGTCGTATTACCAAAGGCTTTAGTTGAAAAAATCATTCCTCAATTACAATCTTTCATCGTAACGGATATCAAGCAAAGTACGTTTTACGGCCCTTTAACGAATTTCCCAAAAGATTTCACGGAAGCAGATAAAACGAAATTTACCAAAGAATACACGCAGATTATTCAATCCGAAATCATCCCGGCGTACCGTCGGCTTGCGCAATTTATCCAATCGGAATACCTGCCTAAGTCGCGGCCAACCACCGGTATATCGGCGATTCCGAATGGAGCAGCGTATTACCAATACTTGATTAAAGTCTTGACAACAACCAATAAACCTGCGGATGAAATCTACCAAACGGGTTTATCTGAAGTAAAGCGCATTCGGACTGAAATGGAAAAAACTAAGCAAGCGGTAGGCTTCAAAGGAACCCTAGCGGAATTCTTTACGCACATGAAAACAGATCCTAGCTTTTATCCATATAAAACGCCGGCAGAGGTTTTGGCCGCTTTTCACGCGATTCATAAGAAAATGGAACCCTCATTGAAAACGATGTTTGGTCGGGTACCTAAGACCCCATTTGAGATTCGTCAAACCGAGGCCTTCCGTGCAGCATCGGCTTCTGCGGAATATTTTCAAGGATCAGAAGATGGCACACGTCCGGGTATTTTCTATGTGCCTATTTTAGATGCGACCAAATTCAATACCACATCCGGTATGGAAAGTTTATTCTTGCACGAGGCCATTCCGGGACACCATTATCAAATTAGTTTGCAGCAAGAAAATGGCGATTTGCCAAAGTTCCGTCGCTTTGGCGGTAATTCAGCGTATGCAGAAGGATGGGCGCTTTATACGGAGAGTTTGGGTAAGGAATTAGGGCTATATACTGATCCATATCAATACATGGGTGCCTTGGGTGATGAAATGCACCGGGCGATTCGTTTAGTGGTGGATGCCGGTATGCACTCGAAAAATATGACCCGCGAAGAAGCGATTAAGTACATGATGGATAACGAGCCGCTGAGCGAAGAAGGTACCATTGCTGAGATTGAGCGCTATATGGCAATCCCAGCTCAAGCACTTTCCTATAAAATTGGTGCGTTAAAAATACGTGAGATCCGTGAACGATTGAGTAAAGACTTAGGGCCTAAATTTAAACTCTCCGACTTCCATGATGCAATCTTGAAAGATGGCAACATGCCTTTGGATGTGATGGAGAATAAAATGAATCGTTGGGCCAAGAGTTTGTAGCTATTTCCCTTTGGCAAACCTTAGAGGTTTGCCAAAGTTAAGACGCGATTTCGCGTCGATTCCCCAGGCTGAAGCCTGGGGTTATAAAATTTACACCTCCAGGCTGAAGCCTGAGGTTATTAATTAAACCCAAATATAACCACTTGATAACCCCGGTTTTATCCGGGGATTTACCTATGATCAACTTAACCACAACCTTCACGATACCACGTTCGCCTTATTCCATTCGGGAGAACAATCGCATTTTATGCATCGGATCATGTTTTGCTGAAAATATGGGACATCGATTGGCCGACTTGCCTTTAGACGTATCCAATCAGGCATTGGGGACACTATTTCATCCTTTGAACATTTTAGAAGGATTAAAACCCCAAGTTTTAAAAACCTCGGATTTATATAAGCAAGGAAATCTTTACGTTCACCCAGACTTTCACTCGCAGTTCATGGGCGAGAATCCGGATGAATTCATATCAATGTTAGCTGAAATCAAATCAAGTACCTTGGCGTTTTTAACAAAAAGTCAATTTTTGATTATTACTTGGGGAACGGCTTTTTATTATGAAGATCAGGTGCTCGGTCGGGCGATTGCCAACTGCCATAAGCAACTTGCCACGCGTTTCAGTAAAAAACAAAGTACGGTCGAGGAGATATGTCAAGCCTACGAAACGTTTATTCATAAAAATCCGCATCTCAAAGTTATCATCAGCGTTTCGCCAGTTCGGCATACACGCGATGGAATGGCCGAAAATGCCGTATCAAAAGCAATCTTGCGTCTTGCTGCGAATGAATTAGTCGGCAAATTTCCAGATCAAGTTATCTATTTCCCTGCTTACGAGATTATGCTCGATGAACTACGAGATTATCGATTTTACCAAACTGACATGATTCATCCCACAGAGCAAGCCGTGAATTACATTTATGAACGATTTAAACAGGCCCATTTTACTGATAACTTGTTGGTCATTGCCAAAAGATGGCAAGAAATTTACAACACCTTGCAACATCGCCCACATCCCTTACAATACCCGCAACATTGCGAAGTTTTAAAGCGACTTCGTAAAGAAGTTGAAATGGATCAGTCGGGTATAGATAAGTCAAAGCTTTTTACGAAAATAGACCAACAACTATTGGCCTTATCTTAAGACAAAGCCCTATATTTGAGGTTTGAAAGGAAAGAACGTATTATGGGAGAATTGAGTGTAACAAAAGAAATCATACTGGGTGCATTAAGCA
>NZ_JBIIQN010000045.1:0-12374 GCF_044342065.1 Aquirufa sp. | reverse complement strand
GGTTTAGAAGTTACTTGGACGTCGACGCCTACACAATGGGGTATCGGATACCTACACTTGCTATTTAATAACGAGTGGACATTAGAGAAAAGCCCAGCCGGTGCTAACCAGTGGATTGCGAAAGATAGTCCAAACATCATCCCAGATGCGTTTGATAAAAACGTATTCCACAAGCCTACGATGTTAACTTCGGATATCGCTTTACGCGCTGATCCAGTTTACGAGAAAATCTCACGTAGTTTCTTAGAGAATCCGGAATTGTATGCGAAGGCTTTTGCGAAAGCTTGGTTCAAATTAACGCACCGCGACATGGGTCCTAGCTCAACGTATTTAGGACCAGAAGTTCCGAAGGAGCAATTGCTTTGGCAAGATCCAATTCCTGCGTTGAATCACGAGGTAGTGAACGCGCAAGACGTAGCGGCTTTGAAAACGACCATTTTAAACTCTGGTTTATCGATCAGCGAATTAGTTTCGACGGCTTGGGCTTCAGCTTCAACGTACCGTCACTCAGATCGCCGCGGTGGTGCAAACGGGGCGCGTATTCGCTTGCTGCCACAACGTAATTGGGAAGTTAATAATCCGAAGCAATTAGAGAAAGTCTTAGCTGTTTATGAAAAAATTCAGAAAGATTTTAATGCCAAATCTGGTAAGAAAAAGATCTCTATCGCAGACTTAATCGTGTTAGGTGGTTCAGCAGCCGTTGAAAAAGCAGCAGCGAATGCGGGTGTTAAAACAACGGTTCCATTTACCCCAGGTCGTATGGATGCTTCACAAGAGCAAACAGATGTGGCTTCCGTTAGCTTGTTAGAGCCGATGGGCGATGGTTTCCGTAACTATACGAAAACACGTTACACGCTTTCGACAGAAGAAATCTTCGTAGACAAAGCACAATTATTAACCTTGACTGCGCCAGAAATGACGGTATTAACAGGTGGTATGCGTGTGTTGAACACGAATTATAACGGTTCGAAACACGGCGTATTTACGACGAAGAAAGATGCGTTAACGAACGACTTCTTTGTGAACTTGTTGGAAATGGGAACCACCTGGAAACCAGTAGATGAAGCAAAAGAAGAGTACGTAGGTAAAAACGAAAAAGGAGCTGTGGTTGCGACTGCAACACGTGCCGACTTAATTTTCGGTTCGAATTCAGAGCTTCGTGCTTTGGCTGAAGTCTATGCAACGAAGGATTCACAAACTAAATTTGTGAAGGATTTCGTAGCCGCTTGGACAAAGGTGATGAACTTAGATCGTTTCGACGTTACTTTTAAATAGTCTTTTTAGGTTGAGTTTAAAGCCAGCTGCTCGAAAGGGTGGCTGGCTTTTATTTTTGGCCTTTCAACTTGTCGTACTCGCTTTGTTCTAATGATTCACCCAAAGTATGGTAGGCCTTTAGGTATTGAATCGTCAACCCTAATCCCCAGCCTAGCATCGGCCAAATAGGCCATGGAAAATGATTCCATTTTGCTTGATCAGGCATACTAATATACCAAATGACCCACAAAACGGGGATAACAAGTGAATAAGAGCCTAGGCTCCGTTTGAATTTGGCACGCATGCGGGCAAGCTGCCATAATTGTTGGTCTGTACTTTCCATGATATTTCGTTTTTCGGTTTCATCATCTGGAGCATACAATAAAGTCAAATTCACACCTAAGGCTTCACCAATCGCATTCATCGAATACAAACTCGGTTTCCCTTCGTTACGCTCCATACGTTGTACGGTTCTCAGCGCGATCCCGCTCTTTTCAGATAGATCGTTTTGCGTCAAACCTTTGGCCGTACGAATTTCCTTTAATTGTTCTCCAAAATTCATGGGGCAAAATTGGGGTTAAAAATCATGCCAAAAAACGTCAGGCACATGACTTGTTTACGTCATCTCTTAAAATTCTCAATGGCTTTGTGCGAACCATCGCAACTCGGCTTGCGCTTTGTTAAACCGCAAATACAATCGGTAATTCCGATGCCTTTTAGGATGTACTTTTCATTTTTCTCGATACGTGAAGTGCGCGTTTCGGACTGCTTCCCGTCTGAAAAAAATCGTAAATAGGCCCGCTGGCGCCCAGGAGTTAATTTTTCGAAGGCTGTTTTCAGCGCAGGCTTCTTGGCGAAAATAGCCGTCAACTCCTCCGGATGAGGGATTTCAGATGGTTTTTCCATTTTCAATCCTAGTTTCTCTACCTCGATGGCTTCTAGGACATAGGCTTTGATGTAGTCTTCTTTTTGCCGAATCTCCTCCACCGAACTGAACTTCATCCAGCGGCCCAATTGCGTGTGCTCGCCAGGTTTAATTAACAGCTTGTCCTCGTCTTGAAGTAGCGCACCATTGAAAAAGCTCAAGGCACAATGGTCCTTTAAGCTACCAATGGCAATAATGTTTTTCTTGTCTACCATATACACCGGTGTCCGCCACTTAAAGGTTTCTATTAATAAACAATCCAATAATATTCGACGTAAATAGGCCATTTCTTGGGGCCATTGGTCGGCACTTTGTATGAATTCGTCAACATTCGGGTCTTTCATCCTTTTTTACTGATTAGAATTAAGAAAGAAATTGCTTTCCTATACAAAGAAAGAAAAAACCCATGAAATCACGTATCCTCCTGGCATTGCTTTTTGCATCAGGCACCATGTTTGCCCAGACACAACCTGTGTTGGTGGCCATGAAAACACCTACCTTGCGGGTAGGGAAATTGTCCTTTAAAGACCTAAATAAGAACAACAAACTGGACAAATACGAGGATTGGCGTTTGCCAGTAGACGCTCGAATCAAAGATTTAGTATCCCAAATGACCTTGGAGGAAAAGCTTGGATTCATGCTCATCAGCACCACGCGTATGGGTGGCGACCAAGTTTTCAATAATGGCGTTCAAGGGAATGCGGGACCTCGGCCTAAAATTACGGAAGGATTTAACGAAGAGGATTTGGTCCAAAACACCAATATGTTTACGCGTAAACCGCTGGGAGCACCCAATATGTCGGCAGCCGGCACCACCAAAGGCGTAACTCAATTTCACTTACGCCACTTCATTTTACGGGCAAGTGCGTCGCCTGAAATTATGGCCAAATGGTCTAACAACTTACAAGAACTTTGCGAAAGCACACGCCTCGGTATTCCGGCCATCGTCGCTTCGAACCCACGCAATCATGTGACTACAGATGCATCGGTGGGATTGAGCGTGGGCCTAACGGCATTTTCAAAATGGCCAGGCGAATTAGGCTTAGCGGCCATGCGCGATTTCGATTTAACCCGCAAATTTGCCGAAACAGCGGCAGCGGAATGGCGCGCTGTGGGATTACGTAAGGGCTATATGTACATGGCCGATTTGGCGACTGAGCCTCGTTGGGGCCGGGTAGAAGGAACTTTTGGGGAGGATGCGGATTTGGCGTCCAACATGATTACCCAGATTGTATTGGGTTTCCAAGGAAAGAAATTAACCAACACGTCAGTTGCCATGACCACCAAACATTTCCCAGGTGGAGGGCCACAAGAAGGCGGACAAGATTCACACTTTGATTGGGGAAAATTTGCGCACTATCCAGGTGGCATGTTTGACTACCATGTAAAACCTTTCCAGGCAGCCATCGCAGCGGGAACTTCCGCAATTATGCCGTACTATTCCGCCCCGAAAGGTAAGGAATTTGAGGAGGTAGGATTCTCATACAACAAAGCGATCATAGGCGAATTATTGCAAAATAAATTAGGCTTCAAGGGAATCATAAATTCCGATACAGGCCCAATCGAAATGATGCCATGGGGCGTAGAAAACATAAGCATTCCGGAGCGTTACCAAAAAGCGCTTAACGCGGGTGTAGATATTTTCTCTGGGGCAGCTGATCCAACTACCTTAATAGAGGTGGTAAAAAAAGGCATGATTTCAGAAGCGCGCATTGACCAGTCGGTATCTAAACTATTAAAAGAGAAATTCGAATTAGGCCTTTTTGAAAACCCCTACGTGAATGTGGAGGAAGCAGTAAAAACGGTTGGCAATAAAGCAGCCGTCGATGCCGCAAATCTCGCGCTCCGCAAGTCGATTGTCTTACTTCGTAATGATGAAAAACGCTTGCCTTTGGCGAAGAAAACCAAAGTCTATTTCGAGACTTATTTCCAATCAGGACGCAATGCCGGTGAGGCTATTAAGGTTTCCAAGCCAGAGTATGCAGGTCTAGAATTTGTGTCAACGAAAGAGGAGGCCGATGTCGTATTGTTGTGGTTGGTTCCAACGGCCGGAGGTTTATTCAGTTCGCAGGGTTCAAAAATAGATTTGAATTTATCGGCAAACCGCATTGACGTTGCGCATGTGAATGACATCTTGAACGCAAAGCCAACGATCCTAGCGATCAATTACACAAATCCATGGGTGATTGAGGAAATCGATAAGGGAAAAGCAAAGTCGATCATTGCGACCTTTGGGACAACGCAAGATGCGCTTTTAGATATTGTGACGGGGGCATTTAATCCTACGGGTAAAATGCCATTTACAACACCGGTGAATCAAGCCGCAGTTGAGGCGAACAAATCAGATGTGCCAGGGCATATGGAAGGTCCAGGGTATGGATTGTTTGCTTTTGGGCAAGGATTGAGCTATTAAAATTATCAGGAAACTGATTTGATTGGTTTGGCATAACTAGGTAATTTACAAGACATTGAGCATCCTTAAAAAAGGGTGCTCATTTTTCTTACCTTTGTATGACCAAACACTACATGAAAGATGAAATACAATATATCCTTTCAGGAAAGAGCCAGGTTAAGCATCACCATCTTATCCAAACAAACTGTAGTTACCTTAAATGAAGCCAAGGAACAGGCTCAATGGCTCAAGAATACAAGCAAAACAAACAACAAGAAACAAAGTGCTTAATTGAATTTGCGGATCAATATAACTTATGGATAACGCATATCAATCTTGAAAATTACGTTTCACAGGGTGCCGAACAAAAAGTTTATTTGAAAGATGGCGCTACCGTTTTAAAGTTGAATGATGCGATTTATTATGCATCCTGGATTGATTATTTGCACAATCTTCTTCTCAATAATTTATTTTTCCCAGATACAGCTTATCAATTATTAGGCTTCTTTAAGGAGCAAGAAATACTCTATGCCGTAGTAGAACAACCGTTTGTAAAGGCGACCGGAATAACAGATTTAAGTCTAGTAAAATCATTTTTGGAAAATAACGGTTTTCGAAATACCAAAAACCATGATTACTACAACGAGGAACTACATCTGATTTTAGAAGATCTGCACGACGAGAACGTGCTTACACAAAATAGCATGTTGTATTTTATAGATACCGTCTTTTACATGGTTTCTGCCAAAAGTGCTAAGCACCTAAATAAACCCCTATAAATTATATTTCAAACCCACCGTACCAATCACCTGTCCGTCCGTAATCGTATAATTGCCAAAGGCTTTGGCCTGAAAATGCTTATTGATATCGTACGAAATCGTCTCCGCCACTCCCGTCAAATCGCCTACAGTCAAGTAGTACCCTTGCGATAAAAAACTCCATTTTTTGTGGCGGTAGTTGGTGTTTCCAGAAATCAACGTCACCTTAAAATCCGTATTGCGCGCTTGTCCATTTAAGATGAACGACCCTACACTCATTTTTTCACTAACTGGATAATTCATCGTTAATTCCCGTCCGAAGAAACTCGTTACTTTATATTGCTCCGTCATTTGAAATGCCGGCATGTGGATTCCTACGGTAGCCTTAAATTTCTTATCAATAAAACGGTATCGGGTAAATAAAACGACCGTCGTAGGCGTCATACTTTGAATCCGCATCATGTACATCATCGCACCTGTTAACCTTCTTTTCGGGTTGGTGCTTGCGTTAATAATGACATTGGGCTCCTTCGACGTGAACGCCGGAATAAATGAGAAACCACCCGTGCTCATTTCAATGCTCCCCGTTTGGGCATGTGCGCACATAGCGGATGAGAAAAAGAATAGAGCTGTCAGATATTGTTTCATTTTGATACATTAGGTGTGTAAAACAGGGGCAAAGGTAAGTCTTTTCTTTCTGAAAACATCACAGGGCTTTTTAAGTTATGTTTTTATGCCAAAGTCCCCGATCAACATTGTCTGGTTTAAACGTGACCTCCGCTTCACGGACCATGAGCCATTGTACCGAGCATTGGACTCCGATATTCCTACGCTTTTAGTTTATTTTTTCGAACCTTCCCTGATTGCTTTTCCCGATAGCGATGTGCGGCATTGGCGATTTGTGCATGAATCTCTTTTGGAGATGCAAGGCCGACTGGAAGACCGAAAAGGCCAACTTTACCTTTTTCACTCCGAAGTACTTCCCGTGTTTCAGGCGCTCGCTTCCGCTTACGATATCAAGACCATTTATTCTCATGAGGAGATAGGGAATGGGCTAAGTTTTCAAAGGGATAAGGACGTGGCCGCGTTCTGTAAACGCGTGGGGATTTTATGGAAAGAAACGCCAACGAACGGTGTTATTCGCCGCTTGAAATCACGCAAAACCTGGCAACAACGCTGGGAGGCGACCATGACCCGTGAACCGTTTTTTCAGCGGGAAGGTGACTGGAATTTACTGGAATTACCTGGTGATTTTTATACCATTCATCGAGGGTCTGAACTTCCTTCTTCATTCAAAACACGCAATCCCGTCTTCCAAGAAGGAGGCGAATATTGGGGCTGGAAATACCTGAAAAGTTTCATAGAATCGCGGCATGTGGGTTACAGTTCATTGATCAGTAAACCCGAGGCGAGCCGAAAAGCCTGCAGCCGGATTTCGCCCTATTTAGCCTACGGAAATATCAGTATGCGCATGGCACATACCTATACGATGCAACATTATAAATCGGCGCGCAACAAACGTTCGCTTCAAAATTTTGTCTCAAGGCTGCACTGGCAAAGTCACTTTATTCAAAAATTTGAAGATGAGTCTCGGATGGAATTTGAGCCGGTAAACAAGGCCTACCAAAGCCTCGAAAAACCGCGTGATCTTGCGCTAATCGAAGCCTGGCAAACAGGGAAAACAGGAGTTCCTCTAATAGACGCTTGCATGCGTTGTGTGGTGGCAACAGGTTATTTGAATTTCCGCATGCGCGCCATGGTCGTATCGTTTTTTGTTTTTAACCTATGGCAGGATTGGCGCGATTTAGCTCACTTTTTAGCGCGTCAATTTCTAGATTACGAGCCCGGCATTCATTACCCCCAAATCCAGATGCAAGCGGGCGTAACCGGTATCAATACTATCCGGATTTATAATCCCGTGAAGAACTCGTATGACCATGATCCCGATGGTGTGTTCATCAAAAAATGGTTACCCGAATTAGCGCAAGTACCAGCCACCTTAATTCACGAACCTTGGAAATTAAGCGATATGGAACAGACCCTCTACGGAGTTAAAATAGGTGTGGATTATCCAGCACCCGTGGTAGATTTAAGTGCGACGAGAAAGTCGGCATCCGACCAAGTTTGGGAATTACGGAAGACAAAAAAAGCCCGACAAGAAGGTGTGAGAATCTTAGCTAAACACGTGAATAAATGAGGACATTTCTGATTTTTCCGCACCAATTATTTGAGGAGACTTTGGCTCAGGAGGCCGATGTTTTCTACCTCGTTGAATCCCATTTATTCTTCAAGCAATACGCTTTTCACAAGCAGAAATTGATCTTCCACCGGGCGAGCATGCGCGCTTTTGCGGACCGATTGCGTGCCGCAGGAAAGACCGTGGAATACATTAATTCGCAAGATCCACGTGCCTCAGAAGTTGGCTTAGGGGCATCCATAAAGGGCGAAATTTCCTTGTTCGACCCGAATGATTACTTGGTCGAACGGCGCCTTCGTCGGTCAGGAAGTGTTAACTTTTTACCGAGCCCCAACTTCCTAAATACGGATACCAACTTACTCGGTAATCGCAAACCTTATTACCAAACCGCCTTCTATACCCAGCAACGAAAAGACCGGGGGATTTTAATTGATGCCGAAGGAAAACCCGTGGGCGGCCAATGGACCTACGACACCGAAAACCGTAAGAAAATTCCGAAAAATACGTTCATTCCGGCTCCATTCCCTGAGTCTAAAAACGCGTATGTAACTGAGGCCGTCGATTATGTATCAAGCCATTTTTCAGGTAACCCAGGATCAAGCGACGTTCCCTTTTCGGGAGCCTACTACCCGGTGACACATGCAGAAGCGCAAGCAGCTTTGGATTTATTTTTGCGGGAGCGAATGCACTTGTTTGGTGATTATGAAGACGCCATCAAAGCCCAAGAAAAGACCTTGTTTCATAGTATTTTAAGTCCATTGATCAATGTGGGTTTGTTGAATCCTGCGAACGTGATCGCGCGTGTGGCTTCATGCGATGGCCCATTAAACAGTGTGGAAGGGTTTATTCGACAAATTATCGGTTGGCGCGAGTTTGTCCAACTGCTCTATCGCAAAATAAGTGTCCAACAACGCACCACGAATTATTGGGGATTTACGAACGAAATGCCGGCCGCTTTTTACGACGGAACCACGGGCTTAGCACCCATCGATCAGACGATTCGCAAACTCTTGAAAACGGGCTATAATCACCACATCGAACGACTCATGGTGTTGGGAAATTTCATGCTATTGTGCGAAATCAAACCGGATGCAGTCTATCGCTGGTTTATGGAAATGTACATCGATGCGTATGATTGGGTGATGGTTCCTAACGTCTACGGCATGTCGCAATTCAGCGATGGCGGATTAATGACGACCAAACCGTATATCTGCGGATCCAATTACATTCTAAAAATGAGTGACTATCCGAAAGGCGAATGGCAGGAGATTTGGGATGGATTGTTTTGGCGATTCTTGGATAAACAGCGGGATACCTTCCGCAAAAATCCGCGCTGGGCGATGCTCATCAGTACCTGGGACAAGATGCCGTTGGAGAAAAAGGAAACGCATTTAAACAACGCGGAAAACTTTCTAGCTCAGCTTTTTGCTTAGTTTATTCCAAAAAGAAAAGAAGCTATTGAATTCTCCTTGTAATCCCGGAGCCAGTGTCGGATGCACCTCGCGCGTTCCTTGAAAATGTGCATTGATCGGATGATCTCTGAAAATGGATTTGATGTTAAGCGATGCATATTCTCCATAATAAATCTGCATGCCTGGTATATTTTCGGCTAGATCGTAAATGAATTGCATCGTCCGAGGCGACATGGGGTGCTTCGCGAAATGACTTGGTTCTAAGACCAAAATTCGATTGCCTTCTTCCCCTTCGTGAAACGTAGGATCGAGCGTATAATGGGTATAAACGAACGTGGGTAGCTCTTCCTGAATCTCGAGTGCTTTCGTCACGGGCGGCGTGAAAACAAGGTCGGCCTTAGCTGATTTTCTCAATTCCTCTGGCACCTGAAGCAAGGGCAATTCCTCGTACGTACAATCCAAAAAAGTTCCCTGTTGGCTGCTGCCCGTGTATTTATTGATGTTTTCTTGGTTCACATAATATAGCTTATTGCTAAAAGTACCCGCGCACCATTGCCAACTCAGCGCGTTGCTGGCTAAATCGCCGTCCAACAAATGGTAGTACAACCAGGCCGCAGGTTCAGACCAATGGTATTTCCCTACATTGCAGGTGATGGCCGCAAGGTACATCCGCAGGTGATTATGTAAATAACCACGCTGAGGAAATGTCGCCAAGAAGGTATCCAACGACCGAATCCCAGTCTCCGCAGTTAATACCGCTTCCGGAATCCCGCTGTTCAGTACTCCATCTTGAGGATGGCGAATGTCTGTAAAAATCCCATCACCTTTTTGAAACCATGTACGCGTATAAAACTCGCGCCAGGCTAATTCTTGTATGAATTTTTCCGCCTGTTCCATGCCGATGCCGCGGTCTTTTAGTCGGGCTACAACTTGTGGAACGGTGATAAATCCGCGAGATAAATACGGGGAAAGATAGGAAACGCCACCATTTAAAAAGTTGCGCGTCCGAGCATAACGCTCAGGATCAAACTGATCGATGCGTTCGTAAACCGCATCTAAGTTGGCAGGAAAATCCACTAACGTTTACTGATTTTATTCATGCTGATACTACGCTGCAAAGTACATTTGAAACGGGGATCTACTGCCACGCGTTTTTGCAGGTGTTTCGTGCCACGACCCGTCATGCGCTTGCGCCACATGCGGAAACTGGACTCCTTACTATTCAATCGCATAAATTCGATGACCTCTTTTTCTTTCAGCCCAAACTGAAATTCAATCGCCTCAAAAGGCGTGCGATCTTCCCACGCCATTTGGATGATGCGGTCGATGTCCTCGTCGGTAAACTTATTTACTACGTCTGCACTTTTCACCACAGTAGATGATTTGATCCCAATTCTTCTCCCATTTCTTGCGCCAGGCGAAGGGGCGGTTGCAAACGGGACAGGTTTTGGAAGGTAAATGTTGTTTTTTAACGCCTTGCATAGTCGTTAAACGAGGGTGGTGTCAAATTTGTTTTGACTATTTTGGGTTGACTACACCAAAATCTCACCCCTTAGATACAGCATACTTTCACCAGCTATTTCCACTCGATCGCCTTTCAGCGTACAAGTCAACGAGCCGGTTCTTTGTGATAATTGAAGTGCACTTAGGGTTGTTTTACCTAAAATAGCAGACCAATAAGGTGTCAAAGTCGTATGCGCAGAACCTGTTACCGAATCCTCATTCACCCCACAAGCTGGGCCAAAAAATCGAGACACAAAATCCACCTTTTCACCAGGAGCCGTCACAATGATCCCGCGTACGGGATGAATTTTCAAGGCTTCAAAATCCGGTTGGATTGCGCGAATATCTTCCTCCGCATCATAGACAAATAGGTAATCCGTTTTGCCTTTGAAAACGGCGCGAGGTGCTTTGGAAAGTCCAGAACTATGAATAGGTTCTACTGCCATTTGCTCGAGGGTATCACAAGGAAAATCCAGGACTAATTCAGAACCTCTTTTGGTTACGGTCAATGGGCCACTTCTGTGGGAATGAAAATTGACGAAATCTCCTAAGTAACCCAACTCATGAAATGCTATATGCGCACTCGCTAAAGTTGCGTGGCCACACAAATCAACTTCCACGGTGGGGGTAAACCAACGAATATCATAACCGTCATTAGCAGGAACGATGAAAGCGGTTTCTGCCAAATTATTCTCCTGAGCGATGTTTTGCATGAGCTCATCTGGCAGCCATTCGGTTAATGGACAAACGGCGGCAGGGTTGCCTTTGAATAATTGATTACTGAAGGCGTCAACTTGGTAAATAGGGATTTTCATACCGCTAAAATTAACGGATTTTCTTTAAACCCTTTCACTGTCAAATAAATTCCCAGCGAAAATTCCCACAAGGCAATGGGGATAGCGGATAATCCCGCGATCGGTGCGTGTTGGTCATAGACACCATACAAAACCGCCACATCTCCAGCAGTCAAGGTAAAAGCCCCGATGATTCCAATGATAGGGAGAAGACGAGGCACTAAACGGCTTTGATATAAAAACGTTCCCAATAGCAGGCCATTCACGGCTGGGATGAAACTTTGGCTAATTAAGAAGAGACGGTCGTAAAGCATCACTAGCCCGCGGCTCATGACCGAAGCCTCCGCACCTAAAATGCGCAGTTGCAAAACGGTCAACAAAGCCGCAACTCCCGCAAAAATCAGAGCAGCCTCTAATACGCGCGCAGCCACAAAACCCAAAGCCAGCGTTTCGTTTTGCTTCCTCAATACCGGATACAAAACAATAGCCGTTCCGATACAAAACAAGGCCATCAATAATTCCAACATTCCACCCAATACCACATCACTTGAAGGCGCCGAACCAAGGATAAAATTAGGCTGATGGATTTCGTGGTAAAGCGACAATGTCGGAATTGAAATGAAAGTGAGCAGGTACAAAATACCAGCGGCTAATGAGGTTTTTCGGGATGTTGTCATAGGCCGCAAGTACGACATTTATTATTCCCGCAAACTGATTACTTTATGAACGGCAAGCCCGAGGACATCGAATTATAGCCTAGCCCTCGACCTGCGGCTGAAAAGGCTGCTGGTAAAATCGTTTCCCTGTGGCTTTATACAAGGCATTGGCCATCGCTCCGAAAATAGGTGGGAATGGCGGCTCGCCTAATCCTGTTGGATCTACCTCATTTTGCACAAAATGCACATCGATCTTCTTCGGCGCCTCATTGTGACGAATCATGCGATAGGTATCAAAATTCTTCTGATCCGTCTTTCCTTCCGTCAAGGTTAATTGGCCAAACAGGGCATTACCTATCCCATCAATTGCCGCTCCTTCGGCCATATTTTTTGCTCCTTCCGGATTCACCACCACGCCACAATCTAAAGCCGATGTAACCTGATCGACAATCACCTGACCATCCTTCACCCGCAAATCAATTA
>NZ_JBIIQN010000009.1:0-72065 GCF_044342065.1 Aquirufa sp. | reverse complement strand
CAACTAACAGACCCAAGTGAAAGAGGTCTTTTGACGCGCTTTTTGAGACATTCAATAGCTTTGCCTCTGCTGCTTATTCGGGGTTTTCAACCGAGTTATGGGCTCTTTTCAGGGTTCCGAATGAATGCATTAGAACCCAATAGGCCTATGAACCAAATTGCGATGGATTTTTCTCATTGGATCAATACGGCCAATTGGAACCCAGGTTGCCAGCATGAACCGCGCCGCTATGTAAAAGCCTTTACAAGTCCTGAATGCGTAAAATTGATTCTAGCTAATCAAAAGCCTATCCACGGGCATGCATCCTTAAAGTTGACTTCATTGATTGATGAATTACCCTGTATTTCGGATTCTCATGTTTTGGTGATGGGTGAACATTTGGCAAGTAATCCCGCATTTAAAGGCAGAAACATTGTTACCTGGGAGTCTTTTCATGTGAATAAATATACTCACAGCTATTCTAAAACGGATCAATTAGTTGATAAGTTGAGAGCGCAATTGAAGTACAAGAAAATTCCACAAGAGACCCCTTTGCACATTATTCCATCTTGCCTATATGAGGACCAAGGAAAATTGTTTTTGGCTAGTTTGGAGAATTTAACAAACCCAAGTACGACCTACGTTTACCGACCGTTTGATATGATTGATTGCCGTTTGGTTGACTTTGAATATGTATTTACCCATTTTCAATTAGCGAGCTAAATGTTTTGTGGCGTATAATGCGCCCAAATTTAGGTTCCTTTAAGCTCCTTTTAGAAAGAAGTGAACTTATACATTCAATAGTATTTAAATAAAGATCACCACATTTCGACCTCTGGCATAATTCAAATTAACTTTTGATCCAGCGCTAAAACAAAAAAGCTCAACATTTCTGTTGAGCTTATCAGAGCCTCCTGTCGGGATCGAACCAACGACCTACTGATTACAAATCAGTTGCTCTACCAGCTGAGCTAAGGAGGCGCATTTCGGTTTACAAAAGTAGTGCTATTCTCCTAAATCGCAAAACCGAAGTCTAAAAAAATTAACTTTTTTTCAATTTTTCTAATTCCTTTTCAGCCGCTTCAATTTTCTTTTCAAAATCTGCCCGAAGCTTGTCAGCATTTTTTCCCTTAGCAAAAAACTCTAAGTTATTGGATAACACCGCAATATCATTTTCGAGGGCTGCAATCTTCTTACGCGCATCCATTGACGGCCCTGCCGATTCCGTTTGCTCAGTTTCCGTCTTCAAAGACTTCAACTCAAATCCCCAAGCCGCTAATTGCTCCTTCGGTTGTGTTCTCGCCAAATCAATTAAGGCA
This sequence comes from Aquirufa sp., assembly GCF_044342065.1. Lineage (GTDB taxonomy): Bacteria > Bacteroidota > Bacteroidia > Cytophagales > Spirosomataceae > Aquirufa. The sequence goes on along the minus strand of NZ_JBIIQN010000009.1, from coordinate 70,767 downwards.
TTCCATGTCTTACGGAATGCATCCTGTAATTCTTTTACGTTCTTCTTTGGTACAAATCCTACCGCATCCCAGGCTGCCTTAACTTCACCTAAACGCGCCAATAAACTTGCATCCTTTAACATCGCTTCCATTTCTCCCAAAATCGCTTGTTTAGCTGCTAAATTAGCATCCATCTCCACGTCTTTGGCTCCTTTGGAAGCAGAACGTTTTAAATTGAAGTACGCATCACACGCCGCTTTGAATTTAGTATAAATACTGTCTTTCTGCTTCTCGGGTACATGACCAATCTCCTTCCACTTCTTTTGCAATTCGATTACGGTCTGTGTAATTTCTGGCGTTTCAGTTCCAACAGCAACGATGCCTTCTACTTGGTCGATCAACTGCTGTTTCGCGGCTAAATTAGCCTTACGCTCCGCATCAATCTTACCAAAGAACTCACTCTTATGCTTAAAGAACGTCTTTAAATCCGCCCAAAACTGATGACTAACTTCTTTGCCACCATCACGCGGTAATCCGCCCTTTAATTTTCCCCATTGCTCCTGTAAGGCCAGTACAGCCTTGGATGCTTGGTTCCATTCCGAAATGGAAGTTGACTGGAAAGTTGAATATCCATTCATCAATCCTGCCAATTCCTTTTTAATCTTTAAATTCTCTTCAAAAACCGCCTTGTTGGCATCTTGAATCTGTCTTTTTTGCTCAAACAAAACATCCAACGATTTCTTTACTCGTTGCCACATGGCCTTATTCTCTTCTCGTTGTGCCGGACCTATGTGCTTATACTCATTGAATAATTCTTCAGCCTCTTTTAATAAAGCAGGCAAATTTGTTGCCTTTGCAACAGCATCAGCTAATTTTTCCAATTTTGCTGCAATGACTTCTTTGGCCTGTAAATTCTTCTTGCGATCAAGTTCCAATAACTCAAAGAATATCGAACGGTTTGAATAAAAACGGTCAACTAATGCATGGTATGATTGCCATAAAGTTTGGTTCATCGGACCCTGAACCGCTCCCAAACCTTTCCATTCTTCTTGAATTTTTTTGAATGTCTTAAAACTTGCATTTACATGGGCCGGATCACTGTTGTCATCCTTATCCACTAAGTCACGCAATTCATTAATTAACCGCGTCTTACCTTCTAATGCCTTCTCACGCGCTTTTTCTAACCCTTGGAAGAATACCTGTTTCTCTGAACGGATATAATGGATTAACTGATCCACCGCATGAACTGCTTCATCCTTGAAATCAAATCCCTCATCTGTTCCATCATTAGCAGCTTTAAATGCCTCAATGGCGGCTTGTTTTTCCGCTTGCTTCAATTGAGTCCAAGCTTCCTTGACTTCTTTTGTTATCTCATCCACCTTTTTGTAAGTACTTGGATGGGCATGATCTGACACGATTTCCTTGATTTTTCCGAAATACGACAAGAAGTTGTCTTTTGAAGCAACTGCAAAATCGAATAAGGGGTATTCTACCTCTTTAACTGGTGCAGCTACCAAAACTTCTTTCGAAAGCATTTCTACTACCTCCGCTGGTGCTGGTTCTTGCACTTCATTTGATGGCATTTCTACCGTCTCTTCAGTTATTGGTTCCTCTACTTCATTCGAAAGCTGGTCTGTTGGCTTCGATGTTGGTACGGGTAGGTTTTCCTCTTCAGCTGGATTCTGATCAATCATCATGTCGTCGTTGTTTGCGTTTTTAAACTAGTTTTTCAAAAATACGCTCCATCGATACCGCATAACCTAGTTTTTCTTTTAGGTCTGCGATAGAAATGCGCTCTTGGCTCATCGTATTGCGATCTCGCACCGTTACTGTTTGATCTTCCATCGTTTGGTAATCAACTACGACGCAATACGGCGTTCCAATTAAATCTTGACGGGTATAGCGCTTGCCTATGGCGCCACCATCGTCGTACGTTGTATTAAAGGCAAATTTTAATTGATTTGTTATCTCTTGTGCTTTCTCCGCTAATCCATCTTTCTTCACTAATGGCAATACCGCAACTTTCGTAGGCGCCAAAGCCGGATGAATATTCAAGTAAACGCGTTGCTTCAAGCTTTCACCTTCACCCGTCGTTTCTTCGGTATATGCATTGCACAAAATCGCTAAAAACAATCGATCTGCACCCACCGACGTCTCCACGACATACGGAATATAGTTCTGATTTATTTCTGGGTCAAAATATTGCTGCTTTTTCTTCGATAATTCTTGATGTGATTTTAAATCAAAATCAGTCCGCGAGTGAATTCCCTCCATCTCCTTAAAGCCAAATGGAAACCGATACTCAATATCGGTAGCATTATTAGCATAATGCGCAAGCTTCTCATGATCATGGAATTTCAAGGAATCAGCCGGTAGGCCGATTGCCTGGTGAAACTTCATACGCGTCTCTTTCCATTTATTGTACCACTCCATCTCCGTGCCAGGACGCACAAAAAATTGCATTTCCATTTGTTCAAACTCCCGCATACGGAAAATGAAATTACGGGCTACAATCTCGTTACGGAAGGCTTTTCCAATTTGCGCAATACCAAAAGGCACCTTCATACGGCCCGTTTTTTGCACATTTAAGAAATTCACGAAAATCCCTTGCGCCGTTTCCGGACGTAAGTAAATCAAGGATGCATCTTCCGATACGGCTCCCACTTGGGTCGAGAACATCAAGTTAAACTGACGTACTTCGGTCCAATTCGCAGTACCCGAAACGGGGCATTTAATATTTTGATCAATAATCAATTGGCGTACAGCCTCTAAATCTCCTGCATCCAATCCTTTCGCCATGGCTTGCATTAAGGCCTTCGCCTCATCCGCTTTTCCTTCGTCTTCCAGCGCTGCAGCACGTTCCTCTAATAAAGTATCTGCCCGATAACGCTTCTTTGAATCCTTATTGTCAATCATCGGATCATTGAATGAATCTACGTGACCAGAAGCTTTCCAAGTTAAGGGATGCATAAAAATAGCCGCATCTAAGCCTACCACGTTGTCATTCAACATCGTCATGGCCTTATACCAAACGTTCTTTAAATTATTCTTTAATTCTACACCATTTTGACCATAATCGTAAACGGCTTGCAAGCCATCGTAAATTTCCGAAGACGGGAATACAAAGCCATATTCCTTGGCGTGTGAAATTATATCCTTAAGTGCTGAGGCGGTATCTTGTCTTTTCTGCTCCATGTAATCCATTCAATTAAGCATGCAATTTACCGAAAAGAATGAAAGAGAATAGATTTTTCTTAATTTTGCGACGTATTTTTTTTACATGCAGAAAATCCTTTGTATTCGTTTTTCGTCCATCGGTGACATTCTTTTAACCACACCCATAGTGCGTGTACTAAAAGCACAATTCCCTCATGCCGAAATTCACATCGCGACCAAGGCTTCCTTCGCTCACTTATGGGAGGGAAATCCACATGTACATGATGTTCATGGTTTTGATGGTAATATATTGAAATTTGCTGCTGAGCTTCGTGATCAGGGTTTTGACATCATTTATGACCTTCACAAAAACCTTCGTTCGCATGTTTTGTGTTTGCTGCTAGGGAAGCTACCCAAGCAAATCAATAAATACACAAGTGCCCGTAAAACCTTCATTAAAACGAAAGTGAACACTTTGCCCGGACACCTTGTTGACCGAAACTTACAATCGCTCGGACTTCAGTCGGATGGCCAAGGCTTGGATTATTTTATTCCCGCTGCGTCTCACGTTAATCTGTCTGATTTTGGCATAAAAGCACCCTACATTCTTTTTGCCATCGGAGCTGCACATCAAACCAAGGTGTTGTCATATCCAAAAATGATCGAATTGCTTGATGCGATTCCCCAACAAGTTGTTTTGGTGGGGGATGATTGGGATGAAAAAATTGGGTACCGATTAGCTACGCTTTTTCCTGAAAAAGTGCTAAATCTTTGTTCGAAAACAAGTATTGCGCAAAGTGCGTCTCTTGCCCAACAAGCTGCTATGGTCATCGCACATGATTCATCCATGATGCATATTTCTGCTGCACTTAAACATCCTAATTTATTCACCATTTGGGGAAGCACGCACGTTGGTCTTGGTTTCACACCCTACAAAACGAAGTTTACAGCTATTGAGAATACGAATCTACCGTGTAGGCCCTGCTCTACACAAGGTTCAAATGTTTGTCCTTTAGGACATTTTAATTGTATGAATTCTTTGGATCTTTCGGCGATTAAACGCGCCGCACAAGCATTATGAAAAATATCAAATTTGCCTTATTGCAATTGACTTGTTCGGAAAATGTTCAAGCAAATCAAGCAAAAACCGTGGCTAAAATCCGGGAAGCAGCCGCCCAAGGTGCCCAAGTGATTTGCTTGCAAGAATTGTATCGTTCAGTATATTTCTGCCATAAACAAGATGCTGCCTATTTCGATTTAGCGGAAGTTATTCCTGGGCCAGGAACGGATTCTTTGTTAGCATTAGCACAGGAATTAAAGGTTGTAATCGTAGCTTCATTGTTTGAAAAACGCAGCAAAGGTGTTTACCATAATACCTGTGCCGTACTCGATTATGCCAAAGGCTATCTAGGTAAATATCGTAAAATGCACATTCCGCAAGATGCCGGCTATGAAGAGAAATACTATTTTACACCAGGTGATTTAGGATATCAAGTGTTCGATTCGAGTTATGGAAAATTGGGTATTTTGATTTGTTGGGACCAATGGTATCCTGAAGCAGCTCGTTTAACTGCGCTGAAAGGGGCAGAAGTATTGATTTATCCAACCGCTATTGGTTGGGATAACCAAGAACCGAGCAGCGAAATAAACCGTGAACAATATCAAGCTTGGCAAACCGTTCAGCGTGGCCATGCGGTAGCTAATGAAGTACCCGTGATTGCTGTTAATCGAGTAGGAGAGGAAAATGGCCAGACTTTTTGGGGAGGTTCCTTTGTGAGCAATGCTTTTGGGCGAGTGCTGTATCAAGCTCCGCACAACACGGAAGAAGTTGCAATAATTGAAATTGATTTGGATACACAAGAGCAATACAGACGTATCTGGCCATTTATGCGGGATCGACGCATTGATTCTTATCAAGATATTACCAAACGATACATCGATTGAGCTATTTAATTAACCTACTTCGACTTTATGCTTTTTGGCTAATTTTCTTTTTGGTCGAGCGGCTGATTTTTGTTGTTCGATTTTGGGATGCCATAACCGAGGACGGTAGCTCTGAAGTTTTCGTGATTTTTCAATCAGCCTTGCGTCTTGATGCTTCCATGACGGGATACGTACTTGTTATCCCTGTTTTACTCTGGGTGGTAGAGATCATCATAGGGAAATCATTTGTTTCCCCGCGTTTTTTGATTGGGTACCAACGGTTTTTTATTGGCCTTTTTTCACTTATTGGGGCCGTAAATTTGAATATTTATCAGGAGTGGGGAGCGAAGGTCAACTTTAAAGTCTTCAAAATATTTTTTAGTTATCCGTATGAATCAACGATTTCTAGCCTGGAAACGGGTATTGGTTTGACGGTCGGAATCTTCCTATTTCAAGTGCTGTTTTTTGCTTGGCTCATTCGCTTTTTCATCCGCCCTTCATTTCAGCTACATCCATGGCTCGTGCGTCCATTGCTCAGTTTATTTGTTTTAGGGCTGACCTTTTTAAGCGTACGGGGCGGTTGGCAATTAGCTCCCATCAGCCAAAGCATGGCTTATTTTTCTTCCAAGCCTATCTTAAATCATGCGGCTGTCAATACTTCTTGGAATTTGGCGCAGGATGTTACGAATAATTTAGCGGGAAATACCGGTGACTTTCATTACTTACCCGATTCTCAAATAGATTCAATTCTAGATGTTTATCAATCAGCAGATTCGTTGGCCCGAACAGAAATTTTCACCCATAAACGCCCCAATATCGTCTTCATTCTCTTGGAAAGTTACACGGCTGATGTCGTAGCATCATTAGGGGGTGAGCCGGGAATAAGCCCCGAATTAGGGCAATTGATGGAGCAAGGTGTTTCTTTTACGAATTTATATGCTTCAGGAGATCGTACTGATAAAGGCTTGATTGCCGTGATGAGTGCCTTTCCTGCGCAAGCAACCAAAAGTATTATTTCCGAGACGGATAAGCAGGAAAAATTACCCTCGCTTGCTCAAGTATTTAAGGAACAGGGCTACGAAACGGCATTTATGTATGGGGGAGAGAGTGAGTTTTTTGGGTTTAAATCGTATGTGCTGAGCCACGGATTTGATCATTCCACCGACAAGCATGCGTTTGCGCCTGAGGATCAAAATTCAAAATGGGGTGCCCATGATGGTGTTGTTTTTAAGCGATTTAAACAGCAGTTGGGTCAGTTAAGCCAACCGTTTTTTGCGACGATGCTGACACTTTCCAACCACGAACCTTTTGAGATTCCGGAGGCTCCGCGCTTTCCAGGATCCGATTTACCGAATCGTTTTCGGAGTACGGCTTTTTATACTGATAAATCGTTGGGGGCTTTTATCCGTTCAGCACGTAAAGCGTCTTGGTTTAATAATACGCTTTTTGTCATCGTAGCTGATCACGGCCATCGCTTACCAAAGGAAAAATATCCGATTTCAGCGGCTGAACGATTCCATATTCCACTGGTATTTTTTGGCGATGTCATCAAACCTGAATTTCGTGGGAAACAAATATCGGTGTTTGGTAGCCAAACCGATATTGCCAAAACCTTGTTGGGCCAATTAAGCTTAGACGGCCAAAGATTCAAATTTAGCCAAGATTTGTTCACCACAAATTCGAAGCAGGGATATGCATTTTTCGACTGGGATAATGGATTTGGGGTGATTAGTCCGAAAGGATTTACCAGCTTTGATAATGCGGGAAAACGCGTGATTAAACAGGAGGGAAGCACCCAATTATTGACGTTCGGTCAAGCCTACATGCAACGGGTGTTTTCGACTTATCAAGCCTTTTAAATGAGCGAAGTCAAATCCTGGATTGCTATTGTTTTCTGTGTTTGAAACCCTTCTCCATACGTTACCCCAATCTTGTGTCCCATTTCACGGGCACGTGCTTCGATGAAGTTTAGGAATTCGGGACTCGAAATATACGATGCCGGTTCGTTGGATTTCGGATCAAAGAATTGGCTGCGAAATGCGCGAATTGCCGCTTCCTTCGTTTTCCAATGTTCCGTTACATCAACAACGAAATCAGGTTCAAGGTAACGATCTTGAATGTAATGAAAGATTTGCTTAGGACGCCATTCTTTCTGATGCTCACCATTTCTGAATGTTTCAATCTTCCGCAAGCCACTCAAAAAACAAGCATCTATGGCCAATTGAGCACCTTTTCCATGGTCAGGATGCCGATCTTCCAGGGCGTTCGCCAATACAATGTCCGGCTGGTAAGCCCGAATAACTTCAATTAACTTCAATTGGCTCGCCTGATCATTCATGAAAAACCCGTCCGCTAAACCAATATTCTCACGAATTTGAATGCCCAATATGTCCGTTGCTGCAACCGATTCAGCTAAACGGATTTCGGGAGTGCCTCGTGTTCCTAATTCTCCATGCGTAAAGTCAACAATACCCACTTTTTTCCCTTTCGCTATGGCAGATACGATGGTGCCTGCAACGGCTAATTCCGCATCATCTGGATGTGCAGCTAAAACGAGTATATCTAATTTCATTATCTTAGTGAATACGAAGGCGTCTTCCAGCTTTAATTTTCGAGGACATTTTTAAGCCGTTTAACTTAGCTAATTTACTAGCAGAAATGCCAGCTCGTTGAGCAATCGATCGCAAAGAATCTCCTGAACGTACTTTCGTCCAAACTTTGCTTCTTGTTTTGATTTTTTCACCCACACTTCCGTATTCATTTCGAAGTGATAAAGCACGAATATTAAAGGTTTGGGCGGTTATTAATAAGTGATCTGAGAGAGGTTCGCCTATGGCAAAATTATAAACCTGATTTGGGTTGAATGGATTTCCTTCATAGCGTGTTTCATAATGTAAGTGCGCCCCAGTGCTTCGTCCCGTATTTCCACCTAATCCAATCTCATCACCGGCTTTAACTAAAGTGCCCGATTCTAATCCTTGTTTCGAAAGGTGTCCAAAAAGTGTTTCTAAACCATTGTAATGACGTAAAACCATGTATTTTCCATACCCACCTGGGTTAAAATTTACTACACGAACTATGCCATCGAAGGGTGCAAAAACAGGATATCCCGTTTCTAAATCTAAGTCGACACCTGCATGCAATCTACCCCAGCGTGGCCCAAAAGGACTTGTTTGCCTCATAGAAGCTAAGGGCATAGCCCAATTATGGCCTGCGGCTAAATTGTACAACTCCAAGTCAACCGGCTCATCAAATTCCTTCGCATCGATGGAATAGGGGTCGATACTTTTGGTATCCCAAATTGAAAAATAAGATGCCACGGAGACGAAATCTTCTGTTCCTACCGGTGCATTTTCCTCTTCGATTTCCACGACCAAGGATTCTCCTTCATCAATGGATGTCGTATCGAAATTACTAATACTTGGGTTGATGACTTTCAATGGCTCATATTTACGCTCTTGTAATTCTGAACCCTGAATAGCCGTTTCTTTGGCATCGCTCTCTGTACGAAAAGTCAATGGTGGTAATTCGTCCAATTCATCTTTCTTAGCCGTTTTTTCCTGATACAAAGAAGAATTCGGTTTAGATTCGATTTTGGTCTTTTTCTTGAAAAGCTTATTTTCTTGTGAATAGCCAGTTAGGGCCATAAAGACCAAACTAAGACCAAGAAAAACCTTGCTAATTTTCATAGGCTTTGATTAATGTAAATTATTGGCAGCCAACCATCTTTCTGCGTCTAATGCTGCCATGCAACCACTTCCTGCTGCCGTAACGGCTTGTCGGTACATCGAATCTTGTACATCTCCACAAGCAAATACCCCTGGAATATTTGTCCGACTAGTTCCTTTTTCGGTAATTAAGTATTCTTGTGCGTCCATGTCTAATTGACCCTTGAAGATGCTCGTATTCGGTTGGTGACCAATCGCCACGAAGAATCCTGTCAAAGCAATTTCTTCTTTTGCTTTTGTTACGTTATTTACAATACGAATTCCGGTAACACCATTGGCATCACCTAAAATTTCTTCTGTTTCTGAATTCCAGTGAATCGTGATTTTGGGGTTTTTTTTCACTCGCTCCTGCATGATTAAGGATGCTCGCATTTGATCTCTACGAACAATTAAATGCACTTCTGTACATAAATTGGCTAAATAACTTGCTTCCTCAGCAGCTGTATCACCAGCACCTACTACGGCAACGGTTTGATTGCGATAAAAGAAACCATCGCATACAGCACATGCTGAAACACCCAACCCATTAAAGGTTGTCTCGCCGGCTAAGCCTAACCATTTAGCGGAAGCACCTGTCGCGATAATTACTGAATCCGCTAGGATTTCTGTGGTTTCATCGATCCAAACCTTCTTTGGTTGGCTTGTGAAATCTACTTTTGTCGCCATGCCATAACGCACATCCGTTCCAAAACGTTTGGCTTGATTTTCTAAATCAACCATCATAGCCGGACCATCAATTCCATTCGGATAACCTGGAAAATTATCAACTTCAGTCGTCGTAGTCAATTGACCGCCTGGTTGCCCCCCCTGATACATTACAGGATGTAATCCTGCCCGAGAAGCATAAATAGCTGCAGTATAACCTGCTGGACCTGAACCGATAATAAGACACTTAATGGAATTCGACATAGATAAAAATAGTAAAAAATGAGTCTGCAAATTTCGGTAAATAAGCTTACAATCGCAAACCTCGAATTTCTCCTTTTTGTTCCTTACATTTGTTACACAACCTCGATTTAACGTATGATTGGTAAAAATATTACACATAATCTCACATTTTGGGTATTGTTATCTATTCTCGCTGGTGTAATTATTGGTCATTTTGATTCAGAACTAGCGCTTTACCCTGTGTTAGAAAAGAAATTTAATTATCAGTTTTTAGGAACGGATTTATCATTTGGACCTAGCTTAAGTGAACTTTTTTCGGGAATATTCATCAGCCTAGTTAAACTTTTCATTCATCCCATCATTTTCTTAACGATCAGTTTAGGGATTGTCAACATGGGAAATTTAAAGAAGGTAGGCCGCGTGGGCGGTAAGGCTTTATTGTACTTTGAAGTTGTGACAACATTAGCTTTGATTATTGGTCTAGGTGTCTCCCATGTGCTTACCCCGGGGGAAGGTGTAATTCGTGCTGATATAGCTGGTGGGGATATTTCAAAGTTTACGCAAAAGGCCGCAAGTTTCAGTTGGATGGTTTTTTTTAAAGAAAACTTTACCATTCAGGTTTTGGCTTTCTCATTATGCTTTGGTTCTTTTTTGAACTTTGTACGAGGAAAAGCCCGGATGATCTCAGGAATGCAACAGGCTGAACATTGGGTTTTTAAAGGGCTTAAGTTTGTTATGTATTTAGCTCCATTGGGTGCTTTAGGTGGTATGGCTTATACAATCGGGAAATTTGGTATTCATTCGTTATTGCCTTTAGCAAAGTTGATGGTTTCCGTATATGCCACCATGGCGATTTTTATCTTTGTCATATTAGCCCTGATTATGCGAAGCTGCGGTGAACGTATCACGGTTTTTTTAAATTACATCAAAGAAGAATTATTGATTGTTTTAGGCACTTCCTCATCAGAGGCTGCTTTACCATCGTTAATGAAGAAATTAGAACGCATGGGTTGTTCCAAATCCGTTGTAGGTCTTGTGGTCCCTGCCGGTTATTCGTTTAATCTGGATGGAACCAGTATTTACTTATCCATGGCCACCTTATTTTTAGCCCAGGTCTATGGTATCCAACTGAATTGGGAGCAACTATTAACCATCATTGGTGTACTTATGGTTACCTCAAAAGGTGCTGCAGGTGTTACTGGTAGTGGTTTTGTGGTACTTGCGTCTACATTAACCGCATTGCAAGTTATTCCGCTAGAGGGGCTTGCCTTATTACTTGGCGTTGACCGATTTATGTCGGAGGCGCGAGCCATTACCAATTTTATTGGAAACGGGGTAGCCACGATTTGGTTAGCCAAACACGAAGGAGAATTTCATCAACCAGAAGCCTAATATAATTTTATGTCCACTTCATCCATATTAAAACAAGATGCCCTGGAGTACCACGCAGGTGGTAAACCCGGGAAAATCGAAGTAAAGCCAACTAAATCAACCGCTACGCAGCGCGACCTTTCTTTAGCATATTCACCTGGTGTAGCAGAACCATGTTTGGAGATTGCGGCCAATGTAGAAAAGGTTTATGATTATACGGCCAAAGGTAATTTGGTAGGTGTTATTTCAAACGGTACCGCTGTTCTTGGTTTAGGGAATATTGGCCCTGAAGCAAGTAAGCCTGTGATGGAAGGGAAGGGAGTTTTGTTTAAAGTATTTTCGGATATCGATGTTTTTGATTTAGAACTTGCATGCACAGATCCGGATCAGTTTGTGGAGACGGTTGTCAACTTAGAACCTACTTTTGGCGGGATTAACCTAGAGGATATCAAATCCCCTGAGTGCTTTGAAATCGAAGAGAAATTGAAAGCGCGATTAAAGATTCCCATCATGCACGATGATCAACATGGTACTGCCATTATCTCATCGGCTGCCTTAATCAATGCGCTAGAAATTGTGGGTAAGAATATCGAAGACGCGCGATTTGTTATTTCTGGCGCTGGAGCTGCGGCAATTTCATGTATTAAACTGTATTTGAAACTTGGCGCGCGCATTGAGAATTTTTACATTTTTGATAAAGATGGATTGGTTTCAAAAGACCGCAACGACCTGAATCAATATTTGGCTCCTCTAGCTGGCCCTGCTGGGAAGTCGGTAACATTAGCGGAAGCTATGCATGGTGCCGATATTTTCTTGGGACTATCAGTTGGCAATATCATAAAACCTGAAATGATTGCATCGATGGCTACCCAACCCATTGTATTTGCCATGGCAAACCCAACGCCTGAGATTGGTTATGATGAAGCAATTGCTGTACGCGATGATTTAATCATGGCTACGGGTCGTTCTGATTTTCCAAATCAAGTGAACAATGTTTTAGGGTTCCCATTCATTTTCCGTGGGGCACTGGATGTACGAGCGACTGAAATTAATGATGAAATGAAATTGGCCGCAGCGAAAGCGCTTGCCTGTTTAGCAAAAAAACCGGTACCTGATATCGTTAATTTGGCATATAATGAAAAGAGCCTAAGTTTTGGTCCCGACTATATCATTCCTAAACCGGTAGATCCTCGGTTAATAACAACCATTTCCATGGCCGTTGCCAAAGCAGCGATGGAGTCTGGTGTGGCTACAAAGCCCATCACAAATTGGGAGGCCTATGAATTGCAATTAGCGAAACGCCTTGGCTTAGATAATCAAGTGATGAAGTTTATCTTTAAACGCGCTAAGAGTAAGCCTAAGCGCATCATTTTCGCAGATGCTGAGAATTTAAAAGTGTTAAAAGCCGTACGCGAAGTGCTCGATGAAGGTATCGCTAAACCGATTTTATTAGGTTCACGTGAAAAGATTCAGGCCATCTGCGAGGAAAATCACGTCGATTTAGGTAACACTGAAATCATGGATTTTAAACATGCGGACAATGCGGAACTCGTTGCCGAGTTTGCAGAGCTGTTTTACGAAAAAAGAAAGCGCCGCGGGGTGACCCGTTGGGAGGCCAATAAACAAGTACGGAAGAGTAATTATTTTGCTGCCATGATGCTAGAGACTAATCGGGCGGATGGGGTGATTAGTGGTTTGACGAAGAATTATCCGGAAACCATTCGACCCGCCTTACAGATAATCGGTAAGCAAAATGGGGTGAAAAAAGTTTCAGGAATGTATTTGCTTCTTTCCCAGAAGGGGCCATTGTTTTTCTCAGATACCACATTGAACTTCGATCCCAGTGTTGAAGATCTTGTCGAAATTACAGAACTGACAGCTAAAGCGGTAAAACGCTTTAATATTGTTCCTCGGATTGCTTTATTGAGTTATTCCAACTTCGGTTCAGCCGATGGGGCAGATGCAATTAAAATGCGTCAAGCCACCCAAATATTACAAGCGAAACATCCCGATTGGATTATTGAAGGGGAGATGCAAGCGCACTTGGCTTTTGATAAAGAGTTGCGCCAACAAAATTACCCCTTTGCTGCTTTAGGGAATGAAACGGCGAATACCTTAATTTTCCCTAATTTGTCTGCGGCGAATATCGCTTACAACTTGTTAAAGGAAGCCGCGGATATTGAATATGTGGGACCTATTTTATTAGGTTTGGCCAAACCTACCCACATCTTACAATTAGGAGCTTCCGTCAGGGAAATTGTGAATATGGTCGCCATCGCGGTCGTGGAAGCACAGTCAACGCGCTAGCACACTGAAAATCCTCGGCTTAATAGCCGGGGATTTTTTATTGCATCCAGTTTGTTCGTAAATCCAACTGTCCTTTGGATGGATTTGGTAGTGCTCGAATCGCTTGTCGACTAAGTTGTTGGATCACCGAGAAAGGTGCTTTTAGGTGGACCGTTTGAAAATTACCACTAGGTGTTTTTCGAGCAACATCCCAGGCCAACATATCTCCATTTTGTATGATTTGAAGTATTTTTTGTGCGTTTTTTGCGAAATTTTCAATGTCAGTTGGCAGCCCATTGACAGCAACTAATTCATCTTTTTCCTGCATGCCCAGTAGTTGACCTAATTCATTAATCGCCGACTTTGATTGAATGACAGCTCGTTTAGTTTCGGAATTAATTGACAGGCCTTGTACATCAAATCCCAGGGTTTTTACTTCCTCCTTTTGGTTTGAATCCCAGGTATAACCGATTTGTTGAAGCCATGTTTGAATAGGAAGGGCTTTGGTTCCTGCTACATAGGATTGAAAAAAGTTATCAAGCTCAGGTAAATGTGTGATTTGAATGATTTTATCAAAAAGCTCAGCGTCTTTAAATGACTTATTAGCGCCATATTCTTTTGATAAAGCCTGTAGTAGTAATTGATTGTTCCATTTGCCTTGGCTCAATCTACGAAGGGTTATGTCTAAACCAAAACCAATTAATGCTCCTTTTTGGTACACATTCGCATATTGATCTTTGTATTTGCCTAAGACTTGTTTACTCATTGAAGTAAAGGAGACATCCTGTTTGTATTGCATCTCATCGGTTTCTTTCTTCTCTTGAATGGTGCGGAAAAACGAATCGGCATCTATTAACTTCCCTTTCAATTGCATGTGATGTGCAGCGTATTCGGTTAGACCCTCATACAGCCAAAGATGTTCTGACATTTTCGGATCATTGAAATCGAAATTGCCGATTTCTTCCGAATGCACGGAGAGTGGGGTCACTATATGGAAAAATTCATGTGCACATACATCGCGTATGGTCTGTCCTAGGTCCTCAATATTTCCTTCAGGCAAGTAGTAAAAGGAAGAAAGCGTATGCTCAAGTGCCCCGTAACTTCCGCCTTTTAAGTTGTCCGAAAGAACAATGAGGAATGCATACCGCTTAACGGGTAATTTTCCACCTAAATAGTTTCTTTGAGCGATAAGCAAGGGACGAATGTTTTCAGCAACTTCTTCAGCGGTGATTTTTTCATTAGGCGAATAGACAGAAATCAAGATATCTGTTTCTGGAAATTGAATACTGGCTGTATCGGCAGGACTGTAAAGAATAGGGGCATCCACTAAACTTTGGTAGTTGGCACTTGTAAATACATCCCGGTTACCTTTTCCTGTGTTAACTAATGAAGTTGCTCCAAATAAATGCTTCGGTCTTTCGATCGTTAATTGAACTGAATTTTTTTCTTGTCCGGCTACATACCCTAAAAAACCGTGCACATTGAATGCAAATGTGGTATCTTTTTGAATATTGGTGCCCGCAGGTTCGAAAATATATTCCCCTTTAATCTCAGGGCTATCCCAAGTATCGTTTACTTCATATTCAATACGGTCTAATCGGCCGACCTGGTCTATTTGATACTGGTTGATGTTTTTTTGCTTGACTGGAAGCATTTGTCCATCCTTGGCAATGGCTTTAAAGCTTTGAATATAACGCCCAAAATCATAGTTGGCATACGTTCCTGGCACTTGTTTGGGGAAAGAGAAAACAATGCTATTTTCGGTTTGTTTCGGTAAAATTACCTTCACCTTAACCCGATCTTGTCGTATATTATTTAAATCGACATGATAATGGAATCCTTGCCCAAAACAAGTTGTACATACTAGGAAAAACAGGCTAATTTTTATAATTAATCGCATCTTTAGGGTCTATTTTTTGAATTAATTGTGTAGGTATATAAATCATCAGGCTTACCAAAAGCATGGTTCCCAGGTTTACTAAAAGCCATGTAAGGACATCCCATTGAATGGGTACTGAAGACATGTAATAATTTTCAGGATCTAATGGAATGATTTGATAAAAATCTTGTACCCAACAAAATCCTGCAGCAAGGAGATTGGCCAGAATTAATCCTCTCAACAAAATGAAGAATCCATTCCACCAAAATATCTGCCTAATTTGACTTTGGTTACAACCTAATGAACTTAATAAGCCGATCATCGGTACGCGTTCCATGATAAGAACCCATAAGGTGGCGATCAAGTTGAAGCATGCGACCAGCATTAATAAACTGATGAATATGATGATATTTCGGTCAAGCATTTTCATCCAGTCATAGAGTTCGGGATATAATTCTTCACTCGTTTCTAATTTCCATTCATGAGGAAGGGTTTTTAGGAGTTGGTTGGGGTCAACGGCAGATTTCAAATGGATTTCATAGGTTCCAATGGAATCAGCTGTCCACCGACTCATTTTTTGTACCCAGTTACGATCGGCTAACACCATCAGTTTATCCATTTCCTCTAAACCCGTTTCATAGATACCGCTTACTTTGACTTTCCGAGGCCGTTCAGGTTGGCTTAAAAAATACAAAATTAAGGATTGATTCAGTTTGACTTTTAGTTGTTTTGATAAGCTTTTACTAATAATGATATCTTGCGAATTTTTAAGTTGGGAAGATCCTTCACGCATGTTTTCTGCCATTTGTTTGGCTGGCATATCGTCGCCGATTCCCTTAATTACGACTCCAGACATATTTTCTTTGCCTACTACAATGGCAGGTTTCTGCACATGTGCTTGAATATGGTCAATACTGGGATGCTGGCTCATGCGTTTTTCCCAAGCAATATTTCTAGCCATGGGTGATTCTGCCAGCGAGTGATTTTCTGAAATTTGGCTGATACGTATATCCCCTGAAAAACTCAGCATTTTACTTAAAATTGCCTGTTTAAAGCCGAATAAGATGGCAAAAGAAATTAAAATAATACCGGTTCCCATAGCAATTGTACCTATCCCAACGTAGGTTACCGTCTTAGAAAAAGAGGTCTCATTCGTACTGCGTATTCGCTTGGCAATAAATAATGGGAAATTCACCGGTTTCTTATTTCTAAATTTTATCGGATATTTGGTTAGTATAAACCAACGCGCAAAGAAAATGGGATTGCTTCGAAACTACAAACTTATCCTTGGATTGTTTTTCGGCCTAAGCCAAATCGCTTATAGCCAAATCATGCCAGGTGCTTATCACACGGATCAATATCTGCGTTTATTGAAGGGAAAGCATGTTGCCTTGGTAGTTAACCACACGTCGGTAATTGGCAAAACGCATTTGGCAGATAGTTTATTAGCCTTAGGAATTCAGGTAAAGCGCATTTTTGCACCCGAACATGGCTTTAGAGGTACAGCAGATGCCGGTGCTCATATCGATAATGAAGTGGATTCTAAGACGGGTTTGCCTTTGGTGTCTTTGTATGGCAAGCATAAGAAACCTACGCCAGAGGATTTTAAGGGGATAGATGTCGTGATTTTTGATATTCAAGATGTAGGTGCGCGCTTTTACACCTTTAGTTCAACCTTGTTATATGTCCAAGAAGCTTGTGCTGAGAATAAAGTAAAATTGCTTGTTTTCGATCGTCCAAATCCGAATGGCCACTACGTTGATGGGCCCGTTTTAGATCCAAGTCGCTTTGCATCTTTTGTGGGTCTAACCGCAATTCCTGTTGTCCATGGATTAACAATGGGCGAATATGCGAAGATGTTGAATGGGGAAGGCTGGTTGGCAAATCGGGTTATTTGTGATTTGCAAGTCATACCAGTTTCGAATTATACGCACAAGAGCACATACCAAGTACCTATTGCCCCATCACCTAATTTGCCCAATGATCAATCAATCGGTTTATATCCATCCATTTGTTTACTCGAACCTACCATTGTGAGTGTAGGACGTGGAACACAAACCCAATTTCAGGTGGTAGGTACGCCTAATTCAGCTGCTGGAAGTTATACATTCACGCCTGTACCTACTCCAGGTGCCATGGATCCACCTTTAAAGGGTCAATTGTGTTATGGTCTGGACTTACGCTCGGTCGATACGCGTTCCTTGGGATTTAGTTTACGTTTCCTCATGGAGATGTTTACAAAGACGGGAGGAAAAGAGTCTTTCTTCACTTCGCCTTCATTTTTTGATAAGTTGGCCGGAACTGATGGAATTCGTTTGGGTTTATTAGCAGGTAAATCGGAGACAGAAATACGAGCATCTTGGGAGCCAGCCCTGCGTACGTATAAAGAAATGCGGAAGCGTTACTTAATTTATCAGGATTAGTTTTCGGTTTTTACTCAGAAATTGCGACCTTTGCCGTTTATTTTTAAGTAAAAACAGACATGGCGGAAAAGATTCTTATTCTTGATTTCGGTTCTCAGGTAACGCAACTCATTGCGCGCCGAATTCGTGAGGCACAGGTTTATTGTGAAATCCATCCTTTTAATCACATTCCTACCATCGACGAGTCGGTGAAAGGAATTATATTATCGGGAAGTCCTTGTTCTGTTCGTGAGGAAGATTCTCCGCGTGTTGATTTAAGCCTGTTTGGTAACTTACCTATTTTAGGTATTTGCTATGGGGCACAATTGTTGGCCCATCAGGGCGGAGGCTCTGTTCAAAATTCGGGACATCGCGAATACGGACGTGCGCACATGACAAGTGTAAAGGACAGTCCTTTATTGAAAGGTTTATCGGCGACCGGTCAAGTGTGGATGTCTCATGGAGATACCATCATGGAATTGCCGGCGGAATATGAATTAATAGGATCAACCGAGACGGTTCGTGTGGCAGCTTTTGCGCATGTATCAAAACCGATTTTTGGGATTCAATTTCATCCGGAAGTTACTCACTCAACCGAGGGGAGTATTTTGATTCAAAACTTTGTGTTGGGCATTTGTGGCTGCGCGCCTACGTGGACATCGGATTCATTTGTTGACCGTACGGTAGCTGAATTGAAGGCTAAAATTGGCTCGGATAAAGTGGTTCTGGGTTTATCCGGTGGGGTTGATAGTTCTGTGGCTGCGGTTTTATTGCATCAAGCGATTGGAAAGAATCTATACTGTATTTTCGTTGATAATGGATTGTTGCGTAAAGATGAATTTGAGCAAGTATTAGCGTCATATCATACGTTGGGGTTGAATGTAAAAGGGGTGAATTCCAAACAACGATTTTATGATGCCTTAAAAGGATTATCTGATCCGGAGTTGAAGCGTAAGGCGATAGGGAAGACATTTATTGAGGTTTTTGATGAGGAGGCGCATTTGATTGAAGGTGTTTCTTGGTTAGGCCAAGGGACCATTTATCCGGATAAGATTGAATCGGTTTCTTTGAAAGGGCCCAGTGCAACCATTAAGTCGCACCACAATGTGGGAGGATTACCCGATTTCATGAAGTTGAAGATTGTAGAACCTTTAGATGCTTTATTTAAGGATGAGGTTCGTTTGGTAGGAAAAACATTAGGTATTCCAAAAGATATTTTGGGTCGGCACCCATTCCCAGGTCCGGGATTAGGTATCCGAATTTTGGGTGATATCACGCCGGAGAAGGTAGCTATTTTGCAAAAAGTAGATGCCATTTTCATCAATGGATTGAAATCTGAGGGACTTTACGATGATGTTTGGCAAGCAGGAGCGATTTTGTTGCCAGTACAGTCGGTAGGTGTCATGGGCGACGAGCGTACGTATGAGCAAGTAGTTGCATTACGTGCAGTGACGAGTGTGGATGGTATGACGGCCGACTGGTGTCATTTGCCTTATCCATTTTTGGGGCGTATTTCGAATGAAATTATTAATCAGGTCAAAGGTGTCAACCGTGTGGTGTATGATATTTCGTCTAAACCACCTGCCACGATTGAGTGGGAATAAAACTAAACGATAGACGCCTAACGTCTAATCGCCGCATTTCATGCGTCTCAAACTTTGGCAATCCAGTAAGGTTTGCCAAAGAAAAAACACGCCAAGGTCCAACTTCTAACGTCTAACGTCTTACGTCTAAAGTCTAATCGCCGCATTTCATGCGTCTCAAACTTTGGCAATCCAGTAAGGTTTGCCAAAGAAAAAACACACCAAGGTCCAAGGTCCAACGTCTAACGTCCAACGTCTTACGTCTAAAGTCTAATCGCCGCATTTCATGCGTCTCAAACTTTGGCAATCCAGTAAGGTTTGCCAAAGAAAAAACACGCCAAGGTCCAAGGTCCAAGGTCCAACGTCTAACGTCCAACGTCTAACGTCTAACGACTATTTTACCATCAAACTTGCCAAATACACCACAGTTTCGGTTGCCTTGTGCATATCTTGAACAGAAACCCATTCTTGTTTGCTGTGGAATGCATGTTCACCTGCAAAAATGTTAGGGCAGGGAAGGCCCATAAAAGTTAATCGAGATCCATCAGTTCCTCCTCTTATCGATCGTTTTTCTGGATTAAGACCGGCTAATCGCATAGCTTCCATGGCTAAATCCATGCAGTGAGGGTAATGTTGTAGGACCTCATACATGTTTCGGTATTGCTCTTTTTGTTCGAAACGAATCGTTGATTTGGGATATTTTAATAGAACGGAATGAGCAATTTGCTTTATCATATCACCGTATTCTTTTAACTTTTGGGAATCAAAATCCCGTAAAATAAAATCAATCTGAGCTTCCTCTACATGACCAGAAATGTCGGTGGGGTGGATAAAGCCCTGTTTTTCTTCAGTTGTTTCGGGGCTGCAGGTATCTTGGGGTAAATGGGCGATAATTTCGGCTGCAATTTTAATGGCGCTTTCCATGCGCCCTTTCGCAAAACCAGGATGCTGCGATACGCCTTTAATGAAAATATGGAAACTATCGGCTGAGAAGGTTTCATTTTCTAGGTGTCCGCGTTTTTCACCGTCCAACGTATAGCCAAATTGGGCATCGATTTTCGACAAGTTAATATGATCTGTGCCACGCCCTATTTCTTCGTCGGGTGTAAATATGATGGTGATAGGTCCATGAGGAACTTCAGGATGCTTTGTCCAAAAAGTGACAGCATCCATGATTTCTGCAATGCCAGCTTTATTATCAGCACCCAATAAGGTCAATCCACTGGCACTAATGATGTCATTCCCCATTTGCTCAGATAGATCGGGATGCTCAGAAAGGCGAATTATTACCTTGGGATCGTCAGGTAATAGGAGATCTTGGCCTTGATAGTTATGATGAATGATGGGTTTTACATTTTCGCCGGAACAATCAGGCGAGGTATCCATGTGCGAGCAGAAAAATATTCCAGGAATAGCCTGCTCCACATTGCTGGGCAAGTGCGCATATACATAGCCAAATTCATCCATTTCAGCATTTTGAATTCCCAACGCTTGCAATTCATGAACCAAAATTTTAGCTAAGTTTTTCTGTTTTGATGTAGATGGACAATGTAAAGAAAGGGGGTCTGATTGTGTATCAATTTGGACGTATTGAAGAAATCGATCTTGTGAACTAAATGAGTAACTTTTGAATAATTCAGAGATAAGAGCCATAAATCCAATATTTTTTGAAATATGCGAAGAAAAAATTGTGTTAAATAAATTTATTTTAATAGGATTAATAAAGGTAAGCAACCTTTCAAAATATCGTATTATCTTAGGGGCTTGAATTTGGAGCACAGCATTAATCTGTCTCTTTATTACCTGACCTTATACAAAATATTTATTAAGCTTATGTCTCAAAATGCAGTAATCAATGTGGATGGTAAGAGTTTTGAACTACCTACTTTAGAAGGAACAGAACATGAAAAAGCCATCGATATCGCCAAGTTACGTGATTTGACAGGTTATGTTACCTACGATCCGGGTTATAAAAATACAGGAGCCACAAAAAGTGCAATTACTTTTTTAGATGGTGAAGAAGGAATTTTAAGGCATTGTGGGTATAGTATAGAGGAGTTGGCCGACAAGGCGAGTTTCTTAGAAGTTGCCTACCTTTTATTACATGGTGAATTACCTTCGCAGGCTCAATTAGATGCTTTTGAGGCGGCAGTTCAAAAATATACGGTTGCGAATCAAGCTTTGTTGAACATTGCACACGTTATTCCTACCTCAACGCACCCAATGAGTGAATTGTCTGCTTTAGTAGGTTTAATGGAGGGACAGTATTCAACGGATCAGAAAGAAGATAACATCTTACGTTTGTTGGCTGCTTTGCCCATTTTTGCCGCTTGGAATTACAAGAAAAGCATTGGGGAAGGAATTGTAGCTCCTGATCAGACGTTGGATTATTGCTCCAACTTCTTGAAAATGATGTTTGCAAAACCCGGTGAGGCGTATGAGGTAAATTCCATTGTTTCAAAAGCGTTGAATAAGTTATTAATCTTACATGCAGACCATGAGCAAAACTGCTCCACGTCTACCGTTCGTTTGATTGGGTCATCTCATGCTAACTTGTTTTCAAGTATCTCTGGTGGAATTATGGCCTTGTTTGGTCCCTTACACGGAGGTGCAAACCAAGCGGTTATCGAGATGTTGGAAGAGATTAAGCAAGCCGGTGGTGATACC
Source organism: Aquirufa sp. (assembly GCF_044342065.1). Lineage (GTDB taxonomy): Bacteria > Bacteroidota > Bacteroidia > Cytophagales > Spirosomataceae > Aquirufa. The sequence goes on along the minus strand of NZ_JBIIQN010000009.1, from coordinate 48,905 downwards.
GCGAAGTTTATTGCCATGGCGAAGGACAAAAATTCGGGGTTCCGCCTAATGGGTTTCGGTCACCGCGTTTATAAAAACTTTGATCCTCGCGCCCGCATCATTAAAAAAGCGGCAGATGATGTATTGACAGCATTGGGTGTCCAAGATCCAATTTTGAAAATTGCCCAAGAGTTGGAAGCAGCAGCTTTAAGTGATGAGTATTTCGTTGCACGTAAATTATATCCAAACGTAGATTTTTATTCGGGTATTATTTACCGCGCTTTGGGTATTCCTACCAACATGTTTACGATTCTTTTCGCAATTGGTCGTCTTCCTGGTTGGATTGCCCAACATCAAGAAATGATGACAAATAAAGAGCCTATTGGTCGTCCTCGTCAAATTTATGTAGGTGCTACCCCACGTGCATTTGTTGACATTAACAAGCGTTAATCGGTATTTATCTAGATTTAAAAAGGCCCTCTAAATGAGGGCCTTTTTGTTTTAAAGGTAATTGAGGTTACTTTTGCCATCGATGAAGCTTATACTATACGGATCTTTTTTTCTTTTCTTCGGAAGTACAATTCTGAAGGCACAAACACAAACGGGTAAGGCAACGTATTACCATATGCGTTTTTGGGGAAGGAAAACAACTTCAGGCGAGCCATATCATCCTTATGTTTTTTCAGCGGCACATCGTACCCTTCCGTTTGGTACCTGGGTTGAAGTTGAGTTGCCTAAAACAGGTAAGAAAACGCTTGTACGCATTAATGACAGAGGGCCATTTATACGGGGTGGACTCATCGATTTATCCCTTGTTGCTGCTGAAGCATTAGGCTTAGTTCCCATGGGTGTTTCTAGCGTAATCGTACGTCCTTTGACTAATGATGAATTGACTGATTCAGTTAAAATTGCCTTTTTCAAGCGGGATTCTTTGGCCAAAGTAGAACATCCAACACCTTATGGAGCCAAGTCTCCCCAAAAGAAAAAGCGTAAGAAACGTTAATGTAAATAAATTTCGATGCGTCGATTTTGTTTTCTTTCTGCCGGCGTAGGGTTTTTGATTTTGGGCATTGTATTGCCAAAACCCACAGTTTTTATTCGTTGGGCATCCACATTCATTCGCATCAACGCCAATTTAATGCTGAGCGCGCGTTTTTCAGATAGGATAAAATTATTTTCAATAGTTCCCACTTCATCGGTATGCCCTTGAATTTCAACAGTCATTTTAGGGTGTTGTGCGAGGTATTCTCCTAATTGCTTTAAGCTCAAAGGAATTTGTTCCAATTGCCACGCATTGGTTTCAAATTCAATATCATCAAAGTTTAACTTTTCAAACAGAACAATAGGCTTTGGGTCTTCAAAGGTCGAGTCAGGGATAAATACACGTACAATCCCCAAGTCCTGATTGGGCTTACCTAATTTTCTAGAAATGTAATAATATTCTTCTTTTTCACTGGGGCTTATACCTGCATCATGATAGTCTGAGTTTATTGAGCCAATTGCTTTCGACGTTTTCCCTTTCCATGGATAGGGAATCTGATAAAAGTCTAATCCTCCCATGCCACCTTTTTTATTACTTGAAAACACGAATCGTTGCTTATTTTGTAATAAAAAGGGGCCTTGCTCATCTTCTGGGCTATTAATTTCTGAGCCTAAATTTACAGGAAAGCCCCATTGGTTAAATTCATCTTTACTGGATATCCATAAGTCACGTTTTCCTAATCCACCTGGTCTATCAGAGGCAAAAAATAGATGTTTCCCGTCCGAAGTTAGGTGCGGTTGACCTTCCCAATCATGACTATTTACTCGGAAACCTAAGTTTTTTGGCTTAGTCCAAGAACCCTCAATCCAATGTGTTTCGTATAAATCACATCCGCCAAATGAATTTGGATATTCACAACCAGAAAAAATCATATGCAATCCATCCTTTGAAAAGGTGGGAGTGCCTTCGTTATTTTCTTGATTTAATTCTGTAATGGGGATAGGGGATTCAAATTTTCCATCTGACCAATTAGCCATGTATATTTCTTCATCTGAATTCAGTTCTTTTCGAACAGTGAAATACAACTTTTGTTGATTTGGGAGAAACTGGGGAAAATACTGCGTACGGAATTCGTTGATACCAGGGTCGATGGATTGTACAGTAATTGAATCGATAGGCTCAAATAAAGTCACGAAAGGGATGAGCCAGGCTATCATATCGCTATGGTATTTGTAAAAACTTGTGTGTTTGAACTGAGATCTGCCAAGATGGATTAGCTTTCACGAAATCGACAATTAATGGATTCATGCTAGCTTGTTTCGACCATTCAGGTTGTAGGTAGCGATATGCGTTTGGGTTGATTTTATCGACCCAATCATTAGCCCATTCTACATCAGAAGCGTGGTAAATGACAACTTTTAACTCATCAACGTGGGGTAAAATACGGGTATTAGGTTCTTTGAATTTTTTGGGTGAAAAACAAATCCAATCCCAAGAACCGGTAAATTCTTCACATACCCCTGAAGTTTCAATGTGTGTCCGGAAACCGGCTTCTTGAAAGGATTCTGTTAAGGCATGTAAATCATGCATAAGTGGTTCTCCGCCCGTAATGACGACGATTCTTCCTGGATAGGTTAATGCTTCAGCTAATAAAGTATCTACTGATTTCACAGGATGCGTATCCACTGGCCACGATTCTTTGACATCACACCAGTGACAACCCACGTCACAACCACCTAAACGAATAAAATAAGCTGCATGTCCCTGATACTTCCCTTCGCCTTGAATCGTGTAAAAAGATTCCATGACGGGATATTCAAAATCGCCTCTTTTTAAAACTGATTTTATATCTTTGGTCTTTAATTGCATGTTCGCCTAAATTCAGCGTAAAAATACGGGTTGAATTGTAATTTAACTAATTAGGATTCGTTCTTACTCATTGAGTGAATTCTTTTTTTTGTTTCATGATACAAAGATCTTTTTCTCGAACCTTTATTTCGCTTTTCTTGGGGGGATTTATTGCCCTTGGATTAAGTGGATGCTGGTCGGCACGTTGTCCGCGTGAAACATGTCGTGTCCGTGTGGAGCATCGGCATGGTGAAAAATATTTTCGACCACATGAAGCATTTTCTTGGATGTGGACACCACGTTATAAACATGTTCGTTCTGTTTCATATGCCGAGTTGGCCAATAAAACGTCGAAACCTAAACGAATTTGGAATCGAATTTTTAAACCGACACCAAAAGTTTCAGCTCAAAAGCCTCGATAAATATGCCAAAAATTCATCTGGCCGCCGGGGTTTTAAATCAAACCCCATTAGATTGGGAAGGTAATTACCAGCGGATAAAGGCTGCCATTCAAGTGGCGCAGGGTGCTGGGGCTAATCTCCTATGTTTGCCTGAAATGTGTTTGACTGGCTATGGTTGTGAAGATCAATTCTTTTCACCATTTACCCAACAAAAGGCTCAGGAATACCTAGAAAAATTACTTGTTTATTCCGCAGATATCGTATTGTTGGTCGGTTTACCCTACCGTTTTGAATCAAATCTATACAATGTTATTGGCGTACTGTATAAGGGGAAAGTACAGGCATACATTCCTAAACAATATTTAGCCAATGAGGGCTTGCATTATGAGGCACGCTGGTTTACCGCATGGCCAGCAGGTAAAAGAACATCTGTCGATGGAATTCCTTTTGGGGACTATCGCTTGGGAATAGGTGAAATAAGTTTTGGAATTGAAATTTGTCAAGACGCCTGGGAAGGGGATAATCGACCTGCACATGCCTTAGCAAAAAGAGGGGTTTCATTTATTTGTAACCCTACGGCCTCACATTTTTCCTTTGCTAAGTCGAAGGTTCGTAAAAAATTAGCTTTAGAAGGGGCAAAAATTATTCAGGGTGGCTATGTTTTTGCCAACTTACTTGGCAATGAATCTGGACGGACGATATTTGATGGAGATGCTTACTTGGTTCAAAATGGTCAAACTTTAGCACAAACTTCGCGTTTTTCATTTCAGGATTCTCAGGTCATTGCGCATACGTTTGATGTACGTGAGTTTACCAATCCTGCTGATGATTTAATTCATATGGGGCCATTTATCTGCCCAAAATCGCAAAATATTTCTTCAGAAGTGCCTTCTTGGGAAGCGGATAAGTATAGTAAGGATGAAGAATTTGCTCGTTCCATAGCTTTGGGTTTATGGGATTATTTACGTAAATCTCATTCCAATGGATTTGTTATTTCATTATCTGGTGGAGCTGATTCGTCAGCCATTGCATCATTATGCGCTACAGCCGTTCATTTAGCGGCTTTAGAATTAGGTTGGTCAGGCATTCAAAGTCGTTTGGCCTATATTCCATGGATCTCTTCGTGTTTGAATGAAAAGGAATTTATTGGAAAATTGATCACTACGCTTTATCAAGGCACGGTTAATTCTTCGGAGGAAACGAGAAAATCTGCTGCTGAATTAGCGGGTTGTATCGGAAGTGCGCACCATGAAATTGAGATTGATTCCTTGGTTCAAGGTTATCAAGCATTAATAGAAAAAACGATTCAGCGACCCTTAACTTGGGCGGAAGACGATATTACCTTGCAGAATGTTCAAGCGCGTGTTCGTGCTCCGAGTGCTTGGATGCTTGCCAACATTAAAAATGCCTTATTGTTAGCTACCAGTAATCGTTCTGAGGCCAGCGTAGGTTATGCAACGATGGATGGAGATACTTCGGGTTCGATATCGCCTATTGCCGGAATCGATAAAACCTATTTACGTTCTTGGTTGAAATGGATGGAGAAAATAGGCTTAGATGGTTCTTGGCGAATTTCTGGACTTTCTTATGTTAACCGCTTGGAGCCTAGTGCAGAGTTGCGTCCTTTAGATACTAAACAAGTAGACGAAGAAGATTTGATGCCTTATTCAATTTTAAATTCCTTGGAGCGCTGGTCATTTTATGAGCATCAAAGTCCTGCGGCTTGTTTTGAATCCTTGAAAAATGGGTATGGATCTTTGTTTTCTGAAAAGCAGCTAAATGGATTTATTCATCGGTTTTTCAGTTTATGGGCACGGAATCAATGGAAGCGGGAACGTTATGCACCAGGATTCCATGTTGATGATTACAGTTTAGACCCCAAATCGTGGTTACGATTCCCGATTTTATCTGCTGGATTAGAAAAAGATTTACCACAATAAACGTATATGCATTTAGTTGTAGACATCGGTAACACAGATATCGTCTGTGGTTTTTATACCTCAGAGGGGTGGCAAGTACATTTACGCACTCCCACGCATCAGCCTTGGACAGCGATTCGATTAGAACATTGGATTCAAAAGGAATTAACAGAAAAAGGTTTTGAAAACATTGTGGTTGAATCGGTATTAATTAGCTCTGTGGTCCCGCCTGTTTTGATTCAAATTCAAAAAGGTTTGGAACATTGGGTTGGCTTTCCAGTAAAAATCATGGGCCCTGATTTATACAAGTCATTGCCTATACAAGTACTTAGTCCTGATGAGATTGGGGCTGATTTGGTCGCTAATTCAGTATATGCTCATCACCATTATTCCTCCGATGTGTTAATTGTTGATTTTGGTACTGCATTAACGTTTACTTTGGTAGACCAAAGTGGAAAAATGCAAGGTGTTTCTATTGCTCCGGGCTTAAAAACAGCGGTTAAATCTTTGTTTTCGCAGACCGCCCAATTACCCGAAGTACCTCTTGAAATGCCCGAATCCGCTTTGGGATTTGATACCGTTTCAGCCATTCAATCTGGGATATTATGGGGTTATGTGGGAATGGTTAAGGAAATGATCGCCCGTGTTAATGCAGAACGGAACGCGCAGGTTAAAGTTATCGCAACGGGTGGCTTGTCGTCAATTTTAACGCCATTGGAGCAATATTTTGACGAGGTAAATAAATTGATAACGCTGGAAGGCTTACGGATAATTGCTCAATTATAGAATGAATACCCCGAAAGATCTTGGTTTTTATTTCCCAGCTGAATGGGAAAAACATGAATCCACTTGGATTACTTTTCCCCACAATGATCACTCATGGCAAGGAGATAAGTTGGCCGACATGTACCCTGAATATTTTGCTTTAATTAAAGCTATCTCAACGGGCGAGCTTGTGAATATTCAAGTACATAATGATTCATTAGCCGAATTTATAAGAACTCAATTACCAATTTATGAAATAGATGCCAATCAAATACGTCTACATATTCAACCTACGAATGATGCTTGGTGTCGTGATCATGGACCAGCTATTTTGGTGAATGCGAAAAGTAAGGATCGGATGATTGTGGATTGGGGATATAATGCTTGGGGAGGGAAATATCCGCCATTTGATTCGGATAATGAATCTCCATCTCGCCTTGCGGAAATACTGGGTTTACCCAAAATGACACCAGGGATTATAATGGAAGGGGGGTCCGTGGACTTCAATGGGGCAGGAACCGTATTAACAAGTCGCTCTTGTTTATTAAATCCGAATCGGAATCCTCATTTATCTCAGAAGGAAATCGAACAATATTTATGTGATTTTTATGGTGTAGAGCAGGTTTTGTGGGTTTCAGATGGGATTGTGGGGGATGATACGGATGGCCATATTGACGATACCGTTCGATTTGTAAATGAGGATACCGTTATCGCGATGATAGAGCCTGATCAAAATGATGATAATCATGCCGTTTTGGCTCGGAATTTAGACGAATTAAGAGCAATGCGTTTACTTAATGGAAATGCATTGAACATAATTGAGATTCCTATGCCTGCTGCCGTTGTAATTGATGATTTCCGAGCGCCGGGTTCTTATGCCAATTTTTACATTTGCAATGCGGGTGTTCTGGTACCTATTTTTGATTGTCTACAAGATGCATATGCATTGAAAACGCTAGCGCAATTTTTTCCAGATAGGCCCGTTATAGGACTTTCTGCAAAGAAAATTATTTGGGGACAGGGAAGTTTTCACTGTTTAACCCAACAAGAACCAGCCGCTAGAAATGTATAAACTCACTTATTTTTTTATCCTCGTGTCCATGTTAGCTTGTCGGCGAACAGTGGTGCCCCAAGTGGATGTTCAAAAAAATGCGTTAGTAAAAACTGAAAAACCCAGGGATATATCCGTGCAGTTAAAAGCAATTAAGGCTACGGACATACAAGAAAATATAAGTTTTCAGGATGAACTTTGGATTGAATATAATGTGGTCGCTATTCAATCTGGCAAAATTATTCGACTTGAGACGGCATCACGTTTTTTGGGTGGCATTAAACAAGGGGCAAAAATTAATTTGGATTCGATTCCTCCTTTGAAAATTTCGTTGAATCCCGGCGAGCAGGTAGGCATTCAGGTTTCTCTTTGGGAATTAGATGACTATACGAAAGACCAACATTTATTGCATCAAGTAAATCGTTGGGGCGGAATGCTTCAAGTTCCCTTGATGATTCTTGATTGGAGTGCTTTAACAAATCCTGTTTCTTGGTTTATGTGGGGAACTCGAATTGGGAGCGTAGGTTTAGCTTATTGGGCTAAACAAGATGGCCGGGATTTATTAGGCGTTTCAGAATTGCAGTGGGATTGGTCAGTTTTACCCAAAGGACAAGTTACCCGATTTAAACGCGGAAATTGGAAAGGAGGGAAGCAAGGTTTGAATGCTTTCCAGTATTCCTATTCCTATGAGATTCATGTAAATGAATAAATAATTTGGCCGGTAAATTGCAGGTTTTTGTGTAATTTTGTCGACTTATGTGTATGAGAATTAGAAAATGTATAGGCATGATTCCATTTAAGTGTACGCTTTGGTTTTTATGTTTGATTTCCTTTACCATGTGGGGGCAACAGGCAGCGCCTATACAATTGGGAAACAAGAAAATACCCTTAACTGTTTTTGAAAAGGATTATCGTCGATTGCTGGAAAGTGATAGTATTAAGTCTGGCAACAAACAGAAATTCTTATCAGATTACATTGATTATCAATTAAAAATTTTAGCTGCAGAAGATGCTAAAATTCCGGAATCACCAGCTTTTATTGAAGAATATCAAAGTTTTCGCAAGGAATTAGCCAGTCCCTACTTGGTTGATGCCGAGAAATCTGAAGCTTTAGTCAAGCAAGCTTATGAACGGCAGAAAATCGAAAAGCAACTAGCGCATATCTTGGTAAAATTACCGGTCACGCCCACAGTAGGAGATACGCTTATTGCTTATCAAAAAATTGATAATATTCGTAAGAAGATTTTAGCAGGAGAGCCATTTGAAGATTTGGCAAAGAAATATTCTGAAGATGAAATTTCGGCCCCCAAAGGTGGAAATATTGGTTACTATACAAGCTTACAGTCACAATATTCTTTTGAAAATGCTTTTTATGGTATTGATAAAGGCCAAATTTCAGGAATTGTACGTACATCAACGGGCTATCATCTAATTAAAATTTTGGATGTTCGTCCTAATCAAGGTAAAATTCGCCTGGCTCATATATTGGTCTCTGTACCTGTGAATGCACCTGCGAATTTACAGGTTGATGCAAAAAACCGGATTGATCAAGTTCAAAAATATTTAGAGAAGGGGGAGGAATCTTTTGATTTGATTTGTAAAAATTATTCTGAAGATCCTTATTCTAAAGCCCGAGGAGGTGAATTACGTCGTTGGTATTTTTCGTCTGATCTATCTGAAGAATTACAAAATAAACTTTTTTCTATTCAACGATTGGGGGATTATACGGAACCTATTCGGACCAATTTAGGTTGGCAAATTTTCAAACTATTAGATAAAAAACCATTACTGAGTTACGATGAAATGGCTGAGTTTTTACGTCAAAAAGTAGTAACAGATCCAGAGCGTAGTGCTATTATTCGTAATTCATTTATGAGACGAGTGAAGGAAGAGAATAAGGTGTCTATTGATTCAGCGGCTGAGAAAATCGCCATAGAAAGATTTTCACTCGATCGTACAGGCGATGAATTTTATTTAAAAATGCCATTATTAAAGGTCTTAGAGAAGACATGGACGATTCAGGAGTTCTATCAGTTTGTTATTGACCAACAAAAGAAGAAATTAAAGTCTTTGGGATATTTACCATCTATTTCTATGAGTTCATGGCTTGAGCAGTTTGCTGATTTGCATTCACTCGAGCAGGAAGAGAAGAATTTGGAGAATAAATACCCTGCATTTAGGGATCAAATGCAAGAATTTTTTGAAGGTAATTTATATAGTAAGATTGTAGATCAAGAGATTTTTGAAAAGTCCTTGGATAGTTTGAGTCAACAAGCATATTATAAATCACATCAAGCTCAATTTACAATGCCATTGCGCGTAAAAGCTAAAATTATTGATGCTGATACGCCTAAGACCTTATCTGAGGCCTCAGAACTATTGTCGAAAGCTCCCTATCCGATGAATAAAAGATTGCCTGATGTGTCTTTTGCACTAGGTAAATCAGAATTGAATGATGCGGCGGTTAAGATTTCACAGGAGTTGTTCATGTTGATGGCCAAAAACCGGGACTATATTATTGAACTTGCTGGTTATCATGATGCCAGTGAGGCAGATTCAATGTCTGATTCTCGTGTAAATAAGCTAGTAAATTATTTGGTGAAAAAAGGCATTAGCTCTACCCGCATCAATGAAAAAGTGGAAGGTACCCTGAAACCTGTTTCTACCTCTGATAAGTCTAAGAACGCGCGTGTAGCCATTAAGTTTTATTCACAATCTATGGAAGATGTAATCAAGCGCTTTAATGCGATTAAACCGAAAAGTTTAATCGCCGAGGAAGGATATTATGTCAAAGGTCAAAATGCCTTATTAGATGGAATCGCTTGGGAGGTAGGGAAGCAAACGAAAGAGGTAAATGGCCGTCAAGTTTATATAGAAATCAGTCAATTGGAGCCTGAGCGTTTAAAGCGATTTGATGAGTCACGTAGTTCGGTTATTCGTGATTTACAGGTGCAATTGGAAAAAGATTGGTTATCTAATTTGAAACAGCGTTTTCCGGTAGTCTTACCAATGGAGGAGTTGAATCGTATTATGCAATAGAAAAATGAAATATATGAAATTGAAAGGGTATTTGTTGGGAATCGGGGTGTTTTTGGTTGGTTTGAATGCTCGTGCACAAGAGGCAGATAAACCTATTTTGATTGATAAAATTATTGCCAAAGTAGATAATAATTTTATTCTTAAATCTGAGGTGGAGCAACAATACAGTCAATATTTAACAAGCGGACAAGCCAATACCCCAAATCGATGTCAGATATTAGAAGGTTTGGTGGTTAATAAATTAATGCTGGCCAAAGCTGAAATAGATTCTGTTATCGTAGATGAAAAGCGAATTGATTTAGAATTGAGTTCGCGCATGGATCAAATGGAGGCGCAATATGGTTCTGCCAAGAATATTGTGGAAGCTTACGGTAAGTCGATCGTTAATTTGAAGGAGGATTTGCGCTTGTCTTTGAAGGAACAATTGACAGGCCGAAAAATGCAAGAGAAAATCACCAGTGATGTGAAAATTACCCCGAAAGAGGTTAAAGCGTTTTTTTCTCGTATACCAACGGACTCCTTACCTTATTTACCTTCTGAGGTCGAGGTAGGTCATATCGTTCGATTAGCAAAGCCTAATAAAACACAAAAATCGGAGTTGGTAAGTCGTTTGTTGGATTATCGCCGCAGGATTGAAAAAGGCGAGTCGTTTGAAGAATTAGCAAAATTGTATTCAGAGGATTTGGGAAGTGGAAAGCGCGGAGGAGATTTGGGATTTTCGAAACGTGGACAGATGGTTGCCCCTTTTGAGGCGGCTGCTTTGAAGTTAAAGCCCAATCAAATGTCTGATGTAGTTGAATCAGAGTTTGGATACCACTTAATTCAATTATTGGCTATTCGTGGTCAGGAATATCATGCACGCCATATTTTAATTCGACCTGATTATCAAAAATTGGATTTGACAGAGCCAACTAATTTTTTGGATAGCTTACGGATTATTGTCCAACGAGATTCTTTGTCGTTTGATAAGGCTGCCCGCGAGTATTCTGAAGATAAAATGACACAGGATGCCGGTGGATTATTGTTGGATATGGATTCACGTTCTACGCGCATGCCATTTGATGGAACCATGGAACCTGGTTTGTATTTCTCATTGGATTCGATGAGTGTTGGCACCATTTCTAGGCCAATTCCATACCGTACTGAAGATGGTCGTTCAGCAGTTCGTATTTTATATTTCAAGGCGAAACATCCTCCGCATTTTGCCAATTTGAAGGATGATTACCAAAAGATTGCCAACATTGCATTAACGCGAAAGAAGAATGATGCGATTGAATCATGGTTTATGAAAGCGAAGGAAGACGTTTTTATATTTATAGACGATGAATATAAGGGGTGTAATGTACTGAGTGGGAGCGTGATAGATAATTGATTGGACGTTAGACGTTGGACGTTGGACTCTTTTGTTAGTTGAATATTTCTGTAGAGACGCGATACTTCGCGTCTTTTTTTTGATTTTCATATTCAGAAAACAGCTTAATTCATTATACCGTTGAATGAAAAAAGACGCGATGTATCGCGTCTCTAATGTCTAAAGTCCAACGTCTAATGTCCAACGTCTAATGTCCAACGTCTAATGTCCAACGTCTAATGTCCAACGTCTAATGTCCAAAGTCCAACGTCTAATGTCCAACGTCTAACGTCCAACGTCTAATGCCCAACGTCCAACGTCTAACGTCTAATGTCCAATGTCTAACATCCAATGTCTAAACTGCCACTGGCGCCTTAATTCCTGGGTAAGGATCATATCCTTCCAAAGTAAAGTCTTCATACTTAAACTCGAATATATCTTTAACCTCAGGATTGATTTTCATGATAGGTAAGGCTCTGGGCGTTCTAGTCAATTGTAAATCAACTTGTTCCATATGGTTGCTGTATAAATGGGTGTCTCCCCCGGTCCATACAAAATCACCTACTCCTAATTCACAGACCTGAGCAATCATCATCGTTAATAGGGCATAAGAAGCAATATTGAATGGAACACCTAAGAATACATCTGCTGAGCGCTGGTATAACTGACAAGATAGCTTTCCATTTGCTACATAAAATTGAAAAAATGCGTGGCATGGCATCAAGGCCATTTTAGGTAAGTCGGCAACATTCCATGCACTCACAATAATTCTACGTGAATCTGGGTTTGTTTTCAAGGTGTGAACAGCATCCTTAATTTGGTCGATCACTACACCGTTGGGGCCTTCCCAACTACGCCATTGTTTACCGTATACAGGGCCTAGGTCACCATTCTCATCTGCCCACTCATCCCAAATGCGAACGCTATTTTCAGTTAAGTACCCAATGTTGGTTTCTCCTTTTAAGAACCACAAAAGCTCATGAATGATCGATTTTACGTGTACTTTCTTGGTGGTAACCAAAGGAAAACCTTCTTCTAAATTGAAGCGCATTTGGTAGCCAAAAACACTTGTTGTTCCCGTTCCTGTACGATCTGATTTGAATGTGCCGTTATCTTTAATATGCGTGAGTAAATCTAAATATGCTTGCATGTTAGGCTTTGAAGGTTTCCCCGTTTAATAGTAATGAATGTGTAATGTTTGAAGAGGGCTCTAATTGAGCTGTTGCTGAACAGTATTTGTCCATCGAAAGTTGGATGGCTTTAAGCGCCTTACTACCATCTATTTGACCCTTTAGTTCAAATTGTATATTGATGTTCCGGAAAGGAGTTTTTTCAGTACCTTCAATCTTCTCGCGATCACCTTGAACTCGAATTTGAAAGTCCTCGATTAGTTGTCTTTGTTTTTTAAGAATTAAAATCACGTCAATTGCCGTACATCCTCCCAAACCCATTAGTAAAAGTTCCATGGGCCGTGCACCTGCATTATGCCCTCCTATTCCTTCTGCCGCATCAATTTGCACGGGAATGGGAGAGGAGCCTAAAGCTTCAAAGTGAAAATCTTGATCTTTTCGATGTAATATAACTTCCATTTTATTTTAATTGAGACGATTTAATTTCTTTGGTCCATAAGGCTTCGCCTTTCACGTTAAAAATAGTGATTGTTATGGTACGGTCTTTTAAAGGTCCAGCTACTTCAATTTTCGAAAAAGCTCTTTCCTGTACCAGTGTGCCTTCTACCAAGGTTGCATTATAATCTTGTTTCACGGCATCCGCTTTACCTGCTGTCATCGGAGAAACTGTCAAATCATATAATGGGTAGGTACCTTCTCGTTCTAATTTATTTAAGTTGGTAATGTGTCGATCACCACTTAAAAATAGTACGCCAGGAATCTTACGATTCTTTATTTCTTTCAATAAGTAATTTCGCTCCCCCTCATAATTGGCCATATTTTCGAATATTTTAGCAGGACTAATTACTTGGCCACCATTAACGATGATTTTGAAACTAGCTTTGGATGATATTAACGCGTCCAATAACCAAGTCATTTGTTTTTGTCCCCAGTAGTCCTTATTGGGGTCATTTAATTCGTTGGGCGCTTTATTCCAACGGTCATCCATTAAAAAGAATTCCACATCAGCCCATTGAAATTTCCCAGTAATCCCTTCGTTTGGAAAAACATAGTTGGGATTTCCCCAATACATTTTAAACATTTCCAAAGAGGTATGTTTTAATGGAAAGGAACGATCGGCATCATTCGGGCCATAATCATGATCATCCCAAATTGCATAGTGATGAACGTTCGCTAAAAGAGGTTGTATCGATTTTACACTACGCGCATGGTCATTGCGGTAAATCATACCTGTTCTTGTGTAATCGGGCTCACGGTAGTAAAAATTATCACCTCCCCACAACATAAAATCGGGTTTTTTCGAATACATCGCTGCATAAGCCTCATCTGCCCCTCCGTAAGGTCTACCTGGTCGGTCCGATGTTTCATCATTAACATAATTACATGTTCCGAAAATAAAAGAAAATGCAGGAGGGTCTTTGCGATATTGCCAAAGTTCCTGAGTTTGGAATTCCAAAGGATAATCAAAAGCTATTTTTTTACCATTCACGACGACTTCGTATTCATACTTTTTACCCATGGTCACCTCATCTGCAATGATTCGAGCGATGTAAGCATGTGCTTTGGCGGTATGAACAGGATCTGTTTTGTGAATTATTTTGTCACCTTTTTCCCAGTATTGGATGCTTACGTCAGCTGGTTTTTCGGTTTGCACCCAAATCAATACCTCCTTCATGTCGGAATAGCCCAACATCGGTCCGCTTTTGATTTGTGCTTTGACCCAAAGTGGTGCTAGCAGTATAAAGGCAATAATTATGCTTTTCATGTTCGTTAGATTAGTATCTTTGTGGCTTATAATTTTTCCTATGGCATATTATTCAATTCAGAACATTCCTTTAACAGATTTGGCTAAAGAATTTGGTACACCTTTGTACGTATACGATGCTAACAAAATTAGGGAAAAAATCTCGGTTTTAAGAGCTGCATTTGAGGGAATTGATTTGACCATTAAATATGCTGTAAAGGCCAATACAAATCTATCCATATTGCGACTCATGCGGGCAAATGGAGTCGATATGGATGTAGTCTCTCCGCAGGAATTAGAAATGGGTTTAATTGCCGGCTACAAGGGTTCAAATATTACGTTTACACCTTCTGGAGTTCATTTTTCGGAAATAGAATATGCCGTTTCAAAAGGAACAATAGTTAACCTTGATAATTTGTCAGTCTTAGAGCAGTTTGGTTCAAGGTATGGTTCGTCTCAGCCTTGTTTGATTCGAATAAAGCCACATGTTTTTGGGGGTGGTAATGAGAAGATTATGACGGCGCATCCTGAATCAAAATTTGGTATTTCAATTCATCAAAAAGCGGAGATATTAGCAATTGTTGAGCGATATAATATGCAGGTAATCGGATTGCATCAACATACGGGTTCCGATATAAAAGATGGAAAAACCTTTGAACAAGCGGCTTCTGCTCTTTTTGATTTTGCCTATGACTTCAAAGATTTACAAATTATAGACTTAGGTGGTGGATTTAAGGTGCCATATTCACCAGAAGATCCGGGAGTGGATATGAAGGATGTTGGTCAAATTATGAGTAATGCCTTTCGTAACTTCTGCCAAAAATACGGTCGAGAATTGCGACTTTGGGTAGAGCCAGGTAAGTTTTTGGTAAGTGAGTCAGGTACTTTTTTGGCTGAAACAAATGTCGTAAAGCGCGATCCTGTAAAAACGTTTGTTGGCATAAACTCTGGTTTAAATCACTTGATTCGTCCGATGATGTATGGTTCTTATCACTATATTTTCAATGCCTCCAATCAAGATACCTCAAAAAAAGAAGCTTATCGCGTAACTGGATATATTTGCGAAACGGATACATTCTCGTTTGATTTGGATGGTAAGCAAAATGAACGTTTGTTAAATGAGGTTAAAGAGGGCGATATCATAGCTTTGGCAAATGCGGGAGCATATGGATTTACCATGGCTTCACATTATAATGCGCGTTTTCTGCCAGCTGAGGTGCTTGTTGATGGAGGCATCGCCCGAATAATTCGTAAGCGTGAGACGATGGAGGATTTGTTGAGAAATCAAGAAATATAAACAAGTAAAGACGCGAGGTATCGCGTCTCTACAATCCAATGTCTAACGTCCAACGTCTAACGTCCAAGGTCTAACGTCCAAGGTCTAACGTCCAACGTCTAACGTCCAAGGTCTAACGTCCAACGTCCAAGGTCTAACGTCCAACGTCTAACGTCCAACGTCTAACGTCCAAGGTCTAACGTCCAACGTCTAACGACTAACGTCTAACGTCTAATACAATACCCACGTATCCTTCGAACCGCCTCCCTGTGAGGAATTTACGACAAGTGAATCTTTACGGAGCGCCACCCGCGTTAATCCTCCTGGCATGACTTTTACTCCATCCCCATAAAGGATATAAGGACGTAAATCTACATGTCTTCCTTCCGCATGGTCACCGATCAAACAAGGAACACGGGATAATGAAATAGTCGGTTGAGCTATGTAATTTCGTGGATTCTTTACAATGTATGCTTTAAATTTTTCTTGTTCTTCTTTTGTAGATTTTGGGCCAATTAACATCCCATATCCACCAGCCTCATTCGCTTCTTTAACTACCAGTTTTTCAATGTTTTCCAACACATAGTTACGATCCTCCTCTTCCGAACAAATGTAGGTTTTTACATTTTGAATAATTGGATCTTCATTCAAATAGTACTTGATAATACGTGGCACGTAGGCGTAAATTACTTTATCATCCGCGACCCCAGTTCCCGGTGCATTCGCAATAGCGACCTTCCCATTTTTATATACCTCAAAAATACCAGGGATACCAATCATTGAATCCGGGTTAAAAACGGTCGGATCTAAAAAGGTGTCATCTATCCTACGGTAAATCACATCAACTATTTTGAATCCTTTTGTCGTTCGCATTTTGACATATCCCTCGTGTACAACCAAATCGCGCGCATCCACTAATTCAACGCCCATTTGCTGAGCCAAATAAGAATGCTCAAAATAGGCTGAATTGTAAATTCCAGGGGTTAAAACGACGACGGTAGGCTCCGGACGATCACTGATAAAGCGAAGCATTTCCAACAATTTATGCGGATAATCGGAAACAGATCTTATTTGGGTTTTAGCAACGACTTCTGGAAAAGTTTGTTTTAACAACTCCCGGTTTTCCATCATATAGGATACACCCGATGGGCAACGCAAATTATCTTCTAAAATCATGTACTCGCCATCCGAACCACGGATTAAATCAGTTCCCGTGATATGGATATATATGTTTTTAGCCGGTTTAATACCGATACATGGCCTTAGGAAGTCTTTGGATGACTCGATTACCTCCCTAGGAATAATCCCGTCTTTAATGATTTTTTGATCGGAATAAATATCATTTAGGAATAAATTCAAAGCTGTAATTCGCTGAATAAGTCCTTTTTCGATTTTTTCCCATTCTTTCGCCTCTACGATTCGAGGGATAATATCAACGGGCATGATACGTTCCGTCCCTTCATTTTCTGCATAAACATTGAATGTAATTCCCATGGCCATTAATGCCCGTTCAGCAGATTGTTGGCGCCTGGTAAATTCGACTTTTTTTAACTGCTCTACACGTTCTTTAAAATGCGTATAGCCTGGACGAACTTCACCTTTTTCGGTAAACATTTCGTCATAAAATCCGTCGGTTTCGTACTGGTCAAATGAGAAATTCATACGCTTAATTTAATTTGAAATGCTTGATATTGAAATAATTTAGCATATAAATGTGGTAATTGTTTATCTACTTTCCCCTAATTTTAAATCTTAGTCGGAAATTTCAGTTAATTACCAAAATTTTACAATTTTAACCGCATTTTTGGCTGTATTTTTGTTTTATGGTTTTACTGAATTTTCTATTTTTTCAAAGTCCTATTGGGCCTATTCGTGTTGAATATACGCTTCAAGGTCTTTCAAGCCTTCGGTTTGTCGAGATTTTGGGTGAAAGCCATACAGAAATTCCAGAAATTGAAAAGTTAATCCTGTCCGATTTAACAGGGTATTTTACGCAAAAGAATTATGTATGGAAATGTCCCATTGCCCCGTATTTAGGAACTGAATTCCAAGAAAAAGTATGGAATACTTTACTCGAAATCCCCTCAGGCGAAGCTTGGACATACCGAGAAATTGCTCAGCGAATAGGTCAACCCAAAGCTTCGCAAGCAGTAGGAAGTGCGAATAGTCAAAATCCCGTATTGCTTCGTATTCCATGCCATCGGGTGATTGGTTCTACCGGTGCAATGGTTGGATATGCAGGGGAATTATGGCGTAAAGAATGGTTGTTGACGTATGAAGGTTTTTCCGGCACAAACCAACAAATGAATTTATTTTAAGTATGGAGAATGAACAAATTGTTGATGCCCTAGAGCTCTTAGTCAAATTATGGGATGTGCATGGCATCAATGAATTTAAAAGTAAAAACCTCAGTTTTGCCGCACGGGGTCTAGATAAATACCCAGGAAGAATTGCAAATCTTGATTTAGATGCCTTGTATGCAATTCCAGGAGTGGGGAAGGTAGTCGTTCAAATCGTTCAGGATATTGCTCATACGGGGACTTGCGCCGATTTGGAAGCTATGATTGAACAAACGCCTCCCGGAATTCTGGATATTTTGAAAATCAAAGGATTAGGTCCCAAAAAAGTAGGTGTCATCTGGCGTGAATTGGGCATTAGCGAATTAGATCATTTGCTTGCCGCTTGTCATGCAAACCAACTCGAACAGCTAAAGGGTTTTGGAAAAGCGATTCAAGAGAATGTCTCAGCTTATATTTTATTTCTTAAAGAGAATCGGCGTAAATTGAGGTTGGATAAGGCGGAAAAGTTAAGTATGCATGTACTTGATTTGTTACGACCTGTATTCCCAGAACTTTATGTTGCGGGTGAGTTAAGTCGAAATTGTGAAGTAATTACCAGTCTAGTCTTTATCGCCCAAACTGCTGATATGTTCGGTGCACATGGATTGATCGAAGGTGTAGAAGGTATGCAAACGGACTACCAACAATCTTCTCCTTTTACGTGGAGAGGTCATTTGGAAGGTCATTTAATACCTATTGAAATTCATTTAGCTGAGCAAAGTCAGGCGACAGCGCTGCAATTCCAATTGGGTTCTAATCCTGAACATTTAGCACTTGTTAATTACTTTCAGCAAAAAAACATCGTCCAAATTGAAGAGGTGTATCGTTCTCAAAATCTTCCATTTATTGTGCCTGAAATGCGTGAAGGTTTCAAAGAATTTGAATGGTCGATCAAGCACCAACCAGCAGATCTAGTTCAATTAGCTGATTTAACGGGATGTTTACATAACCATTCAACTTACTCGGACGGCAAGAATAGTTTATTGGAAATGGCGGAAGCTTGTCGTGCCCTTGGTTTGACCTATTTTGGTATAGCCGACCACTCGCAATATGCTGCTTATGCGGGGGGATTGAAAGAAGAAGATGTTATTCGCCAGCATGCCGAAATAGATGCCTTGAATCAAACCTGGGATGATTTCCAAATCTTAAAAGGGATAGAAGCCGATATTTTACCCGATGGTAGTTTGGATTATAATGACCGAATTTTAGCATCTTTTGATTACATAGTTGCATCTGTGCATGCGCAGTTAGTGATGGATCAAGATCGTGCGATGGGCCGACTGATTAAAGCGATTGAAAATCCGTATACCAATATTTTAGGTCACCCAACGGGACGATTGTTGCTGACTCGTTCAGGATATCCGATCGATACAAATAAAATTTTAGATGCTTGTAAAGCGAATGGTGTTAGCATCGAGTTAAATGCAAGTCCTTACCGATTGGACTTGGATTGGCGACATATTTATGAGGCTATGGAAAAAGGAGTTTATGTATCCATAAATCCTGATGCCCACAAAATTGAAGGATTAAAGGATATGGAATATGGCGTTCGTGTAGGCAGAAAGGGGGGATTGTTGAAATCTTTGACCCTTAATGCACTACCACTGAACGAACTGAAAGCTTTCTTTTCGAAAACTTAGAAGTTGGGTTTTAAAAGGTATTTTGAATAGAATTCATCAATAATTCGTACCGCATCTGTGGGTGTATCGACGACTGAAAAATAGGCTAAATCTTCTTCATGAATATTACCATGCTGGACCATGGTTGTTTTCATCCAATCAAACAAACCTGACCAATATTCTGATCCTACCAAAACAACGGGGAATCGACCTATTTTATGGGTTTGAATTAGGGTTAAAGATTCGAACATCTCATCCAAAGTGCCGAAACCGCCGGGCATGATGATAAAGCCTTGTGAATATTTTACAAACATCACTTTTCGTACAAAGAAGAAATCAAAATTAATATTCTTATCGTGATCAATGTATGGATTCGGTGTTTGTTCAAATGGCAATTCGATATTTAATCCCACAGAACGTCCTTGTTCACTTTTTGCTCCTTTATTTCCAGCTTCCATAATGCCAGGTCCACCTCCTGTGATAACCCCATACCCATGACGTACAAGCTTTGCTGCAATTTCTTCTGCAATCTGGTAATATTTGTCGTCAGGTTTGGTTCTTGCAGAACCAAAAATGCTAACGCAAGGGCCTATTTTAGATAGTTTATCAATTCCCTCCACAAATTCACTCATGATTTTAAAAATCCGCCAAGATTCTTCGGATTTTATTTGTGACCAAGTCTTATCTCCAAATACTTTCTTAATTCGGTCCTCATCTTCTCTCCATTGATCTGTCATAATATATCTGTTTGAACATTGGCAAATGTAGTTGATAACAGCGTACCTTTGTAAAAAATAACACAGCATTTTTTATGACATTAGCAAAATCTTTCGCCGTAGGGGGCGATCACGCAGGATTTGATTACAAAAATCAATTAATTGATTATTTAAAAATACAAGGTTTTGCCGTGAAGGATTGTGGTACTTTTTCTGCAGATTCGGTAGATTACCCTGATTTTGCGCATCCGGTTGCCGAGTCTGTTGAAAATGGTGAGTCTGGTTTTGGTTTATTACTTTGTGGTAGCGCGAATGGGGTTGCGATTACTGCTAATAAACATCAAGGTATCCGTGCTGGATTAGCATGGAACGTGGATGTAGCTAAATTAGTTCGCCAACACAATGATGCTAATGTTTTATGCTTGCCTGTTCGATTTATCTCATTAGAAGAAGCCAAAATTTGTTTACAAGCATTTATTGATACTCCTTTTGAAGGAGGTCGTCACGCTGGCAGAGTAGGTAAAATAGCCTGCTGCTAGTCTACGCGCTTGTATAGTTTATTTTCCGCTGGGGTATACCGCTGTTTGAGATAGGGTAGATAGTATTGAACTAATTTAAATTTACCGGTTGGGTCATAAATATATGTTGGCGGATCCTGCGTCATATATTGATCCAATAATACAATGGTTTTGTATTGGTCTAATTCATCAAACAACGATTTTGACATCTCCCAATTAACAAAGGGGCCTGCCATGGTATTGTATCGATAGGCCTCAATTTGTGGGCCAAGAATCATAAGTTTTTCATTGCGAATAGCTACTTCACTTTTCTTTAGTCGTTTATGAATTTGTGATTTCCAATCAAATTGTACTGAGAAATAGGTCATTCCAAGTAGTAACCACAACATCACTTCCCGAATCCAATATTTATTTAATAGGAAAAAGCTATTTAAGCTAAAATAGGCAAGTGCAGGTAAGAAAAAAAGCAAATTATTACTTGCCGTAGCTGGTAGGGTAAACGTGGCAAAAATACCAGTAAAAATCCAAATCAAGTTGGTTTGCTGTGCTTTTTGACCGGTAGATTTAATTTTAGGATTCTCAATCACTTTCCAAAATCCAACGATGGCAAACCCCATGGCTGGAATATAGGCCCATGCAATTTCCTGTAATTCTTCCCAAACTGGCGCATGAAATTCTATAGCAGAATTTTGAAAAACTTGAAT
This sequence comes from Aquirufa sp., assembly GCF_044342065.1. Taxonomy (GTDB): domain Bacteria; phylum Bacteroidota; class Bacteroidia; order Cytophagales; family Spirosomataceae; genus Aquirufa. Next base: position 27,524 of record NZ_JBIIQN010000009.1, on the reverse strand, counting down.
AAGGTAAGGAAAATTTCCATGGTAGGTATACACCAACCCCGTTATGATGTTTACTATTAAGAAGCCAACCATAACCAATAGCAATTGGCGAATGTTGATACCTGAATAAAAGACCAAACTTAAAATTCCCCAAAAAATGAATAGGAAATAACTTGGATAGCATAACCCTGCAGCACCAATGAAAAGTCCGATTAAAAAAACGCGGTCATCCACATTTAGTGTACTTTGCTGCTTAACAACTTCTCGCCATGCCAGTAACAAAAAAGTCACACCCAACAAAGCCGCAGATGGAATAGCAAACTCCAATGAAAAATGGAAAAACAAGGAGTATATGAAAAATGGAAGATTGCCTAATGGGGGCATTAATTCATACCGCTGTATGGTTTGCTGGAATATAAATGCTTGGAAAATAATTAAGCCACTCGCCCAGTAGGCATTCATATATACCGGAAAGCTAAAAAAATCCAATAATTGAAAAAAGCCAGCAGCAAATGGGCCGGCATTATCACGAACATCTTGATACATTCGAAAGCCTTCGTTCAGCTTTTGCCCGATTAATTGATTTTTCAATTCCCAATAAAATGGCTCAATATCTGCTTGGATAAACAAGAATGTAGAAATTCCCCATATCACCAACATGAATATTAGTGGAATAGATGCGTTTGAACGGAGAAATTGAAACATAATTGAATTTTGAATTCGCTAAATTACGGTGATTCCAATTATTATTGTGAAATTTGTGAGATTTTTGAGAAGAAAAGCATCGGAGAAATTATGGAAAGTAAACGTCAACAAAAGTTTGGGAGACAAATTCAGAAGGATTTAAGTGAAATCTTTCAAAAAGAGTTTAAGGAATTGTTTGGTCGGGCGATGGTGACGGTTACTGATGTAAAAGTTAGCCCTGATTTATCTGTTGCACGCGTCTACCTCAGTTTCTTATTAGCCGACGATGTAACGAACATCATGGATTTATTAGCTGAAAAAAATAAAGCTATTCGTAATGCCTTAGCAAATCGGATTCGTAAACAGGCAAGAATTATTCCACATTTAGGCTTTTATTTGGATGATACAGCTGCTTATGCTGCAAAGATTGAAGCTTTATTCGAAGGGTTAGTTATTCCTCCCTCGGACGGTATCCCATCAGAAGAATTATAATTAGCGTTTCCCGTGAATCTATCCTTATTTATTGCAAAAAGGTATTTTTTTTCAAAAAGTAAGGCGAGTTTTATCTCCCTCATCTCGCGCATTTCCATGATTAGTGTGGGCGTCGAAGTGATGGCGCTCATTCTGATACTTTCGGTGTTCAACGGATTAGAAAGTTTTCAAAAAGGTTTATTCAAAACCTTTGATCCCGATTTGCGTATTATGTCCTCTGAACAGCAAGCTTTTCAGTTGACAAATCAACAATTAAATGAAATTCGAGCTATTTCTGGTATCCAATTTGTTAACCCTGTCTTAGAAGATCAAGGCCTTTTGCGTTTCAATCAAAAGCAATTAGTCGTTCGATTCAAAGGAGTTGATTCAACGTTTCTAGCGGCTAATCGACTGAAAAATCAAGTGGTGGAAGGTGATTACTATCTTGGGGATTCCACGAATGCATTCGCTATGGTTGGGATTGGCGTATTTTTAGGCATGGGCATGAGTTTTGAAAATACCGTAGAGCCTATCCAAGCTTGGTATCCAGATCATAACCGTTTACGCCGATTTGCCCTTTCTGAAAATACCATCCGAAGTCAAGTATTTTTTCCTTCTGCAGTATTAGAAGTGGAGCAAAACTTTGACAATCAAACCGTGATTGTTCCTTTAACTTGGATGGAAGGTTTGATGGACAGGCCTGGCCTCCGTTCCGCTTACGAAATTATATTGGATGCGAAGGCCAATGATGTGAAAGTTAAGGGTCAATTAACTCAATTATTAGGTAAAGATTTTGTGATACAAACGCGCGATGAACAACATGCCTTACTGTTGAAAGCCATTAAAATTGAAAAGCTCTTCGTATTCCTGATTATGGCTTTTGTAATGGGAATTGCTTCTTTCACGCTTTTCTATTCGTTATCTCTTCTCGTAATTGAAAAACGAAAAGATCTTCGTTCCCTTATGGCTTTAGGAATTAAACCGGGTCAATTGCTCCGAAGTTTCCTTTATTTAGGTCTTTTAATCAGCTTTTCTGGTGCTTTAGTTGGTATGTTTTTGGGATTTAGTTTGGCATGGGCCCAACAGCAATTTGGGATTGTTTCCTTGGGAATTCCCAATGCATTAATTGATGCTTATCCAATTCAAATGGATCCCATGGATTTTGTATGGACCGGTTTAGCCGTCGTTATAATCACTTTTATTGCCTCAATTTTCCCTGCTCGCAAAGCAGTCCAATTAACTTTTGATATTAAGTAGTTGGGTTGAATTCTCCTTCCCACTTCGAAACGACACAAGTGGCTACGCCATTGCCAGCTACCGATGTAACCGTTCTACCCATATCTAAAAATGGATCAACACCAAGTAATAAGGCAATCCCTTCCGCTGGTAAGTTAAACATTGTCAATGTTCCCGCGATAATAACCAAAGAAGCCCTTGGAACGCCGGCTATACCTTTGGATGTAATCATTAAGGTTAACAACATGGTAATTTGTTGTTCCATACTTAAATGAACCCCATATGCTTGAGCAATAAAGCCTGTTGCAAAAGTCATATACAACATGGAGCCATCCAAATTGAAACTATATCCTAATGGCAAAACAAATCCCACGATTCGCCGACTACAACCAAATTTTTCTAAAGCAGCAATTGTTTGTGGAAAAGATGCTTCTGAACTGGCCGTAGAGAATGAAATTAACAAGGCTTCTTTCAGTTCCTTAAGTAGTTTCCAATAATTTATTCCGTTTACTGCTGCGATAATCCAAAGAATGACCGTTGTAAAGAACAACAATCCGCCCATGAAACAAATCATTAAGTAACCATAGCTAATTAATATGCTTAACCCTTTGTTGGCTACAACTGTCGTCATTGCAGCAAATACGGCATAGGGCGCAACCTCCATGACATAGTTGACCATTTTAAACACGACTTCGGCTAAGTTTTCGATTACATGAATTAAACGTTTCCCTGTTTCGCCTATAGAACCTAAAGCAACTCCAAAAAATAGCGAAAAAATAACAATTTGAAGGATTTCGTTTTCTGCTAAAGCCTTGAAAAAACTATCTGGAAATATGTGTAGAATAAATTCTTCTAAACTTTTGGTTTTACTTGCATCAATTCCCGTTTCTGTACCTGCACTTGGTTTAGGCCAACTCTGCAAACTTCCGGGTTGGGTTACATTGACTACCACCAATCCCGTTACCAATGATAGAATAGTTGCAAAATAAAAGTACCCGATGGTTTTTATCCCAATGCGTCCAACCGCCTTAAAATCACCTAATTTTGCGATGCCTACCACTAAAGTACAGAAGACTAATGGGCCAACAATCATTTTGATCAAGCGCAAGAAAATTTTTGAAATTACTTGAACTTTGCTGGCAATATCATGGCTAGCCTCCGGTGAAAGCGTGATAAATAGGAACTCACCTAACACAAGTCCAAGGATGAATCCGATAATGATTTTATGGGTTAAACTTAGTTTCATAAGGTTTTAGGTTGATGTAAAAGCTTTTTATAAAGCGGAATGCGGTAAGCAATCATTCCCCAAATAAAGGGAAATAATAGCCAATCTAAAAGTTTGTAGTCTGTTTGAAATTGAATTTTATCAATTATGACACTCTTTGATGGATTTATGTACTCAATTCTGTGCTCATGTCGCCATTGTTTAATTCCGAATGGAACCCGAGTACCCTCATCCACAAAAATGTGCGACGTTGAATCTGCCATATAAGATGTAATTACAGATTTCCATTGAGTTTTGTAGATGATAAAATCAAGTTCAATGATTACCTCATCATGGGCCTGGCATCCATCAAATCGGATGATACGGGCAATGGGAAAGGGTGGAGCAAGTTTCGCTAATAAGCGCTCATCAAAAACACTCCATACATGCGACATGGAGGCCGAAACCCGACAAGAAACGATGAAATTTGGCATTAAAAATGTGCCAAAATTTGAATAAAAAATCCGACAATGGCCTTAAAGCCTAATACAATGTATTGGCTCCAACTCGCTGGATTGGATTCTGAATTACGTTCTTCGTCCTGAGCAGATTCGTTTTTTGCTTCAGATGCTTGGTATAAGTTGGCCGGTTTTTGTTGGCGTTGTACCGAATCTGCCTGAACTGTTTTACTCTTAGGATGCAAAACAGAATATTCTACTAAGCCAAAATTGCTAAACAAGAGAGGTGCACAATATATAAACAGAATAAAACTTACTTTCTTCATTACCTTAATTGACTTTTTTCTTTGCTTCCTCAAATTTTTGAGCTTGTTGGATTATGGCTTCTTCATTCGCCTTTTGATCCAACTTATTCTGTTCTTGATTTGCAAGAATTTGTTCTTTTTCGATTTTGGCTTCTTCTAATTTTTTAACCAATAATTCGGTTTGGCGCTTATTTGAATCTAATTCTCGGACTAAGCGCTCCGCCGCTTTTTGATTTTTTGTTTTAGCAGAAATTAACTCATTTAAAGCCTTTTCCTCCGTACGTACGTTTTCCTCTAAGTTGATAATTTTAACAAATTGTTCTAACCAATCACTTGCATCCCGATAGTTTTCATGTCCATTTTGTATGTAGGTATCCGGGCCAGTTGCTATTGAAACAAACAATTTAGTTTTGTTTTTTTCTTCACTTATTTTCGATAAAAGCGTTAGTGTTCCATTTGAAATATCTGAGATTTTGGCTTGATATACATTGATTGTTCCTCCACGGCCTGCTTCTGCCTTCCCAAATTTCTTTAAGTAGTTTTTCCAAGACTCAACGACGTATTTTTCATCTGAATTGATATAGGTATAGAAACCCTCTTTTTTTGCTTTTTCAATTTCGTCCATACCAGTAAACACCTGACCAAATACGGGAGCTAATGAAATAGTAAATACAAAAGCGAAAATGAAACTTTTCATAGATCGATTATTTGTTGAATGCAATGGGCAAAGTTAAATCTTTAAGTACATTTTTTGCACAAGAGGAGCTCATTTTTTTCTTCTTTATTCAGAATGGCAAAAAGCGTGAGTTCTCCTCCATCTTTTAACTTCAGTTTTTTTCGTAACGCATCAGGTTTCAACGGAAAGTTCTTTGTGCTGATATTTATGCGTAAGTCAACAAGATGCGGAAGTAACCATGCGCGTTGCACCGACCCCGAATTTATGCATTCAAACCGCCTGCCTGGGAAATTGCTGAGTAACTCATTTGATGAATAAAGGTGTGTGTGTTGTCCTAACTGCCATAGGTTATCTCTTTGCAAGAGTTTAAAAAACCCAGCTTTCAAAATAGCAGGATGGGCCTCATATACATATTTGCCTACTTTATTTAGGTGCATCATGGCTTGTTTCTCCGCGGATAAGGTACCACTGAAAATCGACGGACTAGAAAATGCTAATTCAATGACGTCAATGAGCGGATCTAAACTTGACTGATTGGTTTTGATAAAGAGTAGTTCTTTTACTTCATTTTGATAGGCTATTACATATACTTTTTCCACGCCACCTAATTCTTGTATTGCCCTTTGTATATCCAATACAGGACTGGTTTTGATTAATATGTGGCTGTTTTCAGTATATGTTAAAATATCCAATACATTTGGTTGACAATCTTTGAATAAAATCACTTTATTCCCTTGCTCGTCTCGACGAGCTGGGTCCACATAAATCCAATCATAACTCGAATTCAATTGCGCTAATCCGTTACCTATTTTGTGCGTTACGTTTTTTAGACCTAGTATGGAATGATTGTATTGCGCCTGTTGAGCCAGTTCTTCCTGTTGTTCCACATAGGTGACCTCCTCACATGTTTGAGCAAAGGCCCACGCATCTACGCCCATACCACCCGTAATATCAATAAGTTTACCCTTGACCAACTCAGCTTTGAATCGTGCTGTCGCTTCTGAAGAAGCCTGTTCTAAGGAAATTTTTTGAGGGAAAAATACTTCTTTATTACTTGTCCAACGCGGCATTTTAGCTGCCAACTTCTGCCTGGCTTGTATCTGCCCAGCGAGTTTTTTGATGTCTAGATTAGGATATTTTTTGGCCGAAAGTGCTAACCTACTCGCTTCTTGCTGTACGTGTTCTTGAATAAATTTTATTTCATCAGGTTGAAGCATGTAACAAAAATAGAATGTTTATTGTAAATTTAGTTGTATAAATATATTCTTATGTCGATTTATCAAGTAACTGTTAATAAGAAAAAACATCGCGTAGATGTGGATTCAGATACCCCATTACTTTGGGTCATTCGTGATGTGATCAGATTTACAGGTACAAAATTTGGTTGTGGGATGGGTCTTTGTGGCGCTTGCACCGTTTTATTGAATGGTAATCCGGTTCGTTCTTGTTCAACGCCTATTTCTACTATAAAGTCAACTGATAAAATAACGACTATAGAAGGACTTTCTGAAAAGGCATCTCACCCGGTTCAAGAAGCATGGATTGAAGCACAGGTTCCGCAATGCGGCTATTGTCAGTCAGGTCAAATATTAGCCGCTTCTGCTTTGCTCGCATCGAATACGAATCCCTCCGACGAAGATATCGATAATGCCATGGCCGGTAATATTTGTCGGTGTGGTACCTATCCTCGGATGCGACAAGCCATTCATGCCGCAGCAAAAAAGATTCAAAACGCTAAAAAATCCTAAGCTATGAAAACGCAAACATCCCGTCGTGATTTTTTACGCATCAGTTCACAATCCGCATTCATCTTAGCTTTGGGTTTTTCTTCGAAAGGGGAGGCTCATGCCACTTTACAGAAATTTACGACTACCGCTGCCGGTATCGAAATAAACCCGTATATCATCATCAATGAGTCCGGTAAAGTAACAATATTTAACCCTCGACCTGATATGGGACAAGGGACCTATCAAGCACTCCCGATGTTGATAGCTGAGGAATTGGATATTCAATTAGATCAAGTAGAAATCCAAATGACGGACGGTTCAGATCGTTTTGGTTCCCAACTTTCTGGCGGTTCATCTTCCGTTCGGACGAGATGGATTCCCATGCGTACCGCTGGAGCTGCAGTTCGTGAAATGTTGGTAAAAGCAGCGGCTAATCGTTGGAAAGTTGATCCGAGCCTATGTGCCACACATAATGGCATGGTAATCAATAATCAAACGAAAGCTCAGTTAAGCTATGGGGAACTTGTTGCTGATGCCTCTCAACTACCTGTTCCGCAAAAACCAAAATTAAAGCCCTTTACGGAGTTTAATCAAATCGGAAAGCCATCTAAAAGACCTGATGTGCCTTCAAAGGTTGACGGTACAGCGATTTTTGGTATGGATGTACAATTGCCTGGTATGTTATATGCGAGTATAATACATGCGCCTAACATTTACGGAAAGGTATCAAGCTTCCAAGCAGACAAGGCTATGGCGGTGAATGGAGTTCGATTTGTGTTAAAAACGGAGCGTGTATTTTACCATGGCCCATTTGTTGATAATCGCGGTTATGATCAAAAATTACGTGCAAAGTCGGAAGCCGTAGCTGTTGTGGCTGAATCGTATTGGTCTGCGGTGAAAGCGACAAAAGAAGTTCAAATTGAATGGAATTCGCTCGGTTTTGGAGAGACGTCGACGGAACAATATTTTAATCAGGCGAAGTCGGCAGCGATGCTAGCGGGTAATGAATACAAAGAAGATAAAGTTGGTGACTTTGCTAAAGCTTTGCAGCTTTCTGATTATAAGATTCAAGGAACTTACCAAACGCCTTTTATGTCACATGCCCCCATGGAGCCATGTAATGCTACGGTTTATGTACAGGGTGATAAGGTAGAAGTTTGGGCACCCGTTCAAGGACCTGATGGCTTGGTCAATGATTTAGCTACTTATTTAGGCGTGAAACGCGAAAATATAAAAGTTAATGTTACCTTCTTGGGCGGTGCTTTTGGTAGAAAAGCCGTTTTTGATTTTGTCATGGAAGCGGCTAATATATCGCGTCAGGTGAATGCGCCTGTTAAAGTTATTTGGACACGAGAAGATGATATTCAGCAAGGTCCATATCGTCCGGGTATGATTTCAGCTATGCAAGGCGGATTAGATAAAGATGGAAATATAGTAGCTTTTGAACATCGGTTAAATGGAGCATCCATCATGGCCTCTGTTTTCAAAGCGGATATGCGAAGTAATCCTGATCCTTGGGCAGGAGAGGGGATCAGTGTTGCGGATAGTCCTTATGCTTTCCCAGCAAGAAGAAATTCATTTTCTTGGGTAGATCCTCAAATGCCTGTTTTGTGGTGGAGATCTGTTTATGCATCTACCAACGTATTTGCGCAAGAATCCTTCATTGATGAATTGGCCTCTGAAGGTGAAAAAGACCCATTGGCATTACGTTTACACCTATTGCGTGATTCGCCACGTTTTATAGCAGTGCTAACTAAATTAGCGGAGATTTCGGATTATGCTGCTAAACGAAAGCAAGGAAAGGCTATCGGTATTGCTATCGCTAAATCGTTCGGAAGTATTGTAGCACATGCATTTGAAGTTGAGAAGCAAGGTGCCGGTGTTAAAATCAAGCAAGTTTATTCAGTTATTGACTGCGGGTTCCCTTTAAACAGTGATAACATAAAAGCTCAAGTGGAGAGTAATTTGGTATATGGGCTTTCTGCCACTATTTTAAATCAGATTACACGCTCACATGGGAAGACTGATCAGAGTAATTTTCATGATTATGCGGTATTACGTCAGGGTGAAGTGCCTCCAGCAACGGTATATGTCATGGAAAGCGAAGAGGAACCAGGTGGCGTAGGAGAACCAGGCCTTCCACCAATAGCACCTGCTTTGTGTAATGCTATTTTCCTTGCAACAGGTAAAAGAATTAGAACCTTACCTTTTGATTTAAATTCAATTTAAATGGAAGGATTAATTCTAGCTGCCGGGGCCTCGTCTCGTTTAGGTGAAGCAAAACAATTATTGGTTTATCAGGGTCAAAGCCTTTTGGAGCGATCTATACGTTTGGCATTCTCTGTTTGCCAAGAGGTTTTGGTTTGCCTAGGGGCTGAAGTAGATCAATCCGTCCGAATAATTGAAAATCTACAGAAAGAGTTTCCCGGCTTGAACTTTGTTCAAGTTGAAAATTGGGAAAAAGGGATGGGAGAGTCGCTTGCTGTAGGACTTAAATCGGTCGATATTTCTCGAGATGTATTGGTTCTATTATGTGACCTTCCTTTTCTGACAACTTCACATCTGAAGAACTTAACTTCCTTGGCGAATCCCGATCGAGCAATTGTTGCTTCATTTCAAGGAGTAAATTCACCTCCCGTATTGATACCAAAAGCCTTGCGACCATTGTTTAATCATTGGAGTGGCGACCAAGGATTAGGTAAGTTTTGGCGTCAAAATCCCATGCTTTGTGAAATTGTTCACTTCTCAGATAAATTCAGGGATGTGGATATTCCAGAGGATCGAAAGTATTGGGGGATATGAGAATTAGACGCTAGACGTCAGCCATTTGACTTTAGACTGTAGAGACGCGATACTTCGCGTCTTTTTTCTTTGTTAAATCTTTTAGGATTGCCAAAGTTTGAGGCGTTTTCACGCCGATTCAACGTCCAGCGTCTAACATACGCGAGGTATCGCGTCTCTAAATTATCCAGTTGTGGCGTCTTTTTTCTTTGGCAAACCTTTTAGGATTGCCAAAGTTTGAGGCGTTTTCACGCCGATTCAACTTCCAGCGTCTAACGTCCAGCGTCTAAAAGACGCGAGGTATCGCGTCTGCACAAAATCCAATGAACGCATGTCTACTAAATAAGATTTTTACCACATATTTTTTCGCTACCCTACTCGAAATTTATTACCTTTGTCGCTTCTTGCGTCGATGCAACAACATTTATCAATTAACATATTAGCGTGGAATCTAACGAAAGCCTACCAACCGTAGAAACAGCCAAGAAATTGGGTTTATTACCAGAAGAATACGATCGTATTCAGGAAATATTAGGTCGTAAGCCGAATTTTACGGAGTTATCCATTTTCTCTGTCATGTGGTCAGAACATTGTAGTTACAAAAACTCCATTGTTTGGTTAAAGACCTTACCGAAAGATTCTCCCCGAATGTTGGCGAAAGCCGGTGAAGAAAATGCGGGTCTTGTTGACCTAGGTGATGGCTTAGGCTGTGCTTTCAAAATAGAATCCCATAATCACCCTTCCGCTTTAGAACCATATCAAGGTGCGGCCACGGGTGTGGGTGGTATCAACCGTGATATTTTCACGATGGGTGCACGTCCCATTGCCCAGTTGAATTCGTTGCGTTTTGGTAACATCGATTTGGCAAAAACCAAATGGTTGGTGAAAGGTGTTGTGAAAGGAATTGGAGACTATGGGAATGCGTTTGGTATCCCAACGGTCGGTGGAGAAGTTCAGTTTGACGATTGTTATAATGTTAATCCACTTGTAAATGCCTTTTCGGCAGGTATTTTAAAGGTTGGTACCCAAGCTTCTGCTATTTCATACGGTGTGGGCAATGGGGTATTTATCGTAGGTTCTGCGACGGGTAAGGATGGAATTGGTGGGGCTAGTTTTGCTTCGGAGGATATTACTTCCAAATCATCAGAAAAATTGCCTGCTGTTCAGGTAGGTGATCCTTTTCAAGAGAAATTATTATTAGAGGCTACCTTAGAGATTATCGAAGCAGGTTGCGTGATCGGTATTCAGGATATGGGGGCAGCAGGTATTATCTGTTCAACATCTGAAATGTCGGCCAAAGGAGAGCATGGAATGATCATCGATCTTTCTAAAGTACCTACGCGCCAAGCGAATATGAAGCCTTTTGAGATTCTATTATCGGAGTCGCAAGAGCGTATGTTGATTGTCGTTGAAAAAGGACGTGAAGGCGAAGCGAAAAAGATTTTTGATAAGTGGGATTTGAATTGTGAGCAAATTGGTACCGTAACGGATACCAAACGTTTGGAATTCTACCAAGATGGTGTGCTCGTAGCGGATGTTCCTGCAGATGATTTGGTTTTGGGTGGAGGCGCTCCAGTTTATCACCGCGAATACAAGGAGCCTGCTTACTTCCAAGAATTCAAGAAATTTGACATTAATAAAGTACAAGATATTCCCGCGGCAGAATTGCCAAAGGCTTTGGATTTTTTAATGAATCACCCGAACATCGTTTCGAAGAAGTGGGTAGCTGAGCAATATGATTCATCGATCGGTCGGGCGAATCGCAATACCAATGCTCCTTCGGATGCAGGTGTAGTAAAGGTACATGGTTCTGATAAGTCTATAGTGATTACCGTGGATTGTAACTCTCGCTATGTAAATGCCGATCCTGAAGAAGGTTGTGCGATGGCCGTTGCGGAGGCGGCACGTAACATTGTTTGCTCGGGCGGTTTGCCTGTGGCGATTACCAACTGCCTGAATTTTGGTAATCCGTACGTACCAGAAGTTTACTGGCAATTTGTGGGTGCGATCAAAGGAATGAAGAAGGCGTGTGAGGCATTCGAAACGCCGGTAACAGGTGGTAACGTAAGTTTCTATAATCAATCATCGGATGAAGGTCCGGTGTTCCCTACGCCAACCATCGGAATGTTAGGTATTTTGGAGAAACCTGAGAATAAAATGACCTTGGATTTCAAAGCAGAAGGAGATTTGGTATACTTGGTAGGGGAGTCTGTGAATGACATCGCGTCGTCTGAGTTTTTATACTCATATCGCAAGGTAAAGGCGTCTCCGGCGCCACATTTTGATTTGCCTACGGAACAATTGGTTCAAAAAGGTATCTCCCAATTAATTGAAGCAAAATTAATCCAATCCGCACATGATGTGTCAGATGGTGGTGTGTTAGTGACCTTAGCTGAATCAGCGTTCCCACGTGGATTAGGATTTGATGTGAAGTCAGATGCAGGTATTCGTCAGGATGCGATGTGGTTTGGGGAAGCGCAATCGCGAGTAATTGTATCAGTTTCACCTGCGAAAAAAGCTGCTTTTGAGGCACATTTAGCCGGTTTAGCTATTAAATCTTCGCAATTGGGTACAGTAAAAGGTACTGATATGGTGGTAGATAGCCAAGTGGTAAGTTCATTAGCGAAGGCTTCTGGTTCTTATTTCACAGCTTTAGAAACCGCTTTAACAAAATAATTTCAAGATGAGCCGCTATGCACTGCAATTCGCTTATGATGGCGGCTCGTTTCATGGATATCAGATCCAACCGAATGCCCATAGTGTGCAGGCGGAATTAGAGGAAAATTTAAGTCTTTTATTGGGGGAATTAATTTCCATCACAGGAAGTGGTCGGACGGATACGGGTGTACATGCAGCGCATCAAATCGCTCATTTTGATACCACCATGCCTATCGACAGTAATCTTATTTACCGTTTGAATCGGATGCTTTCGCATGCTTTAACTGCGCAAGCTATTTTTGCGGTAGCTGATGATTTTCATGCGCGTTTTGATGCGACTTCACGTACTTATGAATACCGGATTACGCGTCATAAAGATCCTTTTTTACGTGATTTTGCGTATTGGTATGAGGCGGATTTAGATGTTGCCGCCATGAATGAGGCGGCTAAATTGCTTTTGAGTCATACTGATTTTCAATGTTTTTCAAAAGTCAAAACAGAGGTAACGACCTTTGATTGTACCATTATGCGGGCTTTTTGGGAAGTGCAGGGGGATAATTTGATATTTACCATTGAAGGGAATCGGTTCTTACGCGGCATGGTTAGAGCGATTGTGGGAACACTTTTGGAAATAGGGATGGGTAAATGGACAGCTGAAAATCTAAAGCAAATTTTGGAATCGAAAAGCCGACAAGAAGCAGGTAGGTCAGTACCTGCACACGGCTTACATCTCGTAAATGTTGCTTATCCAGAAGCTAGTTTTGGCGCCAGATGCTCAGGATGACATCCATTAAGCTGGCAGCCGATTTAATCTGAATGCTCTTTGGTTTGTAATTCAAACCTTTCAAATTGTATTTCGAAATCCAGATTTCTTTGAAACCCAATTTTTCTGCTTCAGCGATTCGTTGGTCTATGCGGGTCACCGAACGTAATTCGCCCCCTAAACCCACCTCTGCCGCAAAGCATTTGGAAGAGTCGATGATTTTATCTTCATACGAAGAAACGACCGATAGGCATGTAGCCAAATCAAGTGCTGGATCGTCTACCCGAATTCCTCCGGTTATATTTAAAAACACATCTTGCGAACTTAATTTATAGCCACCTCGTTTTTCGATGACGGCTAAGAGCATGTTTAAGCGTTTCCCGTCATAGCCATTAGCTGTTCTTTGTGCCGTTCCGTAAGAAGTTGTGGATACTAAAGACTGTATTTCAACTAGCAAGGGACGATTCCCTTCCATTAAAGTTCCTATCGCAACACCAGATGCAGGTTCATCTCGTTGAGAAAGTAAGATTTCGGAAGGATTAGTTACGGCGCGGAGACCAGAGCCTAACATTTCATAAATCCCTAATTCAGATGTACTACCAAAACGGTTCTTAGTGGTACGAAGAATGCGGTAAATCATGTGTCGGTCCCCTTCAAATTGAAGGACGGTATCCACTAAGTGTTCAAGCACTTTAGGACCGGCGATGGATCCTTCTTTGGTGATATGGCCAACTAAAAATATTGGAGTATTGGATTCTTTGGCGAAACGCATGAGCTCTAAGGCACATTCTCTAATTTGAGAAACGGAACCAGGGCCTGATTCGATTTGGTCAGAGAATAGTGTCTGAATAGAATCTACGATGATTAATTCAGGTTCTAAGTCTACCAAATGTTTGAAAATCGCTTGGGTGTTCGTTTCCGTTAAGATATATAAGCTATCTGATTTCTTTTCTAGTCGGTCAGCGCGTAATTTAATTTGTTGTTCCGATTCCTCCCCAGTCACGTAGAGAACTTTGGTATCGGATAAGGAAAGAGCAACTTGTAATAGGAGTGTAGATTTTCCAATACCCGGTTCACCGCCGATTAAAACGAGACTTCCGGGAACAATTCCTCCACCAAGAACCCGACTGAATTCTGAATCGTTACAAGCAATTTTGGGCAGGCTTTCGAAGTCGACGTCTTGTAATAATTTGGGTTGTGGTTTACTTCGAGCCTGTGAAGGGGTCTTCCAAACCTCGGCAGGGTGGGAGCTAATTTCAACTAATTCTTCAACAAAGGTGTTCCATTCATTACAAGAGGGACATTTGCCCAACCATTTGGGTGCTTGGTGACCACAGGATTGACAGAAAAAGGAAGTTTTAGCTTTAGCCACAGGTAAATTTAATTAGGCTTCAAAAATACGCTTTTCGTTGGTTTTTTCTTTTTTTTCGGTTTAAAAAGGATAATTTTACTATTTCATTGACAAATCTATACTGAAATATGATCAAGCTTTTTCGTTTTGCCTTAATTCTAGTCACATTGAGTTTATGTGCAACAAGTTTGTCTGCTCAAGGCTTAACCCCAGTTCGTATGGTTACTGGTAATTTTTTTCGCCTGGGTATTAAGGGTGGAGTTAATTTAACAGAACTCAAAACCGAGGGTTTAACCTACCGGGGCATAGGATATGTTGTTGATGAAAATTTGAAAGGTAAGACAGGGTATGTTGGTGGAATTTACATGCGCTTGGGGCGTAAAGTTTTTGTTCAGCCTGAGTTTTTGGTTTCCTACAAAAACGGTTCAATTAATCTTCCCAAATCGGTCAGTACCGGTAGCCTACAACTGGATATTAATTATTCAAGTATCGATTTGCCAATTATGTTGGGTTATCGCTTAGGGCCATTGCATGTAATGGCTGGTCCCGTTGCATCTTACAGCATTGCTTCGAGTGGATCTATCGCGCAGGCGATTCGAGAAAAATTTCCTACAGTAAAGGATGCGGTTTCGCAAGCTTACTTCTCATATACGGCCGGAGGTGGGATAGATTTACTGGGATTTACGCTTGATATACGCTATGAAGGTAATATTACAGATTTGTCAAGAACAATTCCAATTCCGGAAGGGGTTAATTTTTCTCAGAAAGCGTCCTTGTGGCAAGTAACTTTGGGTAAGAAAATTTTATAATTTTTTATGAACGAGCAGATACAAGCGATTCAAGAAGAAGTAGAATCATTTTTAATTAGCAATGAGGCTGAATTAGAGCAGTTTAGAATAGCTTTTGTAGGCAGAAAAGGTCGTTTGGCAGCATTGTTTGATGGCTTGAAAGATGTTCCAGCGGAGAGTCGTCGGGAAGTGGGACAAGCATTAAATGCGCTAAAAAATTTAGCAGAAGGAAAATTTGCCTTAGCTCAGGAATCTTTTGCTGGTGGGGACTCGTCGGTAAATGTACCAGATGATTTAACCATTACGGACCCAATCAATCAGGGGTCCATGCATCCTTTAACGATTGTTCGTGCTCGTATTTTAGAGATTTTTAACCGCATGGGTTTTTCGGTATCAGATGGTCCTGAGATTGAAACTGATTTTTATAATTTTACGGCGTTAAATTTTCCTCCGAATCATCCGGCGCGCGAAATGCAGGATACTTTTTTCATTGAAAAAGGCAAGGGTGAGATTCAAGATGATGTGCTTTTACGTACGCATACCTCAAATGTTCAAGTTCGTTTGATGCAATACCAAAAACCACCTATTCGTTCCATCATGCCGGGTCGTGTTTTTCGCAACGAAGCTATTTCAGCACGTGCGCATTGTTTATTTCATCAAGTTGAAGGCTTGTATGTGGATGAAGATGTAAGTTTCAAGGATTTGAAAGATAGTTTATATCATTTTGCAAAAGAGATGTTTGGGAAAGATACGAAAGTTCGATTTCGACCATCTTATTTCCCTTTTACAGAGCCGAGTGCTGAAATGGATATCACCTGTTTATTGTGTAAAGGCGAGGGCTGTAATGTTTGTAAGCAAGCGGGTTGGGTAGAGATTGGAGGGGCTGGCATGGTAGATCCGCAAGTTTTAGAAAATGTAGGAATTGATTCCAAAAAGTATTCTGGATTTGCCTTTGGTATGGGAATTGAGCGTATAACCATGCTCAAATACCAGATTAAAGACCTCCGTTTGTTTACGGAAAACGACGTACGTTTTTTACGCCAATTTAATTAACAATTATTAACCTGACAGATTGATTTCAATCTATTTTCTTTGAGTTTTAATTTCAAATTATGCAGAATTTTCAACGCAATAATAACCTAGTTGGTTGGATTGTTTTTCTTATTTCATTAGTGACTTATACGCTAACTGTCGAGCCTACCGCTTCTTTTTGGGATTGTGGTGAGTTTATCGCGTGTGCCTATAAGTTGCAGGTTCCTCACCCGCCTGGTGCACCACTTTTCTTATTGATAGGGCGGATGTTCTCATTTCTTGCCTTAGGCGATGTTACTAGGGTTGCTTTTTGGATTAACATGATGTCCGTAGTTTCCAGTGCATTTACCATTTTATTTATGCATTGGACTATTGTGATGATCGGTCGGAAGGTGATAAAAAAACCATTTTCTGCGCTTTCAAATTCTGAGGGTAGTATTTTACTTCTTTCTGGTGCTGTTGGCTCCTTGGTTTACGCGTTTTCGGATTCTTTCTGGTTCTCAGCTGTTGAGGCAGAAGTTTATGCCATGTCATCTTTCTTTACTGCTATTGTTGTGTGGGCTGCTTTCAAGTGGGAGTTAGTAGAGGATGAAGCTAAGGCTAATCGTTGGATTTTGTTTATTGCTTATTTAGTGGGTTTATCCATTGGAGTTCACTTATTAAACTTAGTTACGCTGCCGGCATTGGCTTTGTTGTGGTATTTTAAGAAAGAAGACAAGCCGACCTATAAAGGTGGTTTTGTAGCCGTTTTGGTAGGTTTATTTATTTTGGGCATTATTAATTCTGGAGTTATTCCGGGATTACCATCAGTAGCATTTTGGTTTGAATTGCAATTCGTGAATAACCTCGGAATGGGATATGGTTCAGGGGCGATTTTCTTCTTAATTTGTTTGTTGGCCGCGGTGATTTTTGGTATTCGCTATTCCTACACACATGGGAAATTATTGTTGAATATGGCTTTATTCTCCTTTGTCTTTTTGTTGATTGGGTATTCCACCTACACCGTGGCTTTGGTGCGTTCGGGTTACAATCCGCCGATTAATGAGAATGATCCAAGTAACATCTTAAACTTTTTAAAATACTTAAAACGTGAGCAATATGGTTCCCGTTCTTTGTTATACGGTCCCGTTTATACTGCGCAAGTAGAGGATTTTAAGCAAGGGGAAGATGTTTACAAGATGAAAGGTGACAAGTATGTAGTCTACACGAATAAGCCGGAGTATGTTTACCAGAAGGACCAACAAATGTTATTGCCGCGTGTTTGGAGTAATTCAGGTTCTCATATTCAAATGTATCAAGACATGTTGGGCATTCCGGCAGGTCAGAAGCCAAGTTTTGGAGACAATTTACGTTTCATGTTTACACACCAGTTGGGCAATATGTACACGCGTTATTTGCTTTGGAATTTTGTGGGACGGGAGAATGATTTAGAAGGAGCTTATGCGATTTCGAATCCATTTGAAGATACCTCTCAAATGCCCGATGTATTAAAGAACAACAAGGCTCGAAATAATTACTATTATTTGCCTATAATTTTGGTCTTATTAGGTTTTTATCTGCTTTATCGTAAAAATGAGAAAGACTTTTTGGTAACCATAATGATGTTTGTCTTGTCGGGTGTTGCATTGGCTGTGTATTTAAATTCACCACCGGCAGAGCCGCGCGAGCGCGATTACATTTATGTGGGTTCTTTTTATTTCTTAGCTATTTGGGCAGGATTAGGTGTTATGCAGTTGGCAGAGTGGCTGACGAAATTGATTAAATCTCCACAAGTTCGTTGGGGATTATTGGTGGTATTAAGTTTTTCTGCCCCTGCTATTTTGGCCCAACAAAACTGGGATGATCATGATCGCAGTGGCCGTTATCACCAAATTGACTTTGCTAAAAACTTATTGAATTCATGTGCACCTAATGCAATTTTATTTACCGGTGGTGATAATGATACATTCCCATTGTGGTATGTTCAGGAGGTAGAGGGTTTCCGGACGGATGTTCGGGTGTGTAACCTTTCTTTATTGGGGACGGACTGGTATATAGATCAAATGAAGCGTAAGACTTACGAATCGGAGGCGCTTCCGATAAGTTTGACTAAAGATCAGTTTTTGGAAGGGGTGAATGATCAAATCATGTACAATGAGAGTGATAAAATTAAAGCAATGCCTTTACCTGCTTATTTGGATTTATTACATCGGGATGATCCATCGATTCAAGCTCAAACACAGAGTGGTGAAATGATTAATACTTTCCCATCTGATTCGTTGTATATACCTATAAATATTGCGCAAATAGCTTCTTCAAAATGGTTTCCTAAGGAGTTTGTTGGTTTCTTGTCGGGTCAATTAGGCTGGAAATTACCAGCGAAAAATATTTTCAAAGGGGAATTAATTCAATTGGAAATTATTTCAAATAATGCGATGAATGGATGGAAGAGGCCTATATATTTTGCGTCAACCTTGCCAGGTGATCAATATTTGGGCTTGAAAGAGAGTATGCAATTAGAGGGATATGCGTTTCGTTTGATGCCATTTAAGATTCCGGGAGCGAAAGACGGTTTTGTCAATTCAAAAATCATGGCGGATAATATGTTGAACAAAATGTATTGGCGTGGATTAAATGATGAGAAGATTTATTACCATGGTGATTTTTACATGGGAATTCCAAGTGTGACTTTACGCTTGAATTCGTATCGGTTGGCAGATCAATTAATTCGAGAAGGGGATACTAAGTTGGCAATGAAGGTATTGAATCATGTGGAGACTGTAATGCCCGATAAGGTTATACCTTATGATCAATTTTCTGCGAATATGGTTAGTTTATACTTAGAGCTGGGGGATACTTCAAAGGCTTTGGCTATAGCTAAAACGATGATGGATCGTAACGATAAAGTTTTGGACTATTATTTATCGGGAGGCCTGCGTTCGCATGATCGAGATATTCAAATTGCCTATTATGAGATGAATATTATTTCAGCTTCTTTGACAGAGTCTGGCATTCCATCAAGCAAATACGAGGCAATTGTGTCCAAGTTTACCAAGTGGAAAGAGCGGCTCAATTAATATGTTGAATGACTTTTAATTTGGAAACAGATTGGAATCGTAAGAATCCAATCTGTTTTTTTTGTTAGTCTTTTCCATTATTAAGGAATGAAAAATTATTTAACGGTCATTTTACTACTTTACTAATTTAGTTTCTTTACAATCAAATAGATTAAATGTATTAATTTTGTAGTTAGTTTCTTTTTTATTTCTCAAAATCAATCTTCAGATTATGAAATATAGGTTAATTGGTATTGTCATTTTTTCTTTTCTGCAATTATTCACGTCTTGTTATTTATTTAACTTTAAAGATAAGTACGAATTGATTCCGGTAAAGAGTGATTCTAAATGGGGTTATATAAATAAAAAAGGCAATTATATTATTAACCCACAATTTGCTGAAGCTAATTTGTTTTATGATGATTTGGCTTTAGTTAAGGAAGATGGTCCGGACGGGAAATATGGATTTATCAATAAAGAGGGCCAATTTATCATCAAACCCACGTATAAGTTTGCTACTTCATTCAGTGAAGGTTTAGCATGGGTAACCTCTACACTTTCTCATCCTCAGTTGATAAATACAAAAGGAGAAGTCATTACTGAATTAAAATCAGCTACTTACGTTTATACTTTTAACGAAGGCTTAGCGGCATTTTCTAATGATAAGAACTTATATGGTTTTGTAAATAAATCGGGAGAGGTGGTTATAACGCCTCAATTTCATAGCGTAGGCTATTTTTCTCAAGGTCTTTGTGCAGTATCGAATGAAAAAGGCGATGTTGGGTTTATTGATAAAACGGGGAAGCTCGTAATGAATTATCAATTTGGGGGTTCAGTACTTTTGGAATCATTTACCTTTCATGAAGATTTATGCGTGGTTTTGGGTAAAAATGATAAATATGGCGTCATTAACAAGGAAGGCGAATTTGTCATTAATCCTCAATATGAGTATTTAAATGATAATTGTAATGGCATGTTCGGATTTCGTATGGAGAACAAATTGGGTTGGATTGATAAGACAGGCAAAATTTTGATTAATCCACAATTTGAAGATTTTTCACAGTTTGTATATAATGGTTTAGCGCCAATCCTTTCTGGAAAAACGTATGGATACATTGATAAGGAAGGCAGTTTTAAAATCAATCCTCAATTTGAAATGGCCTACGCATTTATCGGTAAAATTGCGGCGGTAAGGTCAGGAGAAAAATTTGGTTTCATTGATGGTGAAGGGAAGTTTGTCATAAACCCGCAATTCGATGATGTTCATATTGATGTTATGTTTCCATCAAAGCGACCAATGAATATGGGGGTGCCAACAGACTACCTTGATACAGGTAAATTAATTGATTTTTTAAAACCAGATGGGAATGGAGGATTTAATGGAGACACATTCAGTTCATCGTTAAATGATTTGATTATCTCGTATAAATTAGATCGCGAGAATATTAATTTGTATTCTAATCAATTACCAATTATCACAGGATTAGTTCTGAGTAAAAATTTTACGGTTGATTATTATGCTGATTTTTTAAAGATGGGGGAATATAAAGAAATCATTGAAGGCTGGTATACGTCTCAGAAATACATACCACTTTACAATGAGAAACCTTGGTTATACCAAGTCGTTATCCAGTTGAAAGGAGATGCTATCGGTCGTGCGGAGTCTGTGATGTCATTAGTATCTGCAAAGTATAGCGGGACTTTGAATCCCAAAAGTTCTGAAAATAACAAGGTCTATGAGCTCGATAAAAATACCTTATTGTTAATTCGTAAGCTAGATTACGAGAAAATTCTCGTTGCTGTAATTAAGAAAAAACACTTGAAGATGGATTTATTTGCCTATCAAGAAAGTAGCAGTTCATCTTCAAATTATGATCGCTATGCATCTTCTGATACAGCGGCAGTAGCTGATGATTATGCGGAAGTCGATACGGCTTCGGCATATTAATACGTTAATTGATTAATTATGAAAAAGTATTTATTGATTTTAGTAACTTTTTTGATTCCATATCTCACGTTTGGTCAGAGTTATTGCTTCGAAGATTTCCAATTGCTCAAGATGCATCGGAGTACAGTTTCTGAGATTTCTAGTTTTTTGATAAATGAAGAATGGGAAGTTACAACTTCTGCTACCGAAGTAGATGTTCAGTATTTTGGTTACCCCATTGATTACAAGATGATAACTTGGGGAAAGAACACGGATAATAGTATATTTTTATTTTTTAAACCGGGCTTCAAGAATATTGTCATTGTCAATGGGAATAAAGATTGCTTTAATTATTTGTTTAGTCGTCTTTCTTCCAACCGCGGTTTGGTATTTCAATCAGAACAAGTGGATAATTTCTTAATTCAGCGAGTGAAAATTAATCCACTAACTACGATTGAATTCCGCCAATTAGTTAATAAAAGCAATGTTGAATTTGATGGGGGGGTGAATGATTACTCAATACTGATTTATGAGAAGTTGGTACTGGATAAAGAGGTAGCCAAAGCAAAAAAGAAGTATGTAGAGATGGAGCGCCAAAAAATTGATTTTGCAGATGAAATCGAAAAGGATTTTGCAAGAGTAAATGCATTCATAGTTGCGCGACAGTATAATTCTGCTAACGACTTACTGGGCATTATTGACGCTAAAAATAAACGCAGTTCGGATAATATAAATCCCAATCGGATAAGCATAGAAGCCAAAGTTCAATCAACGAAAATGGACATTTTTATTGCAGAAGTGGATGGGATTCTTGAAAAGAAAGATTACCAAGCTGCCAGAGATCGCATTTCTACTTATTTAATAACACATAGAGATGATGATAATGGTACATTAATGGAAAAATTGGAAGCGATTAAATCGCTTCAAATAGAGTTTGAGTTATCTAAATTGAGTGCTCAAGCAAGGGATTTGGAAGCGAAAGGAGATTACCAAGCAGCTTTATTAATTTTTAAGCAAATCGTTCAAGATTATGGTGAATCAAGTGGCGTAACTTCGAAAATCACCGAATTGAATTCAAAAATCACGGCTCAAAAGTTGACTTCTCTTCGTCAAATTGTTGGCATCGCTGAAAAAAATAATGATTTCAATTCTGCATTAAAGGCGCAGCAAGAAATTTTCTCATTAGTGCCAAACAATGCAGTTGAGAGTAAGAAATATTCCGATTTAAGGGAGCTTGCAGCTGTATTTGAAACAAGAAAGTACTATGTGTATAATTACAAGGAAACCAATCCTTCTGAAGTAGCTGATTATACCAATAAACTTTCTAATAGCTTAACATCTATTGTAAATGCCAAAAGTTCAGGAGACATCGCATTTAAAATGCAAATGAGCTTTGATACACTGGGGTCCAATTTTTCTAATTTGAATTACAAGCGTGTTTCAAACAGAGACTTTGTGAAAACATTGACAAATGATGCCTCTTTGCTTTCGTTACAACCGTCAAAAATTAATCGATTTTATGTTTCATCAAATTATGAAAAGTCGGTAGATATTAATTGGAATACACGCCAACTGACTTTTGATAAATATAGTTCAATCGCATTAAATGAATCCGAATTCAAGGGGGATGAAGTTGCGGCAAATTTTGTCAATAAGAACGCGCTTTATGGAAAGTATGTATTTTCTGTAAAGGATGTTACAATTGATAATGAGCTAAATTCTTATTATACCTTATCTCGATTTGGTGGTGCAAGAGGTCCTATGAATGCATTCCTTTCTTTGGTTATTCCCGGTTTAGGTACGCTGAGAACATCTTATGGTGAGAAAGGTTGGAATCGCCTAACCTGGTTTATTTTGACGAGTGCATTATCATATGGCGCTAAAGTTTATTCGGATTCTGAATATCAGAATTATTTGAATGCTACCAATAAAACGGATAGTGATATGTATTATGAATCTGCAAATAACTTTAACTATGCCTCGATTGGATTTGCTTCGATTTCAGCTTCTATTTATGTAGGAGACTTCTTGTCGGCATTTGTCAATGGCGTTAAAAATGTCAACAGAGGTAGTAATTTCCGTAAGAAGGTTAGGGATTTCCCTATTTCGCTGAATCGATTGAAAATACAGTTGTAATTAACTAGCCTAGACCATTCGCAATCCTAACTATTTAATTCCTATGTCCAAAGCTTTTATTCGTTTTATTGTAGCACTTATAAGTATTACCACTATAGCATTTTCTAGCTTTGCCAAAAAAAGCGTTCCTATTGATTTTAAGGAATTAATCAGCTCAAAAACGCCCATATTTACCAAGCCTCAAATAATTCGGGAGATTAATGCTTCTAATAACGAAATTGAATCTATTTTTTACAATGGAATAGTTTTTTTGGGCCAAAATGATAGAAAACATCCCGTTGTTCGTTCAAAAAAAATGCAGCTTTTTCCTTTGGAAATGCTTTCAGAAGATATCGTTTATTGTGTTAATCGAATTAGGCAAAATGGATATGAAGAAGATGAGTATTATTTACTTGATGTAAAAGCTGTTTCAAAATACGATGAGATTTCCTTAATGCCAGCAGAGTTTAGCCTATCAAGTGCTGAATTCCTATCCTTGTTCTCAAACTTTAATTCCATATCGTTAAGTCAATTGAATTGTTTTTTTTCTGATTTGTTAAATGAGTCTTCTGCAAACTATACCTGGAGTGATGAATTTCAAAAACAGGATTTTATTCAAAATAAAATCAACCAGCTAAGTCAAAATAAGTATCAAACGATTAATCAAAAAAAAGACTATTATGTGACACTTCGTGGCACTTTGGGTGCCTATGATTTTCAATCCAATAGTTTTCCTTTACGCGTTTTGTATTTGAGTGATTTTTCTCAAACGATGGTAAATTTGCCTTTCAATGTGTCTATCGATTTTGGTGATGATCGGGATGAAATTGCTAGTGGATATTTTGGTTCACCCACTGAGCGGTATAAAACATGGAAGGAATTTAGGCAATTAGATAATGTAGGTACTATTACGTATAAAATTGATCCTAGTATAGCTAGAGGTCTCGTTAGTAGATTAAATGGTGATCGCGAAGTTAATTTGAAGTTGGTATTGAAGAGTAGTATATCAGAAAGTAAACAAAGTTTAAACTGTTCGAGCGGATATAGCTCCTCCAATAGAATTAACTTTCAAATTCAGTCCATGAATGTTTTTCCTGCTATTACAGACGATAGTCCTGTGTCTTCCGAACCTGAAATATCACCTGAACTAGGGGCATTATTAAATGATGATTTGGCAGCAATTGGCTCAAATGTTTCTGGGAGTAATCAATCATTAACGAATTCGAATGAAGTCTTTACTTCCGTTGAACAACCAGCCGAATTTCCTGGAGGACCTCGCGCTTTTGGTGCTTTTTTGCAGAGAAATCTTCGTTATCCTGCTGCGGCCCAGCGTGCTAATGTAGGAGGTAAGGTATATGTTCAATTTGTTGTGAATACAGATGGTACTATTGAGGATCTTGAAGTATTAAAATCGGTAGGATTTGGTTGTGATGAAGAAGCAATGCGTATAATTAAGGCGGTACCAAGATGGACACCAGGTAAGCAATCAGGTCGCATTGTTCGCTCTCGATTTACCCAGCCTATTACTTTTGTTTTGTCTGAATAGATAAACACTAATCATTTCGCGATACCTCGCGTCTAATTGACTTGGATGTTTTTGAAAGTGTTAATCCCGTGTTCAGAATTAAACATGGCAAAAGGGCAAAAAAAAGACGCGAAGTATCGCGTCTCTACAATCAAAAGTCCAACTTCCAACGTCTAAGAAAACATATCTCGCACCTTGTGGAAGAATCCTTTTTCCGATTTCCCAGGTTGAGGAGCGAAGTTGGCAGAGTCGCGCAGTTTTTCCAATAATTCGCGCTCTTCTTTATTGACCTCTTTCGGTGTCCAAATATTTACATGAACTAATTGGTCGCCTACCGAATAGCCGTTCAATTCCTTGATCCCTTTGCCTTTTAAGCGCAAGATTTTACCACTCTGAGTTCCTGCTTCTAAACTGATTTTTGCTTTTCCTCCGATGGTTGGAACCTCTACCGAAGTACCTAAAGCCGCATCTACAAAGCTAACGTACAAATCGTAGATAACGTTGTTTCCATCTCGGTGTAATACTTCGTGTGCCTCTTCTTCAATCACGATCAATAAATCACCTGCCACGCCACCGCGTGGAGGTACGTTTCCTTTGCCTGACATGGAAAGTTGCATATCGTTCGAAACACCTGCTGGGATTTTGATGGGAATGATTTCTTCTTCCAATATACGCCCTTCTCCAAAACATGCGTCGCATTTAGCACCTACGCTTTTTCCTTCACCTGAACAAGTAGGGCAGGTGGACGATGTTACCATTTGGCCTAGCATGGTTTGCTGAACACGTTTTACTTGGCCAGAACCTTGACAAGTACCGCAAGTCTTTAAATCGGTTCCGTTTTTAGAACCATTTCCAGAGCATGTCTTACACGCTACATGACGTTTAACCTTGATTTTCTTTTCTACACCGTTAGCAATCTCCTCTAGGTTTAATTTCAATTTGATGCGCAAATCGGTACCCTTCCGTTGACGACGCCCTCCTCGGCCACCACCACCAAAGAAATTACCAAAAGGGCTATCATCCCCTCCACCAAATATATCGCCGAACTGCGAGAAAATATCCTCCATGTTCATGCCTTGGCCTCCAAAACCACCCCCGGCAGCTCCACCCATACCTGCATGACCGAAACGATCATACTGGGCCTTCTTTTGTCCATTGCTTAATACTTCGTAGGCTTCGGCAGCTTCTTTGAATTTTTCTTCGGATTCTTTGTCATCCGGGTTTTTATCGGGATGGTACTTTACAGCAAGTTTCCGATAAGCTTTCTTGATTTCCTCTTCGCTTGCCGACTTTGATACGCCTAGTACCTCGTAATAATCTCTTTTTTGAGCCATTTTTGTTTAATTTCCTACCACCACTTTTGCAAAGCGAATGACTTTATCGTGTAACGTATATCCTTTTTCAAGCACATCTAGTACTTTTCCTTTTTCTTCTTCTGAAGGTGCCGGGTATTGTGTAATGCAATCGTGGAAATCAGCATTGAATACTTCACCTTTTGCAGGAAGTTCTTTTAAGCCCTTGCTTTGAAGCGTCGTTACGATTCCTTTGAATATCAATTGAATCCCCTCTGATATTTCACCTTCTGGGGCGTTAGCTAACGCACGTTCGTAATTATCAATACTCGGCAATAAATCCGTAATTAATCCGGCTGCCGCAGTTTGTAATAATTCAATGCGTTCTTTTGCTTTATTTTTTCTGAAGTTTTCGAAATCTGCATAGAGTAGCAGGTATTTCTTTTTCATTTCTTCCAACTCATCTGTTGCCGCCTGCTCATCCGTTATTGTTTCCTCACTTTGTGCTTCCACAACAACATCTTGCTGGTTTTCATCTGCTAGCGGCTGTTTATTCTCTTTCTTTTTCATAAGGCAAAATTAATACGATTTTGGCTTTACAAATCATAGACCAAAAAGTATTTTCTGACAGTTTGGCATAAATTCAAGCACCTTCGTAATTTTATGGCACATGAATCAGACAGCTTACTCCAACGCTCAAGTCATTAAACGTTTAGCTCAGCAGCACGGCTTCGCTTTTTGTGGCATTTCAAAGGCCGATTTTTTAGAGTCTGAAGCACCTAAATTAGAGAAATGGCTGAACGAAGCTATGCATGGTGAAATGTCCTATATGGCTAATCATTTCGATAAGCGTTTAGACCCCAGATTGTTAGTTGATGGGGCCCAAACCGTTGTCTCGCTGGTTTATAATTACTTTCCCGCTGCAGATTTTCATCCATTGGCTGATTCTTTCAAGGTTTCCAAATATGCTTTTGGTGAAGATTATCACCGTGTTATTAAAGATAAGATGCAATTGCTCTGGGATGATCTGCAAAATGAAGTAGGGGAGATATCTGGAAGAATGTTTGTTGACTCCGCTCCCGTGCTTGAAAAAGCCTGGGCAAGGCAGTCGGGAATCGGTTGGGTCGGTAAAAATGCCAACCTTATTATTCCTAAGCAGGGTAGTTTTTATTTCATTGCAGAATTAATCCTTGATTTGCCTGCAATGCCTGATGGACCCATCAAAGATTTTTGTGGGACTTGTACGCGTTGTATTGATGCCTGTCCAACCGAGGCCATTACGCCTTATGTCGTAGATGGTTCCAAGTGTATATCCTATTTTACCATAGAATTAAAAGAAAATCTGCCGATTGAATTGAATAAGGGGTTTGAGGATTGGATTTTTGGCTGTGATATTTGTCAAGATGTGTGTCCCTGGAATCGACATTCAAAAGCGCATTCAGATCCTCGTTTTGAACCCAAGCATGAGTTGCTTGGATTAACAAAGGCCGACTGGGAAGATATGTCGGAGGTGTTAT
>NZ_JBIIQN010000021.1:0-45011 GCF_044342065.1 Aquirufa sp. | reverse complement strand
ATTTAAAAACCTTTTTCAGTATTCAGCCATTAGTCGAACCAAGTTGGGGGGTATTCGAAGAAACATTGCTCATGCAAAAAAAAAGAGGCCATGAAAATCATGACCTCTTTTTGCAAAATAACCTTAAAGTGATTTTCTTACTATAAATTGTAATGCTAGCTCATGACTTCCTTTATCATTATGGTTGATAAGTTTGGCAGCCATTTCGCCCATTTGTATAGGTTGGTTAGATAAAACCGAAATTCCACCTACCAATATTTCCTTAAAATGCGAGTCGTTGAATGCAATGATTCCCACTTGTGATCCAATGCATAATTTATTTAATTCTGCGTATTTGATGGCCCGAACTAAATCTTGGTCGTCTAAGGTGAAATAAATTATCCCTTCACGCACATCTTCTGGTTCGAGGCCATCCAATACTTGAAAATCCAATTGATTGGATTCGCAGAATTCACTACATCCATTTATCATGGCAGGGTCGAAGTAATCTTCTTCCGAAACAACTAATTTAAATGAATGGTACTTATTAAACAGGTTTAGTTGGTTTTCAAATAAAGCAATTAACTGGGCTTTCGGTTGGCTCACAATACTGGCATGAGCATGCGAAATGCTGTTGAAATTTTGGTCTAATAAGATTAATCGATCCCCCGAAATCTTTTTAAGACATTTGATATTTTCTTCCTCCTCTTCAATCAAATGCGGCATAATTACGTAATAATGGTAATTGCCTAATTGTTGAGACATAATCTCTTGGAATTGACTGGTCTTGTATTGATAGGTGTAAATGTCAACCATGACATTTTTACCTAAGGATTCACAGAAGGAATCAAACACAACTTTATTGGTATTGGTTATTTTCCCTACTAAAAACAATACCTTGGTTTTTGTCTTGACTTTAGCATCTGAAATAAAATAGCCTTTACGGAAAATGGAGGTAATTACACCCATTTTATGTAATTCTGTATAGGCTCTTTCTACCGTATCGCGCGATAGATAGCATTCCTCGGAGGCTTCATTGATGGATGGTAAACGTTCTCCTGGTTTTAGTTCCCCCATTTCAATATCCCGTAACAGCGAGTTAATGAGTTGCTGGTACTTCGGCAATTTATTGTCGGCGTTTTTCGCTGAAAATGAAATAAATGATTTTACCATGAGTTTACCTTGATTAAAACGCTACTCTGATATTCAAAGCATATACAAATCTACATCGAGTTCGGTCTTTCGTTTGGGACAAATCTTACAAATACATGGATTTATCTTGCAAAAGCACTCCAATTTCAAATATGTACAAGTTTTTTATTCAATGTCCTCGGGATAATGCAGCAAGAACTCTGTTAATAATTTTCTATTTTAGCTACCCAAATGATGCAGTTCAATAAAACTTTCTTTTTATTCCTCATGCTTTGCGTGAGTCTACCAAGTTTTGGTCAGGCAACCCAGCGTTATGAGCGTTTGAGTACGGCATCCGGTCTTTCTCAAAGCACCATCTACAAGATTATTCAAGATCAAAAAGGATTTTTATGGTTTGCTACGGCTGATGGCTTAAATCGATATGATGGGCATTCATTTGTAATTTATCGGCATGATCCCGGTGATTCCAATACCTTGAGTGGTAGTGATGTTTCAACCATTGCTGAAGATGATGAGGGTAATTTATGGGTTGGTACTAGAAGTTCGGGATTAAATAAAATCGATTTAAAAACTGGGAAAATTACGCGTTTTACCAGAGGTCCCAAGGGGATTGATTTTTCTTCAATAACGGTTTCTTCCATGCTTAATGTAGGTAAGCATCGTATTTATGCAGCCGTTCTCGGGGTAGGTTTACTCGTTTTTGATTCGCATACCAATACTTTTTTACCCAAAGAGTCTGAGTTAGTTAATCCCTTAGCAAAGGATGTTGTTCGATTTTTCAAACATTCAAATGGTTCTGTATGGATGGGGACAAGAACGGGTCAATTGATTTCGCATTTAGGAAATCATAGCTTTATCCCATTTGATTTTTCTGGCAAAACGATGGCAAGTAATTACCGGGTTAGAGCCTTGTTTGAGGCAAAAAATGGTGATTTATTTGTTGGTACAGAGGGTAAAGGATTATTTCGTTTTAATCCTCAAAATCAGCGATTCAAGAATGTCTTTTATTTATCGAGCGATCCTTTAAGTCGGCAGAATGTAGTCACATCCCTCGTTCGTGATGCCTATGGTAATTTACTTATTGGGACAGATAATGGGATATTTAAGTTGAAAGGCGAAGACTTTTCTAAAACGCAATATATTCCATCTAATCCCGACCCAGATTTAGGCATTAGTTCGTTTTCAGTAATGAGTATGTTTACTGATTCTGATAAAAATACGTGGATTGGAACATGGGAAGCGGGTTTAAATATTAGTTTTTTTGAAAAGGCTCGATTTGCAGTGTTACGCTATAAGCCCAATACCTTTCAAGGATTATTGAGTAATAAAGTTACCTCATTAAGTGCTGGAAACGATCGAGGCGTTTGGGTAGGTAGTAATGTGGGACTATCATTTTTCAACCATAAATCTGGTAAAGTAGAACATTATGTTAATCAAGCGGTAGAAAATAAATTAAATGTTTCTACGGGTTTTGATGTCAATTTAATGCAAGCGCTGGAAGATGGTTCCGTTTGGGTTTCTGCTTGGGGGAAGGGCCTATTTCATTTTACCCCTCCCAATGACCTAAAATCTTATCCTTATCGAATAGATGAAGCTGGAATGAAATGGACCGCCTTATATTTCGATACCAATCGTTTGCTTTTGGGATCTCAATCTAGGGGTATTTTCGCCTTTGATTTAAAGAGCAAGAACTTTTACAACCCTTTTGGTGAATTCAGTTCTCAAGAGTTAAAGAATAAGAATATCAATAGCATTCTAAAGACTTCGAATGGAGACATTTGGGCTGGCACAACGGTGCATGGGATTTACATATACCATACTCAAACCGAACAAATAGAACATTTAGAACGTACGAACTTAGCTAATAGCCTAACCTATAATCACATAACTTGTATTAAAGAGGATCGTCAAAAACGGATTTGGGTCCTAACGAACGGGGGAGGTTTGCATTTGTATCTTGGAAAGGGGAAAGGGTTTAAAGTATTTACCGTAGCCGATGGATTAGGTAGTAATACCCTGCGCGGCATGCAAGAGGATAAAAAAGGTGATTTGTGGTTTACAACCAATGGTGGGATTTCAAAACTTGATACCAAGACGCTGAAATTTGTAAATTATGATGATGCTGATGGTTTACAAGGCAAGGAATTTATCATTACAGCTCACACCAAGAACAAACAAGGATGGTTGTTTTTTGGCGGAGTTAATGGATTGAATTACTTGAAATCAGACAGTTTGCGAATGGGTTTAGATGTTCCAAATGTTTACATCACAGGCTTAAAAATCTTCAATAAATCGGTAGGCGTAGGGGAGGATAAATCCCCCTTGTCGGTTGATTTGCCCTATTTAAAAACCTTAGTTCTACAGCCTGACCAATCAGTTTTTAGTCTCGATTTTGTGGCTTTAGAATACCAAAGACCCAAAAATAATCGCTACGCATACCTCTTAGAGGGATTCGATAAAGAATGGAATTATGTAGGTACCCAGCGGACTGCTTCATATACCAACCTAAGTCCGGGCTCCTATATATTTAAAGTCAAGGCTACAAATTCTGATGGAGTCTGGAGTGAAAAGCCAGTTGAGTTACGGATAGAAGTACTACCGCCTTGGTATCGTACGTGGTGGGCCTATTTGTTTTACACGTTCTCCATAGCTGGTATTATTTATGGTTTTATACGTGAAATTCAAATACGAGAATCATTTAAAACCGACATTCGATTAAAGGAAATCGAAAAAGAGCGTATTCGTGAGTTGGAGCAAATTAAAACCTCCTTTTTCACCAACATCTCTCATGAGCTACGCACTCCACTAACCTTGATTATAAGTCCGATAGAGAAGTATTTTTTGAAGAATAAAGACATGCCTAAAGAACAAGTAGGTAGGTTAAATGCTATTCATCAAAATGCGCAAAAATTGTTGCGACTAATTAACCAATTGCTTGATTTGTCGAAAATTGAAGCGGGTAAACAACATCCAATCATTGCTAAGCATGATATGATTTCTCAATTGGAACAAATTTTACAGGGATTTGAAGCTTATGCCCAACAAAAACAAATTCAATTAAAGTATAAATTTCCAGTGGATACCTTATGGGTCTATTACGATTCGGATATTCTCGAAAAGTGTCTGAGTAACTTATTGTCAAATGCATTTAAGCATACGCCTGAAGATGGCAAAATAGGGGTTGAACTAGAATTAGATACCATTTTTGTGGATGGCGTTTCCCATGTCCGAAGAGTTTTGCTTCGGGTGATGGATACAGGACGAGGAATTTCTGAAGCACATTTGCCGCATGTTTTTGATCGGTTTTACCAAATACCTGATGTCGCTAAAGTGGTAGGTACTGGGGTCGGATTATCGTTATGCCGGGAATTAATGAATTTACATCTTGGGGTTATACAAGTCAAAAGTAAACTAGGGGAAGGTAGCGCATTTACGTTACAATTTCCTGTAGAAATAGCGGCATTTGATTCTTCGTGGGTTCAATCAACTGTTGCTAATATCCCCCTGACATCGCTCGTGGATATACCTGAATTAGGTGTCATTCAAAAAGAGAAACCGATCTTATTAGTCGTTGACGATCATGCTGAAATGCGTCAATTTATAGGCGGAATTTTTGATATACGTTTTCAAGTTATTTATTCAGATCGAGGGGAAGATGCCTTGGAAAAAGCGAGTGATTTTTTGCCTGATTTAGTAATAACTGATTGGATGATGCCCGGCATGAGTGGAATTAATTTATGTAGGGCTCTTAGACAAAATGCAAAAACAAGTCATATTCCGATCATTATTTTGACATCGAAAAGCTCTCAGGAGAGCCAGATTGAGGGGATGCAATCGGGGGCAGATGATTTTGTAAGTAAACCATTTAATGCTGATTTGCTTGAAATACGGGTTAAAACCTTGTTGGAGGCCAAAGAACGTTTACGTAAAAATTGGCAGAAACAAATGATACAGCAAGACCTGAGTGTGGGGAAAATGCCTATTTTTGAGGATGCGTTTTTAGTTAAGGCTACGCAATTAATTATTGATCATTTAAGTGATGCAGATTTCGATGTGGAAGATCTTGAGAAGGGGTTAGACATGAGTAAAATGCAGCTCTATCGAAAGTTAAAGAATTTAACTTCTTTAGCTGGTAATGAATTTATTCGATCGATTCGACTTCAACAAGCTAAGATTTTATTGGAAACATCAAGTCTTAATATTTCTGAGATAGCTTATCAAGTTGGCTTTAACGATCCAGCCTATTTTACAAGAGCATTTAAAAAACAATACGGCCGTACGCCAAAATCCTTTATCAACAATACCCATGAAAAAAGTTAGTGTATTTATACTTATCGTCTGTGCCTCTTGGGGTTTTTTGGCGCATAAAACGTTGCAGCAGATTTCAATTTATCAGTTGCCAGACGATTTGGCAGCTTATTTTTATGCGAATCAAGACTATTTAGTCCAACAATCCATTCGTCCTGATGTTCGTCGGAAAGATGATAAACTAGAAGATGCGAAACATTACCTTGATATGGATGCACCATTGTTTGGGGCTGATTATAAGACATCTATTCCACATGATTTTAAGCAGGCCGTTTTAAAATATAGCTTGGATAGTTTACGTAAGGAAGGTTTGGTGCCCTGGGAAGTAGTACGTGTTTATGGCCGTTTGGTTGAGGCATTTAAAACGGAGAAGCGAGATTCTGTGTTGTTTTATGCGGCTGATTTAGGTCATTATGTAGCTGATGCACATGTACCTTTGCATACAACGAAGAATCATGATGGTCAGTTGACAGGACAGAAAGGCATGCACGTGTTATGGGAAAGTTTGGTTCCTGAGGCTCAGTTACAAGGATATACCTTAAGCAAAGTTTCTGGTGTTCAATACATCGCGAAACCTCAAGATTTTATCTTTCAAATTTTATTGGAATCACATGCTATGCTTCCTGCGATGTTTGCCGCTGAAAAGGAAGTCCGCAGTGCTTTAGGAGAGGATGGTTCATTTGAAATGGTTGAGAAATATGGCCGTAAGCAGCGTTATTATACAAAAGCATTTATTCAAGCTTACGGTGAAAAAATGGGCTCCTCTATTCCCAATCGCATGTTGCTTGCCTCTTCTCGCGTAGCTTCTTTTTGGTACTCTGCTTGGAAAGATGCAGGTTCACCAGCCTGGGTAAAACAGGATGTAGAGGTTGTTAATGCGCTGAATCAAGAAAAGGTTATTTGGAAGAAAAATGAATTAATTTCATCCAATAAATTGATCTCGTTAAAAGCTAAAAAAGCTGAATAGGCATGGTTAACGTATTATTACTTTCTGATACTCATAGTTATTTGGATCCGAGATTGGATGAACATTTAAAGGCATGTGATCAAATTTGGCACGGGGGTGATTGGGGCTCTGTGGAATTAGCTGATAAGTTGGCCGCCTACGGAAAACCTATTGCAGGGGTTTATGGTAATATTGATGATCGCACGATTCGAAATATGTATCCCAAAATAAAGCGTTTTCGAGTAGAGGATGTTACGGTTGCGATGACGCACATCGGGGGCGCTCCTAGTCAATATAAACCAGATGCCTTGGAAGCTTTTTCAAAAGGCGTACCTATGATTTTTGTCTGTGGACATTCGCATATTCTACAAGTCAAACGGGATGCAAAACGCAATAACATGCTATTTTTGAATCCAGGTGCTGCAGGCCAGCATGGATTTCACCCAGAACAAACTGCACTTCGGTTTAAGATTGATGGTGCCCGTATTTTTGATATGGAGCTTATTCAAATGCCTCGTATTAAGGTAAAATTAACGCCTGAGGAAGCCAAATTGTTATGACCCCGGCAGCGTGATTCCACGCCGCTGCGTACTTCAATTTACGCGTTTTTCACTTCAAAAGACTGATAATTTTCGAACACAGAACCTTGTTGGTACGATTTTAAAATCCAACCACCTCCCACAACATCATCTCCTTCATAGAATACAGCTGCCTGACCTGGAGCGATCCCACTAACTGGATCATGAAAATCGACTTTGATTTTATCAGAAAACTGCTGAATAATGGCTTCCGTCCCTGAATCCTTGTAACGTACCTTGGTCACTGTTTCAATTCCCTCAGTAGGGATTTCAGAATATTTTTGAAGATTTAACTGTCCTACCCACATGCCTGTCCGATTCAAATCTTCTATTTGACCAATTACCACTTCGTTCGTCTCTTTACGTATTTCAATCACATAAGCAGGAAATCCAAAAGCTTTTCCTAAACCTTTTCGTTGGCCCACGGTATAGAATGGATATCCTTCGTGTTGACCGATAACTTTGCCGTCTACATCAATAAAATCACCACCA
The DNA here is from genome assembly GCF_044342065.1 of Aquirufa sp. GTDB lineage: Bacteria > Bacteroidota > Bacteroidia > Cytophagales > Spirosomataceae > Aquirufa. The sequence continues at coordinate 37,556 of NZ_JBIIQN010000021.1, read as the reverse complement.
GCAACCTGAGCTTCTAATTCAGGTAATCGACGTTTTAAAAATCCTCGGTAGTCGTTATCGGGAACAAAACAGATTTCATAGCTTTCTGATTTATTTACTAAATCGACAAAACCTCGTTCGGTGGCCATTTCTCTGATACGTGCTTTCGTCAATCCCCCGAGTGGTAAAATGGTTCTCGCCAAACTTGATTGTGATACGCCCCAGAGTACATAGCTTTGATCTTTTAAGGTATCTACTCCTTTGGAAATAATATGACGACCGTTTTCTTGTCTTATTTGAGCATAATGTCCTGTGGCGATGAATTCACAGCCTAATTGGTCGGCGCGGCGCAACAAGGCATCCCATTTAATATGGGTATTACACATAACGCAAGGGTTTGGGGTACGCCCATCCACATATTCTTGCGTGAAATAGTCGATTACTGAATCACCGAACTCTTCGCGGATGTCTAGAATATAATGTGGAAAACCAAGGGATACAGCAATGTGCCTTGCATCATTGATTGAATCCAACGAGCAGCAGCCCGTTTCTTTTTTATCACCCCCAGAACTAGCATAGTCCCAGGTTTTCATCGTCATTCCGATGACCTCATAACCTTGTTCGTGTAACATAACAGCTGCGACCGAGCTGTCGATTCCGCCGCTCATGGCGACTAAGACTCTTCCTTTTGATTCCATATTCAAATACAGGTTCAAGGCCTGTCGAAAATTTCATGCAAGTTAGGATATATTTTTCTGAAAGCGTAGTTTTGTCCTCACGTCTAAGCACACATTTTCCTCATGTTAAAAACGCTTGTCAAAGTTTCATCCATTAGCAACTTATCTGATGCACGTTATTGTGCTGGTATGGGTGTTGATTTCTTAGGTTTCCAAATTCAGGATATTTCGCTTGAGAAATTTACGGAAATTCGAAATTGGCTAGCGGGTGTTCAAATTGTAGGGGAGTTTTCTAGCCATTCGGCAGATGAGATAAGGCTTAAAGTGGCAGAATATATGCCTGATGTGGTTGAGGTTGATACGAAAGTTAATTTAGTTGCAATTCAAGATATTACCACTCCAAAGATTTTACGGGTGAACATTGATACCGATAATTTACCTGCGGTTTTTGCGGCTTCAGCACCTTATGTGCGCCATTTTTTGTTGGTAGGCGATAGCCCTGAATCATTAAATGGCATGGAAGGGTCTATTGAAATCTGGTCGGCTCAATACCCCATTATATTGGGTATTGAAATCCCTGAATCTGATTTGGAAGAATGGGTTGAGCAGAGTTCTATTAAGGGAATTGGGTTGGTTGCCGGTGATGAAGCTCGACCAGGATTCCGGGATTTTACAGATTTAATGAATATCTTAGAAAAATTAGAAACCGAATAAGTTATGTTCCAAAAGATTCAGCAAATCTATTCGCTCAGTAAATCCAAAATTAAACAAGGATTTCTTTTCCTTTTAACCTGGTTGTTATTGGGTTTGAAAAAGGTTTTGGGGCAGGCGCGCTATGGGAAATTGGAGAGTTTTTATGATCAAGGTTTGCTGTATTATCAAGAACTTCGTGCACAAGTTCAAGCATATTATGATGCGCGTGTAGATAAAGAATCTCCTTATTATGCGCCAATTGTACGTATTTGGCGAATTGCCGGCAAGACTTTGTGGTATGGCATTGTTTATTTGTTGATTATTGAAACAAATATATTTTGGTTGACTGGAGAAATGCCAAGTGTTGACGACTTGCAAAATCCCAAATTATCTCAAGCCTCCGAGATTTATTCAGCTGATGGCGTCCTATTAGGAAAATACTTTGCAGAAAATAGAACTCCTGTTCGTGATTTTAAGTTAATTTCTCCTTACCTCGTTAAAGCCTTGGTTGCAACGGAGGATGTTCGTTTTTACGATCATACGGGCATAGATTTTCAAGCGTGGGCTGGCGTTGTTGTCGGTATCATTAAAGGGGGAGATCGTGGGGGAGGTAGTACTATTTCCCAACAATTAGCTAAGAATTTATTTAAAACCCGTACTAAGAAAGGTTTTACGAAAACGGGTCTTTTGGGATATATTCCGGGGTTAAGTAAGTTGATATACAAGTCCAAAGAATGGGTTACTGCCATTAAATTGGAACGGTTTTACACAAAGGATGAAATAATTCTTTGGTATTTGAACACGGTTGATTACGGTAACAATGCTTATGGCATAAAGGTGGCATCTAAAACCTATTTTAATACGTCACCAGATAGTTTAACTATTCAAGAGGCTGCTATTTTGATCGGTTTGCAGAAAGCTACAACTACCTACAATCCCACCCGATACGATGGAAAACCTTTAGCTGAAAATAAGGCTTGGAAACGTCGCAATGTGGTTTTGTCACAAATGGTAAAAGCAGGATACCTGAAACAGACGGAATATGACTCATTGGCTCCCATGCCGATAGTCTTACATGAAAATGAAGAGTCGCCATATGATGGTACCGGTAATTATTTTAAAGTAGCCATCGCAAAAGAGATTCAGGAATGGGCGAAGGCGAATGATATGGAGGTTGATTTGTATCGGGATGGTTTAAAGATCATGACTACGATTGATTCTCGTTTACAGATTCATGCAGAAGAAGCGGTAGAAGAAGGCATGCGAAGCACGCAAAAGTCATTTGATAATCACTGGTCGGGCAATAATCCCTGGATAGATGAAGCGGGGAGGGAAATTCCCGGTTTTGTTGATACGATGGCCAAGCGAACTGAATATTACAAGACTTTAGTTAAAAAATATCCCAATAATCCAGATTCTGTTTGGTATCAGATGAAGAATGTGAAGCGAAAAATGTGGGTTTATTCGCGAAATACGCTAGGTGAGGAGGAAAAGATGATGAGTGCTATCGATTCCATCAATTATTACAAGCGTTTTTTACAAGCTGGTATGATGACGATGGATCCGTTCACTGGACATATTAAGGCTTGGGTAGGCGGGCTAGATTTCAAGTATTTCAAATATGATCACGTGAAGCAAAGCAAGCGCCAAGCTGGTTCAACTTTCAAACCTTTTGTTTATACGGCGGCGATTGATGGTCCGCGTGATTTGTCTCCCTGCTTTACTGTTGAGGATGCACCATATACCATAGAAATTGAGGATGAGGGGGTAAAGAAAATGTGGAGTCCTCACAATGCAGATGGTACTTTTTCACATACCAAAATGCCATTAAAACGTGCTATCGCAAAATCCGTAAATACGGTTGCAGCACGTTTAACAAACGATATTGTGGGTCCTGATACGGTCGCCTACTATGCTAAAAAGATGGGGATTAAGAGCCCACTAAAACCTGTTGCATCCATTGGCTTAGGTTCAAATGATGTTTCTTTACATGAGATGATTGGCGCTTATTCTGCTTTTGTAAATGAAGGGATGCACGTAGAGCCTATGATTATTACTGAAATTAAAGATCAAAATGGGAAAGTCCTGGTTGATTTTGAGCCAGTAACCGAACAAGTAATTAAACCTGAATCAGCCCAATTAATGCGGTTTATGTTGGAAGGCGTTGTACATGAAGGGGGAACGGCAAGCTCATTACTATGGGGTGATGGTGCTATTTTACTGCCACAAGGGAATAATCGCTATGCTCATAATTTCGCCGGAAAAACGGGTACAACTTCGAATCACTCCGATGGTTGGTTTATCGGAATGACCCAAAATCTCATTACTGGTGTATGGGTGGGCGGGGATGACCGTTCAATCCACTTTCGTACCGGTGCGCTAGGTGAAGGATCAAAGACTGCCATGCCTATTTATAAACGATTTATGATTAAGGTTGTTAAAGACCCTATGTTGGCGATGTACAAGCCTACTCCATTTGATAGGTTGGATAAACGAATTGTTAAGAAAGAATTTGATTGCGGTGGTGGTATAAGTATTTTACCAGATTCGCTTCAAGTGACGGATTCCGAGTTAGACTCATTGAATGCTTTACTTGAAGAACCTGAAACCCAACCATCGGATACAAGTGCTGATTCGCCTAATTAATATGAATAAAGAGCATATAGCTGCATATTTTCAAGATCTTCAAGATCGAATTTGCCGGGGCATTGAAGTTGCTGATGGCAGTGGTAAGTTCCGAGAAGACCTTTGGTCTCGCCCCGAGGGTGGCGGTGGCAGGACTCGATTAATTGAAGGTGGGACTATCTTAGAGAAAGGGGGCGTTAATTTTTCTGAAGTTTCTGGACCCTTGCATCCCAAAATGGTTACTAGTTTAAATGTGACGGAAGAAGTAGAATTCTACGCGACAGGTGTTTCCATTGTGATGCACCCATTTAATGCTTGGGTGCCCATTATTCACATGAATGTCCGTTATTTTGAATTAAGTAATGGTCAGTCGTGGTTTGGTGGGGGTATCGATTTAACACCTCATATTGTTATTCCGGAGCAAGCAAAGTGGTTTCACCAACAAGTCAAAGCTTCTTGTGATGGATTTGGTGCGGATGTTTATACTAAATATAAGACATGGGCAGATGATTATTTCTTCAATACCCACCGAAACGAAACGCGGGGAATTGGCGGGATTTTCTTTGATTATTTGAAAGAAGATAAAGAGAAGACTTTCGATTTTGTGAAGTCGGTAGGTGAGTCTTTTGTCCCTATTTATAGTCATTTGATGCAAGTAAATGCACGTAAACCGGTTAGTGAGCAAGAAAGAAATTTTCAATTATTACGTCGGGGCCGTTATGTGGAATTTAATTTAGTGCACGACCGTGGAACAAAATTCGGCTTAGAAACGAACGGTCGGACGGAATCAATACTAATGAGCTTACCTCCATTAGCATCTTGGGAATACATGCACGATGCTTCGGGGTATCCCGATGGCCAAATGACTTTGGACCTGTTGAAAAAAGGAATTGATTGGTTGGCATAAAAAAAGGTGAGGATTTTGTTCCGCACCTTTTTTGTTTATTTCGATTCTTCCCAGACAATTTCAAGTCCTTTGGGTGTCATCAGTAGGACACGTGTAGGAGATGGTAATAAAACCAATCTTGCTGCGGCTACAGGATCTTCAATCCATTCTACTTCAACCCCTTCTTTTTTGCTGATTTCAACTTCGCCATCTTCCGTTTCAACAAATTTCTTTGCTAAATAGGCTGTTGGCAATAAAACATCTGATTCTGGGCAATGCTTCAAGTGAACTTTTTCTAGGATTTCCTCTAATTGGTCCCCATACTTTTCATTGAAATCATCTTCTAAATCATGCAATAACTCTTCTACGTCATCGTAGTTTTCATCAGAGTATGACAATTTACTTAATTTCAATCGTTGCTCTAAAATGGCAATCATCGCCTCGTCAATCGTATTCATGCTTTTATTTTAATTTTTTGCTGAACAAATATAGGGGTTTTAGTCAAAAGGCGTGGCTCTTTGTACCCCGGTTTTTTGAAAAATATTGCCTTGTTGGATATAAAGTCCACTTTCAAAATTATTCGTGTATAATTGACCTGTTCCTAAGCCTTGTGGAAGCGGATTATTACATGATGCGCAGAATTGAGCTATTGCCTGCAAACCAATGTTTGATTCCAATGCTGAAGTAATCCACCAATCGATGCCAAGTTCTTCTGCTGCTGAAATCCAGCACCTAGTTGCATGAAAGCCTCCTAATAAACTAGGTTTCAAAATTATGTAGGGTGGTTTAATCAATCGCAGTAATGCTGACCGGTTTTCTATGGAAATCAATTCTTCGTCGAGCGCTATGGGTAATATGTTTTCCCTGCATAAATCATGCATCGCTTCCCATTGTCCCGCTTCGATGGGTTGTTCAATGGAATGCAGGTCAAAGTCCGCTAGTCTTTGTAGTTTACCTTTAGCTTCATTTATGCTAAATGCGCCATTGGCATCTACCCGTATAATTAAATCAGTTGCGGAATACCTAGAACGAATATCTCGCAGGATTTCGATTTCTTGTTCAAAATCAATCGCGCCAATTTTTAATTTTAAACAAGTATAGCCTTCAGCTAATTTAGCATCGATTTGTTTCCGCATGAATGCCGGATTACCCATCCAGATTAAACCATTGATGGCAATGGGTGTTTCTTTGGTCGAAAACGAATTGTTAAAATATTGACCATTCCCACCCTGCACCCAATCGATAAGTGCCATTTCCATCGCCATGCGCAGGGAGGGGAAATGGAAGGGGATATTTTCTAAAAAAGTGGGTATATCAGCTACTGTTTCAGGAATTGCTGGTAATCCATGAAGGATAGATTTAAAGCGCGCAGTGCAATCTTCTTCGAATTCAGGACTTAATCCTCGCAAAGGTCCCGCCTCACCTATTCCCGCACGCCCACCTTGTTCTATTCGTAGAAAATAGCTGGTTTTGTTCGTTAAAACACCCCTGGATGTGCCTGCTTCGAAATGGAAGTCAAGCTGATGCGATTTCAATTGAATCATGCCCGCAAGTTATTATTTTCTATTGAATTGTTTATTTAGTAGTTTTAAGGAATGATAAAACGCTTCGTATTTTATTGGTTTGCTAAGCTTTTTGGGTTGATTACTTTCATGCGCAATAGGCTATATGATCGCGGTATTTTACAATCAACGCATTTTGTTAAACCGACCACGCTGGTCATAGGGAATTTAGCTGTCGGCGGAACAGGAAAGAGTCCATTCGTTTCTTATTTAGTGCAAAATTGGCCTGAAAAAGAACGCTTAGGAATTTTGAGCCGTGGTTATGGGCGAAAAAGTACAGGCTTTCGTCTTGTTGAAAGCAATTCCACAGCTTCCGAGGTTGGAGATGAGCCACTGGCTTATAAACAATTGGTGCCAGCTGTTACGGTTGCGGTTTGTGAAAATCGCGTTTTAGGCGTAAGTCAATTGCAAAGTGACGTAGATACGTTGTTTTTGGATGATGCTTTTCAACATCGAGCAATTCAAGGGGATATAAATTTACTTTGCACGACTTACGATAAGCCATTTTTTACAGATAAATTATTGCCTTTAGGCCGACTTCGTGAGTCGATTCAGGGTGTAAATCGAGCACAGGCGATTATCGTGAATCGTTGTCCAGCTACCCTAAATGAAGCAAAAAAAACGGCATTTGAATCTTTTGGTTTGCCCGTATTTTATACACGTGTAACGTATGGGACACCTTTGGGACCGAATGGTAACTCAATAAAAAATTGGCACTTAGTAGCTGGAATCGCCGATCCTTTGCCATTTTTTAAACATGCCAAAAACTTAGGTGAAATTTTAAATCAAGAATCTTATCCGGATCATTATGCATTTAAAACAGCAGATTTTCAATATTGGGAATATATAGCTAAAAAATGCCAATCTGAAACGGGAATTTTAACCACTCACAAGGACTTTATGCGTTTTCAAGAGCGTATTATTGATTTTCCAGCCTTGGCCACGCATTTATATTATTTACCTATGCACATCGAGTTTGTGTCTGATGAATTGGAATTTTGGACTTGGTTAAGGCAAAGCCTAAAGCGCTAAACAATATTTAATTACCTTTGCGCTGTGAAAATGCGGTCAATTTCTCTTCTTCTTGTTTTTCTTTTTCTGTGTTTGAAAGGATATGGTCAGTTTCCAGCGAATCAAATGGGGACAATCGATCCCGCCAATGCTGGATTTCCTAATCCTAAATTGCAAAATAAGAATGGCCAACAAACTTCCAATAAAACAGGACGGGCAGCCTTAGATGATTCTACCAAGCAGATTTATGGTCCGAATACCGTGCATTATTTTTTGGAGTCTGATGCTGTGAATAGTATTGACATTAAGCGCCGAATTGATACCACACTAACTTTGATGCACCGCTATTTGTATCAGGAACGTGATGGATTTTTGTCAACAAATTTAGGGAATCAAGGAACAGCCTATCGGGATATATTTACGCTGGCTCCCAAATCAATAGGTACCCAATTAGGCTATAATGCCTATTTACCTTATGCTTTTCAAGCTGATCAGGTTCGTTATTTTCATACAAAATCCCCTTATTCTGATGTAACCTTTAATTTGGGTGCTGGAGGACAAACCAATCTTAATTTTACTTTTGCGCGTAATGTGGATTCCCTGTGGAATGTGGGTGTAGAACTTCAGCGAATGGTTGCTGACAAGAATTTAACGGATGCCGCATTTAAGGCGAGGGATCTAAGTTTAACGGGTCAATGGGGCTTGATTTTGCATACCAATTTTACATCAAGAAATAAGCGATATCGTTTATTGGGGCATATAAATTACTTTGATCAAGGTACCAATGATCAAGGTGGAATTCGATTGAGCGCTAGTCAAACTCCCGATGCCGCCTTGAAATATATCGATAATACAGCCCTGTTAAATGACGCTAAGTCCCAGTCCAACGACCAGTTTTTGAAACTTCATTTGTATCATGAGTTTATAGGATTTAAAGGCTTGCAATTATTTCAGCGTTTAGACGCTGAAACGCGAAAGGTGAAATACCGTGATTTAGCGTTTCAGACTAATTTAGCTGATGGTTTTTACCCTCGAACCTACATAAATTTTATTCAGGCGCCGGCGTCAGATTCACTTTATAATGAAAATCAATGGCGTTCATTTAGTCACCAAACGGGAATTAAGGGCATCTTTCGCCAGTTTACTTACCGAGCACATGTAAAGCAACGTTATTGGTCGGCTTATAATCCATTAAATGATGCAAGCCTCGATAAATTGGAAAATTATGTAGGATTGTGGTTACGCCAACAAGTTGGTAAAAACCTTGATTTTCAAGCGGAGGGTGAATACCTCATTGGGTCGGATTATTTGATAAAGGCGTCTTTGGTTTCACCTTGGTTTTGGGCGAATTACCAGCGGACATCGGTAAGTCCTACCGTTGTGAATCAATGGGTTTATAATACATCTTACCGCTGGAAAAATAATTTTGATAATATTCAGTTTGACCAACTAGCTGGGGGTATTGAGGTAAAAAGTAAGCATTTTTTTGTTAAGCCATCCGTAACGATTCAGCGGATAGGTTCTTGGGTTTACTATGATCAGCTAGCCACGCCGATACAAGCCAAGGAAGCAATTGCTGTATTCCGCACATCAGTAGCTTTAGGCGGCAATTTTAAGCGTTTTGAATGGCAATCAAATGTGCATATAAATACACAAACGGGACCTGATGTGATGCGTATGCCGAGTTTAGTGGCAAATGCCAACCTAGCCTTGAATGTTCAGTATAAGAAGTTGTTGTACATGCAGTTTGGATTGGATGTGATTGGTCAATCAGCCTATTATGGAGATACCTATCAGCCTGCTATTCAACAATATCATTTGCAAAATCGCTACGAATTGCCAGCTTTTGTGCAAGTAGATCCATACGTTTCCTTGCGAATTAATCGGGTTCGTTTATTTTTTAAAATGGCCAATGTTACTCAGGGGTTATTGACGGATAATTATTATGCAGCTTATTTGTATCCTGCCATGAGACGAGGCTTTGCTTTTGGCGTTAAGTGGCTTTTATTTGATTAATTTTTGATATGTTTGTGAGATAATAAAAACCTTATAAACATGAAAATGTCGAGTCGCCGTGATTGGATAAAAGGGATGACTTTAGCCGCCCTTGGAACCGTTGCCTTTTATGATTTGTCGGCCAAATCAAAACCTGCATCTTTCGCCTTAAGTATTGCTGAAGAAGATGTACTCAACCGTTGGATTGGTGGAATTATTCCCGAATCTTCAATTCCAGGAGCTGTTAGTTTAGGTGTTCCTACCTTCGTAAAAACCATGTTGAAAGATTGTTATGAACCCAAGGCTCAGGAAAGTTTCCGTGCGGTATTGGGTCAAATTCCATCCTATTTTAAAGGCGATTTCAATCAAGCAAATGGACCTTCCTTGGAAGCTTTTTTATTTGAGTTGGAGCATGGGAAACATGGTTCTGAGGCTCAAAAGGCTATGGCAACTTTGAAGGGATTAACCATTCAAGGGTATGTGACGAGTGAATATGTTATGGTCAATCATTTAAACTATCAAATGGCACCGGGATTCTGGAATCCTTGTGTACCTGTTAAAAAATAAGCGATGGAAATTTTAAAACATGCAGAAAAGCGTTCGTATGGTGCGATTGTTATAGGTTCAGGCGTCGCAGGAGGCTGGGCCGCAAAAGAATTTTGTGACAAAGGAATTAAAACCTTAGTTCTTGAAAGAGGACGTAAAGTGACACATAACGAAGATTACCCGACGACCTTACTGAGTCCTTGGGAATTCGAGCATCGGGGTCGTTTGACCAATGAAGAAATTGCAGCGAATCCGATTGTCAGTAAATGTTACGCATTTAAGGAAGATGCCAAACACTTTATGGTCAAAGATGCTGAACATCCTTACGTTCAAGACAAACCCTTTGATTGGATTCGTGGCTACCAGGTAGGTGGTAAATCATTGCTTTGGGCAAGACAAACACAGCGCTGGTCTCAGATGGATTTTGAAGGTCCTGCCCGTGATGGATTTGCAACTCCCTGGCCAATTAATTACCAGGATATTGACCCATGGTATAGTTATGTTGAATATTTTGCCGGTATTTCTGGAAATAAAGATGGTTTAGATTCCTTACCGGATGGGGATTTTTTGCCTGCTTATGATTTAACCTGTGTGGAAAAACATTTCCAAGCAGAAATGAAAAAGCATTACCAAGATCGCCATGTAATTGTAGCACGTTGCGCGCATTTATCTGAGCCGCGAGAGATTCATTACCAACAAGGTCGTGGAAGGTGTATGAGTCGTAATTTATGCCAACGAGGCTGTCCATATGGGGGGTATTTTAGCTCGAATGCATCTACTTTGCCTTGGGCTGCGAAAACAGGTAATATGACCTTGCGTCCTGATTCGATAGTTGAATCGATAATTTATGATGAGAAAAAAGGACGCGCAACAGGTGTTCGTGTGATTGATGCGCATACGAATGAAATGGTCGAATATTATGCTAAAGTAATTTTTGTGACGGCAGCCGCGCTGAATACCAATGCCATCTTATTGAATTCGAAATCGAATCGTTTCCCTACAGGATTGGGTAATGACAGTGGTGTATTGGGTAAATTTGTAGCTTTCCATAATTACCGCGCTTCGCTTTCAGCCGAGTATGAAGGATATTTAGATTCGAAGAGTGAGGGATCTCGACCTACTTCAGGTTATGTGCCACGCTTCCGGAATTTATATAAACAGGAGACCAACTTCCTACGTGGTTATGCCGCCGGCATGAGTGCTGGTCGTGGATCGCATGCTGATCGTGAGTCGGTTGGTGAAAGTTTAAAGAATTCCTTGTTGAATCCCAAATTGAATACGAATTGGTACGCTGGTTCTCACATGATGGGCGAAACAATTCCAAAAGAAACGAATAAGGTTACTTTGGATACTTCGAAAAAAGACGCACATGGTTTGCCTATCATGCATATGGATGTTTCTTATGATGATAATGATGATAAAATGGTAAAAGATTTTATCGAGCAGTTTACGGAAATGTACCATAAAGCTGGATTTACCAACATTCGTACGCGTGATTCAAAACAAGCTCCTGGATTGGATATCCATGAAATGGGCGGTGTTCGCATGGGTTCAGATCCTAAAAATTCGATGCTGAATAAGTGGAATCAGATGCATGCTGTTAAGAACGTATTCGTAACGGATGGTGCTTGTATGACTTCTACCTCAACTCAAAATCCGTCATTAACCTATATGGCATTGACGGCTCGTGCAGTGGACTACGCAGTAAAAGAAATGAGAAAAGGGAACATCTAATTAATGAAGACTTTTTTAGGGAAAACAGCAGCGCATTTATGGGCCCAACACGGTGTCGATGAAATGCAAGACATTGCGGTGGTTATGCCATCACAGCGTGGTGTGCTGTACCTTAAGAAAGAATTAGCTTATTTGTCGGACAGACCCTTTTTAGCGCCTGACTTCATGACAATCGAGGAGTTTGCCTTGAAAATGACTGATTCGAGCCTGGTTGATCCGATTGAATTGTTGTTTGAGGCCTATACTTGTTTCAAAGAGGTTGACCCTTTGGTTGATTTTGATCGGTTTATGGGTTGGGGCCAAATGATGTTAAAGGATTTTGACACTTTGGATATGTATTTGGTAGATCCTTATCAAATATTTTCGTTTTTGTCAGAGGTAAAATCTTTGGAACGGTGGGGAGCAGCCTATGGGGAGGAAGATACAGGCAAGTATATAACCCAACATACGCAGGCTTATTTCAAATTATACGATCATTTACTGGAAGTTTATGGCCGTTTGCAGGCGCGCTTAAAGGATCGCGGGCAGGTGTACCGTGGTATGGCTTATCGGGAGTTGGCAACTGTTTTGGCTTCGGGTACTGCTATGTCAAAGTCGTATAAAAAAATCTATTTTGTAGGTTTTAATGCCTTATCCAAAGGGGAGGAAGAGATTATTCGGTTGCTTGTTAAGTTGGATTTAGCCGAAACGCTCTGGGATGCGGATTCATATTATATAAAAAATCCGTTTCATCGCGCAGGTAATTGGCTTAGAAACTATTCAGATTCAAGTTCTACTAAGTTTTTAAGCAAAACGAGTTTTAACTGGATGGAACATCATTATGCGAATGATGCGAAACAAGTAGAAGTCTTAGGTGTTGCGAATCCCAGTGCTCAGGTATTTGTGGCGATGGAATTAATCCGTCAGTGGCAACAAGAATATGGTTCTGAAGAGCAAGTGGCGTTGGTTTTGGGAGATGAATCGTTACTTGATCAGGTTCTTTTGTTTGTTGGGGAATTCAAGGATCGCTTGAACATCACCATGGGATATTCATTGAAAAAGACGCCAGTTTATTCCTTTTTAAACTTGCTGGGTGATATACACAAGCGCGCCGATCAAACGCGAATACCGGTTGCCGTATTCAAGAATTTAATGCAACATGCCATCATGCAATATTATATTGATGGTTGTTCCAGGAAGGCATCTAAGGATTTAAACAAAGCGTGGCAAGCATTAGCTGGGCCGGCAGATTTGTATGTATCCTTGGATTCAATTAAAGCGCTGGCATCATTGCCCGTATTGAATACGCTACTTCGTACGGGGAGCTTCGCGGAAAAATTACCTGAGTTTTCATCGGCTTTTGAGCAAATTCTAAAGGAAATGCCCAAGCGCGAATGGGGAGCAGATGCACAAGCGCTGACGCAAGCACGCCGAGTTATTGATAATTTGAGTGATGTCATTGATCGTGTGGAGGAGGTTTCGATTAAAATTGGATTTAAGCTGTTATTAAATTTAGTCCAACAACAAAAATTAACCTTTGAGGTAGCAGAGCAAAAGAATCGAACGCTGCATGTCATGGGATTGTTGGAAACAAGAACGTTGGATTTTGACCGCGTTATTGTATTATCCTTAAATGAAGGAAGTTTACCCGGTACACGAAAGCGGGAGAGTTTAATTCCCTTGGATATTGCCCAAATGAATACCTTCGATTTGCCTACGTTCACGCAAGCGGATGCGGTTACGTCCTATCACTTTCACCGGCTATTACAAAGACCTAAGCAGATCGAATTGATTTATGTTCAACCATCTGAGAAGTCGAGCGTTAAGGAAATGAGCCGGTTTATAAAACAATTGCGATTGGATTGGCCTTCCCAAAATCCATCATTATTATGGTCAGAACCCCAATTAAAGTTTAATTTAGCAGACCAGGTTCCAAATGATTTCGTTCATCGAATTGAGAAAACGGATGAGGTGATAGCCCTGGTGAAGGATAAATTAGCATTGCGTGGTTTATCACCATCTGCGATGGCTCAGTTTGCTAATTGTAGTTTGCAATACTATTACAGCTATGTTTTGAATTTGCGGAAGGACCGTCTTTATGAGGATGAAATGGGTGCAGATGTTTTTGGTACCTGGATTCATAAGGTACTGGAAAATGTGGATAAAACGATTTTGGAAAATCACCACGGTTGGGTAGATCAAACCGATATTAATGCGCGTATCGATAGCTTGGATGCTCTTTTGGATGAAGCCATGCAGGAAATTCAGGATCGTGAGGGAGTATTTGAGATGGAGAAGGGATTCAACTATGTCTTGAAGGAAGTAGCCAAAACACTTTTAAGTTCGTATTATCAGTTAGAGCGTACCTGGAATACCGGTCGGGTACAGTTATTGGATACGGAAATGGATTTGGATACCCATGTGCCGGTGATGTTCGAAGGAACGCCATTTTCGGTAAAAATGAAGGGGCGTGTCGACCGCTTAGACCGCGTGGATGGTGTATATCGGATCATTGATTACAAGACGGGAAAAGTTGAAACGAAAGATTTGACCATTGGAGCGCTAGGTTTGATGGGAGAACTGGTCTCGGAGGATTTAAAAGGAAAATTATTACAGTTGTGGCTATATAAATTCTTATTAGCTCAATCGGTGGAACAGCAAGTTAATCCATTGTTTGGGGGGTTGGACTGGAAGACATTACCTGTGGAACCGGGTATTATATCTTTTCGAAATTTAGGTGCCGGGGTTTTATCAGTTCCCAAAATGGGACTTTGGTTTGAGGAAGGACAAAATATGGAGTCTTTTGTTGCGGATTCTAAACGATTGATTCAGGCTTGGGTAGATAAGATATTGGATCGAGCTAAGCCTTTTGAGAAAACTTCTGATGTAGAATCCTGTCAGTATTGTGACTTTAAAGTAATTTGTCATCGGGAGATTTAAGTAGTAGTTTTGTATTTTAAAACTCATTATATGACATTTCAAGAAATCAACGAACGAATTAGCGCATTAGCTGCTCAAAAGGGTGGCCAAGGCGTATCATTTAAATTTGCATTCCCATCGGGAATTATTGTTGTCAATTCTGACGGTACCGTTACCAATGAAAACGTGGATGCGGATTGTACCATTGCGACAACTGAGGAGAACTTTGCGGGATTATTGAACGGCGATTTAAATCCAATGATGGCTGTGATGACAGGTAAAGTAAAAATCTCTGGCGATATGTCGGTAGCTATGAAGCTTCAAAACTTGCTTTAATGTTATTTCATGATACGATCGTGGCATTGGCTACACCCGCAGGGGTGGGGGCGATTGGGGTTATCCGTTTATCTGGACCTGATTCGATTCCTTTGGTTAATGCCGTATTCAAGCCCAAAGACTTAACGAAACAGGCGTCTCATACGATACATTATGGTCGGATTGAAGATGCTGGTCGGGTATATGACGAGGTGGTGGTGAGTTTATACATGGCCCCGAAGAGTTATACCAAAGAGGATGTGGTGGAGATATCGTGTCATGGATCTCCGTTTATTCAGGAGAGTATTATTCAATTATTTGTAGAGAAAGGTGCTCGTTTGGCGCGTGCTGGAGAGTTTACGCAGCGTGCATTTATGCATGGAGCCTTCGATTTGGCGCAAGCAGAAGCGGTTGCGGATGTGATTGCGGCAGATTCAGCGGCGGCGCAAGCGGCTGCCTTACACCAATTACGGGGTGGATTTTCAAATGAATTAGCGGCTTTACGGGAGCAGTTAATCCATTTTGCCTCCTTGATTGAATTGGAATTAGATTTCGGGGAGGAGGATGTGGAATTTGCGGATCGTAAAGATCTGGAGGATTTGGTGAATCAGTTATTGCGTGCAATCCGACCGTTAGTTGACAGTTTCCGAGCTGGAAATGCAATAAAAAATGGGGTTGCTACCGTGATTGTGGGTAAACCCAATGCCGGGAAATCTACCTTATTAAATGCCTTATTGAACGAGGAGCGAGCGATTGTTTCGGATATTGCGGGAACGACGCGGGATAGTTTGGAGGATTCGTGGTTATTAGGCGGAATAAAGTTCCGTTTGATCGATACGGCGGGTTTGCGTGAGACCGAAGATGTGATCGAGGCGATGGGTGTGGAGCGAACGCAAGCCTGGGTGAAGAAGGCACAAGTAGTGATATACATGGCAGATGCGACCACGGAAACGGTTGCTTCGATTCGTGCAGGAGTTTCTGCTTTAGGTGATTTAGACATACCGATTATTCAGATTTTAAATAAGAAGGATCAAGTTTCTATCGAGGCGTCCCAAGCGATAGCACAGGAATTGCCTTCGTTGATTTGCCTTTCTGCGAAAAATAAGGATGGTTTAGCAGATTTAGAGAAGGCTTTACTCGATGTGGTAGGCTTGGATCAGGTAAGTGCAGGAGGAACCTTGGTGACTAATTTGCGTCATTACCAACATCTATTACAGACGCAGGAGACCTTGGAATCTGTTTTGCGCGGTTTGCGAACCGGTTTAACCGGTGATTTAATTGCTCAAGACCTTCGCTATGCTTTACACGATTTAGGCGAGATTACGGGGCAGATATCGAATGATGATTTATTGAAGAATATTTTCGGGAAGTTCTGCATCGGGAAATAGATATCAAGGCTTTATCTCAATTTTTGTTCCCACTTTTATAAGCTTATATAGCTCATCTATTTCATCATTTGTAACGGCGATACAGCCTAATGTCCAATCGCGGAGCGTATGAAGCTTTCCTACTTTGGCATAACGTTTATTCAATCCATGAATGTAGATTAATCCACCTGGCTCTTTGTGCTTTTTGTGCGCATTGATTACATCTGATTTATTTGGGTACGAGATGAATAAATATTTATGATATTTTGCATGTGGGCCTTTTTTCCAAATGGTGTAATTTCCTTCAGGTGTTTTTTTATCCCCTTCGATTTCTTTTTTCCCAACAGGCTGACCACCAAGTGCTATTTTATAAGTTTTTACTACTTGATTTTGAGCGTATACCAACAAAATTCTTTTTGATTTTAGGACGACAATTTTGTCAATGGAAACAGTTGGATTAAACTTTTCAGTTGTCTTATTGGCGTAAACTGTAATGCCAACAAGGCTAGCAAATATTGTTATCCAAAATTTTCTACTTTTAGACATATACTATATACAAATGAATTTGGAGTGGTTTGGTTATTCTCCCAAAATAAACAGCAATATAACCGCTGATTTGTTGAATTATTGTCTGCGAAAGTCATTTAAATTGCGTTTAAATGAAGAGATTTATAAAGTGAATAGGCTGATGGACTTTTGATTAATTATTTATCCTTAAATTTTTCTATTTAAAGGTACTTTCCTTGTAAATTGCCTAGCTTAATGTTATCCCATGCCAGGTAAATTCATCACCATTCGATTTTTAGAATTCAAAGGTTTTTCTGCCAAACGTTATGCGTTTGCGGAAATGGGACGTTCTCTGGTTAATGGTTGGATGGCTGATGGATTAGTCTTTTCGAAACAATTGGGCACAGGAGCAGGAAATGGTTTTTCGGTTTTGCCTAATTTTGGTTTATATGCATGGTTGGGTGTTTGGGAATCCCCTGCACATGCAGAGCAGTTTTTTCAACATGATTCGCGTTGGTTGAAATTGATTCATGAATCAACTAATATTTCTGGATGGGATGCTGTGCCTATGAAAGGAAAAGGCACATGGAATGGTCTGCAGCCTTTTGATTTCTCAGAAGGAGAAACTGATTGGGATGGTCCAGTGGCTGTCATTACGCGCGCCAGTATTCGTTGGTTTAAATCGCTTTTGTTTTGGTGGAATGTTCCATCAGCAAGCAAGCATTTGGAAGGTAAACAAGGCTTAAAATATGCCAAAGGAGTGGGTGAATTACCTTTATTCGAACAAGCGACTTTCTCGCTGTGGGAATCTGCACGTAATTTGGATCAGTTTGCTTATCAGAGTAAAGAGCATGCGCCTATGATCAAGAAGACTAGGCAATATGATTGGTATAGCGAGGAGATGTTTGTAAGGATGAAGGTGGTGAAGCTAGTCAGTAGTCAGTGGTCAGTAGTCAGTGGTCAGTAGTCAGTGGTTAATAGTCACTGATTAGAAAAAAAAGCCCGAAATCAAACTTTTGATAGAATGACCTCGGACCATTTAATTGCCCTCAGTGAACTTAATGCTAATTACTGACCACTGAACACTATAAACTGTTTACCTAATCGCCTCAACCCCCCTTGTCTTCGTTCTTATCCGAATCGCATCTTGCACATCGTAGATGAAGATTTTACCATCACCTACATTTCCTTCGGATGCATTTTCAAGGATTACATCAATGCACTTCTCCAAGTTCTCATCACTTACAACACAGATGATCATCACTTTTGGGAGTAAAATCATCGACTTTTCGGTTCCTCGATATATTTCCGAATAGCCTTGCTGGAGCCCGGCACCACGTACCGGAACTACCGTCATACACGGAATATTGGCATCTATCAAGCCTTTTTGAATAGCTTTTAATTTCGATGGTTTTACAATGGCTTCTACCTTTTTCATATCGTTTTAATTTAGCTATTATTCAAATGTTGTATATGCCTCTACTCCAAATTCAACGGCATCAATACCTGCAGACTCTGCTTTATGACTTAATCGAATTCCGATTGTCTTTTTCAATGCCATAAAGATGGCATAAGTTAAGACAAATGAGAATACCGATATAACCGATACGCCAATTAATTGCGTGATGAATTGAGTACTTTCTCCTGTGATAAATAATCCGTTTTTCTGAGAGAATAAACCGACTGCAATTGTTCCAAAAAATCCATTTACGCCGTGAACAGCAACGGCACCTACTGGATCGGCAACTTTCATTTTATCTACAACCACGACTGCTATATCGACAATCGTACCGGCAATTAAACCAATGATCAAGGCAGAATCAGGACTTACCACATTGCATCCCGCCGTAATGGCTACTAAACCTGCTAAAACCCCATTGATTACCATCGTAATATCAACCTTCTTGTAACGCATAAATGTGTAAAGCATCGTTGCTACACCACCAGCCGCTGAGGCTAAAAATGTATTGGTCGCAACCGAGCCGATTAAATCCCATTTTCCTACCGCACCTAATGTAGAGCCTGGGTTAAATCCAAACCAACCAAACCACAAGATAAATGCGCCAACGGCAGATAAGGTTAAATTATGACCTGGAATGGCATTTGCTGTTCCATCCTCGTTGTACTTGCCTAATCGAGGTCCTAAAACAATGGCACCTGCCAAAGCAGCAAAACCTCCCATTGCGTGAATGGCGGCGGAACCAGCGAAGTCATTGAAGCCTTTTAGCGCTAACCAACCAGTTGGATTCCATACCCAGTTGGCAGCTAATGGATACAGTATGGCACTAAAAATTATAACATAAATAGCATAGGCCCACATTTTCATGCGTTCAGCAACGCC
Organism: Aquirufa sp.; assembly: GCF_044342065.1. Lineage (GTDB taxonomy): Bacteria > Bacteroidota > Bacteroidia > Cytophagales > Spirosomataceae > Aquirufa. The sequence continues at coordinate 18,420 of NZ_JBIIQN010000021.1, read as the reverse complement.
ACCAGAAACGATGGAAATGGCAGCAACCGCAAATCCCATTTGGATGAACCAGAATAGTGAATTGGAGATGGTCAATCCAAGACCTAAATCGCCTTGAATAATACCGGTATCAAAAGCCCAGTATCCATTTGATTTTCCATAGGCGATACCAAATCCCACTAAATAGAAGGCAATACCTCCAAACATAATGTCAATGATAACTTTGGCGATAATACTGACGGCGTTTTTCGAACGGACAAATCCTGCCTCTAATAAGGCAAATCCTCCTTCCATTTGAAAAATGAGTGCCGCACATAAGGCAACCCAAACGGTATCAATGGCATGTGTTAATTCCGCTTGCTGAGCAGCAAGGGTAGCAGATTCATTCATGGTTTTGTTATTAGTATATAATGCTTAATCCTTGCAAAAATATAAAACCATTTGGAAATAATAGCAATTAACATGAACTTTAAACCCTATATAAACCTATTTATCATGCTTAAAAAAATCAGCTTATTGGGCTTAACTTGCTTATTGTCAAGTAGTTTACTTGCTCAAAATCCAGCTATAATTCCTGCCCCTACGAAGGCAATTTATCCCAAAGGATATTATGCACTTTCAGCCTCAATCAGTATAGCTGGTCCCAAACATGATGCGTTAACGACCTCATATGCGAATCTGACTGATAAATTGACGCGCATAGCCGGTAAAAAGGTGCAATGGCTGTATGATCAAAGTACAGCAGCTTCCTTAGCCGCTATTCGATTTAAGTTAAATGCGAAGCCTGATAGCATACTCGGTAATGAAGGCTATAAATTAATTTCAGATGTCAAAGGCGTACAGATTTCGGCCAATAATCCCGTGGGTTTGTTTTATGGCATGCAAACGCTAATGCAATTAATGCCCAAAGAAATTGAGTCATCTCAAGCCATTTCGGGTGTTTCTTGGAAAGTTCCTTATGCGAATATCACCGATGCACCTCGATTCGCATGGCGTGGAATGATGCTAGATGTTTCCCGTCATTTTTTTACCAAGGAAGAGGTTAAACGTTTCATTGATGAAATGGTCGCCTATAAATACAATGTACTGCATTGGCATTTGACCGACGATGAGGGCTGGCGTGTTGAAATAAAATCATACCCCAACTTGACCGTAAAGGGAGCCTATAATGTAAAAAAAATAGGTCATTTTACCGATTTTTCAAAACCACTTCCTGATGAGCCACGTACCTATGGGGGTTTTTATACACAAGAGGATATCAAAGAAATCGTCAAGTATGGCCAAGAGCGTTTTGTAAACATCATGCCAGAAATTGATGTCCCAGGCCATTCAATGGCTGCTGTGGCCTCATATCCCGAGTTATCTTGCACACCAGAAGCGGTTAATTACCAAGTTATTTCGGGGGAACCATTCATTGATTGGTCAACTGATCATGCAATTGCGTTACAAGACAATACCTTATGTCCTGCCAACGAAAAGGTGTATACGTTTTTAGATAAAGTGATGGGGGAGGTTTCTTCCTTATTCCCATTTGAATACATCCACATGGGTGGGGATGAATGTCCTAAGAATTACTGGGATAAAAATCCGCAGATTTTAGCCATGCGTAAAGAATTGGGATTAAAAAATTCGCAAGAAGTTCAGGCGCATTTCGTTCGCCGATTAGAAAAAATCATCACATCTAAAGGCAAGCGCATGATGGGTTGGGATGAAATTCTTGAAGGTGGCGGATTGCCAAAAAGCACCGCTGTGATGTCTTGGCGTGGTATGGACGGCGGAATTCAAGCTGCCAAAGACGGCCACGAAGTTATCATGACGCCAAACAATCATGTATATATCGACCTCATGCAAGGGGATAGAGCCATCGAACCTCCGGTTTATAAAACGGTACGTTTACGTGATTCCTATGCTTTTGAGCCAGTTCCTGCTGGTGTAAATGCCAAATTAGTGAAAGGTGGCCAAGCGAATCTTTGGTCTGAGCAATTATTCAATTACCGTCATTTACAATACATGACCTATCCACGTTCATTTGCCATTGCTGAAGCCTTATGGTCCGAGCCTGCGAATCGCAATTGGGATAATTTTGTTGGACGTGTCGAGTCTCATATGGCTCGTTTTGATGTTGCCCAAAAGAAATATGCACCTAGTATGTTCGAGCCGATTATCCAAGTTGGCCGTAATGCACTTGGTGAATTAACAGTCTTGCCAACGACCGAAATTGGCGGCTTAACAATACATTATAGTTTTGATCACTCATATCCAGATCAGTTCTATCCTGTGGCTAATGGACCGGTGGTCGTACCTAAAGATGCGACAGTGATGAAAATTGTTACCTATCGTGGCAATAAAGCCATGGGAAGGACGATGGATTTAACCGTTAATGATATAATTAAACGCGCAAAATAATGATCAAATACGTATTCCTATTTATTGCTTTTACGTTTGTAGCAAACGGGCAATTTGAGAAAAAGAGTTTTATGGGTGTAGATGGTAAGGCTTTACCCTACCAAATTTTGTATCCCAAAGACTATAAACCAGGTAAAAAATATCCTTTGTTGGTAGTTTTACATGGTGCCGGAGAACGTGGGGACGACAATGAAGCGCAAATGAAATACGGTAAAAATGTGTTTTTGGATTCATTGAATCGCATTAATTTCCCTGCTATCGTTATTTTTCCACAATGTCCAAAGGATTCGTATTGGTCTTCCGTGAAGATTAATCGGTCGACAGTCCCAACAAGCTTTATTTTTGATTACTCAGCACCGATAAATTGGCCGCTTCAGGCGGTTATTGATTTGGTTAAATCAATCAAACACGACAAAAATCGTACCTACATTATGGGTCTTTCCATGGGCGGTATGGGAACTATGGAAGCGGTTTCGCGAAATCCTAAAATGTTTGCAGCTGCGTCTCCTATCTGTGGAGGTGCTGATTTAACTTATGTAGCTCAATATGCGAAGCGCGTGCCTTTATGGGTTCACCACGGCGATGTGGATATCGTTGTGCCTGTTCGTCATTCACGCGAGTTAGTAAAAGCGATTCAAGATCAAGGCGTAGATGTTAAATATTCGGAATATCCGGGTGTCAATCACAATTCATGGGATAATGCATTCAAGCAACCCGATTTGTTAAGCTGGATTTTCAGTCACCGTAAATGATTTTAAATCTCCTGTTTTTTGTCTTATCGTATTTGCCCACCGGGGTGCCTAATATTTCGGGCGCCTCGACGGCTTCTACGACTAATTATTTAGCTGTCAAAAAAGGCTATGTGATGTCGTATAATGGGGTAGAGGGACGTGCCAACTGGGTTGGTTGGACGCTTCAATTTTCTGACTTAGGCTCTGTAGAACGATCTAATCGCTTTCGGGAAGATTCTGATTTGCCGCGGCAGTTTAAACGGATCGATCACGATGATTATCGCGAATCTGGTTATGATCGTGGGCATTTATGTAATTCAGAGGATCGTACTTCATCAGAATATTTAAATGAAGAGACTTTTCTTATGTCGAATATGATTCCGCAAACGCCGGAATTAAATCGGGGACCCTTTAAGTTTCTTGAGGCATATTGTCGCAAATTGGTTTTAAAAAAAGGTCAGAAATTATTGATTTACTCAGGAGGAATTGGAGCTAAGGGTAGACTTACTTCTGGTGTTCCCATTCCGCAGTATTGTTGGAAAGCAATTTATACGCCCACAGAGGAGATTTATGTGCTGTTTCCGAACGAGCGTACTTTAGAGAAGAATTGGAATAAGTATCGCGTCACCAAGGACCGACTTGAAAAAATGACAGGATTTCAATTTCCTTAAGACAGACTTCTTGCTTGAGCTTTGGCAAAGCTTTTAGCTTTGCCAAAGCTAAGGGGAATACGTGGTACGCTAATCGATAAAACTGATAATTAAAAAGCCCGGACGAACCGGGCTTTTTCTTTTATTTCAACATGAACTCAGCCAGCTTTTTTGCGGCTAAGAAATTCTCGTATTCCAGCGGCGTTCTTCGGTTGTTTGTATACTCATTATACAACCATGGATCACCGAGTGCGAATACTTTTCCTTTGCCTACCTTGGCAACAGCCATAACGGGATATCCTTGAAGCGTCGCTATTGACTTGGCTGGTCCAGATAATTTCAATGTCGTAATCTCTTTGATATACACCTTCTTAATCGGGTCGAATACCACGTTGCCCGGTTCGATTAAGACCGTTCCTTGGTCCCAATTACGCCCTTGAACAAAGTTTAAATTGGGCGCAACAAATTCAATGCCAAATCGACGAGCCAAAATATTGAATTGAGGTATTTCACAATTGGTGGTATCGTTAGCCAATAAAATCAAATTTCCACCCGCTTTTACCCATGCCTCAATTTCATCCGCCGCTTTTGCATTCATGTAATTCGGTTTAGCCGTTTCCTTGGGAGAATCTGGATCCACAATAATGTATACCGAAGCGCCTTTCAAGTTTTCACGCGTTGGCGATACCCCTAACGTATCCAATGTAGCGCCCAATTGCTCAAATTGAATTCCCCATAAATGGAAGCCCGAATCTTTGCGATCTTCCCAGGTGTAATGAAAGCGCTGGCCATTTTTGGTTTCATGATTAAAGAAGTAATCCAATACCACTTTTTTTCCTTTTCCCACAGAAAGTTCTTTCGCAATTTCCATTTCTAGCGATGCCAAAATAAATGGACCAACGCCCTTTAAATCATCTTGACGTAGTGGCTCGCTCAAATAATATTCATATGAACCGTCTCGGTAAGGAACGCCGCCCAAACCGCCAACGCTCACCGTTTTCTCTAAGTGAATATACCCTGAAGCGTCTGTTGAGATGAAGTTTTTAAGTGCTCCCGCATACGCTTTTTCAGCGGCTTTTAAATAAGAAGCCGGTAAATATCCTTTCCGTGCTCCTTTGGCAAAAGCATAAATAAACATATTCGCTGCAGATGCTTCCAAATAATTCCCCTTTCGTCCCGGGAAATTAGGAACTTGATACCAAAGACCAGAGCTTGGATCCTTAATCTTTAGTAAAGCCGCCGAAAGCGATTGCAATTGTTTGATTAAAGTGCCACGAGAAGGATGATTTACAGGCATATAGTCCAATACGTCCACTAATGCCATTTCATACCAACCCATCGAACGCCCCCAGAAATTAGGTGAATGCCCCGTTTTTTTATCTGCCCACGGTTGAACGCGCGCTTGGTCATATGCGTGAATCAATAAACCTGTTTTGGGATCCAAGGCACCTTTGTACATGAGTTCAAATTGCTTTACGATATCAGACCAATTATCCTCGCCCGTAATATTACCATATTCGGCATAGAAGGGCTCCAACATATACAATCCATCCAACCACATTTGATTTGGATAGCGTTGTTTATGCCAAAATCCACCGTCCGAATCCCGCGGTTGAGCCGTGATTTGCGCACGTAATTTATCAGCCGCTTTTTTATACTTCATATCCCCCAATTCCTGGTAGAGATAGAGAAGCATACGCCCTGTTGTTATATTGTCTGAGTTAAATTCATTGAAATGGTAGGTACGAATGTTTCCTTGTTCATCTACGAAACTGTCGATGTTCTTTTTGATGTAGTTGAAGTACTTCGCATCGCCCGTCCGCTGGTACATTTTTTCCAAGGCCTTTAATAGTAGACCTTGTTCATAATCCCATCCGGCAGGTTTACCCACTTTGACCGTTATCGAATCGGGATGGGTGTGCATGATGCTAGCCGACATCCGCTCGGAATAGGTTTGACTCTTCAAAACAAATCCCCCTACGAGTAGGAGGATTGATAACATTGATTTTTTCATATTAACGTAAGTCAGAAATTTCAGCAAAATCCATATCGGTATAATCCTTATTTTCACCCGCCATTCCCCAAATAAATGAATAGTTTTTAGTGCCTGCACCGCTATGAATCGACCATGGTGGCGAAATAATCGCTTGATGATTATGTACCCACATGTGTTTTGTTTCGTTGGTTTCACCCATCAAATGTAAAACGGCATGACCAGGTGTCACATCAAAGTATAAATAGGCTTCCATCCGACGATCATGAACGTGTGCCGGCATCGTGTTCCAAATGGAACCAGGTTCCAAGATGGTTAGGCCCATCACCAACTGGCAAGATTGAATACCTTCATTATGAATGTATTTATAGATTGTGCGGTGATTAGAGGTTTCTAACGTTCCCAAGACAACCGTTTGCACTTGTTCTTTATCGAGTTTAGCACACGGATAATTTGCGTGGGCAGGCGAAGAAAGTATGTAAAATAAGGCTGGATTTTCGCTGGAATCTGAGCTAAAGCTTACTTCTTTGGTTCCTCTGCCTACATATACAGCTCCCAATTTATCAATACTAAAAGCGACGCCGTCAGCAGTAATGGTACCTTTTCCGCCCACATTGATAATTCCCATTTCGCGACGCTCCAAGAAATAAGTAGCACGAAGCTTTTCGGGATTAGGCAGGTGTAAAGTATTTGAAATGGGCATCGCACCGCCAATAATCATTCGATCGTATATGGTATATGTTAAATTAATTTGATCCGCTGAAAATACGCGTTCAATTAAGAAATTGTCTCTGATCTCCTGATTCGTAAAGGTGGAGACTTCCTTGCGGCTCGCCTCAAATCGATAGTCCATTCGTTATGTTTTTTGTTTGAAAGCGCCAATGCGCCTAATTCTACTGTATATTTACACGTTTTATGTCAAAAGAGTTCCCACATAGCCTCGCTTTTTTCTTACTTTCTATCGGTTTTGAATCGATTGGAGATGGTTTGTGGCTTCAAGCAGAATCAAAGGTACGTGTTAAAGCATTGCCTGGTGAAAGTCAGGAAGGAGATATTTGTATTTGGGAGGATGATTGGATGACGCGTCGGGAATCGCTTGAAAAACATCTTATTGCACGCGTGAACCCTTTGCGATCTGTTTTTGCACGTGATACGCGAATTGTTCCCATAGATGCCATTGTAGCTCGGGATTTTTTGGACAAAGAACATGTGAAGGGATTCTTAAAGGGTTCGCGTTATTTTGGCTGTATTGTACCGCCGCATCGCGTTTTTCGCGGCATTGAAAGTTCATATACGTTTGAAGGTAACCCTTTGCTAGCAGTGGCTGTTTTTGGTAAATCAATAAAAATGAAAGAACCAGGATTAGCAGGCTGCATATCCGGTGAACTTATCGAAATAGCAACTTTATCAAACATTCGTCTTGTTGGTGGACTAACCAAATTCCTACAAGCTTATAAAGACCTAAATCCGGAATTACATAACATAATGACCTATGTGGACAAGGAATGGAATTCCGGAAAGGGTTTTTTATCGATTGGATTTGAAAAGGTTGGGGAAACGGAACCGATTAAGTTTGGAACAACTCGAACAAATAAGGGAAATTTGAAATTGCGCTATGTCTATAAAAACTAAGGTTTTGGTGCTTTTGGGGCCTACGGCAAGTGGAAAAACAGCCTTGGCGGTTACACTTGCTAAGCAATTGGATGCTGAAATTGTATCGGCGGATTCACGTCAAATTTATCAAGGAATGGATATTGGGACTGGAAAGGATTTAGAAGAATATGGTTCAGTACCTTATCATTTGATTGATAATCATCCAATTGGTGATGATTATTCAGTTGCGCATTTCCAAAAGGAGGCGACAGATGCTATTCAAGAGATTACATCGCGGGGTAAATTAGCTATTGTTTGTGGCGGGACAGGCTTGTATTTGGAGTCATTGATTCAACAATATCAATTTTCCAGGGTACCTGATTTTCTTGAAGAGCCATTAACATATGATTTTGAATTTAAGGTTTTTGGGTTACATCCTAAATTGGAAGATCGAAGAGCACGAATTACGGACAGGTTAGAGAAACGTTTATCGAATGGATTAATAGAAGAGGTACAAGGTTTATTGGATCAAGGAATTACTTCCAAGGCACTTCATTGGATGGGTTTAGAGTATAAATGGACCTTGAATTATTTGCAGGGTAGCCTTGCGCGCGATAGATATGAACAAGGTCTTGAGATTGCTATTCACCAATTTGCCAAACGCCAGATGACCTTCTTTCGCAAGATGGAGAAGGGGGGGATACAAATTACCTGGATTCCAGATGACCTTGATAATCAGGCTAAATGTGATTTTGTTATTGAAAATCAATAATTTTTTTCAGGTGCTCTTGTAAAATGTCCGAAAAGCAATTACTTTTGCATTCTCATTACGAGACAGAGAGTTGGCAGAGTGGTCGATTGCGGCAGTCTTGAAAACTGTTGACTGTTACAGGTCCGGGGGTTCGAATCCCTCACTCTCTACCAAAAGCGAAGCGCAAGTTTCGCTTTTTTTGTTTCTACCAATTTTGGCTAAATTTCGAGTATGAAATTATATTTGGTCCCTACGCCTATCGGTAATTTGGAAGATATTACCTTTCGAGCGATTCGTGTATTAAGTGAAGTGGATGCAATTTTGGCGGAAGATACGCGTACTTCGGGTTCGTTATTAAAACACTTAAATATCTCTAAACCCCTTTATGCGCATCATGCGCATAATGAGCATGCGGGTGTTGCGGGAATTGTCAAATTAATCAAAGAGGGTAAATCCTTAGCATTAATTTCGGATGCGGGCACTCCGGGGATATCAGATCCAGGATTTTTATTGGTGAAAGCCTGTGTTGAACAGGGTATCGAAGTGGAGACATTACCGGGACCCACGGCTGTAATTCCAGCCCTAGTTAATTCAGGATTTCCGATAGACCGATTTGTTTTTGAAGGATTTTTGCCGCACAAAAAAGGCCGACAAACCCGTTGGAAGTCCATCGCAGAAGAGGAGCGAACAACAGTATTGTACGAATCTCCACATCGTTTAGTCAAGGCCTTGGAACAAATGGTTGAATTTGTAGGTGCTGATCGGTCAGTGATGGTGGCACGTGAGTTAAGTAAAATGCATGAACAAATGGTTCGTGGTACGACGAGTGAAGTTTTGGCGTATTTCAATGCGCATCCAGATAAAGTTCGAGGTGAAATTGTGATTGTAATTGCAGGTAAATAGATGAAAAAACTCTTATTTCTTTTATTGATTTCTATCGCTGCCAAGGCTCAGTTGAGTTCAAAAGCGGAGGTTATTTTAGTTACAGTAGCACCTGGAAAGGAGTTGCATTCGGCATTTGGTCATACGATTTTATGGATTAATGACCCGACCAACGGTATTGATCGCGCCTACAGTTATGGAACGTTTGACTTCAATACGGAGAATTTTTATTTGAAATTTTTAATGGGTACGCTACCATATACCATTTCTGTGCATTCGATGCAGGATGAATTTAATTTCAATATGCAATATGAAAAGCGGGGGATGATTGCCCAAAAGCTTGAACTTGATTCGCTTCAAAAAAATGCCATCTTACAGGATTTGGAAACGAATCTATTACCCGAGAACAAGGAATATGCGTATAAATTCTTTTATGATAATTGTTCCACTCGGATACGTGACATGATTGAAAAAAATGCGCCAGGAAAGTATCAATGGTCGCAAAATCCTACGCTTGAAGGTAAATCATATCGTGATTGGATGAATAAATACTTAGCTCCTAATTCGTGGGTAACCTTGGGAATGAATTTGGCCTTAGGAATTCCTTCCAACGTAACAGCAACAGCTTCTCAATCTTGTTATTTGCCGGACAATTTATCTTCAGCGACCAATTTAGCCAAAGGACTTGCTGCGAATCCTGTCAGTATGTTTGATGCACAAGCTGAGGAGCAATCTGGTTTTGATTTTACCGGGCCTTATGTGATATTGGGTTTGTTAACTTTGGTTATAGGTCTGTTATCATACAAGAAAGCTTTCCCTTTTGCCGCAGACGTAACTTTGTTTAGTATTATTGGTTTGTTGGCTTGGTTCGTTTTCTTCTTAGGCACTGCGACCAATCATGAGGTGATGGCATGGAATCCAGCGTCCTTGATGTTATTCCCATTAAATTTTCCACTCGTAATTTGGTTTGCGCGTAATCCGGTTAAATGGGAGAAGTATTTACGAGTGGTAGTGGTTTTATGTATTGTCGGGACGGTATGGTGTGGTATTCAGTTTTGGCCAATGATATTTGTTGGCCTACCTATTTTTATCCGATTATTTAGTTTATCCTTCATCAAAAAATAAATGCGTTATCTTTTACTACTCGTCTCTTTTTGTGGATTTTCACAGGAGGTTTTTAAGCCTTTAAATCCGCAGAAAGAATTTCAGCCGTTAAAAATCGAAAGCAGTCTGAAAGCGGATGGGCATTTGGATGAATCTGAATGGCAAAACGCGCCATCCGTAAATCTGGATTTTCAAGTTGAGCCTTTTCAAGGTCAAAAAGCCTCGTTTAACTCTACGGTAAAAATGTTGTATAATCACCAATTCCTATATGTGGCTGCCATTCTAAAGGATACCGTAGGTAAGAATGCGTATCGCGCTCCTAATTTAAAACGTGATTATACGTTTGTTGAGAACGACTTGTTTGGAATTGCGATTGATGGGTTTAATGATAAACGAAATGCGCTAGTTTTGCAATCGAATGCCTATGGCGCCCAAAGAGATCTATTGGCTTTTGATGATCGACAATTTGATATCGATTGGGATGGACTTTACCGAGTTCGAACCCATCGATCAGATTCATCTTGGGTGGCAGAATTTGCGATTCCTTGGCAGACCCTACGTTACCCCAAAACAGATGGGAATAAGACACAAGACTGGGGAATTAATTTCTTTCGAATTAGAAGGTCAAGTAATGAATTATCTGTTTGGTCGCCGCATCCGCGTTCAATGAGTCCATTGCGCATGGAATATGCTGGAAAATTAATGGGTATTATTCCTCCGCCGCCTACGTCTACGAATATTCGTTTTAACCCGTATTTATTACAAGTGTCAACTAAATCGGATGGAACTGAAATAGGGAATGCGCGTAATGCCGACTTTAAATTAGGGGGAGAGATTAAATGGGCGATAAGTCCAACTTCCGTGATGGATTTTACCTTTAATACCGATTTTGCGCAAGCGGATGTGGATTTACAGGTAAATAATATTTCTCGATTCTCGGTCTTTTTTCCTGAGCGCCGCCAGTTTTTCTTAGAAAACGCATCTCTTTTTTCAGGTGGTTTAGCACCGGTAGATCAGGTGATAGGTGGTTCGATGTACATTCAACCCTTTTTTAGTCGGACCATAGGGTTAGACCAAAATGTTAACCCCATTGCCATTACGGCTGGTACTCGCTTCGTTTACCGGTCTGAAAAAAGAAATCTAGGGGGAATTTTTATGCGACAAGGGGAAGGTGATGGAGATCCGTTTGCCAATTTCCTTGTAGGGCGTTATTCAGAAAACTTTGGCAAACAAAATAGAATAGGGGCCATCGTTACCACTAAATCGTCTCCATCGGCGGTGCAATCTACAGGAGCTATTGATGCCTTCATTCGATTTAATGATAAGTTTTCATTTACGGGTATGGGTACACTCACGCAGGATAGTAGAACGGGTGATCAAGGCGTAGCCGAGTATAGTCAATTTCTATATACAGGTAATTTTCTTCGGGCATATTGGACTCAGACTTTAGTGTCTGAAAACTATAATCCAGCCATGGGCTTTGTATCTCGGCGTGGTATTTTATCCAATTCGCAAGGATTTGATTTCAATGTTCGGGGGAAATGGTTGCCTTCATTTGTACGTAGTTGGGGGCCAGGAATTTATACGGAGGTCTATCACAGCTTAAAAACGGGTAATATTATTGAGCAGCGTGCACTTTCAGGCCCACTTTGGTTTGATCTTCAAAATGGAGGAATTATTGGTGGTTATGTGGAAGCGACTGCACAAAATTTGGAGGAAACTTTTAGTCCTGTTGGAATTAACATCGATCCGGGAACTTATTCGTATTTCCGAAAGGGTTTTTTATTAGCCAGTGACCCAAGTGCCAAATATTCAGGTTCCACAGAATACGGATGGGGCGGTTTCTTTAATGGAACGTTACAGACACTAGATTCAAAATTTCGTTTAGCACCCATTCCGCATGTAAATCTGGGTTTATCGTGGAATTGGAGCAAATTTGAGAATATGGGTGCTGCGCGAGAGACGAAAGAGGTCAATTTATTGATTTTGGAAACCCGTATGGCGATCAATCCACGTTTACAATTGATTGGATTTTACCAAAAGAATACTACGGATGATTTAAAATCTTTAAACCTACGTTTATCATGGGAATACCAACCGCTTTCTTTTGTCTATTTGGTATTTAATTCACTGAATTACCAAGGAATGGATAGTACCCAACAGAAGCAACAAAGTTTTTTAGCTAAATTGTCTTACTTAAAGCAGTTTTAATATGCATGTGGAATTAAGAAGTGACACGTTTACCTTGCCAACTCAAGCAATGCGTGAGGCTATGTTTGCCGCTCCGCTGGGGGACGATGTGTTTGGTGAGGATCCTTCCGTTAACGCATTGGAGCAAAAGGTGGCCGATATGTTTGGTATGGAGGCTGCGCTATTTTGTGTTTCTGGTACGCAGACCAATCAAATCGCGATGTCAGTTCATTTGAGTAAGGGTCAAGAGGTGATTTGTGATGAGTTGTCACATATTTATTTATACGAGGGTGGAGGTATCATGGCGAATGCAGGCGCATCCGTTAAGTTGTTGAAAGGTGATTTAGGCCGCTTATCGCGGGCTCAAATCGAAGCTGCAATCTCTCCAGATGACATTCATGCATGTGAAAGTCGTTTAGTAAGTCTAGAAAATACAGTCAATAAAGGTGGAGGTAGCGTGTATAGTTCGGAAAGCTTACAGGAAATTTCAGATTTTTGTCGGCAAATTAGTATCCCGCTACACCTCGATGGTGCGCGTATATTCAATGCGATGGCTGTAACAGGTCAAACACCCCAGCAATTTGGGGCATGGTTTGATTCGATTTCGGTTTGTTTATCCAAAGGTTTGGGAGCTCCGGTGGGTTCTGTTTTGTTAGGTTCACAAGCCTTTATCAAACAAGCGAGGAGAGTACGAAAGCGTTTAGGGGGTGGTTGGCGCCAAGCAGGATTTTTAGCTGCGGCTGGAATTTATGCACTTGATCATCATGTGACGCGTTTACAGGAAGATCATGCTCGAGCGAAAGAAATAGCTGCCATTTGTGCCGAATTGCCTTGGGTAGATTCTATTCTTCCTGTGTCGACGAATATTGTAATTATTCAATTGAAGGAGGGTATTCGTTCGGTTGACCAAGTGACAGAATTAAAATCTAAGGGTATCTTTTGTGCGCCTTTTGGGCCACAGTACATACGATTTGTGACGCATTTGAATTTTGATGATGCCGCTTTGGCTGCATTTAAGGTCCAAATAAATCAGTAAGATTCTGCAAATATATTCTTTTAGAAGAAACCTATGTATATGCAGCGCAAAGCGTTTAAAATGTTTCTTTTGCCCGGTTTTGAGGCCGAATATGTCCGTCGGCATGATGCAATTTGGCCAGAGCTCGTTGATTTATTACACGAAGTAGGCATTCAAAATTATTCCATATTCTTGGATTCAGAGACCTTAACGTTGTTTGCTTATTTGGAGGCTCCTGATTTGGGCGCTTTGGACCAACTGCCTGCCCAGGAGGTGATGCAGCGCTGGTGGAAATATATGGGAGATATTATGCAAACTAATCCGGATAATTCACCTGTTGCCATCGATATCCCTTCTGTTTTTTACCTTCCTTAGTTTATGAAAAAGATTTGTTTACTTATTTTTTTGACATCGTTTACCGTATTGGCTGCGCCTAACAAAAAACAAGTGCTTGCGCAGATGCATTTGGCGAATCAATATTTCCAACAAAAATGGCCGGATGTAGGTCAGGTAATTGTCAGTCCTGATAAGACAAGACCTTCCAATATTTGGACTCGATCCGTCTATTATGAGGGTTTAATTGAATTATATAAACTAGATCCGAAGGCGTCTGATATGAAATATATGGTGGATTGGGGTAATTTTCATCACTGGGGCCTTCGAAATGGCGTAAAAACCCGAAATGCGGATGATCAAGCGTGTGGGCAAGTATACATGGATCTGTTTTTGCTATCAGGAGATTCTGCGCGAATCAAACCAATTAAGGCGAATATTGCTAACATGGTGGCTTCAGAGAAGGCGGATGACTGGTCTTGGATAGATTGTTTGCAGATGAGCATGCCCGTTTTTACGCGATTGGGAGTTATTTATCAAGATCCGCGTTACTTTCAGAAGATGTATGATTTGTATGCTTACACCAAATACAAGCATGGAGGAAATGGATTGTACGATCCTAAGGAGCGTCTTTGGTGGCGGGATAAGGATTTTGTTCCACCCTACAAAGAGCCCAATGGTGAAAATTGCTATTGGTCACGTGGAACGGCATGGGTATATGCAGCTTTAGTTCGGACGCTTGATTTATTGCCTGCAAATGATCCACATCGTGCAGAGTACCTAGCTGATTTTATCGCGCTTTCGGAAGCATTACCTCCCTTGCAGCGCGCTGATGGCTTTTGGAATGTTTCCTTAAAAGATCCTACAAATTTTGGTGGTCCTGAATTAACTGGTACATCGCTCTATGTGTATGGAATGGCTTGGGGAGTTCGCAAGGGTATTTTACCAGCTAAAAAGTATAATCCCATCATACATAACGCATGGAAGGGTATGACTACATGTGTGCATCCAAATGGTTTCCTTGGTTTTGTGCAGGGGACAGGGAAGGAGCCTAAAGATTCTCAACCTGTGACCTTTGATCATGTGCCTAATTTTGAAGATTTTGGATTGGGATGTTTCTTATTGGCAGGTTCAGAATTATTGAAAGCGAAATAATATTAGTTGGTAAACACGCGCATGCAAGCTGATTATCTTGACCCATTTTTTGGAGGCAAGGCAATTTGGTATATCTCAGTTCTTATTTGGAAGAAAAATAACATGATTAAACTGATTGCCACTGCACTAAGAGAAATCACAGAATAGTAATGGATTTGATTGGGTATTTCAACGGTATACTTTAGAAGTAAACCGGCTATGTAGTGTTGGGAAATAAGTAAACAAATGATTGCGAAAGAAAATAGGCTGGATACAATGATCACAATCCGAGATAGATAGTTCTTTACCAACTTTGAATGAGGGTAGCCTAATCTTAAAAGGGAATCTATTTCATTTCTTGAGCGATAAATCAACAAGTGGAAATATAATATAAAGCCAGTAAATGCATTGAAGGAGATAATTATTCCGATGATGAAAATAATTGAAATGAGTAAATACATGATTCCAATAAATTTTCCATTTCGAAGTAATTCCTGATTGGTCTCATAATTATTTTCAGCTAAAAAGGTTTCAAAACCATTAAGCTGTTCAGGTTTTACAGCTGCAATAATTCGATAACTTGATTTTTCTTTCTGAAGTGCAGGAAGGCCATATTTTTGATTAGCAAAGTTCATAAAACTAATTGGAACGAGCATAGAAGATATCCGATCGCTAAATCCAATAATATTCCCTTTATAAGTCTTCTCTGCATTATTTCCTCGAATGATAATGGAAAAGCCAAAGAGCTTTACCGTATTCTTGGATATTTGAGGCAAGTTACGCGACGGAGCATAAGTAAAATTATATAAATTAATGAAGTCGGAGGGAAGAATGACAGGTATCTCATCGCTTTGGGTATCCCATTTCCATTTTTGTAAATCAACATCAATAAACGCATCTTGTACGCTTTCTAAAAATAAATCTGTTTTAAGTCTTGCCTGATTTGATCCATTATTCAATTCTAAGAAAGCTTCAGCTTCAAATTTATTTCCAACAAATGCTGAAATTTTTTGAATGGAAGGTTGGGTAGCTATGCTTTCAATTTCCTCTTCACTAAATGTAGTTTTTCCAATATTAAATGAATTTAAAAGGCCTACTTTTTTATTGATTACCATAAATTGAGAGCCTATTCCTTGGCTTGATTCATTGAAAAGGTAACGGAAGTTGATAATGCTTTGAACAGAAACAAGGATTAGAAAAAAACCGATTAAACAGCCTAGCATGGCCAATCCTATTTGAAACGGCTTTTGATTGGACGTTAGAATTTTTTGAATGGATTTCTGTTGTTTCACCCGATTAGATTATAGATGGAATACTTTATCTGCTTGAATGAAATCGTAGGCATCTAAGCATGCGATTATGATTCCAGCATTTCTTCTTTTGGCTTCTTGGTTAATTAAATTCCATGCCTTGGTAGCGTTGCTTAAATCCAAATGGCTAAATGGTTCATCCAATATAATCCATTCATAGTTGCGCATCATGGCTCTAATAATCGCAATTCGTTGCATCTGGCCGAATGAAAGATGCATAAGCAACTTATCTAATTGATTTCCCACTTGCATGGCTTCGGCAAATTCCGCTATTTTTAAGTTGGATTCGGAAGTTTCGTTTCCCGTTATTTCTTGTGATAGTAAAATATTTTCTCGCGCCGTCAAGTTAGGGAATAGTCTTAGATCTTGATACACTAAACTTATTTTACTACTTCTGAGGCTACTCCAATCCTTTGCTTTGAATTTTAAGAGGCTTTTTTGATCGTAACTAATTTCTCCCGAATAATCTGATCGCAAACCCGATAAAATGGATATGAGGGTGGATTTTCCTGAGCCACTGGATGCAATAATTTTATATACTCCTGGGGGGCTTAGTGAAACATTTCTTCCCCAAATCGAGTCAACTTTTTTTGAAAATTCAAAAGAAAGCGGCTGGATATTATTTAATTCTATATTCAAAGTAATTCGGTTTGTAATTAGCTTGCAATTTGGTAAGCTTCCTGCAATAACTCAATAATTCTTTGCAAGCTGTTGGTATTTTTTTGGCTGAATTTAATACTGATTTCAGCCTCATTCTGTTTTCCAGTTATACTAATGCTTTTAAATGCTGATAAAATGTTTTCAAATTTATCCATTGTACTAAAATCGTAAGGATTCATCTCCTTTTTTAGCATTTCTTTATAGCTGGAATATCTTAAATCCATGTAGAGAGCAGTGGAATTTGCTAGAACATCCTTTTTTCCGTAATCGTCTGCCAACTCAATCCAATTTGCCCCCTGCATTTTATTCACTAGGGGTTGTTTTTGAGTCGAAATAAATAAATCTTTATCAATAATTGTCATAAAGATGGCGGGCTCTCGTAGGTTTGTTTTTTCTGCATAAATTCCGTCATCGTTGACAAGCCCTCCTTGAATCGTTGCTAAATCAAGCAATTTTTGAGCGGCATTTTTATTCCCCAATTGGATCCAGCCATTTATGATGGGCTTAGTTGGGTTTCCATAAGACTTATTTCCGTGTTGCATTCCTGAAAATGAAAGACTCAATTTTCCGCCAATTAAATTCATTAAATCATCTTTGGGTATCCCTAATTTTCTAGCGAGGTTGTTGATTTGGATATCTAGGTCTGAATAACCTCTATTTGCTGTCTGCTCGATAAGTAACTCTAAAGCTTTTTTGAAATCGACATTCATCGTTAGGTAGGCCAATGGGCTTCCGTTGGGATCGATGTTTTTTAGTTCAGAATCTGTAAATTCTTCTTCTTTATAGAATGATCCAAATCCATTTTCCTTTGATTTATTTCCGATCATTTTAATCGCAACTTCATCTTCATTGAAATTTAGGGTCAGTCCATGTGGAATAGCATTAACGGATTTTTTTATTCGATTAACTTCCGCGCTGTAGTTGTTTATTGATACGGCATTTAATAACTCTTTGGCATTAAAATATAGCATCATATCACTTGATTGCTTATTAACAGCTACATAATCTTCATTACTTAGGATAGAGTTATCTTTATTCATGCTAAAAATAGAATCTCTAATTTGTTTAAATGGAAGTTCTTTACGGTCAACATCGCTGATCATCAAACCCATTTTATCATTAAAATAGATAACGAATTGTTCTGAATTGTTCATTTTAACACGATAAAAGCCATCTGGGTCTACATCATCAACTTTTAAATCCATTGATACTTGGCTTATAAAAGTTTTAAAATCTTCCTTATCTGAAATTCCAAACATAAATGCGACGACGGGTTCGCTCTCCGTAGTTGAGGAGTTGTATACAAACAATGTTGGTTTAGAGGCAAACTTTATTCCTGATTTTGAAGGATTATTGCTTATTTCTTCCATCATTATTTTTTGTGATGGACTCAGGTTTTTCAAAATCTCATTTTTGAATCCGTTTGATTGACTAGCATCAGTAAAATTCACCTTTTTGCCGATAGAAAGTAGATTTACTTTCATAACTACCACAGAGTTGCTGGGGATATATTTTGAAAAATCGATGCCATTTAAAAAGGTTAGGTATAAATAAAATAAACTACCCAATACTAGGACTGAGACTGAACCAATGGCAATGATTAATTTATTTTTCATGTTTATTTTCTTTAAGATGTTTAACGTTGATTTTATAAAAAAAATCAAGAAAAATAGCGCTGTAAGATTTAAT
>NZ_JBIIQN010000023.1:0-41892 GCF_044342065.1 Aquirufa sp. | reverse complement strand
GCGATTCGATCAAACGATACGATAAATAAGCTGATAAACTGAGTACTCCTATTGGGATAATTTGAAAGGGCAAGATAGGAATCGCTATCCCCAAACGTGACGCGATTTGATAAAACAAATCTGGCACCACCATATGATACAAATACAAGCCATAAGACATTTGACCTATCAATCGAAAAGGTTTAAATGAAAAGACTTTCGAAAAAATCCCCGGCTGCATTGCATAAAACAACAAAGCCACAGAAACCAAAGAGGTAAATGTTCTAAAAAATAACTGCCTTATTAGGTCTTCATCCGTATGTTGCAAACACAACATCAAAAAGCAAAAACCCACCGGAATAATCAAACGCTTAATCCATACCGCAAGTACTGCCGACTGCCCTGCACGGAGGTAATGAGCTAGCAACGCTCCCCAAGCAAATGTATCGACACAGGAAAACATACTCACTCCCAATCCACCGTAAACATGAACCGAGAAATACCGATAAACCACCCCAAAAACGACCGTAAACCACAAGAAATAAGCACGTAAACGTGTAGCCAATAACAACATGCAAAAAGGCCAAAGCAAATAAAATTGCTCCTCCACGGAAAGTGACCAATAAGGCGAAAGCGCATCCGACCAGTTCCCATGTAACTCAATCCAATAGTTAACTAGATAAGTCCAGTAATAACCCGGATGCGTATAAAAGTCTGTATTCACCAAAACAGAAAAACGCTCTAAAACCAATAGCCCGATCAAAACCAGAAAATAAATTGGAAAAATCCGTAGCGCCCGTCGAACCACAAAGTTTTTAAACGACCGGGCAAAAGTCCCCAAGGACTGCTGCTCCATTAAGATATTCGAAATCAAATATCCACTCAAAACGAAAAACAATGTCACGCCGATAGGGCCATTTGGCATGACATTAATCCCTTCCCCTTCAGGGTACCAATGATAAATCAAGACCAACAAAATCGCCAAAGCACGAACTCCGTCTAGCGCAGGGATGTATTTCATAGCAACAAAACTAAGGAAAACCTCTTATCCTTCCTATAACCGTTTCATCCCCACAAAATATCTTTCGTCGAAAAGTTCCCACTTTATCAGCGGAAGCATGTATTTTTGATTCGAATTTTTCTGATACCATGACAAAAATTATTGAGACCAGCCATATTTCCAAACGCTACGTGATGGGAGAAGAGATTATTGACGCGCTAAAAGACGTGACAATCTCTGTAAACAAGGGTGAATATGTAGCTTTCATGGGGCCGTCAGGTTCAGGTAAATCCACGTTAATGAATATTGTCGGCTGCTTAGATACACCTAGCACTGGTTCCTATATACTGAATGGTCAAGATGTTTCAACCATGTCAGAAAATGAATTAGCCGCCGTCCGCAACAAGGAAATCGGTTTTGTATTCCAAACATTTAACTTATTACCCCGACAATCTGCCTTGGAGAATGTAGCGCTTCCCCTAATTTATGCCGGCTATTCCAAATCTGAACGAACTAGAATTGCCATGGAAACGCTAAAAGGCGTTGGCTTGGACAATCGGGCACTTCACAAACCAAATGAGCTGTCAGGTGGACAAAGACAACGTGTAGCAGTAGCTCGTGCCTTAGTAAATGACCCATCGATATTGTTGGCAGATGAGCCAACAGGTAACCTAGACACCAAGACCTCTTACGAAATCATGGATCTTTTTGATCAATTGCATAAAAAAGGCAATACCATCGTTATGGTTACCCATGAAGACGATATTGCCCAATATGCCCACCGTATAATTCGTTTACGCGATGGTATCGTAGAGTCTGATACCATCAACAAAAACGTACGTAAGGTCGAAAAAATCTAAACCTTCACCCGGTCCGTTCCATAAGGTGCCCGCTGTGTACGACGCAACCAGGTGTTTGCTTCCTTATTGTTCACAAAATGTTCTTTCGTAGGATCCCATAGTAACTTCCCAGGTACCTTCATAGCTACATGGGTAATTAGACAAACCGTGCAAGCCCGATGACCTATTTCAATAGGCGATATAGGCTCTTTACGAGATTCGATACAATCAAGCCAGTTACCATGTTGGTCTTCCGAATGATATAGGTGTAACTCATTTGGCCCAATTACCGATTCTAAAATCTTTGGATTGGATGCATCTAAAGCCTTCGAACGGACTTTAGCCGTAGGGTCACTCGGCGTAGCAGCATAATCTCCTCGAGATACAAAAATCCATCCTTCTGAACCTTCATAACGAATCCCATTTTGATACCCCCCTGAGGTATACATGGTGATACCATTAGCATATTCAGCTTTCGACATAAAATCGCCATGCACGTTCCACAATCCTGACTTAGGAAATTCAGCTACGGCCTCCACAGAAATAGGTCCCGTATACTCCGTATCCATTCCCCAGGCTGCTGAATCATAATGATGCTGCCCCCATCCCGTAATCATACCTGCACCAAACTGCTCCATGCGTAACCATCCCGGGCGATCATATCCTTTCTGCGGGTGAACCGCAATTTCAGTATACGGCACATAAGGCGTAGAACCTAACCACATATCATAATTAAATCCTTTGGGTATTGGCATCTCAGGCGCTGGCGGGCCAGATGGATCACCAGGTAAACCAATTTTCACGGTATGCAATTTCCCGATACGGCCATTACGAACTAATTCAGCGGCAATGCGAAATTGAGAGGTTGAACGCTGTTGCGTCCCCACCTGAAGAATACGACCCGTTTTCTTAATCACATTGGCGAGTTGGCGCCCCTCATGAATCGTCAACGAAGTCGGCTTCTGCAAATAAATATCTTTCCCTGCTAAGGCCGCCTCCATCGCTGGTTGCGCATGCCAAAAATCCGGGGTACTAATCATCACCGCATCAATATCCTTATTCAGCAACATCTCTCGGTAATCATCATACATCTTCACATCGATGTAATTCGACTGACCCGTTTTTTTGGTGTAATACTCCTCAACCAATTGCTTGGTCTCCTCCGTCCGATGACGATCCAAATCGCACACCGCCATAATACGCGCCTTCTCATGCTTCCATGTTCCCGGCAAATCATGCGTACGTGCAATTCTTCCGCAACCTATTTGACCAATATTAATCTTGTTACTAGGGGCATCTTTACCACCCAATACGTGTGCCGGAACGATTGTCGGGAAACCTAATGTCCCTACTGCCCCAATGGCTAAGTTGTTAATAAAGTTTCTCCTTTTCATGCTTTGATAGATATGTTGGTTGCATTTTTCTGTGCAATTAATGCGAGTTCTGTAGCTAAAAAACAATGTGCTTGCGTCATCGCCGTCTCCGTACGATTCAATACATCGTCGACAAGTAATTCACCATGAGGTAACTTCACATCCTTGCAATCAACGTACAATGTCTCCTTATTCGTTACAATATATAGATGACTACCTGTTCCATGCGGAGATGCAATATCGGTATTCTTACGTACTTCAATATAACCATCCGTTCCTAAAATCGTCAAACGACCATCCCCCCAAGTATTCAAGCCATCCGGCGTAAACCAGTCTACCCGGATATATCCAGAACCTTTATTGCTACGCAACATCAAATCCCCAAAATCTTGAAATTTCGGATACTGCGGATGGTGATGATTAGCAATTTGTGAAGCAACAACCTCTCCTTGCGTCGAACCCGTAAAATGTAAAAATTGATCTACTTGATGTGAGGCAATATCGGTAATGATGCCTCCATAATATTTCGTATCAAAAAACCATTCCGGGCGCGAATTGACACTCATCCGATGCGGACCCGTTCCCAGCGTCTGCATCACCTTACCTATCTTTCCTTGCGCGACCAATTGGCTGGCCAGTTCCGTAGCCTTATTTTCAAAACGCTCACTGAATGAAATTGAATAAATTCGTTTTGTTTCTTCTTGAACCTTACGAACCTCGGCTAATTGTTCTAAGCTGATAATTCCAGGCTTATCCACCATGTAATCTTTCCCATGTTGCATCACGCGAATACCTAAGGGTGCGCGCTCATTTGGCGTAATCGAACTGAGAATTAATTTAATACTGGGATCCTCAATAACTTCGGCCTCGGACTTAACCAGTTTGGCTTGCGGATATTTTTTCGCAAATTCCTTAATCAAATCAGGCTCTTTTGCATAGTATGAAACAAACTCACCGCCACCGCGAATAATCGAATTGGCCATGGAATAAATATGTCCGTGGTTAATGCCCACGACCCCAAAACGCAAACGAGGAGCAATAACTTTTTCTGGGGCACCTTTAACAAAGGAGGAGGTAGCGTCTTTAACTGATGGCATAAAGGCCAAGCCACTTAACAAACTTGCGTCGTGAAGGAACTTCCGACGATTCGAAGCATTCGATTTCATGTAGGAATAGGTTTATTCTATTCCTAAAAGTAAAAAAAAATGTACTCCTACTGAATATAATTCACAAAAAAAGCTGCTCAATTCTGAACAGCTTTCTTTTATATAAAAAAATCTCAAACCTATTTTTTCTTCTCTTTAACGCGTGCCGCTTTTCCTTGCTTACCGCGCATGTAGAATAAACGTGCACGACGCACTTTACCACGACGCAATACTTCGATTTTATCGATGTTTGGCGATAAGATTGGGAAGATACGCTCAACACCAATACCGTTGGAAATTTTACGAACTGTGAAAGATTCACCTGCACCTGAATTCTTACGTTGGATTACTAATCCTTGAAATACCTGAACACGCTCCTTATTACCCTCGCGGATTTTCACGTGAACATTAATTGTGTCTCCAGCTGCAAATTCTGGATGCTCAGCACGACGCGTTGCGTTTTCTGCTTCTACAAATTTAATTAAATCACTCATCTGACTTTTTATTTTGTGTAATATCAGCACTCAGCGGTCACTTCGTACATAAAATTGCTGATTGGGTTGCAAAGATAGGAAAAATATTTCTTTCTAAAAACAATCAATTACTTTTTCCCTTTTATTGATTGCACAAAACTCACGATCTCGCCACGAAGATCTTGGGCCTGCCCCAATAACTTAACAAATGCACTCCCAATAATCGCACCAGCCGCTGATTCAGAAGCTTTCAAGAAACTCGCACGATCCGATATGCCAAAGCCAATCAAGCGTGGATTTTTCAAATTCATCCCATTAATTCGCTTAAAATACGTTTCCTGGATATCTGAAATCCCCGTCTTAGCACCTGTAGTACTTGCCGAAGAAACCATGTAAATAAATCCTTTACTTATCGCATCAATTTGCGCAATACGCGCATCCGTTGTCTGAGGCGTAATCAAAAAGATGTTATACAATCCATATTGCTCAAAGATTGCTTGATATTCCGACTCATATTCGGCCATCGGCAAATCGGGTAAAATCACCCCATCAATACCTACTTCCGCACATTTTTTGCAAAATGCCTCCACCCCATATTGTAAAACCGGATTAATGTACCCCATTAATAATACGGGAACCGTGATGGTTTGACGCATCGCTTTTAATTGCTCAAACAAATACGCCACAGTCATTCCTTGATCTAAAGAAACTTGATTCGATTGCTGAATCGTCTCCCCATCCGCAACTGGATCTGAATACGGCATTCCAATCTCAATAATATCAACACCGCCTTCTTGCAAGGCATGTAATACCGTCATCGTATCCCCAAAATTAGGGTACCCCGCAGTCGCATATACATTCAATATCGGCTCAGTAGCCTCCGCAAATAATTTTGTAATCCGATTCATCTTAGTCATTCAATTTTAAGTGCTGCTGATACGTGGACAAATCTTTATCCCCTCTGCCCGACAAATTCACCACAATAACCTCTTCCGGCTTCGCGTGTAATTTTTCAAACACCGCCAGCGCATGTGCTGTCTCTAATGCCGGAATAATTCCCTCCAAAACAGAACATTCAACCGCCGCATCCAAAGCCTCCGCATCTGTTATGCCAAAAAACCGAGCACGCCCCGTAGACGATAAATTCGCATGCATCGGCCCGATACCCGGGTAATCCAAGCCTGCCGAAATCGAATAAGGTTCAATGACCTGACCATCTTCCGTTTGCATTAATAAACTTTTGCTACCGTGCAAAACCCCTGGTTTTCCCAAAAAGGTTGTTGCTGCCGAATGCCCCGAATTAACCCCTTTTCCTGCAGCCTCTGCCGCAATCAATTGGGTACGTGGCTCATCCAAAAAATGGTAAAACGCACCCGCCGCGTTCGAACCGCCACCCACACAGGCAATCACATAATCAGGATAATCTCGCCCCTCTTTCTCTTGCAACTGAATACGTATTTCCTCTGAAATCACCGACTGGAATCGAGCTACCATGTCAGGATAGGGATGTGGCCCCACCACCGAACCAATGATGTAATGCGTGTCAACCGGATTATTAATCCAGTGGCGCATCGCTTCATTAGTCGCATCCTTCAATGTTTTAGATCCGGATTGAGCTGCGACCACTTGGGCGCCCAACATGCGCATCCGCGCCACATTAGGAGCCTGACGCTCAATGTCAATGGCACCCATGTATACGATACACTCCATGCCCATCAGCGCACAAACCGTAGCCGTCGCAACGCCATGTTGGCCCGCCCCCGTCTCCGCGACAATCTTATTTTTGCCCAAACGCTTCGCCACTAAAATCTGGCCAATCGTATTGTTCACCTTGTGTGCGCCAGTATGGCATAAATCTTCACGTTTGAGGTAGATGTTCGTTTGGTATTTGGCCGATAATCGCTCCGCCTTAAAGAGCGGGGTCGGTCGGCCTACAAAGTCCTTCAATAAAAACTGAAATTCTTTTTGAAATGCAGGTTCCGCCATAATATCCAAATACCGGCTTCGTAACTCCTCCACATTCGGATACAACATTTCTGGAATAAAGGCTCCGCCAAAATCCCCGTAATATCCACGTTCGTCAACTTGAAATGACTGTTTCATATGTTTTGCATTATATCCTTCACCTTCGCTAAGTCCTTTAACCCAGGGCTCAGCTCCAATTTACTATTAAAATCTAGGGCATATAAGCCCGGTAATTGCTTTGCTTCTTTGATACTCGCCTCTTCCAAACCGCCAGCTAAAAAATAGGGAATATTAAGTTTGTATACTTCTAGTATAGACCAATCAAACCGCTCGCCTGTTCCACCCACTTGCGATCCTTTTTTCGTATCAAACAAATAATAATCAGGCAACAAATCCAATCCGTTAACATCCTGCTCCGTGCCAACACTAACAGCTTTGATAACAAGCAAACCTGCCGCTTGCAATTCGTCAATGACCTCTTGGCCTTCATCTCCATGCAATTGCACGACTTGAAACCCAGCCTTTTTTGACAGGGCAAGTATGTTGGCCGTGGACTCATTCACAAACACGCCTACTGCCTTTGTTTTGGCTGGCAAATTCGGGATGACAAAATCTGCCCCTACATATCGTGGAGATTTCGACACCCATATGAATCCCATGTAATCCGGTTCGCATGCAGCTACTGCCTCGATATTTTTCAAATCCCGCATGCCACAAACCTTCCACTTCATCATTATTGCTTTAAGAAATCAGTTAATGCTTGACCCGGATTGCTCGTTTTCATAAAACTCTCTCCAATTAAAAATCCTCGATATCCGTAGCCTTTCAATTCAGTTATAATCTCAGGTCCCGAAATACAGCTCTCTGAAACTTTGACAAATTGTGCAGGAATTTTATCCGCAAGGACTTTGGATGCCTCCACATTTTGCTCGGAAAAATTCTTCAGGTTCCGGTTATTTACACCTACTACCGAAATATAATCGCCCAACGAACGATTCAATTCCTCTTCATCGTGTACCTCGAGTAAGGTTTCCATTCCTAATGAACGCGCTAGCGAACCTAATGTTTTGATTTCCAGCGGGCTTAATGCAGCAGCTATCAACAGAACCACATCCGCACCCATCGATTTCGCCTCAATGATTTGATATGTATCAATCATGAAGTCCTTTCGCAAAATAGGTGTGTTGGGATTCGTTCGACGGGCTAAATCAAAGTCGGCATACGTACCTCCAAAATACTGCGTATCAGTGAGCACTGACAAACAGGCTGCCCCAGCATTGACATATCCGCGCGTCACTTCGTCTACTCCCATGGAATCATTGATGATACCCTTTGACGGAGATTTACGTTTAAATTCCGCAATGATCCCCGTAGAAGCCGGTTGGACCAAAGACATCGCCAACGAGTGACAAGCACGGGCAAAATAGCCTTGCTTTTCCAATGCAGCGGTAGAAACGCGCGCTTTGGCGGCGGCGACTTCTTCTCGTTTGGTGGCAATGATTTGATCTAAAATACTCATATACTTAAGTTGTAGAGACGCGATACTTCGCGTCTATTTATTTTCGCGACCGTTCGCGACTTAATCCATTATAAACTTCTTGAATACCTGAAAAGCTTTTCCGCTTTCCAACGACTCTTTGGCCATAGCAAAACCATCCGTTAATGATGGAGCTTTCTCCGCCACCCATAACGCTGCACCTGCATTAGCTAATACCGCATTTGTTTGCGTTGGCGTTCCTTCCCGTTGTAAAATCTTATATAACATATTGGCCGATTCTTCTACATTCGCACCGCCGAACAACTCGGATTGTTGGACATAGTCACAACCCAAATCTGAAGGCGCATAAACCAGTCGGCCCGCATTTGTTTCTAATCGAAAATTAGAAGTCAATGAGATCTCATCATAGCCATCCTCCGCAAAAACAATCCCATACTTCTTACTCGAATCCTTAAAGAATCCTGCATATAAATCGAATACTTCGGGCGAATACACCCCGGTTAATTGCTTACTGACATTTGCCGGATTCAACAAAGGCCCCAATAAATTAAAGAAGGTTTTCATGCCTAATTCTTTTCGAATCGGACCTACGAAACGCATGGCAGGATGGAATAAAGGTGCGTGTAAAAAACACATACCCGACGTCTCCATTTTGCGCTTTAATACTTTCGGGTCATTGTTAAATTTCAATCCCAAAAATTCTAAAACCGTCGAAGAACCTACTGAAGAAGAAACTCCATGATTGCCGTGTTTGGCAATTTTTTGGCCTGCGCCTACGATGATAAACGAAGAAGTCGTACTGATGTTAAAGGTATCCTTGCCATCTCCACCTGTTCCACAAACATCCATGGCATCGAACTCCGACAAATCAATTGTCACAGCAAGTTCGAGCATAGCAGAAACAAAACCTTTTAACTCATGTACTTGAATCGGATGATACCAATAGGATGATAAAAATGCGGCGATTTGACTTGGATTAACTCCGCCATTTCCAATTTCCAACATCACTTCATGCGCCTCCTGTTCTGACAACGCCTCTCCACTTACTCTTCTTTCTAGAACCTTTTTCATATTTATTTCAACCAATTTTTAATCATTTGTAAACCATGTTGCGTCAGATACGCCTCAGGGTGAAACTGCACCCCACGCACATCGAATTGTGTGTGCGCCTCCGCCAGCACATATCCTTTATCATCCTGCGCGGTAATCTTTAAATCACTAGGCATCGAACCCGGAATTACGGTCCACGAATGGTATCGACAAACCTCAAAACGGGCTGGAATATCCAAAAACATGCGTTCTGTAGGGTCGAGTACCTGACACTCGGTCGTTACTCCGTGTAGTACTTCTCCCATGTTTTGCAGTTCCGAACCAAAGGCCTCGGCAATCGCCTGATGACCTAAGCAGACGCCTAAAATCTTCTTACTTGACTTGTACTCCTTCAATAAATCCATCATGATTCCTGCTTCAGAAGGAATTCCCGGACCAGGAGATAAGAGGATTTGATCGTATTTGCCAACCTCCTCCAAGGTAATTTTATCATTGCGAAACACATCTACGTGTGCGCCTAATTCCTTTAGTAAGTAAACTAAATTATATACAAAGGAATCATAATTGTCTAGTACCAAAACGTTTTTCATATCGGCTTAGCTTAAAGTGGAAGCAACTTCCAATGCACGACGCAAAGCTGCTAGTTTATTGTGTATCTCTTGCATTTCACTCGCTACGACGGATTTGGCAACTACCCCCATCCCTGCTTGGAAATACAGCGTGTTTCCTTTACTCAAGAACGTTCGAATCGCAATCGCATGATTGAAGTTTCCTTGAAAATCCATAAACCCGATCGCTCCGCCATAAATGGCACGGTTTGTTGGTTCCAATCGATTTATAATTGTCATCGCATTGTGCTTCGGCGCGCCGCTCAAGGTTCCAGCAGGAAAGGTATCCGCCACTAACTGCAACGGGTTAACTCCTTGTTGTAAACGACCAGTCACCTTCGAAACGAGGTGAATGACATGCGAGAAAAATTGAACTTCTTTGAAGGTTTCCACTTTGACCTGGTCCGCACTACGGCTCAAATCATTGCGCGCTAAGTCGACAAGCATCACATGTTCTGCTGTTTCTTTGGGATCTGCCAATAATTCTTGGGCTAATTCCGCATCGCGGGCATCATCGCCTGAACGCCTAAATGTTCCCGCAATCGGGTGAATCTCTGCCACATCCCCCTCGATTTTGATTTGCTTTTCGGGCGAAGCGCCTAAAATACGGTATTGCTCATAATCAAAATAAAACAAATAGGGAGAAGGGTTCACGGAGCGTAAAGCTCTGTACACCTGGAAATCATCCCCTTTAAACCCTTGGGCAAATCGACGCGATGGGACAATTTGGAAAACATCCCCGCGTAAACAATGTTTGATACAGGTTTCCACAATCTCTTTTACTTGTAGATCTGTCAAGTTGCTTGTTTCCTCCCCGACTAATTCAAAGCGCTCCGAATCGTAATGCGGCATGTTCAGCAAATACGTAATCGTATCAAAGGTCGGCTCCGACCCATCGTAAGTATGCGCATAAAAAGACATCTGATTATTGAAATGATTCACCGCTACCACGTAACGATACACATAATAACGAATAGATGGAATCTCTGTCTCCGGATTTTTTGCTTGAATCTCGATATCCTCAAAATAGCTTACCGCATCGTATGAAATATGACCAAACAATCCATTAGCCATAGGCGAATCCCCTTTTTCTTTTTGGAAATCAAAACGATCTGCAAAAGCTTTGAGTGTTTGAACGGCATCCCGGCGATTCGTCAGGGTGAAATTTTCAACTGATCCATCTGGGAATTTTTGGGAAACCTTTGAATCAGTCAATTCGAATGAGGCAATGGGGTCAAAGGCAATATGGGAGAACCCATGTTCCCGACCGTGGTAATCGGCCGACTCAAGGATTACGGAATTCTTGAAATTTTTACGAATCTTCATGAAAATACCGATTGGCGTGAGAGTATCAGCCAGTAGCGTTTTTCTTGCAGTTCGAATTTGTATTGTAGACATGTTTTCTAGGAACAAAATTAAAAAAAGGCTTACTGAGAACAGCAAGCCTTTGGTAAACATATCATGTACACACAGCAAAACTGTTCAAGGAATTATTAGCCTTGCCACCAGTTTTTGTTGTATGCTGCTTTTGTCATTTTGGTATTTATTTGATGCAAATGTAAACTGAAATCTCTTAATTCAAAATTTTAGCCTATTAAATCCCACAAATTTCCATATAAATCCTCGAATACGAGCACTTTACCATATTCTTCGACGACTGGACCGCGGACAATTTTAATGTTATGCTTCATCAAATTTTGATGGTCTTTTTCGAAATCATCCGTATGTAAAAATAAGAAAACGCGTCCGCCAGTTTGATTTCCAACGCGAGATTTTTGTTCATCAGTAGCAGCCTTTGCTAATAACAATTGGCATGAACCCTCCCCTGATGGCTGAACTAATACCCAACGTTTCACATCGCTCAAGCGTGTATCCTCAATCAAGGTAAAACCAAGTTTTTCGGTATACCAAGCGATCGCTTCGTCGTAATCGGCGACCACAAGGGCGATATGCATGAGGCGGTGGTTCATCATTCAGTAGTCAGTGGAAAGTTAACAGTTGTCAGTCTAGTTTTCGTCGCGGCCTACGAAGTTAAATGGGCTAATTAATTTCAATTCGGCTTTAATCGCATCGGTCACGGCTAAGCCATCGATAAAGTTATGGAAGACCGTTTGGTCAATCTTGCCGTGGTGACGTGTTAAATCTTTCAACGCCTCGTATGGTTTCGGAAATGCTTCACGACGCAAAACAGTTTGAATTGCCTCCGCAATAACCACCCAATTATCTTCTAAATCCTGCTGGATTTTGCTGTTGTTCAATTCCAATTTACCCAAACCACGTTGCAATGAATTCAACGAAATCACGACATGTGCCAAAGGTGTTCCTACATTACGTAGCACGGTAGAATCTGTCAAATCACGTTGTAATCGTGAGATAGGCAATTTGGCAGCTAGGAATTCAAAGAAGGCATTTGCCATCGCTAAGTTTCCTTCGGCATTTTCAAAATCGATTGGATTTACCTTATGTGGCATCGCAGATGAGCCGATTTCCCCAGCTTTGATTTTTTGCTTGAAATACCCCATCGATATGTACTGCCAAATATCTCGTGACAAGTCAATCAAAATGGTATCCAAACGCTTTAAGCCATCAAAATAGGCAGCTAAATTATCGTAATGCTCAATTTGTGTCGTGTATTTCGAACGCGTGATTCCTAGGTTTGCATGTAATTTAGCGGCAAATTCCGGCCAATTAATTTCGGGGAATGACACTTGGTGTGCGTTGAAATTTCCGGTAGCCCCACCGAATTTTCCGGTGAATGGGACTTGCGCAAGTAGATCCAATTGGCGATTTAAGCGCTCAACAAAAACTTTTATTTCCTTCCCAAGGCGGGTTGGTGACGCTGGTTGGCCATGTGTATGAGCCAATAATGGAATCTCCTTCCATTCTGTAGCGTAAGCATCCAAAATGGCAATTACTCCTTGATATGCTGGAAGAATTACGTTTTTGTGAGCCTCCGCAATTGACAGAGGTATCGCTGTGTTATTGATATCTTGAGAAGTTAAGCCAAAGTGGATAAACTCCACGTAAGGAGTTAAATCACCTGGAAGGGCTAACATGCGGTCTTTGATGAAATACTCAACGGCCTTAACGTCATGATTCGTCACTTTTTCGGTTTCTTTAATCCATTGGGCATCAGCTTCTGAGAATTGGGTATACAGCGAACGCAAAGCTGAAAAATGCTCCTTTGGAAAGCTCGATAAAGGAGCTAAAGGGATTTCGCACAAAGCAATGAAGTATTCGATTTCTACACGAACGCGGTATTGAATAAGTCCAAACTCGGAAAAATAAGGTGCGAGCGATTGGGTTTGACGACGGTAGCGACCATCAACTGGCGAGATCGCCGAAAGCAAATTTAATTCCATAAGTTCTATTCAAAGCGCAAAGGTACAACATTTTGAAAATTTATCCGTAATTTCAAGCATGTTACAGCCTAGATATCTTTCGGTCGTTTTAGCATTGGTGATCGCCATTGTAACGACGGCGTTTCTTTCTTTTATTCCAAGTTCGGATTTGGTTACCATGACCATCGGATTTATCAGCTGTTTTATATTTGGATCGGTGCTGATATATTTTGCTCTCGATTATTTGGTTTTCCAAGAGGTAAACTCGCTCTATGACCGAATTAAACAGATAAAAAAGAAGGATTTCAGTGTAACTCCACGCAAACAATTGGTCGAAAAGGAAAACCCCATTGAACTCTTGAGGAAAGAATTAAACACCTATGTTGCAACAAAAGAGGGTGAGGTACAGGATCTAAAAAAAGCCGCTAAATACCGGCAAGAATTTTTAGCCGATGTCTCTCACGAGTTAAAAACTCCCATTTTTGCCGCGCAAGGTTTCGTTCACACCCTGTTAGATAACCCTGATGAAGAAATTGAAATTCGTGTGAAGTTTTTAGAAAAAGCGGCCAAGAGTTTGGATGGTTTGGACAATTTAGTTCAAGATTTACTCACCGTGTCTCAGATTGAAACGGGCGCAATCAAGATTGAAAAAAAGAATATTGACTTGAGGCCCTTGATTGAGGAAATTTTTGAACAAGTTGAAGGAAAAGCCAAAAAACGCGACGTTAAACTAAAACTGATTGCTCCTAAAGGAAACATTCAGGTTAAAGCCGATACGCAGCGCATATCCCAAGCGATATTAAACTTGATTGTGAATGCCATCAAATATGGAAAAGAAAAAGGTGTCGTTCAGATTATCATCAACGAGAAGAAAAAAGTTTACACCATATCGGTAGTAGATAATGGCCCCGGGATTCCAGAGGAACATCTTCATCGGATCTTTGAACGCTTCTATCGGGTTGATAAAAGTCGGGCAAAAAACTCAGGAGGAACAGGACTCGGACTTTCCATTGTAAAGCACATCGTTCAAGCACATAACAGCAAAATCTCGGTTCAGTCGGAGCAAAATAAAGGCACCCGATTTGAGTTTAAGCTAGAGAAAGCGTAGATGTAGAGACGCGATACTTCGCGTCTAATTTTCTTAAAAAGAGACGCGAAGTATCGCGTCTCTACTATATTTATACCGCCCCTTCTGTCAGACGTTCTGCATTTTCAGCGATACGTAATTGCTCAATAAATTCCCCAATTTCCCCATCCATAACAGTGGGTAAATTGTATACAGTTAGCCCGATCCGGTGATCTGTTACGCGTCCTTGCGGGTAATTATACGTACGGATTTTATCAGAACGATCTCCTGACCCTACCATGGATTTGCGACTTCCTGCAATTTCTGCATTGCGTTTAGCTAATTCGATTTCATATAGACGTGAACGCAAAACCGTCATCGCTTTATCAAAGTTCTTGATTTGCGAACGCTCATCTTGACATTGCACAACCAAGCCCGACGGAATATGGGTTACACGAACCGCAGAATAGGTAGTATTTACGGATTGGCCTCCAGCACCTGATGAACAGAAGGTATCTTTACGAATGTCATTCATGTTAATCTGCACATCGACTTCATCCGCCTCTGGCATCACGGCCACAGTGGCAGCCGAAGTATGAATACGGCCTGCAGATTCCGTGGCAGGAACACGCTGAACGCGATGAACACCTGATTCAAATTTCAATTTGGCATATACGTCTTCCCCTTGAACGGAAATAATAATCTCTTTATAACCACCTGCTGTACCATCTGTGAAATCCATGATTTGGAAAGTCCAACCCTGCTTTTCAGCGAAACGCTGGTACATACGGAACAAATCTCCTGCAAAAATAGACGCTTCATCTCCCCCTGTTCCACCACGAATCTCAAGGATACAATCTTTGGAATCATTGGGGTCCTTAGGAATCAACATCTCCTTTAATGCCTCTTGCATTTCTTTTTCAGCCGGAACTAATTCTTCCAACTCCGCTTTCGCCATATCACGAAAATCTTCGTCTTTCTCAGTAGCAATAACCGTCTTCGCCTCTTCAATGGATTGTAACAAATTTTGATAGGTGATGTATTGATCAACGATTTTTTGCAAGTCTTTGTATTCTTTACTCAAAGTTTTGAACTTCTTTAAGTCGGAAACAATTTCTGGCATCGCAATTTGTTGTTCTACTTCAATGAATCGTTCTCGGATGGCTTCTAGCTGCTCCAGCATGTCTATTCGGGGTTAAAAAATCTGCGCAAAGATAACAATTAAATTCATTGCCCTTTCTGCTCAAGTTGAATACCTTTGTTCTTTCTCCCATATACCATGAAAAAATTCTTGATCATTATCTTCGCTTTAACACTTTATGCCTGTGACTTTTCTAAGCGAATCGACACGACAGCTGCCGTTAAGGAATTACGTGAGAGGCAGGTAAAACGCGTTTTACCACAAGACATTGTCAATCAAGTGGATGTTTGGGGCAAAGATTTACAAGTAAATTTAGAAAAAGGCCTCTCCGTCGATTCACTGAGTCAGAAAAATAAGGTACTCATCCTTTCGGGGCCAACAAACATTTTAAAGCAATCCATGAAGGATGCCAAAATTGTGGAAATGCTTGAGGCCATTGAATATGGGATAACTCAAAAACAAGAAATACCACCAAGCATTCAGAAAAATAGTGCTGGTGACAGCCTTTTCTATATTTATCCCAACCAAAAAGGAGACGTAACGCTCATCGGATTTAGTAAACGACAAGTGATTATTCAAATGGACAAACCTTTAATTAAATAGGGTTGGATTTCACTAGGGCCAACATATTCTTGTATATCTCCTGCATTTCAGGTCGTATCATAAAGGCTTGTTGGTCAAAAACCACACGAGAATCACTCAATTTGGCAAGGTCTTGATCGGCATGTAGGCTTTGATTAGCAAAAAAAGCTTGTACATAATTTTGGACAACGCCTTGTATCAAACTCTTGTCTAATTCGATGGATTCCAATAGGGTTTGAGCTTGATGCCAAAGTTGCTGAGTAAACAATCCTGCCATGAGCATTGCTAAATGAATCTTCTTTCGTTCTTCTCCATTAACGAGGTAGATAGACTTGGAAATATCCTTGGCTAAATGAACCAAAGTCGCCTCCGTTTCTTCAACTAGTACTTCTATGCATATGGGTACATTGGCCAAACTGATTTTTCTTTCAGCTTGAAGATGTTGTACCGGAAATAAAACCCCGATCTGGTTGGTGCTTTCCCTCAAAGGGTCATACTGAATCATGGATTCGGTGAGGGATGCTGTTCCAGCTACCAAAACTAATGTAGCGTATTTGGGTAGCAACAATTCAGGCAAAACCTGCGGATATGCCGACTCGGGTACGCAGAGAAAAAAAACGGTGGAACTTGATTCCGAAAAATCGAGATGTTCTTGAACACGGGCGTTGTATAGGTAGCTAACTAAATCACGTGCTTTCTCGGGATCCCGACTAAATACTTCTTGAACACTATTACCTGCATTTTCTAATGCCTGTGAAATATGCCATGCCACGTGCCCTGCACCAATAAATGAAATCTTAATCATTCCTGAATTTTTTCGTGTTTCGCCCCAACAAAAGGCATCCATTGATTATCCAAAATTCCGGAAAAATTTCGCAAAAACATAACAAAGGATGGTTTGAACGGTCGGCGCGTCAAAAGCATCCCTGCTTCTTCTGGCGTTTTGTGCCCTTTTTTTGAATTACAATATTTACATGCCGTTGTTAAATTGTCCCATGAGGTCCTTCCTTGGCGTGATTTGGGAATCACATGGTCTAAGGTCAGGTGATCAGGAGATCCACAATATTGACACTGATTACCATCGCGTTTGAAGATATTTTGTCGGGTTAAAACTACCCCTTTGTAGGGAAAATAAACATACCGGTTTAAACGAATGACGGATGGAAAGGGGAAAGATTGACTAATTGAATGGAGTCTTTCAGTGCTAGATTCGGCGATTAGTTCAGCTTTATTCAGGTAGACTAACAAAAATGCTTTCGGCATGGAGCATATTGTCAATGCACTGTAATCTTGATTAAGGACTAAAACTTTCTGACTCATGACATTCAATGTTATAAGGTAATCCCTGCGTAAATCCATCACATGCTTTAAAGTTACATAAAATAATCAACCGATAAACAAGGACTTGATATAAAAATTTAAGGTCGATTTTCGTGAATAAAACGGCATTCTGAGGCTATTTTAGTAGGTTTGTAAAAATTAACGCATAGCCCCATGGCATCTCTGGTAGAAAAAATTAAATCGTTGTCCATTTCATTAGCGCAAGAGACGGTAAGCAACCGCCATCATTTACACATGCACCCCGAGTTATCCTTTCAGGAAACGGCAACACAAGCGTTTGTGGAAAAACAATTACAAGCTTGGGGAATTACGACTAGCCGATTGGCAAATACGGGGGTTGTTGCAATCATCGAAGGAAAAAATCCAACGAAAAAAGTGGTGGCCTTGCGTGCTGACATGGATGCCTTGCCTATTATTGAAACCAATGATGTTCCGTATAAATCCCTAAACCCCGGTGTGATGCATGCTTGTGGGCATGATGTGCACACTTCTTCATTATTAGGCACCGCACATATTTTACAAACGATTAAAGATGAATTTGAAGGAACTGTGAAGTTGATTTTCCAACCCGCTGAAGAAAAAGCACCCGGTGGAGCGAGCATTATGATTAAGGAAGGTGTTTTAGAAAACCCGAAACCGGCAAGTATTTTTGGCCAACATGTAGCCACGAACGTTCCGGTAGGCAAAATAGGTTTCCGTGAAGGGATGTACATGGCTAGTACCGATGAGCTATACATTAAGGTGATAGGCAAAGGTGGGCATGGAGCAATGCCTGATGCATGCATAGACCCCATTGTCATTGCGTCTCATATCATTGTAGCGATGCAACAGATTATTTCTCGAAATAAAAATCCAAAGTTACCCTCTGTTTTAACTTTTGGGAAAATAGAAGGATTGGGAGCAACCAATGTCATTCCTGATGAGGTTAATATTGCCGGAACTTTCCGTGCCATGGATGAAAATTGGCGTGCAGACGGACTCGCAAAAATGAAAAAATTAGCGGAAGGTATTGCGGATGCCATGGGAGGCGAAGCGATTTTTGAAGTCTTAAAGGGCTATCCTTTCTTGCAAAACAATCCAGAATTAACGCGCAGGGCCAAAGCTGCCGCAATAACTTACATGGGCGAGGAAAATGTTGTGGATTTAGACCTGTGGATGGCTGGAGAAGATTTTGCTTTCTACACGCATCATGTAGATGCATGCTTTTACCGATTAGGAATCCGGAATGATGCTAAAGGGATTACGAGTGGTGTTCACACGCCAACATTCGATATTGACGAAGATGCTTTAGCGATTGGGCCAGGATTAATGGCTTGGTTGACGGTGAGTGAATTAAGAGATAAGAGTTGAAAGTCTGTGATGAAAAATTTAAAACTCCATCGGGTCTGGCCATCTGAATTCATAGCTCAGTTCTTCGACAATTTTATCCCCTGAAACAATTTTTCCACCTAAACACGGTTGGCTAGAATCCCAATAGCCTGGATTCATACCCCGTTTTTCACAATCATTCATTCCAACATCCTGTTTGGTTGGGTGTTCTGGAGCAACGATATTATAAATACCCGAGTGGATTTTCTCACAGGTAAGTGCAATTAAGTTTACTACATCGTCTTTGTGCACATAATTGACTGGACAATTCGCGCCATCATTTCGTTTGTTTGAAAAGTATTTGGCAACGAAACGATCTCCGCCCATTAGCCCGGCTAATCGCAAGATAACAGAAGAAATAGGGGAAGATAAAATAATGGCTTCTGCCTGAGCCATCAATGAACTTGCATTTAGCTCAGCGCTTTCATCAACAATTGCGGAGACATTGGCATAGACCGATGTGGAAGAAAGGAAAATGATTTTCTCTACTTTTTGGGGATCTAATCCATCAACCCAAGCTTGTACGATGCGCAAATATTGCACCTCTGAATTTTTTTTTCTTCGAGGTGGAATTGCCCAAACTTGAATAGCGGATTGATTTAACAATGCCCATTCACCTTCGGTTGTCTCATCAGTTGCACGAAAGTCAACTACATGAACTTTGGGATGCTTAGCTTGCTGGTGTACCTGCGATGCAGAAACCTGCACCTTAAAATCCGCTAAAGCTAGTTTAAATGCCAATGGTGCGCCAACCCAACCGCCTCCGTAAATACTTAAGTTCTTTTTCATAATTTTTTGCACCTTTGGAACAATTGAATTGTAAAGATAGTTTAGAACCATATGAATAAAATGTTTTTTGTGCCTATAATCAGTATTATACTATTTGCTTTGGATTATTACGTTTGGATGGCGGTAAAAACGGCCTTCAAAAAAAAGCGTATTCAAACGCAAAAAGCTGCTAAATATATTTTCTGGGGATTTTCAGCATTCGTCTTATTAGGAATTATATCGTACAACACATTACCACTTCATGCTTGGAAAAATGAGTTCAGAATTACCTTCATGGCCATCGTGATGATTTCCGTCTTTAGTAAACTATTCATTATCATTTTCCTATTGCTCGAAGACATCACCCGCTTTTTCCGTTGGGGTACAAATAAAATCCGTAAGAAAGACCCTAGCGCTATTAGTCGGCATGAATTCCTTTCTCAAGCTGCACTAGCTGTTGGCGCCGTTCCTGCTGCCACGTTTGCCTTTGGTATTTTATCAGGCGCACATGACTATCGAATTGAAAAAGTTAATTTAAAAATTCCTAAACTTCCCAAAGAATTTCGCGGGATGCGTATCGCTCAAGTTTCCGATATTCACTCAGGCAGTTTTTTTAATAAAACAGCTGTACAAGGTGGTGTAGAAATGCTGATGCGGGAGAAAACCGATTTGGTATTCTTTACGGGCGATTTGGTCAACAATGAATCGAAAGAAGTCGAAGATTACTTCACCATTTTTTCAAAAATCAAGGCTCCATATGGCGTTTTTAGTACCCTTGGCAATCATGACTATGGGGATTATGTGAAATGGAAAACCCCTAGAGCAAAAAAGCAAAATTTAAAGGATTTAATGAAAGCGCATGAATTGATGGGCTGGAACCTGCTGATGGATGAAAATCACATTATTTCAGAGTCAGGAGAAAAGTTGGCGATAATTGGCGTACAAAACATAGGTATCGGTCGGTTCCCATGGTATGGCAATCTATCAAAAGCTTATGAAGGCACAGAGGAAGCTGCGACCAAATTATTATTATCGCACGATCCTACCCATTGGAATGCTGAAGTAACGAAGAACCAAAAATTCCATGCTATTGATGTGGCATTTGCTGGACATACGCATGGAGCACAATTCGGTGTAAAAATTCCAGGCTTTGCAAAATGGTCACCAGCCAAATACATTTATAAGCAATGGGCCGGTTTGTATGAAGAAAATGGCCAGCAGCTTTATGTTAATCGAGGCTTTGGATACTTAGGGTATCCAGGGCGTGTGGGGATGCCGCCGGAGATTAGCATTTTTACGTTGGGCTAGAGATTGGACTTTAGACGTTGGACTTTAGACGTTGGACGTTGGACGTTGGACGTTAGACATTGGACTTTAGACGTTGGACGTTGGACGTTAGACTTTGGGAAAAAGAATTAAGCGTTAGGAATTGTCTCTGCGGACTGAAAACTTAAGGCTAGTGACCAGCGACTAAGCACAGACTATTTTTTTCTCTTTCCCTTTGTTCCTTTCTAAAAATAAACCTACTTTTACATCCCGATTAATTGGTTTCGTGGCCGAGTGGCTAGGCAGAGGTCTGCAAAACCTTCTACAGCGGTTCGAATCCGCTCGAAACCTCAAAAACCTTCCCTAGTGGAAGGTTTTTTAGTTTAACTCAATTTTGTACAAACTACTCTAGAAAAAATTACACTTTCTTTTCTTGCTTATTTTGAAAGATTCTAAATAATATTAAAAACAAGAAAAAATCCTAAAATTGATTATCGAATACTTTGTTTCCTAAAAATTCGGAATGTAGTTTTGCGAACTGAATTAAAATGTGAAAAACCAAGATGATGCTTTGCAAAAAATTAACACTCGTTAAAACCTTATTATCCTTTGCGATACTATTAGCAAGCTTAAGCGTAACATTTGCGCAAGATGCAGCAGAAGGCGAAACCCTATTCAAAAATAACTGTGCGGCATGCCACAATACCTCAGATGAAGTACTTGTAGGCCCTGGTTTAAAGGGGATTAGCGAAAGACGTCCAATCGAATGGATCGTTAAGTGGGTACATAATCCGCAGGCAGTAATTGCTTCAGGCGACAAGTATGCGGTAGACCTTTACAATAAGTTTAACAAGGCAGCTATGACTGCTTATCCAAACTTTACAGAAGCTCAAATTAAAAGTATCGTGGCTTATGTTGATGCTTCTAATGCAGCGCCAGCAGCACCGGCAGCGGGGGCAGCACCAGCAGAAGGTTCAGCAGCGCCAGCAGCACAAAGTTCTGGTGGAATGCTGGAATTGCTTTTAGTTGGTTTATTAATCATCATGGTATTAGTCTTGATCGCATTGCTATCAATCGTTAGTACATTAAGCAAAATCACCACTGGAGGTGAGACCGATGCTGAAAATCCTTTAATGCAACGTATCGCCGAAAATGCGAAAGCTTTAGCAGCTAATTCAGCAGTAAAAACGGGCATTTTAGTTTTGGCCTTGTTACTAGGAGGTAAAGCCACGATAGATGCAGCATATGGGGTAGGTATTCATCAAGGATATGCGCCAGAGCAACCAATTAAGTTTTCTCACAAATTACACGCCGGACAATATCAAATCAATTGCAACTACTGCCACACAGGTGTATATGAAGGAAAGGGAGGTAATGTTCCATCTGCTAACATCTGTATGAATTGCCACAATGCAATCAAACGTGAATCACCCGAAATTCAAAAAATCTATAGAGCCCTTGAAAATAATGAACCTATTCAATGGGTCCGTGTTCACAACTTGCCTGATTTAGCTTATTTCAATCACTCACAACATACTAACGTGGGTGGTTTAGAGTGTAAAAATTGCCATGGCGAAATTGAAAAAATGGAAGTAGTTGAGCAACGTTCATCTTTGACGATGGGATGGTGTATCGATTGCCACCGTGAAACAGATGTTAACGCTAAAGGAAATGCATACTACGACAAATTAGTAGAGGTGCATAACAAAGACAGCAAAACACCACTTAAAGTACAAAATATCGGTGGCTTAGAATGTTCTAAGTGTCACTATTAATCATATTACAATAGATTCAAAATTAGTCTGAATAAGAAAGATTATATGGAAAATTCGAACAAGAGGTATTGGAAAGGGATCGAGGAGTTAACCAATGAACCATCGTTTGTAAAAAATATCCACAATGAGTTTGGCAATATGCCCTCAGAAAATGATGCAAAAGGCGAAGCCCTAGTTGACGGTTCTGGAACTCATCGTCGTGACTTTTTAAAGATGTTGGGATTCGGTGTAGCTGCCGTTTCATTAGCAGCCTGTGAAGCACCTGTTAAAAACACCATTCCTTACTTGAACAAACCTGAGGATGTTGAGCCTACGATTGCCAACTGGTATGCGTCTACTTACACAGATGGTGGCGATTACGCTTCCATCCTTGTTAAGACTCGTGAAGGTCGTCCAATCAAAATCGAAGGAAATAAGTTGTCTTCGGTTTCAAAAGGAGCACTTTCAGGACGTGCGCATGCATCTGTTTTGAGTCTATATGACAACGAAAAATTAAAAGGTCCTCAAATTGGCGGAAAAGCAACAGATTGGAAACAATTGGATGCTGAATTCACCGCAAAATTAGCTGCAGTAGCAGCCAAGGGAGGACAAATAAGAATTGTATCCAATACGGTTCTTTCGCCAACGACGAAAAAGGTCATTGCTGATTTCGCGGCGAAATACCCAACAACACAGCATATCACCTATGATGCAAATCCAGCATACGGATTATCAGCTGCACATGGTGGCATTATCCCAAGCATTGATTTTAGTAAAGCAAAAACAATTGTTTCTTTAGGAGCCGATTTCTTAGGTTCTTGGATTGCCCCAAGTGAATTTTCTTCACAATGGGCGGTTACGCGTCGGGTTAGCTCTGAAAAAGGGGGCAAAAAAGATATGTCACGTCACTATCAGTTTGAGACAATCATGTCTACGACTGGTGCAAATGCTGACTACCGTGCAACATACAAGCCATCTCAAGAGGGTTTAGTAGCTGTAGCATTGTATAATGCGGTTGCCAAATTAACAGGTGCTGCTGGCATTGCTGGTTCAGCGGTTAAAGTTGAAAACTTAGAAAAAGCAGCAAAAGATTTAGTGGCATCAAAAGGTGCTTCCATCATCGTTGCCGGATCAAATGATCCAGAAATTCAAAAAATCGTTGCAGCTACCAACGCCTTAGTTGGTGCTTATGGCTCAACATTAAATACAGCAATCCCATTGAACTACCGTCAAGGTAATGATATGGCGATGGCCAACTTCATTAAAGAAGCAGGTGCTGGTAAAATTGGTGCCGTTGTTTTCTACAACGCAAACCCGGTATATAATCACCCAATGGGAGCCGCTTTAGCAACCGCTTTACCGAAAGTGGAAGTTAGTTTAGCAACAAACGATCGTGCAGATGAGACAGCATCTTTATGTCAATTCATTGCACCAGATTCGCACTTCTTAGAGTCATGGAATGATGCTGAGCCAAAAGCTGGTTTCTACTCTTTAACTCAACCAACGATTTCCCCAATCTTCAAAACACGTCAAGCACAATCAAGTTTCTTAACTTGGGCAGGTTTACCAAGTGATTTTGCAGCATACTTAGAAAGCAATTGGGAAAGCAATATCTTAAAAGGAGGAAAAGTTGCATGGAATAATGCCTTACATAATGGAATTTTTGAGCCGAACGCAGGTACTGTTTCTGCATCAAGCCCATCTGTTGATGTAATTGCGGCCGCTGCGGCAATCTCAAAAGCATATGCTGCTACATCTACAAGTTTAGAAATCGCTGTTTACGAGAAAGTAGGTTTAGGAACAGGATCTCAAGCAAATAACCCATGGTTACAGGAATTCCCTGAGCCAGTTTCAAAGGCTTGTTGGGATAATTATGCAGCCATTTCACAACCAACTGCAACTAAATTAAATCTAAAGCAAGGTGATGTTGTTGAGGTTAGCGCGAAAGGATACAAAGTATCACTTCCGGTATTAGTTCAACCAGGCCAAGCTCAAGACACCATTGCAATTGCCATCGGTTACGGTCGCACAAAAGCAGGTAAATCTGCGGATGGCGTAGGTGTAAATGCCTATCCATTTATTTCTGAAATCAACGGCGCTTGTGTAGGAACATGTACACAAGGTGTTGCTGTTTCTGCAACCGGAGAAACAAAAGATATCGCGCAAACGCAAACTCACCAAACGGTGATGGCACGTCAAGCAGTCGTTCAAGAAACCGTTTTAGCAGCTTTTGCAAAAGATGCTAAAGCTGGTAGTTTCACTCCGCGTGTTAAAACGTCTGAAGGCGAAAAAAACGCAACAGATTTAACGCTTTGGAATGGCCACGAATACAACAACCACGCGTGGGGAATGGTGATTGACTTGAATACCTGTACAGGATGTTCTGCATGTGTTATCTCATGTAA
This sequence comes from Aquirufa sp., assembly GCF_044342065.1. Taxonomy (GTDB): domain Bacteria; phylum Bacteroidota; class Bacteroidia; order Cytophagales; family Spirosomataceae; genus Aquirufa. The sequence continues at coordinate 16,930 of NZ_JBIIQN010000023.1, read as the reverse complement.
CGCGGAAAACAACGTACCGGTGGTAGGTCGCCAAGAGGTAATTAATCGTCGGGAAATGCACTGGATGCGTATCGACCGTTATTACTCATCTGACGCGGAGGTAGAAGATTTGAAAGGGTTAGAAATTGCTTCGGATAATCCAGAGGTTATATTCCAACCGATGTTATGCCAGCACTGTAACAACGCTCCATGCGAAACAGTTTGTCCAGTATTAGCAACAACACACTCAACGGAAGGATTAAATCAAATGACCTACAACCGTTGTATAGGAACACGTTATTGCGCAAATAACTGCCCATACAAAGTACGTCGTTTCAATTGGTTCCGTTATTTCCAAACAGATGACTTTGATTTCCACTTCAACAACGATTTAGGTCGTATGGTAATTAACCCAGACGTAACCGTTCGTTCACGTGGGGTAATGGAAAAATGTTCTATGTGCGTTCAACGTATCCAAGAGGGTAAGTTGACAGCTAAGAAAGAAAAGCGCCGTCCAGTAGATGGCGAAATCCAAGTAGCTTGTGCACAGTCTTGCCCTACGAATGCTATTACATTTGGAGATATGAACGATCCAGCATCTGAAATCTCTAAATTATTACTGGTAGAGAAAGAGGGTCGTGCTTACCACGTAATTGAAGAAATTAACGTGAAGCCCAATATTTCTTACTTGAAGAAAGTTCGTAACAAGGATGCTAAGAAAGAAGCATAATTTTTTAATCGTAAAAAAGTAAATAAAAATATGTCGCACGTTGTATCACCCATAAGAGAGAAACTAGTTACTGGTGGAAAATCTTATTCCGATGTTACCCACGATATCTGCAAACAAGTAGAAGGAGAGCCTACCAAAGAATGGAAAATTGCATTCGGGATTTCTTGTCTTGTATTCATTTATGGTGCTTATTGCCTATTCTACACTTGGTGGCAAGGTATTGGCGTTTGGGGATTAAATAAAACCGTAGGTTGGGCTTGGGATATCACGAACTTCGTTTGGTGGGTTGGTATCGGTCACGCGGGAACCTTGATCTCAGCAGTATTATTATTATTCCGTCAAAAATGGAGAACTTCTATTAACCGTTCTGCGGAGGCGATGACCATTTTTGCCGTACTTTGTGCTGCATCATTTATCCTTGCGCACATGGGACGCCCATGGTTGGCCCACTGGGCTTTACCACTTCCAAATGCATTTGGTTCATTGTGGGTTAACTTTAACTCGCCATTGGTTTGGGACGTTTTCGCGATTTCGACGTATTTATCCGTTTCATTGTTATTCTGGTATATGGGTCTAGTACCAGATTTGGCGACGATTCGTGACCGTGCGACAACAAAGGGTCGTAAATTTTGGTATGGCTTTTTCAGCTTAGGTTGGACAGGTTCTTCAAAGACTTGGGCACGTTATGAGTACATGTCCTTAATCTTGGCAGGTATCTCTACACCACTTGTACTTTCCGTACATACAATCGTATCCATGGACTTTGCAACGTCTGTTATCCCAGGATGGCATACGACGATCTTCCCTCCATATTTCGTGGCGGGTGCGATCTTCTCAGGTTTTGCGATGGTTCAAACCTTATTATTAATTACACGTGTGGTTTTCAAATTAGAGGATTACATCACAATCGAGCATATCGAAATGATGAATATCGTTATCACGGTAACGGGTTCAGTCGTAGGTATCGCTTACTTAACTGAATTCTTTATCGCTTGGTATTCAGGTGTGGAATATGAAAGTTATGCATTTATCAACCGTGCCACAGGTCCATATTGGTGGGCATATTGGATGATGATGACATGTAACGTTATCTCTCCACAGTTATTCTGGTCGAAGGCGATTCGTACCAACTTGCTCGTTTCATTCTTCTTATCGATCGTAGTAAACGTAGGTATGTGGTTTGAGCGTTTTGTAATTATCGTAACCTCACTACACCGTGATTACATCCCATCTTCATGGGCTATGTTCTCCCCTACGATGTATGATATTGGTGATTACATTTTCTCATTTGGTTTATTCTTTACCTTATTCTTCCTATTCGCTAAGTATTTACCTGTAGTAAATATGGCAGAGGTAAAATCGGTAATGAAGGGCGTTTCCTCAAATTTCCCAGCGAAAAAGGCAAAGGCGGCTAAGAAAACAGAAGAATAATTAACAAGCAATTCGAAATTAAAACAATATGAGTTCGACAACTAATTACATTTTGGGAGTTTACGACGACGAGGATGAGGTTTTACATGCTGTAACAGCAGTAAAGGCTAAAGGAATCAAAATCGAAGATGTATTTACCCCATTCCCGATTCACGGTTTAGATGTAGCAGTAGGTCATGCGCGTACGCGTCTACCAATCGCGGCATTTATGTTTGGAACATTAGGTTTGATTTGTGCCTTGTCACTAATCAGCTATACCATGGTATTTGATTGGCCTATGATTATAGGGGGTAAAGATTTCTTTGCCTTGCCAAACTGGATACCGGTGACCTTTGAAGGAACTGTACTATTTACTGCCTTTGGATTAGTTTCTACTTTCTGTATCACAAATGATTTGTGGCCAGGAAATAAAACGCTTCCATTAGATATCCGTACGACAGATGATAAATTTGTGATGGCAATCAATGTTGACAAAAACAAAGTAAGTGCCGCTGATATTAAGAAAGCCTTGAAAGATTCTGGCGCAATAGAAGTAAATACTAAATAATTAACCAAGAACAATTGTTCACGAAGAAGCATAACAAGATGTTTAATCCAAGAATTAAATTCGTTTTATTAGCTGGTGTAGTTGCAGGCTTAATGTCATGCGGTACAGACCCGAACGATACGGGAACAGAATTTGCTCCCAACATGTATCATTCGGTTGGGTACGAACCCATGACTCAAACCCAAGGAGACACCAATACCATCAACCCATTAGGCATGAACATGCGTTTACCTGTTCAAGGTACTGTAGCTCGCAAACGCTATACAGGTTCAGATAGCTTAAAGCAAGCATTTTTAGCTCAGGAAATGATCGCTAAAACGATTCCAAATGATAGTATTTCGTATTCTGAGAAATCATTATACAATCCAATCGCCGCTACTCCAGAGAACATCGAGGCAGGTAAAACTCAATATGAGCGTTTTTGCCAGCATTGTCATGGAGAAACAGGTAAGGGAGATGGGTTAGTGGCAAAGGCTTACAAAGGAGTACCTGTTTACTCAAGTGATGCATTAAAAACAATGAATGACGGACATATTTACCATGTCATTACGCACGGAAAAGGAAGAATGTGGCCACATGGCTCTCAAATAACTTCGGAAAACCGGTGGAAAATCGTGCTTTATGTTCACGAGTTACAAAAACAATAATTCAATCAATTTAAATTAAATAGAGATCAAGATGGCGGGACATTCACATTTTTCCCCAGCAAACGTTGAAGAGCATTTTGAATTTAGTGCTGAAGGCAAAAAACGTATAATTTATGCTTTCATCGCTGGTTTAGTAGCTTTAGCGCTCGGTATTTACCTTTTGTCAAAAGGGGAAGCTGGCGGTCACGAAGTAGCGAATGCAGGACACGATGCAGTTAAAGCAGGACATGAAACAGCTGGCGAACACCTTTCAGGCGGAGCCGTTTCTCACCAAGAAGGTGCCGAAGAACATTACGATTGGACAAACCGTATTTGGGCAAACGTTTGGTTAAATGCTGTATTCTTTACGGGAATTGCCGTTGTCGGAATGTTTTTTGTTTCCTTGCAATACTTAACAAAATCAGGCTGGTCTGCGGTCATGAAGCGTGTTCCAGAGGCTTTCCCAAAGTTTTTATATATTTCTTTGCCAATCTTGGTAGCTGTATTTTTATTCAAGGGAGATGTTATTTTCCACTGGATGCACCACGGCGTAACTGAAGTAGGAAGTGAGAACTATGATAAAATCATTGAGGGCAAATCGGGTTATTTGAACAAAACTTTCTTCTTAATCCGTTTAGTAGGTTTTGGCGCATTATGGATTCTATTATGGAACATGTTGCGTAAAAAATCTTTGGAGGAAGATCTCATTGGTGGAACTGATTTATTTACACAAATGGTTAAAATCGGAACTGCATTTATTGTCGTATTTGGTGCGTCTAGTTCAATCTTTGCATGGGATTGGGTAATGTCCATCGATACACACTGGTTCTCAACCATGTTCGGTTGGTACATGTTCGCATCTTGGCATGTAACAACCTATGCTGTTATTGTATTAGCTATACTATACTTAAAAGATAAAGGGCTAATGGGCTATGTAAATGATAACCACTTACACGATTTAGGTAAGTTTATGTTTGCATTCTCTATTTTCTGGACTTACGTATGGTTCGAGCAATTCTTGTTGATCTACTATGCCAACCTACCAGAGGAAACCATTTATTTCTTAGAGCGATGGGAAGGACATAATAAATTATACAAAACATCAGAAATTTTAATGGTAATCTTAAACTTCTTACTGCCCTTTTTAGTTCTTATGACACGTGATGCCAAAAGAACTCGAATTTTCTTGAAAATCGCGGCATTCTTAATCATTGCAGGTCATTATATAGACTTTTACCAAATGATTATGCCAGGTGTAGTAGGAAAACATGGGGGTTACGGTTTAGTTGAGTTTGGAATGGTTACCGTTTTTGCATCTGCTTTCATTTATGTGATTTCAGATGAATTGACAAAAGCTTCTTTAATTGCAAAGAATCACCCATTCTTACCAGAAGCATTACATCACGATATTTAGTATTAAGCGATTACGATTTTAACAAATACATATATGAATTACCTAATTGGTCTTTTATCCGTCGTTTTCTTCATCTTAGCAATTTCTGTAATTGCTAAAAGCATGAAAATAAATAAGAACCTTGCCAAAGCAGAAGATGAGTCATCAGCCGTTGATTCGAGTAATAATGCCAATGCATACGGGATGTTAATCTTTTGGTTGTTGGGAACTATCGCAGGGGTTTGGTCTTTCTTAAACAGCTTACCTGATTTTCTACCAGAAGCAGCATCTAAACACGGTCTGGATACCGATAAAATGTTTTGGGTATCTATGGCGGTTGTTACACTTGCTTTCTTTATTACCAATACCTTATTGCTATATTTTGCGTTTAAATACCGCTACAATAAATATAGAAAAGCGACATTCTATCCAGTAAACCACAAGTTGGAATTAATCTGGACAGTAATTCCTGCCGTTGTGATGGCAATCTTGGTTTTCACAGGCTGGAGAACTTGGCGCGATATTACGTCTCAAGCGCCAAGCGATGCGGTTGTTATCGAAATCACAGGTCACCAATTTGGATGGTATGTGCGTTATGCGGGTAATGATGATAACCAATTAGGTAATTATAATTACAAGTTAATCGATGAAACAAATAGCATCGGTATCGACTATACGGATAAGAATTCATTTGATGACTTTACAGCATCAGAATTACACCTTCCAAAAGGAAAGCCAGTATTGTTAAAAATTCATGCACAAGATGTTTTGCACTCGGTATATTTACCTTACCACCGTGTAAAAATGGATGCCGTGCCGGGTATGCCAACAAAATTTTGGTTTACGCCTAACATGTCAACGGACGAAATGCGTGCGAAGTTGAACAACAAGGATTTCAACTTTAAATTAAACTGTACGGAGATTTGTGGCCGCGGTCACTTCGGAATGGCCATTACGGTATTCGTAGATGAACCAGAAGATTATAAAAAATGGTGCGCTGAACAAAAACCATTCTTAGCGATGAATCCAGCTTATTTGGAAAAAGTTCCTGCAAACTTGAAAGCAAAAGCAAGCAAATACATTCCTGCTGAACCAATCACGACAGATAGTACTGCAAGCGCTGCAGCATTATAAAGATTTATATAAAAACACTAAGAAGAAAAATATACTACTATGTCAACTGCTACAACACACGCTGAAGAAGTTCACGTTCATTCACATGATCATGATCACGAACACGAGCATCATGAGCCAAATTTTATTCAGAAGTATATCTTCTCAGAAGATCACAAAACGATTGCCAAACAATACCTCATCATGGGTATACTCTGGGCATTTTTAGGTGGATCTTTATCGATTCTTTTCCGTTTACAATTGGGTTTCCCAGAAATGCAGTTGGAATGGCTACGTCCTTTGTTAGGAGGATGGATCGATGAGTCTGGTAAATTAGACAAAGAGTTTTATTTAGCTTTAGTGACAATGCACGGAACTATTATGGTGTTCTTTGTATTAACGGCAGGTTTATCTGGAACTTTCTCCAACTTTTTGATACCATTGCAAATTGGTGCACGTGATATGGCCTCAGGATTCATTAACATGTTATCCTTCTGGTTCTTCTTCTTGTCATCTGCCATCATGTTTTCATCGTTATTTATTGAGACAGGCCCTGCATCCGGTGGATGGGTAATTTATCCGCCACTAAGTGCGTTGCCACAAGCCATGCCAGGTTCGGGATTAGGAATGACATTGTGGTTGACTTCAATGGCATTTTTCATTGTGTCATCTTTAATGGGTGGAATTAACTACATCTGTACGATTATTAACTTGCGTACTCGTGGTATGACATTTACCAAAATGCCATTAACAATTTGGTCATTCTTCTTTACGGCTATTTTGGGATTATTATCCTTCCCAGTATTATTATCAGCTGCCTTGTTATTGATTTTCGACCGAAGCTTTGGTACATCATTCTACCTATCAGAAATCTATATTCAAGGACAAGCACTACCAAATGTAGGTGGTTCAGCTATTCTTTACCAACACTTATTCTGGTTCCTAGGTCACCCAGAGGTATACATCGTATTGTTACCAGCATTGGGTATGACATCTGAAATCATTGCAACCAATGCACGTAAGCCAATCTTTGGATACCGCGCGATGATTGGATCCTTGATGGGAATTACGGTACTCGCGTTTATCGTATGGGCTCACCACATGTTCGTAACCGGTATGAATCCGTTCTTAGGATCAGTATTTATGTTCCTTACTTTGATTATTGCGGTGCCTTCTGCAGTAAAAGCATTCAACTACATCACGACGCTTTGGAAAGGTAACTTGATCTTTACCCCAGCTATGTTATTCTCTATTGGACTTGTTTCCCTATTTATTTCAGGTGGGGTAACAGGAATTATTCTGGGTAATTCAGCGTTGGATATCAACTTACATGATACATACTTCGTAGTAGCTCACTTCCACTTAGTAATGGGATCTGCTTCATTTTTTGGATTGATGGCAGGGGTTTATCACTGGTATCCAAAAATGTTTGGGCGTATGATGAATAAAACCTTGGGATACATTCACTTCTGGGCGACTTTCGTAGGTGTTTATTGCGTATTTTTCCCAATGCACTACACGGGTATCGCAGGTTTTCCTCGTCGGTATTATTCATTTACAGCCTTAGGCAATGGTCGTGAAGAAGCATTCACTGATTTGAATATGTTCATTTCGATTGCTGCAATCTTAACATTCTCATCACAAGCCATTTTCTTTTGGAACTTCTTTTATTCGATGTTTAAAGGGAAAAAAGCAACAGAGAATCCTTGGAATTCAACTACGTTGGAGTGGACGACTCCGATAGAACCAGGTCACGGAAACTGGCCAGGTGAAATTCCTGCGGTATACCGTTGGCCTTATGATTATTCAAAGCCAGGTGCTGAATCAGATTTCATCCCTCAAAACGTTCCATATTCTGCAACACCAGAATCAAACTTACCTGAGGAAAATGAGGAAGTTGCAAAAGAAAAAGCAATTGAAAGTTTATTGGCTGCTCAAAACGAAAGTTATAACCGTTAATTAAACTGAAAAAATCAAAGATGCATCCGAATGAATCTCATTTAGATGCATCTTTTTTTTACCCCAAAATGGCCTTTAAAAAATTTGCAACTCTTTCACTCCTGAGCATTTATTTGCTTATCCTCGCTGGCGGTATCGTTCGCAGTACGGGATCAGGAATGGGATGTCCAGATTGGCCCAAGTGTTTTGGCCGTTTTATCCCTCCTACAAAGGTGGAGGAATTACCATTGCATTACGAGCAAATTTACCAAGACAAATTACACGGGGAAGTAGAATTCAATGCCACCAAAACCTGGATTGAATACATCAACCGGTTGATTGGTGCGCTGACTGGCTTTATCGTTTTAATCACAACTGTTTTAGCATACCGTGAAGGACGTAATGTATTCATCCCTACTTTGGCTGGACTCCTACTCATTCTAGCCAATGCCGTATTAGGAAAATATGTGGTAGACTCCTTTCTTTTACCAGGTGTGGTGACAACCCATATGTTATTGTCAATTGGAGTTATCTATTTTTTAGTCAAAGCAATTAACAATCAATCTTCATCAGAGCTTATTGCGCTGAAGAATCGTCAATGGATAGGCATAAGTTTGGTTCTCGTGTTAATTCAAATAATCTTAGGCACCCAAGTGCGTGAGAATATGGATCATGTGATTAAGTCTTTAGGTGAAGGCGCAAAAAACCAATGGATTTCTCAATTGGATTTTGTCTACATCATCCACAGAACTTTTTCTTGGTTTATCGTTTTAGGGCACTTGATTCTTTGGAATAAAATTAAATACTCCTCATTGCAATATTACCGCCATGGGATTATGTTTTTAATTGGTATTTCATTTATGACGGGCATTTTAATGGCCTATTTCGAGTTACCAATTGGCAGCCAAGCTGTGCATTTATTAATCTCTCTTGTTATAATGGGCTGGCACATTAGCTCTTGGATTCAAACAAAAAACGCATAAATGTCACGTATAAAACCTTATATCGCCCTATTAAAATCACGGTTATCCATGACTGTGGCGTTTTCGGGTACTTTTGGTTTTTTACTTGCGCCTGTTGAGCACAAGGCAATCGATATTGTTCTAATCTCATTAGGTGGATTTCTTCTAACTGGAGCGGCCAACATTGTTAATCAATTAAAAGAAATTGAATTCGATAAGTTGATGAAGCGAACGGCTAATCGCCCCTTACCTACGCAAACATTGACTCCCCAAAATGCACAAATTTATGGGCTAATCATTGCTGCGCTAGCAATCGGAATCTTGAGTTATTTTACTTGGAAAGCTGCAGCAATTGGATTGCTATCCTACATACTATATGGCTATGTGTATACACCCTTGAAGCGTGTAGGTCCGATTTCCGTATTTGTAGGTGCGTTTCCCGGTGCATTTCCACCGATGATCGGGTGGGTGGCCGCTACTCAACATTTTGGTTGGGAGCCCGGCATCTTATTTGCTATTCAATTTTTTTGGCAATTCCCACATTTTTGGGCTATTGCATGGGTAGCAGATGCTGATTACAAAAAAGCGGGTTTTCGTATGTTACCAAACGAGGGTAAGAAAGATTTAAAGACCGCATTTACGATCATGATTTATACGGTATTTTTGATCCCTTTGGGATTCTTACCATATATCATGCAAATGACCGGAATTACATCTGCCATTATAACAATTGTGGCAGGTAGCTTGTTCTTAGGACAGACCTTTTACCTCATGATGAAGCCAACAGATAAGGCCGCTCGCTGGATGATGTTTGGTTCCTTCATTTATTTATTAATTGTTCAAATCGCCTTTTTATTTGATAAAGTTAAGTTATGAAAAATCCAGAAGAACTATTAGCGGCGAACGAGACCCGCTCAGTCAATCCAAAAATCTTTACGATGTGGTTGTTCATCGTTTCCATTGTCATGTTATTTGCCGCATTCACAAGTGCATACTTAGTAAGAAAAGCAGAAGGCAACTGGGTTGAATTCGAATTGCCCGATTTGTTTTACTCCAGCACCGTGGTTTTACTAGGCAGTAGTATATCCATGCATTTTGCATATTTAGCTGCAAAAAAAGACCGATTTAATGCGCTTCGAATTAGTATTTCTATTACTTTTGTGCTCGGATTGGTTTTCCTACTAATGCAATATTATGGTTGGATCCAGTTAGTGGAGAAAAACGTATTTTTTGTAGGCAATCCGTCAGGTTCTTTTGTTTATGTATTTTCAGGCCTACATGGGCTACATTTAATCTCCGGATTGATTGTATTGTTGGTCGCTTTAGTAGGGGCCTTCCGTCTGAAAATTAACGCAAAAGCCTTGACACAAATTAAGATTTGTGCCACCTATTGGCATTTTTTAGATGCTTTATGGGTATATTTATTTTTATTTTTAGTATTTAACAATTAAGCAATTACCAATGTCAGTTGCACACACTGCCCCTGCTGTACCCGAAAACCTTTCATGGTCTGGTGGTTCAGAACCTTTAAAAGCGAGTTACGGAAAGTTAATGATGTGGTTTTTCCTACTATCGGATACCTTTACGTTTTCAGCCCTATTAATTACTTACGGAATGATTCGTTTCAGCCAACCTGCATGGGAAGGAACTCCTGATACGTTCTATTTTGCAACGACACACTGGCCTATCCCTGAAAAGGTGTTTGAGGCGGTTCCATTTTTACATGGAATGTCATTGCCCTTGGTTTTCGTAGGTATCATGACTTTCATTTTGATTGCATCTTCGGTAACCATGGTATTAGCCGTAGAAGCTGGCCACCGTGGTGATCGCAAAGACGTAGAGAAATGGATGCTTTGGACAATTGTAGGTGGCTTTACATTCCTAGGTTCACAAGCTTGGGAGTGGACACACTTTATTCACGGGCCAGAAGATTTATCGTTGGCAGCGAAGCAATTAGTTGACGGAGTAATGACACCCATCGAAGGCGCGAATTTAGTACGTAACCCGTATGGTCCTCCTGCCTTTGCCGATCTATTTTTCTTCATTACAGGATTCCACGGTACCCACGTATTCTCAGGCGTTATTTTGAATATCTTGATTTTCTTTAATGCGGCAACTGGCGTTTACGAGCGCAGAGGACATTATGAAATGGTTGAGAAAGTAGGTCTTTACTGGCACTTTGTTGACTTGGTTTGGGTATTCGTATTTACCTTCTTCTATTTAGTATAATCTTTATTCATTGATATTATGGCTCACGTAGCACACGACACTTCTGAAAAAGAAATTGCCCCTCCAAACACCGGAGCGATTTGGAAAACATTTTGGATCTTATTAGTCCTTACGGCTATTGAATTCGTTATCGCATTCACAATGCCCGCAAACACCTTGCGCGTTGCTATATTCTGTGGTATGACCATCGTAAAAGCATTTTACATCGTAGGGGAATTCATGCACTTAAAGCATGAAGTGAAGTCATTGATTTGGATGATTTTAGTTCCGACACTCTTTGTAGTTTGGCTATTAGTAGCTTTGATCTACGAAGGCGGAAACATGTATTAGTCAACCCATTTTCCTTTTAGGAATTATGAATAAGAAGACAGGCATCTTATTACTTACGTTAATAGTGCCTGTCTTTATCTTTTTAGGGCTAAAGACTTTCGGCACGAATCATTACACTTTGCCACGCTATGTCCCAGCAATTGATTCTGCTACTGGTGAAATCAAAATGGCAAAGCGCCTTAATCCTCGCTGGAATGAATCCGAAATGGATACCGTTTTTCAAACGATTCCAGCTTTTGAACTTACCGACGAATCAGGTAAAGCTTTTTCATCAAAATCACTACAGGGGAAAATTTACGTAGCGAATTTCTTCTTTACGCGCTGCGGAACCATCTGCCCTAAAATCACTTCACAGGTTAGCCGGGCAACTGACGTTTTCAACCAAGACCCCGAAGTTCGTTTTATATCCATTTCGGTTGACCCAAAATTTGACGAACCTAGCAAGCTTTCAGCCTATGCCAAACGTTTTGATGCAGATTCTACCCGCTGGAGCTTTTTAACAGGGGCAAAAAAGGTGATTTATCCTTTAATCTTGAAAGGCTTCCATGTGCCTTTGGCTGATGCGTCAGAATATGATGCTGCCATAAAAACACCTGACGAAACTTTTATCCATTCTGAGCGTTTAGTATTAGTTGATAAGCTAGGCGTTATTCGGGGATTTTACAACGGAACAGATAAGAAAGAAGTAGACCGCATGATTATGGAAATCAAGGTTTTGAAAAATATATATAGTACAGAATAAAATGATGTTGACATTAACTAAATCACCTAAAAACAATTTGATCATTAATGTGATCTCCGTCGCTATTCCTTTAGCGGTTGCAGGACTCTTGTCTTTACCAAGTAAATTACCGTTGGGAGATTGGACGAAAATTTTGCCGCATTTTATTGGCGTAATTAATAGTACTACGGCGATCAGCTTAATTATAGCGTTAGTTGCTATTAAAAAGAAGAATATTGAAGGGCACCGTAAAGCCATGGGGGCCGCTGTATTACAAGGGGCCATATTTTTGGTTTTGTATATTCTTTACCACATTTCAAATGAATCAACAAAATTTGGTGGTGAAGGTCTTATTAAATCTGTGTACCTTTTCTTGCTTTCCTCACACATTATTCTTTCGATTGGTGTGGTGCGTTTGGTGCTAATGTCATTATATCACGCATTAACCGGGGAAATTGAGGCTCATAAAAAATCGGTTAAATGGGCCTATCCTATTTGGTTGTATGTTTCAGTTTCAGGAGTAATTGTTTATTTGATGATATCCCCTTATTATGTTTAAGCGTATTCTATTTCTCGCCTTACTGATTATGTTATTTCAATTGGATGCACAGGCACAATGCGCCATGTGTAGAACTACCGTTGAAAGTACCCTTTCTAATGGCCGTTCAAATATCGCAACAGGCTTAAACACGGGAATTTTATATTTATTGACAGCTCCGTATTTACTGGTTGCCGTTATTGCATGGCTTTGGTTCAGACAGAGCAAGCAGGAGCAAAAAGAACGCATAGCTAAATGGCAATTACGTCAGCGCGTTTCGCAATTACTCAACAAGAGTAATTAATCCCAAATCGGGTATTGGGTCAACTTAATCGTCTCGCCAAAGAAAATTTGCGTTGACTTTTCGAATGAGTCTGTGTAATCCGAAACGTAAAATTGGCGTGTAGGAATCGATTGATTCTCAATCAATAAATCTCTTTCGGACAAAATCGCCTTAATCGTGGCCGCGACAATGCGTGACGTATCAATCACAGGTATGGTACCCTGGAAATAGGCATCAATCTGTTTCTTGATTAACGGATAGTGAGTACATCCCAAAATCAATCCTTCAATATGGGCTAAATTAGGGTGACCCAAATATTCTTTAATAATCTGTTCAGAAATATTGTTGTTGAAAAACCCTTCTTCAATCATGGGGGCCAACAAAGGGGTGGCGAGTGATTTGATATGAATACCCTTACCTAATGCTTCGGCTTTCGAGGCATAGATACCTGAATTAACGGTTTGTTTGGTACCAATAAGACCCAAGGTCTTTCCTTCCCATGAATCGTTTAAATAATCAATCACAGGGTCAATCACATTGACCACAATGGCTTTCGTGCCCACGTAGGTCTTCACTAAATCATAAGCTGCAGCTGATGCTGAATTACAGGCAATTAAAATAAGTTTGCAATTCTTTTCCATTAAAAAATTACAAATTTTCAACGAGTAGGATTGGATTGATGTCGCGGATTTGTCTCCATAGGGAAGATGCGCGGTGTCACCAAAGTAAATAATATTTTCCTGGGGCATTAACTCCGTAATGGCATGTGCCAGCGTTAATCCGCCGATTCCACTATCAAAAATCCCAATTGGTTGTGCGTTTGGCATAGCTATGTAATTCCCCGTAAAGAACGGAATTTTGGGTTTCTTTTCAAACCTACGCAACCATTTCTGCATTTTTGCCATCTTTACGTTTAATTAACATTTTGCCAACGTTGTACAATCATTTACCTCCCGAAGAACAAGAGCGCGCATTGGTGCATTCCTGCAAAAAACAGGATCGTAAAGGGCAACATGCGACATTTAATCGGTATTCGGGAAAAATGATGGCCGTTTGTCGGCGTTATTTGGGACAAGGTCCAGATACAGAGGATGCGCTTATGGAAGGATTCATGAAGGTATTCTCCAAAGTGGAAACATTTAATGAGGTCGGAAGTTTTGAAGGTTGGATTCGAAGAATCATGGTCAATGAGTGTTTGATGAAAATCCGAAAGCGAGGGGATGTTAAAACACAAGATATTGAAGAGGTTTGGGATATTGGACAGCCTGAGGATGTATTGATGCATTTACGAACAAATGAAATCGAAGCATTAATTGCAGAATTACCTCCAGGTTATCGAACCGTTTTTAATTTATATGCCATTGAAGGGTACACACATGACGAAATAGCTACCCAGTTAAACATATCAGCGGGAACCTCTAAGTCGCAATTATCAAGAGCAAGAACGTTGATCCAACAAAAATTAAAATTAATTGAATCATGAAAGAGCCAAATAATACTTCTTGGGAAGCGCTTGAAAAAGCTTGGCAAAAGCAAATTCAAGAGACGAGCGACGAGGTCCCGTCAAGATTATGGGATGAACTGGCGACCCGTTTAGATGAGAAACCGGCAAGGCCTCTGTGGACACGTGTGAGTTTAAGTCCATGGACCTGGTCAGCGGCGGCAATAATAGCTATTGTAATTGGAATTAACTGGGAAAGTAGCACACCCACTACCCATCACACCGTGGCTAAGGCAAAGGTTCAAGCGCCAGTTAACGAGCAGATTAACGTAGTTGTTCAAGAAAAGAAAGAGGAAAAAGACATACGCCATACATATGTTGTAAAGAACCAACCGAAACCCGTAATCCTTAGTCCTTCTCAGGAAGAAGCAACATCAAACATTGAGCAAGTTGTGGTTAGTGAACAGCCGGGTGTGGCCCTAGCAAAGGCAGCGGAAAAACCCGAGCAAGCAGAGGAGATTTGGGTACGTATTGACATCAATCCAGTAGAGGAAAACGCGAAACCCATTGCGTTAGCCCAGCAGGATTCCCCTGTGATAACCAAGAAAAAAACCTTCATTGGGCGCATTTTGAAACAAGTTAAACAAGTAGCCGCAGGTGAACAGCTCAACTGGCAGGAATTAAAAGAAGGGAACCGCCCCTTAGAAGACGGGATTCATCTGGTAGTAAATACCTTTTATCGTACCGAACAAAGTATTAAACAAACATTTCAAATACAATGAGAACATTATTAATTATCGCACTATTGGGCTTGACCCAGCAACTTTTTGGAAAAACTAATCCAGATAGTTTATTATTGAAAATTGACAAACGCAATCAAACCCTCATTGGGGAGAAACCCGATAAAAATAAAACATTGCGGGAGGAATTGGATAAAGTTTTTCAAAGCAAGGGCTTAGTATTGTCGGATAGTTTATGGCAACAAATTCGGACGGTTATTCGGACCGACTCGGAGGGCGATAGTAGTCTTTCATTACAAATTGGGAATAGTAAAGTGAAAATTGGTGTAATCAAGTCGGGAGCCCAATACGATTCGCCTCAAAAAACATTTAAAATGACTTATCCGAATGATGAGCGTGTTTTTAGGGTGAAAAAAGATAGCTTAGGAAAATCCATCGTTATTCGAAGTGATGGAAAAGAGGAAGTTCGCGTGGGATGGAATGGCATTCATGTCAAAGATGGCAAGGAAGAAGTACACGTGGATTGGAATGGTGTCCAAGTAAAAGAGGCGAATGGGGAGGAGACAAAAGTCATCTGGGGGAGAGATTCAACCAAAACCCAGTCTAAGGATAAAAAAATGAATTTATATGAAAGAAAAGGCTTTAATGTATATATTGGGCTTAATGGCCTGACAGGTGATATGCCAGAAAATGTCATTGCCATTTACCCGAGCCCCTTTCTCAATACAGATAAAGAACTTAAGCCATTAGGTTCTCGATTTGTAAGTCTGGATTTCACCTCTGCGGCTACGATTGCACGCGGCAAGAAAAGTGCCTTTAAGTTGGGATATGGTTTTGCATTTGATTGGTATAATTTCATGTTTGATCATAACCGCGTGGTAACCAAAACCGCATCGGCAACGAATTTCCAACCTATCCTGGATGCACAGCAGAATGAAATTCAATTGAATAAAAATAAATTAACCGCATCCTATATTTCTTTACCGATTGTACCCCATGTGGTATTTAGCAAGCAGTCGGCGATCAAAATGATCGGATTAGGGGGTTATGTGAGTTACCGATTGGATAGTTGGACGAAGACCATTGAAGAAAAGACTGATAACTTAACTCGAAATGGTTCTAATTTCAACTTGAACCAGGTCCGTTACGGGGTGAAGGCAGAGGTAGCATTAAAACATGTGGGAGAATTGTTCTTTAATTATGATTTAACACCTTTGTTTGAGAAGAATTATGGTCCTCAATTAACCGCATTTAGCTTCGGATTTAAACTATAATAAAAAAATATCACATTTTTTTTAGCGAGTGCTTTGCAGAAATCAAAAAAGGAGGTACTTTTGCGAACTATTTCAGCAAAACGTTTCGTTGAAATAAAGTGAGGGGATATACCAGAGCGGCCAAATGGGGCAGACTGTAAATCTGCTGGTGAATGCCTACGGTGGTTCGAATCCATCTGTCCCCACATTTATTTAAATGCATTTAGCTTCTTTTTACAGGAGAAGTTAAGCCAGCGGGAGTAGCTCATTTGGTAGAGCGATAGCCTTCCAAGCTATAGGTGGCGGGTTCGAGCCCCGTCTCCCGCTCAGAATAAAGAATATTACTTAGGGAAAAGCTTCCTGAGTAGTATTTTTATTTATGGGGAGTCGAAAGAGACGAACCGAATGGCCGCAAGGTTTTGCCTTTGTAGCTCAGTGGTAGAGCACTTCCTTGGTAAGGAAGAGGTCGGCAGTTCAATCCTGCTCAAAGGCTCTAGGCATGGAAGCAAGCCGAATTTGAAAACGTATAATTTGAAATTTTTTATAACTTAATTAAGAACTAAATAATCATGGCAAAAGAGAATTTTGACCGAAGTAAACCCCACGTTAACATTGGTACAATTGGCCACGTTGACCACGGTAAAACAACTTTAACAGCTGCTATCACTAAAGTTCT
>NZ_JBIIQN010000043.1:0-12875 GCF_044342065.1 Aquirufa sp. | reverse complement strand
ATTATCAGGCAGAACACATTTACGTAACATCAAAGTAACTGAATTGAAGTATCGCGCGGATGGATCAATTGAGCCCATAACAGCTTATTAATTTTTCCCAAGATGAATCAGATAGACCTTTCATGGATACATTCGATTAAGCAAGCAAGACAGCCCGATGGACATAAGAAATCCTTTGGTCATGTCTTGATTATTGCTGGAAGTCCAGGAAAAGTGGGTGCTGCACTTTTATGTGCGCGGGCTGCATTGCATACCGGTTGTGGGATGGTGACTGCCATGATTCCGGAGGAGGGTGTGGGACCATTGCTTTCAAATAGTCCCGAAATCATGTACCGTACAGAATCTGATTTATCCTCCATTAACCTAGAACCTTACGACGCTATTGCGTTCGGTCCGGGTTTAGGTTTTTCGATTCAAGTGCGCCGAAATTTGGAATTTCTTTTACAGCATTATTCAGGTCCTATTGTCTTTGATGCAGATGCATTGACGCTGTTGGGGTCTTATGAAACTTTAATTTCCCAAGTTAAACGGCATCATATTTTAACGCCACATCCAGGTGAATTTGCACGTTTGGGAAGTTTGGAGTTTGATAATGTGCGAAGAGAAGAGCAAGCCAAAGAATTTGTATCCATTTATCCTTGCCAGTTATTATTGAAAGGGGCACCCACGATTGTGGTGATGGATTCGGGTGATTTATACACAAATACGACAGGAAATGATGGGATGGCTACCGCCGGATCTGGAGACGTGTTGACGGGTATTATTGCCGCTTTATGTGCCCAAGAATATGCACCTGATGTGGCGGTTCGCCTGGGCGCTTATATTCATGGCTTATCGGGGGATTTGGCTATACAAAAAAAATCGAAGGCCAGTTTAGTGGCCTCCGATTTGATTGATCATTTGAGTGAAATTCGTTTGCTAGACTAAGATTGCTTTCGCGTACTCCACACATTTTTTAACTTCTGTCACCGCATCTGAACCAGCTGGAATGTCATATTCCAATTCGATCGTTGCAGGGAATTTGTATTTGTTTTTCTTCATGGCCGTTAATAACTCTTTCAAAGGAGTTTCGCCCGTTCCCCAAACAAGATTCTTCGCTCCGTTTTCTTTCGAAGTACGATCTTTGATGTGCATGGAGGTAATGCGGTCTTTTTTTGCTTCGATAAATGCCAACAAACTAGCTGTGTTGTGCGGTGCACCTACAGCGATGTAGTGACCTGCATCTAAGTTGATGGAGTTGTAAGGCGATTGTGCCAAAGCCTCATCATACACGGTGTCTTTTACTTGTGTATGGGTATGGTAACCGAAGTAAATACCATGTTTTGCACCTAAATCCCCTAATCGTTGGGTTTGTTTTGGATCTGTAGGTAATTCAACCGTCACAGATTTAGCACCTAAAACTTTGGCAGAACGCAATGCGTATTCTACTTCAGCATCTGAATTATTTGGGCCAAAAGCATTGGGTTTATACGCATAAACACTGATTCCTGCTTTATCTAATTTAGCACGCACTTCCTTGAATTTATCCATGGATACCGTTTCACGCCATGCTTTCACCTCTTCTTGGTATTTCTTCATTGCCGCACGTTGCTCGTCGGTGAGCGTAGGACGCGGTTGGCCCGGAGTCCAACGCATCTGTACCGGATTTACAGGCTTCTCTGCATATTCCTCAACGGCATCACCCATTAATTCGGTTGCTGAAATGCCAGATTGCACTAAGTATCCAATGATATCATCAATGGTACCTGGCATACTGCGGAATGAATAGGTAATACAACCAATTTGAACACCACCAAATTTCGAATCTGGTTTTGCGGTGCCAAAGGCAAAAGCAGCAGGTTTGGCAAACAAAAGGCCTAAAGAGGCAAGAGAACCGGCGGCTAAAAATTGCCGACGGGAGTTATTGTAATTCTTTTTCATAGGAAGTGAGGTTTTAAAAATCAATTATAGGAATCCTTTTTCAATTTTATATCCTTTCGGGTAAATTTTGCGACGAAAGTCTTATTTTCTTTGGCAAACCTCTCTGCATTGCCAAAGTTCCTCAGGCTAAAGCCTGAGGTAATTAACCCTGGGGTTTAGCCTAGGGGATAGTAGCGAGGTGTCGCTACAATTTATTTAAATGGATTTTCGTGCCTGGCTCAAACGAATTTACCACTTCAACCACCTCCGGCTTCCAGGTAAAGGTCCAGCGATGTGGGCTTTCAAAGTAGCGGAGCGTAATTTCGACTGATTGATCATCTAAAATTCGAAAGCTTCCAGCGTAATCAAATGGTGCTTTTTTAGCTAAATCTACCCGTGCGGCGCGCAACATGTAGGGGCCTACTAAATTAGATTGACCAATACCCCAAGTTCTGAATCCTAATTTAAAGGTATGCTGGGTAGAATCTTTGGTCGTGATGATTAATTCGGCCGCATCTCCTTTGGTTTTGATTTGCATGCGCGCAAAATCAAATTGATTTTTTTCTAAGGTAATTGCTGATTGTAAGCTTTTGAAAGGAAGTTCATTTGTAGGCGCATCCAGTTGTCTTGAAGCATTAAATTGATTTAATGAAGCTAATGCTTTTGGGTTTTGGGGAAGTGCTTTGGGCTGAAAAGCAGGTAGTAAATTATTCCAAACTTGGTTTAAATCGTCCGGTAAGTCTTGTGACTCTGAGGTAATTATTAAAACCGCATCTTGTTCTGGCATCATCAAGATGTATTGCCCAAAAGCCCCATCGCCACGAAAGGAGTTATGTCTACTTCGCCAAAATTGGTATCCATAACCTTGAATCCAATCCGCATATTGGCCAGTTGCTCGTTTTTCTGCTGTTGCATCTGGTTCTTGATCGATATGCTTGCTGGTTGCCTCTTCCACCCACGCAGCAGGTAATATCTGTTTGCCTTCAAACTTGCCTTTGTTTAGATAGAGTAAACCTAATTTAGCCATATCCTCTGTTTTGACACGGATTCCCCAGCCACCTACGTTAATGCCTTTTTGGTCAGATTCCCAATCGATGCCGGAGATATGTAAGGGATCTAATAAACGTGGTTTCAAATAGGCCAGCGTAGTCTCACCCGTGACCTTTTGAATGATGGCTGAAAGCATGTAGGTTGCCAGTGTATTATAAAGGAATTTAGTACCAGGTTTGGCCACGATCGGATGATTCAAAAATCCACGAATCCAGTCGGGTTGCATGACGATGACGCTACGGAGTGGTTCCTTTTCGTGACCTACGGACATGGTCAAGAGATCTTGCACACGTAAATCTTGAATGAAAGGTTTATCCTTGAGGTCTGAATACTCCGGGAAAAACGAAAGGACTTTATCCTGAACTGTGAGTCGTTTTTCAGCGACTGCAAAACCAATGGCTGTAGAGGTCCAGCTCTTTGAAACGCTATACATCGAATGTACTTTATCGGCCGCATAGGGTTTCCACCAAGCTTCTGAAACTACCTTCCCATGCCGAATGAGCATGTAGGAGTGTAATTCGTGTTTTTTAGGATCGATTTTTTCGATGTATTGTTGGATCGCTGCAGATGAAATTCCTTCCGCTTCGGGTGTACTGCGAGGTAATGATTGGGTGAAGGCGGGTAGGGCCAACAAGCTTATTAGGCCTATTAGTAATAGTTTTTTCATGGTTTCTCGGTTTAAAGCAGGCTAAATGTATGAAAAATGCGGTAAATTGTTGGCTGTTTCTTTCTCCTATGTCCCTAGAAATCGTTGCACGTGTCACTCATTTATCGGCCTCTTATGGGGCCCATGAAGTGCTAAAAGACATTTCGTTTGAGGTAGGTGCCAACGATTGTTTAGCAATTGTGGGTCCGATGGGTTCTGGAAAAACGACTTTGGCCAAAGCGCTCTCCGGTCGTTTGTTTCGAAAAGGGGAGGTGTGGTTTCAAGGATCATTTGTGTTGTATGTAGCGCAGCAACATCACTTCAAGAATCGCAGTAATATATCCGAATTTTATCTCCAACAGCGGTTTAATTCATCTGATTCAGATGATTCATGTACCGTTCGTGAGGAATTGGGGGAACTTGATGTGGCAGACTATGTGACCATGTTTAAGCTAGATGGCTTGTTGGAAAAGCCCTTATTACAACTTTCCAACGGCGAGAATAAACGCTTACAAATTGTTAAAGCTTTGGGCCAAAGGCCCGATTGGTTGTTGTTGGATAATCCGTATTTAGGGTTGGATGTTGCTGGACGATCGGTATTGTCGGCAGGATTAAGTCAATTACATGCCAAAGGCATCCGATTCATCTTATTTTTATCGGGAGGGGACATACCTGAATTTGTGAATCGATATTATACACTTCACAGGGATGTTCCCACTATCACTAGCCTGAAGCCGGGGAATGTAGAAGTTACGCTTAGCTCCATACTTCAACTTGGTGATATAGGAGATTCTCCTATTGTTTCCTTACGAAACGTCACGATTCGTTATGGTTCCAAGACCATTTTGGATCAATTTTCGTGGACGATCAACCGCGGGGAGCGCTGGGTGTTGAAAGGTCCAAACGGAGCCGGAAAATCTACTTTATTGAGTATGATAACGGCGGATAATCCGCAATCGTATTCGCAGGATATCACATTGTTCGGTCGAAAGCGGGGGACAGGTGAAAGCATTTGGGATATCAAACGGAATATTGGTTATGTCAGTCCGGAAATGCATTTGTATTTCAAGGAAACGGGAAATGCGTTTGCTGTGGTAGCTTCGGGTTTATTTGATTTATTGGGTGTGACGCGGAAGGTGAATGAGCAACAAACCGGGCAGGTGGATGCCTGTTTGGCGATGTTTGGTTTGGGATATTTACGCGATCGTTCTTTTCATACGCTATCCACGGGAGAGCAAAAGATGATTTTAATTGCACGGGCATTTGTGAAAAATCCACCGCTTTTGATTTTGGATGAACCTTGTCAGGGTTTAGATCCGGAACAAGTGGGGGTGTTGAAAGAAGTAATTAATGCAATCGCAGCGAGTTCCGATATGACCTTGATATTTGTTTCACACTACGCAGAAGATGTTCCTTCCTGTGTGAAGTTCACGAAAGCGCTGTAGAGACGCGATACCTCGCGTCTTTTTCTTCATGCTATACGCTATGATTTAGCCCAGAGAATCGATGCTTCGCATCTCAAACTTTGGCAATCCTGAAAGGTTTGCCAAAGAAAAAGAATCGAGGTCTAATGTCTACATAAATGGTTTTGAAATCGACGGGCTCGGTTGGCTAAACCATTTCGGTCCCTGCTCCGTCATATACACACAATCTTCTAGTCGGACTCCAAATTCCCCGGGGATCGCAATCGTAGGTTCAATCGAGAAACACATGCCCACTTGCAGCGGTAGTTTATTTCCTTTGACCATATTGCCCCATTCATGCCCATCCATTCCGATTCCGTGACCGGTGCGATGTGGAAGCCCAGGTAATTTATACTCCGGCCCAAAACCCGCTTTTACTAAAATTCCTCTAGCTGCGAAATCCACGTTTTCACAGGGAGCACCTAAAACCGCCGCCTCAAATCCGGCTTGTTGGGCCCTTTTTTCCAAATTCCAAATATCAATTTGTTTTTGTGATGGCTCACCAAAAACCACTGTTCGCGTAATATCAGATTCGTATCCATCCACTTGGCAACCACAATCAAGCATAACCACATCACCTTTTTGAAGGATTTGTTTACGTGAACTACCGTGAGGGAATGAGGTGGCCACGCCAAAGGTTACGGACGCAAAACCGTGTTGGGCGCCTAGTTCACTATGTTTTTGCGCAATTACTTGACTGATTTGTCGAGGCGTGCAGCCTTGAGTTAAGGCGGCTATTCCGGCTTGAATTGCCAACGTTGTTATGTCATTCGCCTTTTGCATAAGTGCTATTTCAGCAGGCGATTTGATTAGTCGGCAAGTCACAGAAATAGGATCGCCACTAACGATTTGAAAGTTTTTACCTGCCTTTTGAAGGCCATTCGAGATGAAGAAACGCGTTTGTTCCTCGATGCCGATTTGGCCTTTGGCTAATCCTAAGTCTGTTAGTGTCTTGATGCAAAGCTCGAAAGGGTTTTCATCTTCGTGCCACGTACGGACTTCGGTACCTACTTTTAGTAGCTCACGGAGTCGGTCTTCCTCAAAATAGGGGCATATATAGGTTAATTCACCTTTGGCGGGGATAATCGCCAACATGGATCTTTCGCTCGGATACCAAGCTAATCCCGTAAAGTAATTAAGGCTCGTTCCTGCATCTAAAATCAGGGCTACGATGTTGTTTTTCTGTAAAAGCACTTGGGCTTTGGCTATCCGTGCCAAGCGTTCCTCGTTACTGATAGGGGATGCTTCGGTGATGGATTTACTGAAGTAAGGCGTTGTACTCAAGATAGCACTGAGTCCGATGGAGCTTTTGATGAAGTCGCGACGATGAATCATGTAATAGTTTGTTTCGGGCAATTTAAGGAATTCCATTAAATCAATCAGTTTTACCTTGGAATATATGTTTTATTAAGCGTAAATGACAATTGATTGCATTTTTAGATATCGGTAGATTTTTTTATTTTTTTTTTGGATTGTTAGGATTATTTTACTCTGCTTAGCTTCAAAATTATATTGTGACAATTTTTGATAAACCAAATTTTAGCCTATATTATTTACTTAGCTTTGTGGCAACATTAACTATTTCGATTTATGCAGGAATCAACAATTTCTCTTTTTGAGGCTCATGGTATAGCTATGCCGGATTATTTAGTTTTATTGAATTCGATTAAGGAGGAGAAACATTTAAAGAAACTCGTTCCATCTAAATTTTTTGGTTCTATTTATAAACCGGGTAAATCTTTGTTTGATCTCTTAAATTATACAACTGAAGATTTGCAGCTTATCAAAGGATTTGGTTCAGGAAAGCAACCAGCATATTTTGAATTTAGTGAACGTATGTTGGCGGACCCCAATCCAGTTTGTCAATACTATTTACGTGAAATGGTAACTGTCACTTTGCCTACACACTATAATCCGCAGGAGACAATCGCTGAATCCATTGAAAAAATCATTCACGATTTTGTTTCTATTTATCGTTTTCGTGGTGAGGAGCAAATAGCAACCATTGTCGAGTTGTATTATGGTGTGGGTAAAGATCGTCCCCATGATTATTTTGAAATTGCACCACTCGTTGGATTAACTGCTGAACGTACGCGGCAAATTATTCGTAATTATAACGGTTCAGCCGTGGGCCAGCTTTTCAATGAGCCACTTTCAATTTGTGATGGATTTCAAGTACATCCTGAGTTGTATGATCGGGTAATGTCTTTGAAGATGCATTGTGAATTCAATGAAAGTCTCTTTGCTTATTTTTCGGATGGCGAAGTGATTTTTGATATTCCGCGCTTAGAACGTCTAGTCGAATTTTTTGGAGGGAAGATTTCGAAGTATAAAGATCGTATTTTTCTTACGAACCAAATTGCGTATAATACCATTTTTGAGGAGCATTTTAGAGCTATAGAACAGGTACTTAAAGGATTAGATTGTTCATTGCCTACTAAAGACATCGTACAATTAGTTTCACCTGAAGTGAAGACAAAATTTGATTTCAATCCCCATTTAGTTGAATCTATACTGAACGGCAATCCGGCTTTTTTTAACGCAATTGTCGCTGAGGACGGTACTGTATTTTATGAAGTCCCTTGGATTGAGTTAGCTAGTCAAGCATTACAAGTACGCCGTATTCTTTTAGAGGCGGGAGTGAATTTATCTCGTTCAGAAATCTTGCATAGGTATAACACGCGTTGTCAAATGGCAGGTGTCGAGACCATTCTTGATGAAGATCTATACTTAGCTGGTCGAGAAAAAATCATTAGTTATGGGAATAATTTATGGGGTTATGGTGAGTTGGCGGATAATCGATTGACTTGTACGGAATTTATTAAGCAGTATCTAGCGGAGAATGGGGGTGCGGCACATTTTGATACGGTTAAGAATGTGCTTTTAGCAAATCATTATCGATATCCGAATTCGTCCATTCGCTCGTATTTGACAACGATGGCACGCGTATCCATTGACGACCCACAGTTTTTTGTGCTCGATGATTTTATATCTCAGTTCCCCAATATTCGTTTTCGGGCTAAAATGAATAAAAAGTTAGGCGAGCAATTGGCCGACAAGGTTTTTGAAATTTTTGCAGAGTTTGGTTCATTACCCAAATTAGAAATTATTCGTAAAATTATTGCTTGGGCGCGAGTAGAGCAATTGCAAGGTAATGCCCGTGTGGCCTGTGATCATTTATTGACGAAGTTGGTAGATCGTGGTTTGGTTCAAGTTGATGGTGATCAGTATGCGTTAGATAATGATGAAATCCAAGGAATGGGTAAACTTGTTTTACGCAAGGAGCCTGCCTATCGTGTGCTCATTCGTTCGTTAGTTATTGATTATTTAAAAGAGACGAGTAATACACCGGTCACTTTAAATAAGTTGAAGAATCGGTTTGAGTCGTATTTGCCAAGTGAATTAAGAATCCAGAATTTTTATAAGATTTTTCGTGATGAACAATTGTTCGAAAAACAAAAGATTAATGGAAAGACCCATGTAGCCTTACGCGTGGATTTATTGCCAGAGGCACGTACCGCCCAAGAGGAGGTAGAGGTACCTGCTGCGTTCGACGATATAGCGGAGCCTATAGTAGTTGAGACGCGAACTCCTGGACGGATTATCGAGCGAGAGGCGTTTGACTTAGTACGATTTGACCAACAAATTCGTATGGAATTAAGTCAATTGGGAATGGAGGATGCCTTAATGAATGAAGGTTTACAAAAGTTCTATACGGCTTTGAAGACGAATGGCGATTTTAATCGATTTGGTCGTTCATTGTTACAGTCAATATATGATTTGTGGTTTTCGCGGACCGACTATTATGATCGTGAATCGTGTATAATCAAGTTGACCCATGGTTTTGAAACCTACATTAAGATATTAGACTCCCGATTAGTTTCAAGTGATGGTTTGAGTGCTTCGATTCGTACGAATTTTGGCTTATCAACATTATACGAGTATCATCAGGTAGCAAAGTCGTTGCCTCAGCATTCAATTGACCATCAGAAGCGTAAATTTTCAAAAAGTATTCGATCGCTTTTATTCTATCGAAATTTATATACACATGACAATACAAATGAGAATTTGGAAATGGGACTTCTGAATCAGATTTCCTATGCAAGCCAATTTATTGCTTTGTATGTATATGCGGCGGCAGTTATGGAATAGTTTAACCTATAAAAATTTAATATGACTTGTATTGTTGGCATGCTAAATCCCCAAGATGGGAATATAATAATTGGCGGTGATTCTGCTGCCGTTACGGGCATGGAGATTCAGGTTGAGAAACAGCCAAAAATATTCAAAAATGGAGCGTTTATTTTTGGTTGTACGACATCGTTTCGTATGATTCAATTATTGAAATTCCAATTTCAGCCGCCCATTATTGAAAATATTGGTCCTGGTTTTGCTACTGTGGCGAAGCAAGCCCCCGTGGATATTTATGCGTACATGTGTACAAAATTTGTGGACGAACTTCGCAATTGCTTTAAAGTTGGTGGTATTTTAGACACCCAACATGGCATTGAACATGGTGGGACCTTTCTAGTGGGGTACCAGGAGCGATTGTTTCGAATAAATTCTGATTTCTATGTGATGGAAACCTTGGACGGATTTGATGCGGTGGGCTGTGGCCAGCAGTACGCGCTTGGGGCGTTGAAACAGCTGGGAAATACCAAACTTTCTGTTCAGGCGAAGTTGGCACAGGCTCTAGAGACGGCAGCTTATTTTTCAGGAGGTGTCGTGGGGCCATTTCATTATATAACAACCTAATCACACAGCTAAAAATGTTTTTTCATTTTAAATAAGTTATATACTTCTTGTAAATTGTCATCCTTCGTTTGTAATTAATCGTGGTTAACGCTAATAATTTGTAAATTTGCCCAACCAAAGTATATGCTATGTTTTTCTTTTTTGGAAAAGAAGCTGAGTTTTTCAGCAAAATACAATCTGATTTCTGTGAGTGGAAACTGCGAAAAGTCAAAGACTTATTTCAAGTTTCCAGTGGTTTAATACAATCTCGTTATAATGATCGAGAAGCGGAATCAAATTTACCTGTACGTTTTTTAAATCTCGGCGCATTTGATTATGAAAAAAATAGAATTAGAAATGAGGATGAGATGATTAAATTGAATCGGATTAAGCAAGCCAATTCGAGTGATAATAATCAAAACAAGATTGATATTCCTAACGATAAAGTACTTATTCCATCTGATTACATTATCAATATGCGAGGAGAGCCAAAAGGATTTTCAATGGTTGATATTCTGAATATTGTACCTGACCAAAAATATGTGCTCGCGAATCAATTTTTTGTTTTGAGGCCAAACAAAGATATTCCATACTCGATTCCTTATTTACATAAACTATTGGATTTAGTGGTTATACCCGAATTGCAAAGAGTTTATTTATCTAAAAAAGATGAAATTAAAGTATTGGTTGATAAGAATAAAGAAAAGAATCAAGCGGCTGCAAAATCGAACAAATCAACAAAAGCAAGTGAAAAAATTTCATTCAATTCTTTTGCCATGTCAGACCTAAGCGAAATAAATCTTAATGTCATCGTGAACATTGCCGATCAAGAAAAAATAATTGAAAAGTTTAACGAATTCAAAGTACTAAAGCTAGAAGCAGTTAAAAATGAAATAGAATTTAATGAATCTTTTCAGCAGTTTTCACTAGTAAATTCAACTAAGCTATGAGCAAGGTAAGGGTTATTTCACCTAGTGTTTTACCAGATGAGCAACTCATAATTCGTGAGGTTGAGAGCAATAAGATTCATTTGGTATGCCTAGCATTAAAAAAGAACTTTTTAGCGGTTAATTTAATGGTCAAGAGTGGCCTTTTTGATTTTGATCGTTTCTACAGCTTCTGTGATCTAGTTAATAGTAAATCTGAGGTTGGTTGTTTTCGGCCATATATGCCAGTAAATTTAAGCTTATTTCCATTGCATCGATCCGATCGAAGTTTCGATGTTGAATCAAGTAAATTGCATGAATATTTTAAAGACACTCTGATTGCTAATCAAACATATGTTCGAGTTAATAAAATTATGTTTGTTTTCGATCGTGGTAATTGGGACGGATTTAATTTAGAAGGCATTATGACAGAGACTGTCAAACAGTTTGAGAATGATTTTCAGCGTAGTAATGAAAATATTTATCTAACAGATATCGAATTTTATTACGTTTAAGGATTATATGAGGCTATAATATTTTTTTTATTATAATTGTTATATACCGCGTATAAAAATAAAAAAGAATTATATATCTTTGTAGGGTAATCGGCGTAACGCTAGATGCTTATCTCATTTAAACAGGTATAACCATGAAAAATTTGACCCCCACTTCCGAGTTTGATTCAGTGATTAAATCATTGTATGGCGTAGTTTCAAAAACCAAATTCCGCCGCCTATCCAACATGTTATTACTTCTTCATAAGAGCGATAGCTCTAAATGTACGGTAACGCGTATGGCGACGAACTTACATGTTGAAAGACGTACGGTTTATCGTTATATCGCCGACTTGAGTAATGAAGTAGTAGTGGATAATGGCTTTATCTACTTACGTCATTTGGCGATGGCCGCTTAACATATTGTTTTGTTGTTTCCATAGTTTGTGTTTGTGTGTAAGTAAAAGGGGAGGCGATCCTCCCTTTTTCTTTTTAACCTTTAACCATTTCCAACATGAAAAATCTTAAAAAAGGCGTATTTAGTGAGTTATTGAGTCGTGATGGTCAATCCAATGTGATGCAAGGTTTTATTCAAGCGGCAACATTTGTTGGCGAAGCTCAGCCTTACGTCAAGGCCTTAGAGGATCAATATGCTTCAATGCAAAATGAGTTGGATCGCGCTGCTGCCTTGGAAGAAATCATTCTTCTGCATCAATTTATGGCAAACCAAGCACAACCTAAATTTAGTTTGGTTGAACGATATATTTACGCGCGTGCATCGGTTTATCGTCGGGATGCAATATTAAATGACATACGCGTGGTTGTAGAAGCTTTGGGCCCCAACGATATCTACGAAGACCTTATTCATCAAGACAGCGTCATTGCGCGTGCTAAGCATCTGCTAACTGGTAAAGTAAAAAAGCTTCTTGACGAAAAATTAGCAAACTACCATTTGATTTTTGGTCCTTTAACCATGCAAGTTGCCTAAGATTATGAACACAACGAAACCCATTATCGATCGCGCACTCTTTCAAAAAAGCTATTTTTCTCTTGCATCTGGCATTAGTATAGAGCCCTTGCTTCGCATGACGCATGTTTGCCAGGATTTTATCTATACCTGCCTGTACTTGGAAAAGGATTATGTTAAGAAGCAATTTGATCAGCAAATTCGGTGGTCTCCAGATTTGGAGGTCGTTTCCTATGAGGAGGTTGATGATTTTGACGAATTGAAGCATTTTGATTTGCCACATAACTATCAAAATTATCTGCAGAAACCTAGTTACATGCGAATGGATGAGTTTCATGGGTACCAACGCAGTTTCCAGGATGCGCTACATTTGCCTCAATATTGTTTGATTTATCGGGTGCTTAGAAGATCTACAAACCAAGTTTTAACACTCTATTTCATTGTCAGCGAAAGTTTTGCAACCTTAAATTTATTGTCCCAAGGTGGACGTTACATGCCTCGAGTTATTGAGGCCATTCAAGCTGGCGAACAACTAACAGACCCAAGTGAAAGAGGTCTTTTGACGCGCTTTTTGAGACATTCAATAGCTTTGCCTCTGCTGCTTATTCGGGGTTTTCAACCGAGTTATGGGCTCTTTTCAGGGTTCCGAATGAATACATTACAACCCAATAGGCCTATGAACCAAATTGCGATGGA
>NZ_JBIIQN010000042.1:0-12936 GCF_044342065.1 Aquirufa sp. | reverse complement strand
TAATTAAGAACTAAATAATCATGGCAAAAGAGAATTTTGACCGAAGTAAACCCCACGTTAACATTGGTACAATTGGCCACGTTGACCACGGTAAAACAACTTTAACAGCTGCTATCACTAAAGTTCTTTCTGAAAAAGGTCTTGCTGAGAAGAAAGATTTCTCTTCCATTGACTCTGCTCCAGAAGAAAAAGAGCGTGGTATCACGATTAACACGGCTCACGTTGAATATTCAACTGCTGCGCGTCACTATGCACACGTTGACTGTCCAGGTCACGCGGATTACGTGAAGAACATGGTAACGGGTGCTGCACAAATGGATGGTGCTATCTTAGTAGTTGCTGCTACAGATGGTCCAATGCCACAAACTCGTGAGCACATCCTTTTGGCTCGCCAAGTAGGTGTACCTCAATTGGTCGTTTTCATGAACAAAGTGGACATGGTAGACGATCCAGAATTATTAGAATTAGTTGAAATGGAGATCCGTGAGCTTCTTTCATTCTACGAATTCGATGGTGATAACATTCCAGTAATCCAAGGATCTGCTTTAGGTGGATTGAACGGAGATGCTAAGTGGGTAGCTACGATCGATGCGTTAATGGAGGCAGTTGATTCTTGGATTCCACTTCCAAAGCGTGATGTTGATAAGGCTTTCTTGATGCCAGTTGAAGACGTATTCTCGATCACAGGTCGTGGTACAGTAGCAACAGGTAAGATTGAGACAGGTGTTATTAACTCAGGTGAGGCAGTTGATATCTTAGGTATGGGAGCTGAAAACTTGAAATCAGTAGTAACTGGTGTTGAGATGTTCCGTAAGATCTTGGATCGTGGTGAAGCTGGTGATAACGTAGGTTTATTGTTACGTGGTATTGAGAAAACTGATATCCGTCGTGGTATGGTAATCTGTAAGCCAGGTTCAGTTAAGCCTCACACGAAGTTTAAGGCTGAGGTTTATATCTTGTCAAAAGAAGAGGGTGGACGTCACACGCCATTCTTTAACAAATACCGTCCACAATTCTACTTCCGTACGACAGACGTAACAGGTGAAATTACATTACCTGCAGGAGTTGAAATGTGTATGCCTGGTGATAACTTAACAATTGATGTTACGTTATTGAATGCAGTAGCTATGGATAAAGGTTTACGTTTCGCGATTCGTGAAGGTGGCCGTACAGTAGGTGCTGGTCAGGTGACTGAAATCTTAGACTAATTTTTAATTAGCCTATACGGAAAAGAGCGGTCTGAGACCGCTCTTTTTTTTGTATACTTGTTGGCGTAAAAGGAACACTAAAATGAAAAAATTACTCTTATTC
This sequence comes from Aquirufa sp., assembly GCF_044342065.1. Lineage (GTDB taxonomy): Bacteria > Bacteroidota > Bacteroidia > Cytophagales > Spirosomataceae > Aquirufa. The sequence continues at coordinate 11,625 of NZ_JBIIQN010000042.1, read as the reverse complement.
CTTCTCTTGTGCAGCTTTACAGTTTCAGCGCAAGAATATTATGAAATCAGAAGCTACCAGATGAAGTTCAAAGGGAACACGGCACTTTTAGAATCCTATCTTTCCAAAGCCTTAATTCCAGCATTAAATTCTTATGGTGTTTCGAAAGTGGGCGTATTCAAAGATTACGGAAAACCAGAGCCAGGTATTGTTGTGGTAGCCATCCCATTCCCTTCGCTTGCCTCTTACGCCGGCTACAAAGAGGCCTTGGAAAAAAATGCAGCTTATCAGGAAACGGCAAAAGCATATTTCGATAATGTCGGAATGGATAAGCCGATGTTTGAAAAGATCTCTACCTATCTCGCCAAAGGCTTTGCAGGGCATCCTTCACTCAAATTACCGGTTACCAATCCGGGACGTATCTACGAATGGAGAACATACGAAGCATATAACGAGGATGCCTTAAAACGTAAAATTGCGATGTTCAATGACGAAGAATTGAAGATATTCGATAACGTGGGATTACACAATGTATTCTTCGGCGAGGTGTTAGCTGGTGAAAATACGCCTTGCTTGAGCTATATGGTTTCCTTCGAAAGCATGGCTGAGCGCGATGCCAACTGGGCAAAATTTCAACAAAACCCCGATTGGAAGCGTATCTCGTCAGATGCAAAATATGCCAACAGCCATTCGCGTACGGTTCGTAGGTTTTTGGAGCCAACCGCATACTCGCAGTGGTAAAATGCATTAAAACAAAGAGGGATTTGTTAATTAGGTTTTTTTATCTAAATTTGCAATCCTTTCTACGGGCATAGTATAATGGTAGTATGCAGGTCTCCAAAACCTTTGGTCAGGGTTCGAATCCTTGTGCCCGTGCAACGAAATAAACAAACACCGATAATCGGTAAATTATGAGCAGTTTTACATCATTGATTAAGGACTCTTGGGTAGAAGTAACAGAAAATGTTACCTGGCCTAAATTCACGGACTTGCAGTCAAGTTCTATTTTAGTTTTAGTTGCCTCATTGATTTTTGCCTTATTGGTAGGAGTCGTAGATTTGGCGTTTAAATCTGGATTGGATTTATTCTATAGTTCATTTTAATCAGGGGCAACCCAATCCTTAAAAAGCAATTTCCATGGCAGAAACTAAATGGTACGTTTTGAGAGCCATCTCAGGGCAGGAAAAAAAGGTAAAGACCTATATGGAAAATGAGCTTGCACGCCAAGGTGTGTCAGATTCTGTTCCACAAATACTTATTCCTACAGAAAAAATTTACGAAATCCGTAAGGGCAAGAAAGTCATTCGTGAGAAGAACTTATTTCCCGGATACATCATGGTCGAAGCTGATTTAGCTGGCGAGGTTAGCCACATTTTAACTTCCACTCCAGGAGTTATTGGATTCTTACAGGCTAATAATGAAGAGATTGAAGTAACAAAGGTTGAAGGCGGAAAAGTAAAAAAGACCAAAGTGACGGTTAAGAAACCTGTTCCGATGAGCCAAAGTGAAGTAAATCGTATTCTAGGAAAAGTAGATGAGGCAGCAGCGGTAGAAGAATATGCATCAATAAGCTTTATCAAAGGCGAGACAGTTCGCGTAATTGATGGGCCATTTGCTTCATTCGAAGGAACGGTTGAAGAGATTCACGAAAACAGCAAGAAATTATCTGTTATGGTTAAGATCTTTGGACGTAATACACCATTGGAGTTAAACTACTCACAGGTAGAAAAATAAGATCACATATTGATTTACTACAAAACCCTGGATTCCAGGGTTTTTTTTTAATAAACCAAGTAAATAGCATGATCAGTCGAATTAAACTAATTACTTATTTAATCGAGCTAAACGAAGCTATCCTTTTTTATCCCAAGCTTAAACGCTTTTACAAAAAAGCTTTACCCCAAAATCCGACAATATTTGACGTAGGGGCCAATAAAGGGCAATCGGCTGATTTCTTTTTAGCCATTCGGCCTACCGCCCAAATTACCTCTTTTGAACCTAACCCGAGTTTGTTTCAATTTTTGACAACTAAATACCAAGGCGTAAAAAATATGACCTTAGTAAATAAAGGCGTTTCAAATGCTAAACAAATTCTGACCTTTTATATCAATAAACTGGATTTGACCTCATCATTTGAGCCGCTAAACCCCGATAGTAAATATTTAGCAAAGAAAGCGCAAGTTATGGGCGTAAAGCCGTCGGAAATAATCAGTGAAAGTATTGAAATCGAGACGATATCGCTACGTGAATTTATTGAAGATAAGCACATCAAGCATATCGACTTGTTAAAAATTGATACAGAGGGCCACGAATTGAAATGTTTGACTGGTTTATTCCCTTTGAAAACTTGTCAGATCGATCGGATTCAAATAGAAAATCATCAAGATGATATGTATAAAACCCTTGATAGTTTTGAATCGATTCAAACTTTATTGCAGGAGAATGGCTACCAGGTAGAGGTAACCATCAAGCATGGTTTCGGCGAGTTTTATGAGATGATATTTCAAAAATCTCACTAGTTTCTCGTTTTATCAGAAATTCTTTTTGTATTGTAAATATTTTCCCCTAATTTTGCAGTCCGTTTAAAAAGCGGCATTGGGTCATTTGAAAATTTCAAAGGCACAATGGGCTGGAATGTATTGTTACACAGGAAAGTCACCCGGAGGGGATTCAGATAAGGAAGCTTCCACCCTTATTGGCAGAAAAACCTCTAATTTCACTAAATAAACGATGTTTTAACATGGCAAAAGAAATAGCTGGTTACGTTAAGCTTCAATGCAAAGGTGGCCAAGCCAATCCTTCACCACCCATCGGTCCTGCATTAGGTTCGAAAGGATTAAATATCATGGAGTTCTGCAAGCAATTTAATGCACGTACTCAAGATAAAAATGGCGTAGTATTGCCAGTCCTTATTACTTATTACGCAGACAAATCGTTTGATTTCGTTGTAAAAACTCCTCCAGCGCCAATTTTGTTATTGGATGCTGCGAAAGTTAAGTCAGGTTCTGCACAACCAAACTTGAAAAAAGTTGGTTCTGTAACTTGGGATCAAGTGCGCGTAATTGCGGAAACGAAGATGCCAGATTTGAACTGTTTTACAATCGAAGCAGCAATGAGTATGATTGCTGGAACGGCAAGATCAATGGGTATTACTGTTTCTGGTGATAAACCGTTCTGATTTAATCATCAGAAATAAACATTTTAATTAAAAGGTAATGGCAAAACTTACGAAGAAAAAAAAGGAAGCCCTATCAAAATATGATGCTACACAAGCGTATACGCTTGATCAAGCAGCTGCATTATTGAAGGAAATTTCCTATACAAAATTCGATGCCTCTGTGGACATTGATGTTCGCTTAGGCGTAGACCCCCGCAAAGCGGACCAGATGGTTCGTGGTGTGGTTGCCCTACCTCATGGAACTGGTAAAGACGTACGTGTACTCGTATTGTGTTCTCCAGATAAAGTAGAGGAAGCAAAAGCAGCCGGTGCTGATCACGTAGGATTGGATGATTACATTGCAAAAATCGAGAGCGGTTGGACCGATATCGACGTAATCATTACCATGCCAACTGTGATGGCAAAATTAGGCCGTTTGGGACGTGTGTTAGGACCTCGCGGTCTGATGCCTAATCCAAAGTCTGGTACAGTAACTTTGGAAGTAGGAAAAGCAGTAAACGAAGTGAAAGCAGGTAAAATCGACTTTAAGGTTGACAAAACTGGTATCATCCATACCTCAATAGGTAAGGTTTCGTTTGATGCAAATAAAATTGCTGAAAATGCGCAAGAAGTTATCAACACGTTGTTGAAATTGAAGCCATCTTCTGCAAAAGGAACGTATGTTAAATCGATCAATATATCTTCGACAATGTCTCCGGGCATCATCATTGATAAAGGATCTATAGCTGGATTGTAATCATGACAAGAGAAGAAAAAAATCAGATTATTGATGAGTTGAGCGAAAAGTTCGCGGCAACTCCGTACTTCTACATTGCAAGTACAGCCGGTTTAACAGTAGCCGAAGCAACGGAATTTCGTCGTTTGTGTTTCGCGAAGGGTTTGGAGTACAAAATCTTCAAAAACACATTAATTTCGAAAGCCTTAGCGAAAACAGGCAACGATTATACTCCATTTGATGCTGAAGTCTTGACTGGCATGTCAGGTGTTATCTTCTCTCCAGAAGATGCTAAAGTACCTGCTAAGTTGATCAAAGAATTCAAAAAAGCAGCTGGAAAAGATAAAATCACATTCAAAGGTGCATCCATTGAAGGCGGCTTATACATTGGTGAAGATCAATTATCAGCGCTAGAAAACATCAAGTCGAAAAACGAGATGATTGGAGAAGTTATTGGCTTATTACAATCGCCTGCTAAAAACCTTGTTTCTGCATTACTTAGCGGAGAGAAGAAATTGGCTGGCCTTGTTAAGACTTTGGCTGAGCGTCCAGAATAATTTTAACATGTTTAATCGGAGCATAGCTCCAACAAATAATTAATTCTTAACAATTAAATTTTCAAACAATGGCAGATTTAAAAGCGTTCGCTGAGCAATTAGTGAACTTAACTGTAAAAGAAGTAAATGAATTAGCTACTATCCTTAAGGATGAGTACGGTATCGAACCAGCTGCTGCTGGTGCTGTTATGGTTGCAGGTCCTGCAGCTGGTGGCGCTGGAGCTGATGGTGGCGAGGCTGCTGAAAAATCATCTTTCGATGTAGTATTGAAATCAGCTGGTCCTAACAAATTAGCAATCGTTAAATTAGTTAAAGACTTAACTGGTTTAGGCTTGAAAGAAGCTAAAGACTTAGTAGATGCTGCTCCAAAAGCAGTTAAAGAAGGCGTAGCGAAAGACGAGGCTGAAGGTTTGAAAAAATCTTTAGAAGAAGCTGGTGCTGAAGTTGAATTGAAATAATTCAATTACCTGATTTTAAAAAAAGGGAATGGCAACATTCCCTTTTTTTTGGTTTATTTGAAATCTGAAATACATTACATGCGCGACATTATCCAATTACTTCCCGATGCCATAGCCAATCAAATTGCGGCAGGAGAAGTCGTGCAGCGTCCTGCATCCGTCGTCAAAGAACTCATGGAGAATGCGATTGATGCGGGAGCATTATCCATCCAACTGATTATCAAAGATGCTGGGAAAGGAATTGTTCAAGTCCTAGATGACGGCTGTGGCATGTCAGAAACCGATGCCCGCATGTGTTTCGAACGACACGCAACTTCCAAAATTCGTAAAGCCGAGGACCTATTCCGTATCACTACCATGGGATTTCGAGGTGAAGCCATGGCATCCATCGCCTCCGTTTCGCAGGTAGAACTCAAAACTAAACGTGCAGATGACGAACTAGGAACCTACATCAAAATCGATGGATCTGTTTTAAAAACGCAAGAAAGTATACAAGCACCCAAAGGAACTTCAATCGCCGTAAAAAATCTTTTTTACAACATTCCTGCACGCAGAAACTTTCTCAAATCAAACCCCGTTGAAATCCGGCATATTTTAGACGAATTCCAACGCATTGCTTTGGCACATCCCGAGATTAAATTCTCATTTATCCAAAATGACCAAGAAACCTATTCCCTCGCTCCTGAAAAATTAGGGAAAAGAATCGTAGATCTTTTTGGCAAAACGTATCGCGAACAACTAGCTGCCTGCGAGGAAAATACGAGCTATTTGTCCATGAAAGGATATGTTGGAAAACCTGAACATGCTAAAAAAACACGAGGTGAGCAATTCTTCTTTGTGAATGGTCGCTTCATCAAAAATGCCTACCTAAACCATGCTGTGATGAGTGCCTACGAGCGCTTATTGCCTGATGGCGCTTTCCCCTTCTATGTGTTGTTTTTAAGCATCGATCCGGCGCACATTGACATCAATGTTCACCCAACGAAAACGGAGATCAAATTTGAAGACGAAAGATCTATTTATGCTATTATTCAATCGGCAGTTCGTAAAACGTTGAGTATACATAACCTCATTCCCTCATTGGACTTCGACAGCAATGTGAATTTTCAAAATCCAACCAACGGATTGCCACGTCAAGAACCCCATTCTACTTACAGTGAAACCAACTATAAACCTAAACCAGTCCAAGACGCCTGGCAAAAATTATATGAAGGTTTGCAGAACAACATAGACGCCTTTGAACAACAAGCATCCCAAGGTCAAGCTGCACTGTTTCCCTCTGCCATGAACGAAGCTAAAACCGTTCAAAGCAAGGCCAATGAAAGGCAGGACCTACAGTCGGCACAAACCAACTTTCAGTCCATTCAAGTGTTGAATAAATTTATCGCAGTCGGTATTTCCAGTGGATTATTACTAATAGACCAAAAGCGCGCATATCAACGTGTTCTTTATGATCAATTTATGGATAATCTTCAACGAAAGAATGGTGCGTCTCAACAACTACTTTTTCCCCAAGCATGGGATATAAATGCGGGAGATCAGATACTACTCGGTGAAATTTCGAGCGAAATCAATGATTTAGGATTCCGTTTGCAAACCCGTTCAAACGGCCAACTGGAAATTGTTGGCGTTCCTTCAGAAATAGGAGATGAAGATGGTCAAGCATTATTGGAAGGGATTTTAGAGCAACTTAAACATGCATCGACCGATTTAAACGCGCACCGTGCAGAGAAAATTGCACAAACCATGGCCAATCGCTTTGCTGCCCGCTACCATCAAAAAAGATTAAATGAGATGGAGGTTAATGCGCTAATCGAGCAACTATTTGCGAGTTCGAATCCAAATTCATCGCCGAACGGAGAAGCTATTAGCCAGGTACTAAACGAAGAGGCTTTCCTTCAATTACTTCGCTAATTCAACCGCACGATCACGAGCTGCAAAAATACCTTTTTGTAGGCCTTCGCCTACTTGCTTCTCAGCAAATGTATGCAAAGCGGCTTCCGTAGTTCCTCCTCTAGAAGCGACAGCCTGAATTAATTCATCCAACGATTTATCGCTCGTTTGCATCAAATGGTAAGAGCCCAACATTGTTTGTTTAACTAATAATGCCGACATGGCAGGATCAAATCCCATGCTTACTCCTGCATCAATCATGGATTTAATTAAATAAAAGAAATATGCAGGGCCACTACCACTTAACCCAGTAACTGCATCAATCAGAGCCTCATCTTCTAGGAAAACAGCACGACCCGTTGAATTAATCAAATTCTCTACCTTCCGAATATCGGCAAGACCTACAGTTGGCGCAGCAGCAAAAGCCGTCATACCCATTCCGAGTAAAGCCGGTGTATTTGGCATCGCACGAACGATTAATTCATGATGTAACGAGGCTTGTATTTTAGCAATCGGAATCCCAGCCATAATGGAAAGAACAATTTGGTTTGGCTGCAATAAATTTGCCAAATCGCCGGCAACACTGGGGTAATCTTGTGGTTTTACGGATAGAATAACCAAGTCTACAGATGAGATTTTGTCTGAGATAGTATCTACAACCACCCCAGCCTTTTGCTCCTGTAAAACAGTCCCTCTTTCTTGATTTTTTTCAATCAATAAAAGATTCTCTTTCTGAACTAAGTTGTATTGTATAAATGAATTGGCAAATGCCATTCCCATATTTCCACATCCAATGATTGCAATTTTCATACTATTTGTTTGAAAAAAGGGTTGCTAAAAATTGATTTAATGAATCACCTCGAAGGCCTTTGGCGATAACTTTACCTTGTGGGTCCAACAAAAAAGTCATCGGAATCGATGAAACTTGATAGGCTTGAGCGGCCGCAGAATTCCAATATTGTAAATCTGAGACGTGTGGCCATGTTAACTTATCTTTGGCAATGGCGTTTTTCCAAGCTGATTCTTCTTGGTCAAGGCTCACACCAAAAATCTCGAATCCCTTATCTTTAAAAGCTGCATAGGTCTTGATGACATTTGGATTTTCACGTCGACAAGGTCCGCACCAACTTGCCCAAAAATCAATCAACACATATTTACCACGTAAGTCGGATAAGCGCATGATAGGGCCTTCAGGGGTAGGCAAGGCGATTTCTGGAGCCTCGGACCCTATAGAAACCCCTTTTAACCGCCTCAGATTCTCCAAAAATGGTTTTACTTGTGGGTGATTGGGTCTAGCGATTCGGAAGCGCTCCCCCATTTCCTCTAATAAGGCAAGCTCTTTATCAGCAGGCAAGAAATTAGTTGCCCATAGTGCCACTAAATGTGTCCCCATCGCGGGAATTAATGCCTTAATTTTAGCAAACTGTTCTTGTTGGGCCACCTCAAATGCAGCCTGTATTCTTGCTTGCTCGCCAGGTTTATCCTGTAACTCTTTGGTCCAAGTTGCTACTTTGGCTTGTAAGTTATTGGACAAGGCAAACAGTTGATTCATGAAAACTATATTGGGCGAATCTCCTTGAATTTGAAATGTCCCTGCTTTCTCAGGCGTATTAATACCTTCCGCTTGAATAAACACCTTTTCTCCCCCTTCCAATATTACCAATACCTTTTGTGGATTAGGCACATCGAAAAAACTTACCAAATAGAAGCCCCCCTGATCTAGTACTTTGCCTTTAAAAACTACTTGCTTCTGAGAGTTGGGCAATAAAGAGTCCAATTTAACCGCTTGCCCACGAGCATTAATCCACTCGAGGTAGATTTTTTTTTGGGGAACAACTTGATTTGAACGTACGGTTAATTCGAAATCCTGGGCATTCCCTAGGTATGTCAAAAAAACGCCTAAAAAAGCAAGCAATTGTTTCATTTATTTGTGGTTTTCAAGGGCTAGATTTACAAGTTGGTTAACCCGTTTAGGGTCGGCGGTTCCTTTGGAACGCTTCATTACCTCACCTACAAAAAGAGCTAAAAGCCCCTTTTTCCCTTGGTGATACTCTTTAATTTTATCTGGAAATGCCGCCAGCGCTGCTTCTACAAAAATAGGAAGTTCATCGCTAACATCCTGATTTAACCACCCCTGCTCAGAAACAATTTGGTTAGGACTCTTGGTAGGGGATTCCAAGCAAAGTACAAACAGTTTATGTACTGCCAAATTATGTGTGATGGTACCTTTTTCTACCAATTCCACGATTTCGGCCAATTGCCTTGCTTGAATTTCAAATTCAGTAATTGTGAGGCCTTTGTCGTTTAAATGAGATTTTATTGGACCCATAAGCCAATTGGCAACGGCCTTGTGTGCATGCGTGTGCGAGGCAACTTCTTCAAAATACAACGCCATTTCACGTGTTTCTGCTAAGAAATGAGCATCATAAGTTGGCAAGTTGTATTGTTCGATAAATTTACGTTCCTGCTCCCAGGGCAACGTTGGCATCATAGCCTTAATGTCAGACAGCCATTGATCAGAAATTTCCAACGGAGCCAAATCGGGCTCAGGAAAATACCGATAGTCATTCATGGTTTCTTTAACCCGCATACTATGCGTTTTTCCAGTATGCGCATCAAAGGTCCGGGTTTCTTGAATAAGTTTCTCTCCTTTCAATAAAGCTTCTTCTTGACGGCGACACTCGTATTCGATAGCCCGTTGAATATTCCGTAAAGAATTCATGTTTTTGATTTCAACTTTGGTACCTAATGTAAAAGCACCTTTGGGGCGCAGTGAAATATTGACATCGGCGCGCAGCGAACCTTCTTCCATATTTCCATCACAAATACCCAAGTATCGAACCAGTTTTCGCACTTCAGATACCATCGCAAAAGCTTCCTCGGCGGAGCGAATGGCAGGTTCTGTAACCATTTCAATTAAGGGTGTTCCTGCCCGATTATAATCAATGAAACTAAAGGGATTATCCCCTTCATGTAAAGATTTTCCGGCATCCTCCTCTAAATGAATATGGTGAAAAGGAAGAACTTTTACACCATCAGCAAGATGTACTTGTATAGATCCTCCCATGCAAATAGGCGTTTTGTCCTGCGTAATTTGATATCCTTTAGGAAGATCCGGGTAAAAATAATTCTTCCGATCAAAATTTTGCCAGCGTGTAATCTCACAACCCAAAGCAAAACCCATCTTAATGGCAAATTCTACAGCTTTTAAATTCAGATGGGGCAGTGTACCAGGGTGACCAAGGGTAATTGGTGAAATAAGGGTATTGGCATCTTGACCAAAGCGAACGGGATCACCGGCAAAAATTTTGGAATCCGTTTGTAGCTGGGCATGAATTTCAAGACCAATTACCGGTTCGTAGATCGAAGATTGAAAAGTACTCACAAATGTGCTGGCTTATACAAAATAAAAGTAGGTAAAGATACAAAAAAGCTAAACGAAAAAGCCCCTCTTAGGCTTTCATTTTACACGTACAAGCAGATTTATGTTGGTAATTTACCCAATAAGCATAGGCAACAGAACAGCCTAGCAATACACCAAAAACCCAATTAAATGATTGATTCTCAATGAAAACCTCAAGTATTTTGAAAAATAGGGCGAGAGCTAAAAAGTATAGCGGTTTTAGTCGCTGGTGTTTTTGATAATCCGAAATTAAAATATAAGCCGCTAGGCCAAAACTAGATGCCACAAGAAGCCACTCAATATTGGCTGAAAAAGCAAAACTTCCAAGAACGTAAGGAGCAAAAAAAACGATAAAAGGCATCGCCAAACAATGAATAGCACAGGCGAAAGATAGGAATAAACCTAGCTTCTCCATGAGTATTAATTGTTTGGCTTGCTTTAATTTAGACATTTAATTAATTATTGAACTGATAATGGAAATGAAACATCAACGTCGGTAGAGCCTATTGACTCAGAGCCATTTTTGACAGCTTTACCGTTAACTGGCGGTTGGTGTTTTAGAATAACATTAAAATTGCCATTTCCTGGAGTAGTTTGTGATTTAATTTGCGATAAAAGTCCGACAGGTAGTCCTTTCTTATCTAAGTCTTTAATCGTTACATTAACAAGACCAGCCGGAGTAGATTTAAACACAAACAAGTGAACATCAGCCTCTTCTTCAATTTCTTTTGAAATATCAAAAACCGGATTTTTTGTTTCATCTAGTAATGAAATCGTTAATTCATACGTTGCATTCTTATCCAGTACTATTGGATCAACAGAATCCATAACGCCATCACCTTGTTTATCTCGCCAAAAATAAGACTTAATAGCGCCTGTTGAGGACTTGAAGGATAACTTAACCGTGGTAATCAATTCATTATCATCATGGGGGTGTAAATGCTCATCTGAGCAACCAACCGAAATGAATAAAATCGATAAAAGAATAAATACGTGTTTCATGATAACATAGTTTAATTGTATAATGGAGTACAAAATAAACATAATACAAAGATGCAACAATGTTGCAAATTAAACAAGTAGATAAACGGGCGAATTTAGCAGATGAAAAAGTAGATAGCCGATTAAGAGGCAAGAATTAAGAGCTAAGATTGAAGAGTTAAACTGGCTCCTGATTTCCCTTCGGACTGCGGACTGATTTCCCTTCGGGCTTAATAATAGTTCAGACTTAAGAATTAAGAGCTAAGAGTGAAGAGTTAAACTGGCTCCTGATTCCCTTCGGACTTGCGACTGACGACTGTTATGCAAAAAAAAACCGCTCTCCTAGGAGGCGGTCTTTCTATAATAACTTGGAGCTTACTTACTTTCCCGGGTTTGATCCCAGTATCATCAGCGGTGCGGGGCTTAACTTCTCTGTTCGAGATGGGAAGAGGTGAACACCC
>NZ_JBIIQN010000044.1:0-12482 GCF_044342065.1 Aquirufa sp. | reverse complement strand
AAGCAATTGATGAATCTAACCTGCAAATGAAAAAGGACCTGGTCAAGGATTTTGATTTGTTAACTCGGCAACTAGGGAGAATTCCCATGATGATGGATTTTGTTTCGCACGGTTCAAGAGATCCTTATGCGTATGTTGATTATGGAAAGAGTTACTATTCCTTCATTCGTGGTTTAGAATCTTCGTTAGAAATCTTACCGAAAACATCGATTCAATTGTTGGAGCAGTTTTCCCAAGAAATCGCCAACGGAAAACGCATTGAGGAGCTTGCAGCATTAAACGTTTTGTTGGAGAAAAAAGAATGCACGAGCAAGACCCTTTCGAAATACTGTGGTTTACTGTTAGGTAGTACATATCCCATTTCTGAGCCTTGTTTTGCTTCCTTGGAATGGAACCTTAATTTTGAATTTATCAAAAAACCTATACCTGTTCTAAAAAAGGTTGGTGGTGCTTTTGAGTTAACGGATTCTTTCAACTCCATGGTGCTTAATCCCACGTTTAAACGGTTTCTTTTGGATGCCTTGGCTTATGGAATTCATGCATTTCAGAAACGATTTAAGGCCACACGTTTTCATCATGGATTTGTTTTAGGGGCAAAATATAGTCGTAAGGATGTTTGCAGAATTTTAAACTGGGAGAAAGATATTAGTAGTACAGTATATGGATATCGTACGAACCATAAGGTGACGCCTTGTTTTGTAACTTATAAAAAATCGGAAGACCGTTCCCAACGAACGAAATATAATGACCATTTTATTGACTCACGAACCTTCGCTTGGGAGTCACGTTGGAACAGAAAAGTAGGTAGTCCTGAAATAAAAAAGCTTATAGAGTCTGAATTAATTCTGTTATTTGTCAAGAAATCCGACGGCGAGGGTGAGGATTATTACTGTATTGGTCAAGTAGAGATTATTCCAGGTTCTATGAAACAAGGTCATATTCCTGTTACCAACGAACCCGTAGTTCATTTTACCTACAAATTAGAGCATGCTGTGGAAAACGCGCTGTATACGTATTTGATTGGGGAGGGTTAATAATCCCCCTTTCCTGGTATAATATTTCTAATTCCTCCGCGCGGATTTGATACATCATCTTTTCGTCGTGGAATAATGTGAACATGAGCATGCATGATGGTTTGACCAGCGATTACCCCTTGATTTATACCAATATTGAATCCTTCAATTGACCTGTCCTCCAATAATAGCTTGTCTCTAATTTGATTGATGAGTGAATTAATAGCGAGTAATTCAGCTGATTTTAATTCAAAATAATTAGCAAAATGTCTTTTAGGGATAACTAAATGGTGTCCTTTGGTAACCTCAAATTTGTCTTTAATAACAAAGGCCAAGGGATGATCGAATACAACCTCTTTGTTGGACGAACAAAACGCACACGTTGTATCCCTCATCTCAAAGAGATGCACTCGATTTCTAAAGTCGGTATCATCTGTATCTCGTTTATTCGTATTGCATTTGTAGCACAATGCTTGATAGTTGCTTAAATCATCGGCGCCCTTCCAATTTTTAGGTACAATGTGATCCACTTCTAAGGCTCTGATTTCAGAGGAGATGCCACATAACTCGCAAACATTGTTGGCTCTGTTTAATACTTGATATCGTATACTTCCGTCAATGGGGGACCTATTCTTTCTTCGATGATCCCAAATCATCATGCCTCGTTTTTCTTTGTATTCGTCGATTTTAACAGCACATAATTCAATGAGTTTTGCTCGTTCTATGTTTGTTAATTCTTCAAATCCAATAAGCTGGTATTCATTTTTCTCTTTAAGAACTATCTGATTGTTTCGAAGAACTTTACCAACCATTTGATTTACTCTTTCAGTATAATATTCTAGTTGGCTTAAGTCATTCTGAACCAAATCAAGGGCAATTTCATCTGCCTTTGCTTTTCCTTGATTGGAAAGCAGTTTCATGATCATTACGGGTTGATACACATGACTCATGCGCATCCGTTTGCTTAAATAATCCGCTAATAAATGATACTTATTTATTGACACTAGCTTTAAAAGTAACCATTTTTTATTGTCTAGCAATCCCCTCCACCGGCCTCAGGTCATTCACTTCTACCTCCAACACGTAGCGGTCGAGTTTGGGGTGATAGCTCGTAAAGGGTGCAATGAGGGGGTAGCGGTCTTTGAGTAGCAGAAATTCTTTAAAGGGTAGTTCCAGGCGCAGGGGGTATTTCTTTCCGGAAAAGGCAAAGCCAAACACATCGGGAATTTGCTGTTCATGGAGTGTTTCGTGTTTAAATACGGTACCGGTGTATTCCACCGAGCCAATGCGGTCGATGTTGTACGTTTTATTTTTTTGGGTAGCCGGTTCAAAGGCCATCACGGTGTGGTAGTTTTCGGTAAAGCCAAAGGGTTCAACCACGCGGTCTGTAATGCTTTCCGAATTGATGGATTGGTATTTCTTTAAGATGACTTGCTCCTTGTTCATCATGGCTTTGGTGAGGCGTTCCACCGCTTTCCCGTTCTTGGAATGAAGCAGGTGGGTGGCCACCATGGGAAGTTCAGAACCCATGTAGATTTTACTCAGGAGCGTATCTTTTAGCTTGGAGGATTTTCCGGTGCTTAACACAAGCGATTTGAGAAGCTGCGCTTCTTCGGGGGTGAAGTAAATGCCGTCGGTAGCTTGCTGTTCAATGTAGTAGCGTTGGTTGTGGTCTTTGTGGAGATCAAACCCACATTCCCGAAGCAGGTCGAGGTAACGGTAAACGGTCCGTTCGGTAGAATCTAGAAACGAAGCGAGTTGGTTAATGGTTTTATGGGGTGATTCTTGCAGGTAGGTAATGAGTTGCAGTACGCGGAGAATCTTATGTTGATTGAGCATAGGCAGGAATCTGGTCAACAAATAAATTTAATTTTATTGATATGCACAACTTATTGACCTGAGTTGTCATGGGAAAGTTAAATGTTCTCAGGGTGCGCCCTTCGACTAGCTCAGGGACCGCACCTGATGTATTGCAATTTAAATTTAAGCGGTCCCTGAGCTTGTCCGCCGGAGCAGAGCATAGGCGGGTCGAAGGGCCGCTTTTTATCCCCTAAAAAACAAAAACCCTAAGAAACTTGATACTTCCTAGGGTTTTCTAATCCTCCAGCCATAGAGGCTTTTCTTTAAACGAACCGTTTCGCGGTCTGGACGGTTCGGCCATTCTAGTGTTTTCAAGGGTTTCCGAAGTTGTTCTAAGTTTGCTTATATTATATTGAATTACAGATAGTTAAGTATGTTGAGACTACTTTTGGTTTTGTTGAAAAACAACCTAAATCAACATAATCCGTCCACGAATCCGTCCACGCTTTATTGTATCTTTGGGTAAAGTTATTAACAATGATTCGGTTCCATTTAAGAGATAAAAAGTCAATACAGGCAACGTCTATATTGATGACAGTTTACTATGAAAACACGCGCGTAAAAATTTCTACGGGCTGCTCCGTTCCGCCAAAATTTTGGATGGACCGCAAACAGCGTGTAAAAGTAACCATAGAATTTGAAAAAGCAAACGAAATAAATGATCGCTTAACCGCCATGGAAGCGGTTTTGAACTCATTGATGAAGCAGTACCGTGACGATGATTTCTATCCGTCCCCGCAGCGCATAAAATCCGATTTCATCAAACAACGGCAGGTCCCTGTAAAAAACAAGAAGGATAAAAAGTTATGGGATCATTTTGAAGATTTTATTGAAGAAAAAAGAAAAACTTCCGTGGACATTCGAGAGTATAACAACAGTTTGAGAAAGCATTTATTGAAGGTCCAGGAAATCTTTGGAACGCCCTTATCGTTCGCTTTGATTGCGAGTGATTCAGCTAATTTTTCGCTGGAGTGGATGAACTACTTGAGTTTTATTGCTCCAAATGCCGAAGGCTTTCCGGGGTTGTTACCCAATACCATTGGAAAATCGAATAAGGCCTTGAAAGCATTCCTGAATTGGTGTTTCGAAAAAGGAATAGTCAATCGATTTAGTTTAAAGTGTTTTCCTTCCATTTCTGAGGACGTCGATAAGATTTACCTCACCGAGGAAGATTTGCTGCTTTTGGAAAAACTCGACGTAACAGATCCTCATGCGAAGAAGGTTCGTGATTTATTTTTAGTGGGTTGTGAATCGGGATTGCGATTTTCGGATTTCATCCGAATTTCAGAACACGACATACGGAACAATGAATTGCATATTATTCCCAAGAAAACGAAAAATTCTGGGGTAAAGAAATTGATTATTCCATTGAGCGAACGATTCAAAACCATCTTGGAATCCTACAATGGAATATTACCTACCTATGACAAAAATCAAGTCACGCGTTTTAACGCTACCATTCGCGAATTATGTTGCGAAGCGAATATGACCGACGACATCAAGTTCTATCGAGAAGTTGCCGGAGAAACCATTTTGATCATCAAGAAAAAGTACGAAGAGGTTTCTTCCCACACCTGCCGGCGCACCTTCTGTACCCTGAAATTTCTGAAGGGAATGCCAGCCCAAGCCATCATGAAATTCAGTGGACATAAATCGGAGCGGAATTTCTTAAAATACCTAAAGTTGGATGCGGAATTAACTGCGCGTACTTACGCTTCTTATTTTTAAACATAAACGGCCGGTAGCTCCCAGTAATAAAAAAGCAGGTAAAATAAGTTAACTTGAAGTCAGGATAACGTTGGATTTAACCCACATAAATCTAACCTTAAGTTAGCTTGAAGTTGGCTTGAAGTTAACTTGAATTGGAAGGGTAGGGGTATTTCTTATTTTTGGATATAACTTTATTATTTCTTGCGATAATTTGATTTGGGAAAAAAAACAAACGTGATTACTTGTTTTTCTTATCATTCAAACAGGGTTGTAATTTTCGGATAAGTTCCTTTTCATGAAATAATAAATCGTCTTCTAAAGGATGTTCTATGCATTGAATATTGAAGTTATCGCAAATGAATTTTCTTGTTTCTTCCTTTAATTGTACATTGGTTTTGTCCGTGATATCAAATCCCAAGAAAATGCCCATTTTTCTAACAAAGGTGGCTCCTTCAAAGTTAGACCACCCCATTTCTTGCTTGGCTCTATTTCTTAAATCGCTACTTTTCGTTTTGGCGCCTTTGCCAATATAGGCGATTTCACTTTTGAACGTGTAATTCAGCTTAAGGCAAATCTCTTTTAACACATTGGGATTCTTTGGTGTGATAATGTAAAGGCCATGCATTCCTTTGTATGGTTCTAGGTTGTTTAGTACGTCTTGAGTTGTTGTCATATGTCTAAATAGTGAGTTAAAATATTATTTCCAGAATAAAGAAATTATTTAATTAATAAAGAAAAAGCTGCTTTTGGTATTATATAAATTAGTTAGTTCGATAATTTCGGTTTATTCCGTTATTGGGGGAGTATCCGTAAAAGTTATTTAATAAAATAAGTTCACTTCCCCCTCAGCTCCAACAAATCATACGCACTTTCTAAGTGAAAATTTCGTGGGTACCATTCAAGTCCTATGGTATCTTCTACCAGCGATTGCAGGTGGTTTGCCAATTGGTTTATGCTGACCTTACGAATTATCATTAAAACAATATCATCGGTATAGGAAGCATATTCTCCGTTTTCTCCAAAGGCCTTAACGCCAATGGGATCCCAGGTTTCGTGTAAATAGGTGTATACGTGGTCGTACAAGTCCATAGCCTGCTCGTTGTTTTGACTCATAAATTAAGGTGCTTGAATTTAAATATATTAAAATGAAAATTGGAAAGCAAGTAAGGAGTTAAAATTCGTCTAATGAAAATTCACGGTTTATTCCATTCTCCATTGTTTGTTCTGTTTATAAATTATCATTAATTTCATGAAGCTCCACTCTTTGAGGTCAAGAGAACAAACAGTTGTTGGCTTGAAGCGAGATTGTGAGGGTTATAGCTAAGTTAGTGGCAAGCGCATGACAAAACAACCTTAAATGAAAAATAAGCATCGATTAACATTCATAATTTTATTAATTGCATCATTTCTCATTGTTGTTAGCATTTTCAAATCAAGAACTGAAAATAAAATTGGAGATAATGCAAGTAGTAAAACAAAGATTGAAAGTGAGGAAATTAAGAAATGTGAGAAGTATTTAGAAAAATTAGATAGTATTAAACTTACGTCAGAATGGAAACTGTTGAAATGCGGACTTTGGCAAAATAAATATGGGGAAATTGGATTTAAAACGCATAGTGTTATTTGCTCTGATGGACAGGTAATAGCTGAAACTTACATAACAAAGTTTGGGTTCAACGAAAACCCGCCATTAAAAAACATCATTGACACAGCAACATTTAGAGAACTTGGAAACACATTTTACAAGGACAAAAATCATATCTATCACCATTATTCGATGTCTGACGGTGGTAGTTTTTATGTATTTGATAAGGCAGACTATCAAACGTTTCAAATACTTGGAGATTGTTATGCCAAAGACAAAAACCACATTTTTGAAATGAGGGCGGGTATTTTAAAGAATGTTGACTACAAAACTTTCAAAACTAAAAAGGGACTAACAGGGTGTGTTGCTAAAGACAAAAATGGTTTCATAATTTGGGGAGAAAGAGTAAAAATTGACGAAATAGAAGACGAATATTTAAAAAGAGCAGTTCAAGAACTTAATAAAGAATAATGCCAGCCACTAACACTGGTTTGGCTACATGCCTCAGCTCTTTCTTCGAAAAAAAGATTTCATGAGAGAAAATAATCTAACTTCGAATTTGAGTTTAATTTAAAAAGTTCGGCACGCCGCCAAGCCAGAAACCGTTAGTGGCAAGCTTAAAAACGACACAGTATGACAATATTACTCATAGACCTTGACGGAACATTAACGGACACTGCTCACGAAAAATTTAAACCATTCAAAGACGGTTTAGAAGAAACCAACTTGGAAGAAATTCCATTAATTCCAGGAGCAAAAGAGTTTATTCAAGACATACAAAAAAAAGGATATGAAGCAATAATTGTTTCAGACTCTCATCCAAATTATGTAAAGAAAATTGCCGAGCAAATATTTCAGTTAGAATACATTAGTTTATGTGACAAGCCCAATTTTGGAAAAGCCAAACAGTACTTAATCGACAGATGCTTTGATACAGTTGGACACCCACATATTAATACAGATAAAGACAGTTTCTTTGTTATAGGCGACACTTGGTTAGATATAGAGTTTGGAAGAGCCTTGAATGTAGCTACAATCCTGACAAACTTTTATTCAGCCAGCGGAGAAGAAAACCGAGATGGCATTGGACAAGACTGGAAACATTTAAAAAGTGGGGCAACATATTTTGTAAACAAATTTGACGAAATACACGATATTCTGCTTAACCCTTTACAAAATCTATTGGCCGTAGAAGGTATTTTTCAAAATCAAAATACTACAAAAGCTGTTCGTTTCAAAACAACAAAGTATCCTGAAAGATTTATTGCATATAGAACACTTGGAAGACAACAAGCTGGAGAATGCGATAAGTTTGCAGTTGCCGACAAATACTTTGAATTTCAACGAGCCGACCGAACTCAAGAAACATTGCAAAAACTTGGCAAAGCAACTTCCAATTTTTTGTCTTTCGTTATGCAAAGTATGCCAAATGTAACGTGGGACTATTTTACTTTTGTATCAGATAAAAAAACAACTCAGCCGCCAAACAAACTATCCGAATTATTTGATTCAGTTGAAACAACAATCACAAAGCAAAAATTTATCCTTTGGACTGAAGAAATTGAAGGAAGCATTAGAAACCAAAAGGATTACAAAAGCAGAAAAGAATTTGTTGATAAACACATTTTCCTTTCTAACGAAACAGACCTACAAGGCAAAAACATAATCATACTTGACGACCAATTTACAACTGGCGGAACAGCATATTCAATTTGTGGAAAGTTCATTGAAAAAGGCGTTAAGAATATCATTTTCGTAACTTTGTTTTATCTTATCACAACAGTTGAAAGCGAAAGAGTTTGTCCTCATTGCGGAACAAAACTACAAGTGAAAGTCAACAGAAATAAAGGAACACGTTTTTTATCTTGCGTTCCTCAAAAATATGGTGGTAATGGTTGCGGTAATTTTATAGAGAACATAGTTTAGAATGAAAGACAATAATAAAATAATAGGAATAATTGCACTTTCTGAATTAAAAGGTATAGGTCCTGCCTTTGTAAAAAAGGTAGTTTCAAAAGACACCTTTGAAACCTCTAACACAATTCAAGAAATTCAAGAAATCATCAAAGCCAATAACAAACAGTTTGATGATAACACAATTTATGAAGCAGTAGAAAGTGCCAAAGACATTGTTTTTAAATGCAAAGAAGAAGGCATTACAATAATAGAATTCACAAGTGAAGACTATCCATCTCTACTAAAAGAAATTAAAGACCCACCATCGGTTATTTATTGCAAAGGCAATCTTGATTTACTTTACAATAAGACTGTTTGTATAATTGGAACAAGAGAACCAAATGAAAATGCTGTGAAAATATCAGAAAGAATTAGCTCCTTTTATTCAAATACAAATTGGGCAATCTGCAACGGATTTGCGGAAGGAGTTGACAATTTTTCTATTAAATCAAACGAAAAAATTCATAATAAAGTTATTGGCATTTTAGCAGGCGGACTAAACTATAACACTAAAAAAACACTGCTGAAAAACACTGCTAAAAACGCTGATAAGGCTATTGGAAGTGGCGGACTTTTAATTTCAGAAATGCCACCAGACAAAAAGGAAGACACTTTTACCGTTGTAAAATCTTGTAGAATTCAAGCAGGTCTTTCTAACGGGCTAATTTTAATTCAAAGTTCATTAGATGGTGGTTCACGCTTTACAACAAAATCTTTTTGCGAAACTCAAAGACCAATTGCCGTTATAAATCCTGTTCAGTCTGACTTTGACTTGCCGACTTATAACGCAAACAAAGAAATTATTCTTAATAGTAAAAAGGGACTTTCTAAATTCACAGAATTAAAAGAAGACAAAATACAGACTTCAAAAATCTTTGTAATCAAATCAAAAGACGACTACAAAGCATTTGAAAATTTAATGAGCATCCGACCAAAAAATATTGAACAATCAAACACAACATTATTCGGTTGATAGAAGAGAGCCAGCAACTAATAGCGTGCAAGCGCCATTTCCCTGCCGCAGGCGCAACACAGGGCTACGATCGCCTGCAAGCAAACCGTCATAATTCGTGTTTCATTAAATTCACCCTTCATTCCTATCCCCGCCGTTTGTTCTTTTCTCTTCGATAAATCTTTTTCGATGGTTCAGCGCGTTGCACAAAACGTCCATCAAAGTAGCCTTGATCTAATTGTTGGATGCGTTGCTTCTATTAATAAAATAAGGTGCTTGAATTTAAATACATTAAAATAGAAATTCGAAAGCAAACAAGGAGTTGATTTTTTCGTTGCTTTGTATGGATAAATACATATACAATATGTTTTAGCGAAAAAAAATATGCTGCGCTTCATGATTTAAATAAGGAATATAGATTAATTTATTGGTAATGCACCAACTACAACGGACATGACAATAGTAACTCATCCATTCAACGACAATTTTGGTCAACGCTCAATTAATGGGAACACGACAAAACTAATTTTAGGGTCATTTCCAGCCTTTCAAGTTACTAGCGAAAAAAGCCCCCGACTTCAATTTTACTATGGTAGCACAGATAATAAGTTTTGGGACTTATTTCACGACGTTTTAGACATTGAATCAAATTTCACGGTTGATAATATTATGGGTTATTTAAAGAACAATAACTTTGGCATTATGGATATTATTCGAAAATGCTATCGCAAAGACAACTCTTCTTCGGCAGACGAAGATCTTTCAATAATTGAGTTTCAGGATATCATTGAAATTCTAAAAAATTCTAAAATTGATACCATTTATACGACAAGTGAATTTGTTACTAAGTTACTGAAACAACAAATAGAACCATTACTTTATAAAAAAAGTGAAAAAGCAAAGGGTGAAAAAAAGAAGAAAAATGAAATATTTATTCCCATTAATTTAGGTGATTTCAAATACGAACAAGTTGACCTGCCTACTTTAGTTTTTCATACAGCAAGGCGATTAAAGATTAAGACTTTATTATCACCTTCGGACAATGCCCTTAGAGGTATTACAAAAGGAATAAACAGTAAAAAATTAAATACGGATGCAGAAACTTTTAGGCGTGAACAATATATTCAATTTCTAAAATGAAAATTTATAACAATACTTAATAACATCAGGTAAGTGCCTCAGTCTTTCTACCATACATGCAGGTCAATAAACGGGTCCAATCGCATAAACTAAAACTGTATTGGGCATAAAATAAATGTTAGAACTCTTTTAGTTTTCAATTAGGGCTACTTAAAATTTTTTAATCTAAATTTGTTTAGAGTCCAGTAATGATGACAACAAATAATTTTTTCTAATATGAAATACCCTATCGCGATAACCTTATTCTTGACTTGTTTCAATATATTTGCTATTGACCGTTTTGTGGACCCAAATTTGGCTAATGGAAATGGAACAAATCTTTTTACTACCATTTCATCTGCAGTAACGGCCTCTGTTAATGGAGACCGTATATTAATTCTTCCAGGCACTTATAACGAACCAGCATTAACCTTAAACAAATCATTAACCATACTATCTCAAACCGCAGGTTCTATAATTAATTTTAATGGAAATATTATTATTGCTGGGTTTCCAGGAATGAAATTGGAAATTCTTGGTTTTAATCTTGGGGTCTATTCTGTTTCTTCAAATGTCATTATTGGAGGAAGTGCAGCAAATCGAGCTAAAGTAAGTATTATTGATTCAAGGATGACAAATCTTTCAATAGACCAAGATTTTTATGAGTTAAATTGCGCGCGAGGTTCAATGACTGGAATGACTACATTTAGATTTGGAAATTTTGTTGCGTCCAAAACAAATGATTTAACAATTAATGATGAACCAAATGCAAATAATCTAACGGATAAAATTTTAATTGCAGCAGATACTGTGACTAACATTCTTTATTACTCAAACGACGATTACAAATTTATCATATCAAATAATTTATTAAAAAATATTCAAATTCTTAAGTGGAACACCCTTACTTCTGTTTCTAACATTATCTCTAATAATGAATTCATTACTAATAGCGAATTACTTGTAGCAAAAAACCCGCCTAATTATAATTTAATTTTTACAAGTAATCTTTTTGCATCAATTCCATTGTTTTATCTTACTGCCAGGCTTAATAATCCTTGTGTGGATGGATCTGCTGGAAACTGGGGCCAAGGAATTTGTTGGGGGATGCTGATGAATTGCAATGTGCCAGGTTGTATTTCTTCACAAACCTGTGGTTCTTGTTCTAATTCTTACTCAACAACTAATGCTGGATTTCCCACAGCTAATTCATCAGGTTTCTTTCAATGGACGTACAACGGAATTGATTTACCATGCACAATTCCAACTGGTTCCCAACCTCTGGTTTTAACAAAAATAATTGGTCCAACTGGTACAAATATAGATGCGGGCAATCCAAATCATGACTATTATGATATTGATTTATCTATTAATGATCGAGGACGAACAGGAGGGCCTTACAGTATTTTAAACTACAGCCCATCTATAAATCCTTCAAATGGAAAGGCTTTTATATTCGATATAGAGATGCCCACAGATTTATTTCCAGGCCAACAAGTTAATATCAAGGCAAAAGGTTACCACAAAAATTAGGGAATATGAAGCAGATTCTATCTTTTCTATTCCTATTTGGATTACGAATATTTTTTGCCCAACCGGACATTAAGGGGGGTGAGTATTTTTTTGGAGCGGTGGATCCGGGTAATGGTAGCGGGACTGCATTCACTGTGGTTGACGGGGCTTGGGATGAAGCAGTTGAAAGTATCATTGCTAGTGCTCAACCTATTCCAAATTTAAACTCCCCAGTTTTAGTTAACATACGACTAAAAGATAACTCAAATAATTGGGGACCATTATTCAAAAAAACCATTTTTATTAATAGTGGTAGTTTGAGTACTCGCTCTGTTGATATTACATATGCTGAGTATTTTTTCGGTGTATTTGATCCTGGTCAAGGACAGGGGACTCCGATTATTGCATTTGATGGCGCATTAGATGATGCTGTAGAATCTGTATTAAGAACTAATGCAACCTGGACGGTTACTACTTCACCAACGTTATTCAATATTAGGATGAGGGATGCAAATAATAATTGGGGACCCTTATTCAAAAAGACTGTTTTTCCATATGGAGCAAACCCAAATGCTTCGTTAATATCTCAAGGAGACAGTTTAAGTGTATGTCCTGGTTCGAACGCAACATTATCATATAGTGGACCAAATGGATATACTCCTACATGGTTTAACGGGTCTACATCAACAAGTATTACATTTCCCGTTACAACGGCAGGGTACTATGTTCTTTCTGCTACTTTAGGAAATAGCACTTACCTTGACAGTATTTACAT
>NZ_JBIIQN010000058.1:0-3717 GCF_044342065.1 Aquirufa sp. | reverse complement strand
AAATTGAATATGCAGCAGATTTGCAAGTAACGGGTAAGGTTGTATCCGCTCAAAGCAAACTACCATTGATGGGTGTTAGTATAACTGAGAAGGGAACATCCAAAGGTACAGCAACGAATGCTAATGGAGAGTTCTCTATCAATGTAGCAAACGCTAAATCAATTTTGGTCTTTTCTTTTGTTGGTTACTCTACTCAAGAAGTTGTTATTGGGAACCGAAGTCAACTAAATATTAGTTTGACCGAAGATGATAAAGCACTTGATGAGGTCGTAGTAATTGGCTATGGTTCTCAAAAGAAGAGTGATTTAACTGGATCTGTTTCTTCTATTAAAAGTAGAGATCTTATTACTCAAGTAGCAATAAATCCGGTTCAAAGTTTATCTGGAAGAGCGGCCGGAGTTCAAGTTGTTCAAAATTCTGGCGAGCCAGGTTCCAATATTAGTGTAAGAATTAGAGGGGGCAATTCTATTTTAGGAAATAACGAGCCTTTATATGTGTTAGATGGTTTTCCACTAACTGGCGCACCGGCATCATTATCACCGAATGATGTTGAGTCAATTGAAGTTTTAAAAGATGCATCGGCTACTGCAATTTATGGATCGCGAGGTGCAAATGGTGTTGTACTAATTACATCAAAGAAAGGTAAAAATGGAGTTAGTAAAGTAGAGTTTGATAGTTTTTATGGTGTTCAAGAAGCAGCCAAAACAATTGATATGCTGAATGCAAAAGAATTTGCTCAGTTAGCAAATTTGAGAGCAACAAATGATGGAGATAGAGCCTTTTTTACAAATGAACAAATTAATTCATTTGGCGAAGGTACAAATTGGCAAAATGAGGTTTTACGAAAAGCGATAGTTCAAAATCATGTCATAAATATTTCAGGAGGAAATGAAAAAACTCAGTATTCACTTTCTGGTAACTATTTTAATCAAGAGGGTATTTTAATTGGATCGAATTTTTGGAGAGGCCAAGTAAGAACCAATTTGCAACATCGTATAAATAACATATTTTCCGTATCGTTTAATAGTGTAATAAATAGAACTCAACGTAATTCATTGAATAGTGACAATACGGTTCGTGGAGCTGGAGTTTTATCAGGTGCATTAATTGCCCCGCCAACTCTTACCCCCCTTAATGCTAACGGCGAATATAACTCAATTAGCTCCTATGCATTTAGTCCGGATGTTGCTGAAAATCCATTGGCAATGGGATTGGAAAGAAAGCAATTAGGGACAAATAATGGTGTTTTGGCTAATTTGGGTTTAACAGCTAACATCTTGCCTGACTTAGTTTTTACAAGCACGGCTGGTATTGAATACAATGTAAATAGATCTGACTTGTATTCTCCAACTATACTAAAGTTATCGGCTACTGGAGTAGCCTCAACTGGATATTCAGAGTTAACAAGTGTTGTTAATGAGAATTTTCTTACTTACACGAAAACACTTGGTAACGCACATAAAATAACAGCATTAGGTGGTTTGACTTATCAGAATACTCTTAATAGTGGGGTAGTTGCAAGTTCAACAGGTTTTTTAAATAACGTTTTATCAAATTATAATTTACAGTCTGGTAGTGGACCGGGAATACCTACATCATTTTTAACGGAGTTTTCAATCCTATCTTATTTAGGAAGATTAAATTATTCATATAACGATAAATATTTAGTGACTTTTAGTGCAAGAACGGATGGCTCATCTAGATTTGGACGTGAAAATCGCTGGGGTTATTTCCCTTCTGGAGCCGTTGCCTGGAGAGTAAGTGAAGAGGACTTTTTGAAAAACAGTAAAGTTATATCAGATTTAAAATTTAGGGCTGGCTGGGGAATAACAGGTAGTACCGCAGTTAATCCATACCAGTCTCTTCAAACGCTTAATAGTACCCAAACAGTGTTTGATAGAAAACTGTTTATAGGTTTTGCACCTAGTCCGATTCAGCCCAACTCTGCTTTAAAGTGGGAAACAACCGCCCAATTTAATGTTGGAGTCGATGCAAGCTTTTTAAATAATCGTTTTCAATTTAGCATAGATTTATATGATAAGATAACATCTGATTTATTAGCTAATGTTAATTTGCCAACATCAACTGGGTATACAACAGTGACAAGAAATGCTGGTAAAATTCAAAATAAGGGTATTGAGTTGACAGCAGGGGCTAAAATTTTGGATGGTAATTTCAAATGGGATGTAGATGGAAACATATCATTTAATAGAAGTGAAGTATTAGAGTTAAATAAAGGAACAGATATTCTGAGTGCTCCAAGTACAAACCCATTTTTAGTTTCTGCCAGTTTGAACAGGGTAGGTCAGCCAATGAACGCATTTTTTGGTTTTGTTGAAAATGGTTTGGACGGTAATGGAAATATCAGATATGTTGATCAAGACGGAAACAACACAATTAATGATCGAGACAGAGTAATTATTGGTGATCCTAATCCTGATTTCATCTTTGGATTTAACTCTCGTATGTCATACAAAAACTTTGAATTGACAGCATTTATAAGTGGTGTTCAAGGAAATCAGATACTAAATTTTAATAAAAAAGATGTAGCTGATGGATTTGCATTTGGAATTAATCAGGTAAGAGACGTTTTAGGAAATTATTGGACAAGAGAGAATCCCAATCCTAATGCCCGATATCCTCGAATTAGTAGAACTACAACATACAGATTATCAGATAGATATGTTGAGGACGGGTCGTTTATTAGGCTTCGCAATGTGCAGCTAGCTTATAACCTTCCCACAAGTAAAATTGGGATTAAAAGTTTAGGCTCAGCTCAAATTTATTTAGCCGGTCAAAATTTGTTTACAATTACTAATTATTCTTGGTATGACCCTGAGGTAAACACACAAGGAGGGGGCAATTCTACATCTCAAGGATTTGACACTTTTGGCTTTCCTGTTTCCAGAATGTTTACTGCTGGTGTGAGACTTGGTTTTTAATGTTTTAACAATTTAAAGGAATAGAAAATGAAATCTTTAAAATATTATTCATTGTTTTTTACTGCTATCTTTTTTCTTTCATCTTGTAATGATGTATTAGAAGAAATTCCTCGTGATCGACTAACTTCTGAATTGTTTTACAAAACAAAATCGGATGCTTTGGCTGCGGTTAATGCAATTTATCAACCCATCAGAACAACTGCATGTATGGGTCAATTTTATAATGCTCAACAAGATGTGATGTCTGACTATTCGACGGGAAGAGGGTCGTATATACCTGTTGGTAATTATCAAGGATTGGATGCCACTAATATTGGTCGTACTTCAGGAATTTGGATACAATTTTATGCCAGTATTAACTATGCTAATATTGCTATTCAACAAATACCGAATATTCAGATGAATACAACGGAGCAAAATGCCTTAGTTGCAGAAGCAAGATTCATGAGAGCGTTTTGTTATTATCAATTAGTTCGAAATTGGGGGGCAGTTCCATTAAGATTAGAACCTACAACTTCAGAAAAGCAAATTGCCGCTCCAAGGGCTTCCGTTGCGTCTGTTTATAACGCAATCATTGAAGATTTGAAAGCTGGAGAAACAGCATTACCAGATGCTGCGCCTCAAGCAGGTAGACCCAATAAATTAGCTGCTACGGCTATGTTAGCTGATGTATATTTGACCCAAGAAAAGTGGGAATTAGCTAGAGATAAATCCGAACAAGTTATATCATCAGGGAAATATGCTTTGGTTGAGGTATCTAAAGCAGATGATTTTG
>NZ_JBIIQN010000041.1:0-13386 GCF_044342065.1 Aquirufa sp. | reverse complement strand
TAAGTTGTATATTTTTAGACAATACGTTACCCGATTATTAAATGAAACCATACCATCATTAGAGGATAAGTTTTATTTTACTTCCTTGTCATGTCGTACGATAATTTACAAGGGAATGTTAACTACGTTACAAGTTCCCGGTTATTGTAAAGATTTGAATGAGGAGAATTTTACCTCAGCATTGGCTATTGTACATTCACGGTTTTCGACAAATACTTTCCCAGAATGGAAATTAGCTCAACCTTTTCGATTTATAGCGCATAATGGTGAAATAAATACAGTTAAAGGTAATTCGTCATGGATGCAGGCACAGTCAGCCCTTTTTTCTAGTAAATATTTTACACAAGTGGAACTGGATATGATTTTGCCTGTTTGTAGTTTAGGCCAATCTGATTCTGCAATTTTAGATAATGCGATAGAAATATTGTACTTAAGTGGTCGATCTCTTCCGCATGTTATGATGATGCTTATTCCAGAAGCATGGGATGGCAACGATAGCATGGCTGATTATAAACGTGATTTCTATGAATACCATGCCGCCATGATGGAGCCTTGGGATGGTCCGGCGAGTATTTCGTTTACTGATGGTAAAATAATAGGAGCGACTTTAGATCGTAATGGTTTACGTCCATCCCGGTATTGGGTTACTGAAGATGATCATGTAATTATGGCCTCTGAAGCAGGTGTTTTGGACTTGGATCCGGCTACAATTGTTTCAAAAGGTCGTTTACAACCTGGTAAAATGTTTGTGGTTGACATGGAACAAGGTCGTATAATTCCAGATGAAGAGTTAAAGGAAAGTATTTGTCAGCAGCAACCTTATGGACAATGGTTACGCGAGAATAAAATTCGAGTAGAAGATCTTCCAGAAGCGGGTAGTGAATATCGTCAACCGAAATTAACCGAGTTGATTTCAAGGCAACAGATATTTGGATTTACAACGGAAGATATACGCATTGTTTTAAAGCAAATGGCAGAAACAGGTAAAGAAGCCTTAGGGTCTATGGGTATAGATACTCCTTTGGCTGTTTTATCTGATAAGGCGCAGCATTTGTCATCCTATTTTAAGCAATTATTTGCCCAAGTAACCAACCCACCTATTGATCCGATACGTGAGCGGATGGTCATGTCTTTGCTTACTGACATTGGAGGTTTGTCAAACTTACTAGAGGAATCCCCTGGTCATTGTAAACAAATTGAAATTCAGCAACCGGTATTAAGGAATAAAGAGGTTGAGAAAATTCGTTGGATTGATCATGAGAATTTTCAAACAAAATCAATACACATTACTTTCAGGGCTTCTGAAGATTCAGGTGTTTTGAAAAGGGCTTTGGAGCGGATTTGTCAATATGCTGAAGATGCTGTTGATGATGGCTATTCAATAATATTGCTAACCGACCGCGGAGTTGATTCTTCTCATGCACCTATACCATCATTACTGGCTTTAGGAGCTGTTCACAACCACTTAATTCGTACCAAAAAACGGGCTAAAGTAGGGATAATCGTTGAGGCTGGTGATGTTTGGGAAACCCATCATTTTGCTACGTTGATTGGATATGGTGCATCTGCAATTAATCCGTATATGGCCTTTGAGACTATTCGGTCGATGAGAGAAACAAATTTAGTTGACAATGCTTTTTCATATGAAAAACTTGAATATAATTATATTAAAGCAGTTAACGGGGAGCTTTTAAAGATCTTCTCCAAAATGGGAATTTCCACACTGCAATCTTATCAAGGTGCTCAGATTTTTGAAATTTTAGGTATTGGTAAAGAAGTGGTTGATTTGTATTTCACAGGTTCAATCAGTCGTATTAGTGGCATTGACTTGGATACTATTGCCAAAGAAGCACTAGTTAAACACTTTTCGGGATATGAATTGTTAAAATCTGATCATCCTAAATTAGAAGTTGGAGGAATATATCAATGGAAACAGCGAGGAGAGGAGCATTTATTCAATCCAACTACGATTCATTTATTACAGCAATCAACCAAAACGAATGATTATTCAATTTATAAGAAGTATGCGCAACTGATTGATGATCAATCTAAAAAGGCAATAACCTTGCGAGGACTTCTTCGGTTTAAATCTTCAAAAGCTATTTCAATTGACGAGGTAGAACCTATTGAGCAAATATTAAAGCGTTTTGCCACAGGGGCTATGTCATTTGGGTCTATTTCCTACGAAGCGCATACGACTTTGGCAATTGCAATGAATAGAATCGGTGGAAAGTCAAATACAGGTGAAGGGGGAGAAGATCCTATTCGTTTTGAAGTGATGCCAAATGGTGATTCAATGAATTCGGCAATTAAACAAGTAGCATCTGGTCGTTTTGGTGTTACAGCTAATTATTTGACGAATGCCAAAGAATTACAAATTAAGATGGCTCAAGGTGCAAAGCCCGGAGAAGGAGGGCAATTACCAGGTCATAAAGTCGATGACTGGATTGGTAAAACGCGTCATTCAACGCCGGGTGTAGGATTGATATCACCTCCACCACATCATGATATTTATTCTATTGAAGATTTAGCTCAATTGATATTTGATTTAAAAAATGCCAATAGAGATGCTAGAATTTCAGTTAAATTAGTTTCAGAGGCTGGGGTTGGAACCATTGCTGCAGGTGTGGCCAAGGCTCATGCTGATCATATTTTAATTGCTGGTTACGATGGCGGAACGGGCGCATCTCCATTATCTTCTATTCGACATGCTGGTTTACCTTGGGAGCTTGGATTAGCTGAGACGCATCAGACATTAGTACGAAATAAATTACGGGGTCGTGTAACACTACAAACCGATGGGCAAATTAAAACAGGTCGAGACATTGCGATTGCAGCCTTATTGGGGGCAGAAGAATTTGGTGTGGCTACTGCAGCATTAGTTACTGCTGGGTGCATTATGATGCGTAAATGCCATTTAAACACTTGTCCGGTAGGAGTCGCTACTCAAAACCCGGATTTACGTGCTTTGTATACGGGTAAACCTGAAGATGTAGTTAATTTATTCTATTTTTTAGCTCAAGATATGCGTGAAATAATGGCAGAATTGGGTTTTAGAACAGTGGATGAAATGGTTGGACGCGTTGATTTACTTGAATTAACAGACCTTTCCAATCATTGGAAATTTAAGCATGTTGATTTATCTCCCATTTTATCACCAGCGCCTAATGAAGATGGGGTTGCTCTAGTTAAATCCGAAGATCAAGATCATGGATTAGAAGGACAATTGGATTGGAAGATTATTGGATTAGCGAAACAAGCATTAGAATCAGGCAAACCTGTTTACGGGGAAATGGCTATTATTAATGTTAATCGTTCAGTAGGAACCATTATTTCCAATGAGATAATGAAAAAATATGGGGAGAAAGCATTGCCTGTAGATACTATACACATGAGGTTTAAAGGCACCGCAGGTCAATCATTTGGCGCTTTTTCTGTTAAAGGGTTGAAATTGGAAATTGAAGGTGATGCCAATGATTACATAGGCAAAGGGATGTGTGGCTCTACAATTATTGCTTATCCTGCTGCAGAAGCTAAGTTTAATGCTTCAGAGAACAGTATTGTAGGTAATGTTAGTTTCTATGGAGCCACATCGGGTGAAGCTTATTTAGCTGGAATGGCTGGTGAACGTTTCTGCGTACGTAATTCCGGAGCCAAAGTCGTAGTAGAAGGCATTGGTGATCATGGATGTGAATACATGACGGGGGGGCTTATTTTAATTTTAGGAGCTACAGGAAGGAACTTTGGTGCTGGTATGTCAGGTGGTGTAGCTTATGTTTTAGATGAAAAAAATGATTTCGAAGGCAAGGTTAACCGGGAAATGGTTGAAATTACTGACTTGACGCCTGAAGATGTTTCCATCGTACGTATGTATCTAGAAAAACACATTGAATTAACTCAATCAGTTAAAGGCAAAAGTATCCTAGAAAGCTTTGGAGCTTCTATAAGTTTATTCAAAAAAGTATTACCTATTGATTATCGCAATGCTTTGGCAACAAGACATTTGAGCATATCAGATGTATTAAGTGACAAGGATCGTGTTTATCAAGATATTCAAATTGATTTAAAGAAATAGTAAAATGGGAAAGCCAACTGGATTTTTAGAAATTGATCGGAAGACGGCATTAAAGCGTCCTATTTCAGAGCGTGTGAATGATTATAAAGAAATTGAATTAATCGCCACGGCTCAAGAAACAGAGGCGCAAGCAAGTAGATGCATGGATTGTGGTACCCCATTTTGTCATAATGGATGTCCATTAGGGAATATTATACCAGAATTTAATGACGCTGTTTATGAGCAAAACTGGAAGTATGCCTATGAGATATTAGTGTCTACAAACAATTTTCCTGAATTTACTGGGCGTATTTGTCCCGCACCATGTGAATCCTCATGTGTTTTGGGGATAAATAAACCCGCAGTAGCTATAGAAATGATAGAAAAATCAATCATTGAAAAAGCTTATTCGGAAGGGTGGGTGATTCCCCAAGTACCTACAAAACGGACTGGAAAATCCATAGCTGTCGTAGGTTCAGGACCTGCTGGATTAGCAGCTGCAAGCCAGTTGAATAAAGCAGGTCACACAGTTACCGTGTATGAACGAGCAGACAAAATAGGCGGATTGTTGCGTTTTGGTATACCTGATTTTAAATTGGATAAGTCTACCATTGACCGTCGTATTTCCGTAATGGAGCAAGAAGGTATACAGTTTAGACCCAATACTGCAATTGGTCAAGACATTAAACTCTCAAAACTACAACTTGATTTTGATGCTATTCTTTTAACGACGGGTTCTACGACCCCTAGATTGATTGATGCCCCCGGTAATGACGCGAGAGGTATTTTTCCTGCAATGGAATTTTTATCACAACAAAATAAACGCGTGTCTGGAAGTGATATTTTAAGTAATCACAAAGGTGAAGTGTACACAGTGGGTGAAATTTCAGCGAAAGGGAAACATGTGGTGGTTATTGGTGGTGGGGATACAGGTTCAGATTGCGTGGGTACATCGAATCGACATAAAGCTAAATCCATTACTCAAATAGAAGTTATGCCTAAGCCTCCGGTAGGCAGAGCAGAAAATACCCCTTGGCCTAATTGGCCAACAATGTTGAGGACATCAACCTCACACGAAGAAGGGGCAGAACGCTTATGGTCAATTGCCTTAAGAGAATTTGTAAAAAATGAAAATGGCGAGTTAACTGCATTAATTATCGGTGACATATCGTATAAGTCATCCAATGGAAAGCTTGAACAAGAAATTACTAATATTCGCAAAATACCATGTGATTTAGCTTTAATTGCTGCAGGTTTCATACATACTGATCATGACCAACTTGTAGATGAGTTAATTACGCAGGGAGGTGAATTAGATGAACGAGGTAACATTTTGGCAGATTCAACATATAAAACTGTGATAGACAAGGTATTTACAGCCGGAGATGCAAGAAGGGGGCAATCTTTGGTAGTGTGGGCTATTTCTGAGGGTCGTGAAGCGGCTCGTCAAGTAGACCTTTCGCTTATGGGTAAAACAAGCTTACCTGGTAAATCGGTATCTTCATTTGATCTATAATTATTTGTTTTTTTTAGGCATAAGTTTGGCATCTTAAATAAATAATCATATTTTTGTACTCTCTTAAATGCTAGGAGAGATGCCTGAGAGGCCGAAAGGACATGTTTGCTAAACATGCGTACTGGAAACGGTACCGAGGGTTCGAATCCCTCTCTCTCCGCAGTGTTTTTCGGGGTGTAGCGTAGCCCGGTATCGCGCTTGGTTTGGGACCAAGAGGTCGTAGGTTCGAATCCTGCCACCCCGACACAGTCAATTTGGTTATGAGTGCTTGCACAATTAGCTAAATTGACTTTTTGATTTTTGGTTCCGTAGCTCAGCTGGATAGAGCAACTGCCTTCTAAGCAGTAGGTCTTTGGTTCGAATCCAAACGGAATCACTAAATATTTTCCATTATAATTCTATTTTTATTTTGCAGGAGAATAAAATTTTAAATTGGAAAGTTTCATTGGGCATAATTATCATATGGATTGCCCCTCCCTTTATTTATTTTCTGAAAGAATTTATAGGAGTTGGCCAAACATCAATTTTTGCAGGTATAATTTATTCGGTCGGCCTCATTTTACTTATAAATCATATTCCTTTAAAGGTATTCTACAAGGGAAATGAAACTTTGGCATTTACTGGACTTAGTTTCTTCTTTTTAGGTTTTTTTTACTTCCTTTTTTATAATACGCAACGTTCTTCGATAATTGTAGATGCAATTAATTTTTCCATCTTAATTGGCTTCATTTATTGCATATTCCGAGTTGATAATGATGTGCAATATTATTTACCATTATTAATATTGGCTGTTACGTTAGTCAATAATTTTGCGCTTATTTATTCTATTTCAACTAATCCTGATTACGTTTTAGGTGCTAGAGCAACTGTACAATATAATAAAGGAACGGGGGAAGATTTCTCAGGCAATCCGATAGTATTTGGTCGAAATGCGGTGGCCGGATTGTTAATTTCATTCTTGTTTATACATAAAAAAGCTTATTATTTTATTGGAAATAGAAGTGCTAGAGCTAATATTCTAGCTCATATCAACCTATTAATTAGTTTAGTTGTGCTTATTTTAACTCAAACACGCGGAAATTTCATTTCGGTAGGTTTATGTATAGCGTTTTATTTAGTTTTTGGAAATTATAGTTTATCTGCTGGATTTAAAAGTAACAAGTCTACCATCTTGTATTATTTATTGGTTTTGGCTATGATGCAATATCTTAATACTAAGTTTCATATACTTGAAATCTTAAGTGGTTATTCAGAACGAGCCTATGAATTTTTATTAAGAGCAATAAATACCGGATTAGGTATAAATAATCCATCCTCTCAACAGGATGCTTCTGCTATGAATAGGGTTCAAAATATTACTTATATTAAGAATTTAATTTCGAGAGATTGGTTTGATTTTATATTTGGAAAGGGTTATAAATTCTGGTACGTCGATATTCCAGCTTTAGAAGCATTTGTTAATTTTGGTATTTTAGGCGTTTTTTTATTTATCGTCTTTAATGTTTTAATCTTGTACTATATAATTCTTGGAATAAAGACTAAAAATTTATTTCAAAATTTTATAAGTCTATTTTATATTAATTTACTCGTATCTGTATTCACCGGGGGACGGCCTTTGGATTTTTCATATTGGGTATTTTACATTATATTAATACGTTTTTTATTAATACTGCCAAAAAACATCGAATTAAGTGGAAAATAAGGCAACTGATCTATCAAAATTCAAACATGAGCTTCATCTTTCCTTTGGAGCCAAATTGAAGTATGGAGTTTGGTTGGTCATTTCCAATATATTTTTTTTAACAAATATCCCTTATCCTTCAAGTGTTAAGGTTTATATTTTACGATTACTCGGTGCACAAATAGGGCAGGGATGTGTAATCAAACCTTGGGTTAAGATTAAATTGCCATGGAATTTATATATTGGCGATAATGTTTGGTTAGGTGAATCTGTTTGGATCGATAATATTTCCAATGTACGCATTGGAAGTAATGTTTGTATCTCTCAAAAGGCTCTGTTAATTACGGGAAATCATGATTACAGCTTACCCTATTTCGACTTGATTAGTAAACCTATTCATGTTGAAGAAGGTGTTTGGATTTGTGCAAATTCAACGATAACGGGGGGCGTTACATTGAAATCGCATAGTGTTGTTGGGATCGGTGTAATAATCAAAAAAGATACCAGTCCATTCAGTATTTATGGAAATAAACAAGAGGTTACTATTAAACAACGGGAAATAAAGTAGCGTATGGATTATATTAAAATTTTAGATGATAAAGATTTTCAACTACTCATTTCGTTTGTAGTTTCTTTATTTATTACCATTACAGCAATCCCTGTAATTATTAATATTTCTCGATTGAAAGATTTGATGGCAGAAATTAAGTCACGCAGTTCTCATAAAAAATTAACACCTACTTTGGGTGGTGTTGCTATTTTTGCTGCAACTTTAATAACCTATTTTATATGGGATAATCCTAAAGAAGGACATGATTTACACCTTACTATATCAGCGATTATTATATTATTCTTTTTAGGTATAAAAGATGACATTCTTATATTATCTCCCAAGAAGAAACTATTAATTCAAATTGCCGCTTCTTTACTTGTAATTAGTTTAGGAAATCTTCAAGTTTCAAATTTATATGGTTTGTTGGGTTTAACTCAATTATCTTATAACGTAGGTTTATTAACCACCATTTTTATCTTTATCTCCTTGATTAATGCGATAAACTTGATTGATGGGATTGATGGCTTAGCGGGTTCAGTTGGGTTGTTTGCAAGTTTAATGTTTTCTTACTTATTCTATAAACTCGGTATGTATGCTCAAGCAACGCTAGCTGTTTCTTTATCGGGTTCTCTTCTTGGCTTTCTTCGTTACAACTGGTCCACGAAGAATAAAATATTTATGGGGGATACGGGATCTTTAATTGTAGGATTCTTACTTTCTTATTTTGCAATTAAATACGTTGTAATCAATAACAACTTTCAAGTTAATCCGATGTTATCCAAGGATGCACCTCTTTTTGCACTATCCATATTGATTTTACCCGTATTTGATACCATAAGGATGTTTTTTATTCGGCTAATAGAAGGTAAATCGCCTTTTGAAGGAGATAGAAAACATTTACATCATGTTCTTATTGATATTGGGTTTTCTCATAAAATAGCTACTGCCTTATTATTGTTTTTTAATATTATTATAGTTAGTGTTTTTACGTATTTGAGCAATTATCGAAAAGAAAGTAACAATAAGTTATTACTTTATTTAGCTATCGTATTTGCAATTTACTGTACGATTAGTTATTTGCTTTCTAAGAAAATAGATAAGGCTCTGGTGGATAGAGTTAAGTTTAGAGAGGTAAATAAAGTAGAACGATTGCGAATAAATGAACAACCCGAAGCATCAGAAAATTAGGGTAAACCAGGTAAGCGATGAAGAATTTAGGAGATCTACGTAAAGAAATTGACGAAATCGATGATGCTATATTAGCGCTTCTGGTCAAACGAATGGATGTGGTTGATCAAGTAGGCAGTTTGAAACGAGCAAACAATAGTCTTATTTATCATCCTGATAGAGAGAAAGAAATTATTGATCGACTTGCAAAAAAGCCAACTGGTAGATTAGGTAAAGTAGCAATAGAAGCAATATTTTTAGAAATTTTTGGCGTTTCGCGCAATTTAGAATTACCTGAAATAATAAGTTATCTTGGCCCAGAAGGTAGTTTTACTCATCAGGCCGCGGAATCACGTTTTGGTGCAGTGGCAGATTATATTTCGTTGCCCTCAATCAAATCTATTTTTGATTCAGTAGATACTGGCCGAGCAAAATATGGCATCGTACCCATTGAGAACAATCAAGAGGGTATGGTTAAAGAGACATTAGATTTGCTAAGTGAACGTTCATTGTTTATCATTTCGGAGATAATCATACCTGTGAACTTTTGTTTGGCCACCAAAGAGCATGATATTAATGCTATCCAACAAATTTATTCTAAAGACATTGCGTTCCACCAATGTCAAGGATTCACTCAGGATTACTTCGCATCTAAATCTGATGATTTTTTTGTACAAGTAGATTCAACCTCAAAGGCAGCAAAACTAGCTGCTCAAAATCCTGGTACTGCAGCTCTGTGCTCTCATATTGCTGCTAAAATCTATCATGTACCGATTCTTTTTGATAACATTCAAGATAATGATAGTAATCAAACTCGTTTTATTATTATTAGCAAAGCAGAAAACCTTAAGAAAACCGATAGAGACAAAACTACACTTGCGGTAAAGTTGAAGGACGATGATAAACCGGGAACTCTTCTTAGATTGTTAAAAGATTTTGAAGAAAAAGATATAAACTTGTTGAAAATAGAATCAAGACCTCAAAAGGATACTAATGATTTTAAATTTTGGTTTTTTATTGATGTTGAAGGCAATAAATTAGATGAGCATATTTTAGCAATTTTAACATCTAAATCTGATGAGGTTAAATTCCTAGGAAGCTACATGAATTTGTGTTAAATAAGTAGTTGCGTCCTTTCTATCTTTCTCTAATTGCTCAACTAATGCGCTGAATGAGTCGTATTTGATTTCATTTCTAAGCCAGTATATGAAGTCTACTCGTAATTCTTCTCCATATATATCCTTGTCAAAATCAAATAGATGAGTCTCTATTCTTTGTTCAAGACTATTGGAAACTGTTGGCCTAACTCCAATATTGGTCATACCATAATACATTTTACCCATTATGGTATTACGGGTAACATATACTCCTTTCGCTGGAATCAATTTACTAGACTCATTTACCTGTAAATTTGCCGTAGGGAAACCTATTGTACGCCCTAGTTGGTCGCCTTTGATTACTAGTCCAGTTAAATTATACGAATGACCCAATAATTTAGTCACTTGATTAACTCTACCAAGTAGCAGATATTGTTTTATCAAAGAACTGCTAACGACTTCATTATCGATTATTGTCTCTTTGACACGATACGTTTCTATCTGAGGAAAGTTTACATGTATAAATTCTTCTGAACCTTCTCTATTTTGACCAAAATGATTATCATAGCCAAATACAATGTGTTTAACCTGAAGTAATGCTATTAAAATAGAATTAGCAAACTGTTGAGCTGTCAAGCTCGCCATAAATTGATCAAAGGGTAACGCAATCAAAATATCAATACCTATATCTTCCATGATTTGTGCTTTTTCCTGGAAGGAAGAAAGGGACATATAATTAGATTCTTTATTGAAGTAAAGGGAGGGATGATTGGTAAAGGTCAGTACTATTGAAGGTATATTTTGGCGTTTGCTTATTTCAACCACCTTCGTTAATACACTTAAGTGACCAAGATGCACACCATCAAACATGCCAACTGTGATAACAGAAGGAGTAGAGAACATATCTATTTGAGATAAGTTATGATATAACCGCATAGTTTTCTCTATTGAACGTTTCAATTGATTGGGCATTTTCAATGGTATAATCACCTATTTTGGTTCGTATCAACCTTTTTAAATAAGCACCAGATCCTACCA
Organism: Aquirufa sp.; assembly: GCF_044342065.1. Classification (GTDB taxonomy): domain Bacteria; phylum Bacteroidota; class Bacteroidia; order Cytophagales; family Spirosomataceae; genus Aquirufa. The sequence continues at coordinate 2,280 of NZ_JBIIQN010000041.1, read as the reverse complement.
ATTCTCCTAAATCTCTTACAATACTTCGTATATAGGTACCTTTTGAACAACAAATTTTAAATTCAACTTCTGGAAAATTATCAGAATTTATCTCAAATTCATAAATAAAAGCATCCCGAACCTTAATATCTAATTCCATTTCCGATACACCATTTCTTGCATGCGAGTATAAGCGCTTGCCATCTAACTTTATAGCCGAGTAAATAGGAGGTACTTGTTTAATTTCGCCCAATAAATGATTTTGAATTTTTTCTAAAATTAAATCCCTTGAAATATGTTCAATTGGATACGATTTGTCAAAATCTGTTTCTAAATCTATTGACGGAGTTGTATGGCCAAATACGAGTGTCCCAGTATATGTCTTAGGTAAACTTTGAAAATATTCAATCTTTTTGGTGTGTTTGCCTACGCATACCACCAATAGACCTGAGGCTAAGGGATCCAATGTTCCCGCATGACCAATTTTCTTAAATCTACCCAAATTTTTCAACTTACGTACAACATCAAAAGAAGTCCACGTTACCGGTTTATCAATTAGGTAAAATTGATTTTCTGGTTGGACTTGATCTAATTCAACCATAAAAATAAAGAAAGGAGTATACCGACAGCTATTCTATAGTAACCAAAGATTACGAACCCATATTTAGTAACAATGGAAACCATAAATCGTATGCTTACTAGAGCAATAAGAAAACTGACAATAAATGAAGTTAAAAGAACAGGTAAATGGGTTGAATCAAAAAACTGAGGTACATCAGCTCGGTAATCTAAAATCTTTTTTGCACTAGCACCAAGAATAGTAGGAATACCTAATAAAAATGAATATTCAACAGCCGCTTGATGACTTAGACCTACTAATCTTCCTCCGACTATAGTAGCACCAGAACGAGAAACCCCGGGAATCATAGCAATACACTGATAAAAACCAATTTTCACAGATTGAAGAATAGATAAATCGGTCACAACTTGTGTTTTTGGTAAACGATTCCGCAACCAATAATCAATTCGTATTAATATACAACCTCCTAAAATCCATGATATAGCGATAAATGAATAACCTTCAAACATTGATTCTAAAAAATCATCGAAAAGTACGCCTAAAATAACCGCAGGAATAAATGAAATACTGACTAAACGGTAAATAGTTATGCTACTGGTAAGCCTTTTATAATATAAAATTGGTACAGCTGATATAGCACCTAACTGAATAAATATGGTAAGAAAATTTAAAAAATTAGATGAAGGAATCTTTAGTAAATATTCTCCAATTATAAGGTGAGCCGTTGAAGAAACCGGTAAAAATTCCGTTAAACCCTCAATAACCCCCAAAATAATGGCTTCTAAATATCCAATCATTTACTACGAGGTCTAAATAAGGCGAATATAGGAATAATTACACCTGTTAAAACAAGAATTGGCCCTAAAGTCAAGCCTAAAAAACCAAAACCAAATGGCTCTTTATCTAATGTCATGACAAAAAAACCAACAAACATAATTGAAATGCCTGCCAATAAAATCTTAATGCTGGCGGCATTTAAAGGGAAGGAAGACTTGCTAGTATTTTTTTCCATGTCTAATATAAATTTGAAGCGGAGATTCTTAAATACCTATTAACAGTAATCAAAGTACTTATGAAACTGAAAAGAATTGATACAAATATGGTTCCAATTAAAATAATAAGTTGATTATTGGTATTATATAGATAATCGGTCAACTCCGGTATTTGATTGTTTAAATAAAAATAAAATAAATTAGTTAATATAAATCCAACCAATGCTCCAGATAAACCGTGTATAACAGATTTTAACAAATAGGGTTTCATAATAAATCCGTTTGTTGAACCTAATAATTGCATCGACTTGATTAAGTTGCGATTCGCATGAATATGTAATTTGGTATAATTACTAATTTGTAAATAGACGATTAAGGCAATTAATCCTATGAAAATTAAAGCAGCGCTTGATATTACTTTTATCTTGGGGATAATTAAGTCCATGTAGTTAACAGGATAAGAAACCTCATAAATACTGGGCAGTACCTTTAACTCATTTGCAATCTTATCAAATGTTTTTTTATTTCGATAATCTGGATTAAACTCAAGTACAATTAAGTTTTTAAAAGGATTAACATCTCCTAATAATTCATCGAAATTTTCATGTGAAGAGTTTAAAAACTCTTTTGCAATATCTTGTTTGGATACGACTTTTATCGCATTACCATTTATTTCAGGTTTCTTTTTAATCACTGAAATGGTTGAATCTATCTGACTTGTTTGTAGTG
>NZ_JBIIQN010000022.1:0-44536 GCF_044342065.1 Aquirufa sp. | reverse complement strand
TCCCATATCCATGGGACCAACGCGGTGGATTAGCTCAGTTGGTAGAGCATCGGACTGAAAATCCGTGTGTCCCCGGTTCGAGTCCGGGATCTACCACCACGTTAGAAAATAGAAACCCTTCCTTCGAAAGTAGGAGGGGTTTTTTGTTAGATTAATTTTATTGAATGGGGTTACTTAACGATTTTTAAAAATGATAACCTACTCCGGGGGTTCAATATAAACGCATGTAATCACCATGATATTCGATTTTATTTATTTTTTGGATAAATCAAAAATAGTCAATAAGGGCTTTTTTTGCAGACTAAACGGTTAAAATACGTCAAGCAATTTCCTTATTCGACTTCAATCGAGTAGCTGAACTTTAGATAATTGCCTGAATTTAATTAATTTGGCTTTGAATAGCATAATGGGCTAAAAATAGATTGTGAAATGAAAATGAATTTACCCTGGGTTGAATCCCCCTTCTTTGAGAAAATATTAGCTGAAAAAAAGTTGTCAGCGGATCAGGAAGAGTTGGCTCGTAGATACAATACAGATGGTTACGTTGTTTTAAAGAAAGCTTTTTCCGACGATGAACTTGATCTCGTAATCGATGAGATGAAAAGTAAAGGGTTCAATGAGTCTTTTTCGTTCAAAAATCACCGCGATTCTAATCGATGTCAAGATTTATGGGAGTATTCTGAGCCAACAAAAAATCTGTCCATTAAGCCTCACATTTTGTCAACGTTAGAGTTTTTGTATGACCGCGAGGCGGTTCCATTTCAAACCTTGAATTTTTATAGAGGTTCACAGCAAATGGCACATTCTGATACGATTCATTTTAGTTCTTTACCATCTCGATTTATGGCAGGTGTTTGGGTGGCATTGGAGGATGTGACGGAAGAAAATGGCCCCTTGTTTTATTACCCATCCTCACAAAAAATGCCCGAGTATAATTTTAATCATTTCAAAGAGGAGTTGATTGATAACAGTTACGATAACTACCATGAATATGAATTATTTATGGAAGAATTAATGAAAAATTCACCCTATGAAAAAAAGGTGTTTTTAGCAGAAAAGGGAGATGCATTGATTTGGTCTTCCAATATCATTCATGGTGGTTCGCCGGTTTTGAATCCTAATTCAACGCGATTATCTCAGGTTACCCACTACTTTTTTAAAGACTGTATTTATTATTCGCCCATGTCTTCGAATACGGTTTCTGGAGAATTATTGGTCAGAAACACCTTGATAAATATGCGAACGGGATTGAGGGAGCGGTCCACATTTAATGGCCATCCAACCCCCTTGATAAGAACTCACAGAAATCTTTATTCCATAAATGCGCATATTTTTTATCCTAGAGCGGTTCGTTTTTTAACGGATTTCATATTCTTAATTAGAAATAAAGGCATTTCAGGTTTTTTTAAAGTTCTTATACATAAGACACGTGTTTTTATGTTTAAAATCAATTTGATTAAGAAAATATAAGGGCAATTCTAGTATTTTAAAGATTACATGTCAGTTTTTCAACAACGTAGATTTGCTATTCTACTAGTAGTATTTATGTTTATTGTTACTAAAGCGTCTTCTCAACGCTTTTATGCGGTTGTTTTCGATAAATTACCCCTGTAATTTCAGTATTAGAACTTATTTATTGGAAATCAACGATGTAAATGTTGAGAGACCGATGAATATCTTAAAGGTAATTCGACAGGATTAACGAATTATCAGTAAATTGGTTTGAATTTACTTTAAACCTACCATGAATACTTTATCTCGCCGCGCTATGTTGAAAGCTGGCGGTTTAGTTGCCGGAATTTCCCAATTCCCCCTGACTGAAAAAACCGCTAAATCCGCTAAATACAAGCCCGAACTTTCTTTGAACATGAGTACCATCATGGGCCAAAAGTTGGGCTATATACGCGAAATTGAAATCGCTGCTGCAGCCGGTTTTCGTTCATGTGAAATCTGGATGCCGACTTTAGAAGCCTACTTAAAATCGGGTGGAACGCTTGTAGAGGCTCGTAAACGGGCCGATGATCTTGGCATGAAAATCCAAAATGCCATCGGTTTCGCACAATGGATTGTTGATGACGAAAAAGTGCGCGCTCAAGGCCTTGAGCAAATGAAACGCGAAATGGATATGTTGGCCCAACTAGGCTGTCCTCGTACCGCTGCTCCTCCGATGGGAGCTACGAAGGAGGCGGGCCTTGACTTACATCGTGCCGCAGAACGCTACCGAGTTGTCCTCGATTTAGGGGCTCAGATGGGGGTAAAGCCCATTTTAGAAATGTGGGGGCATTCAAAAAATCTGAGTAAAGTTTCTGAAGTACTTTTTGTCGCGGCCGAAGCTGCACATCCAGATGCGCGTTTATTGTTGGATGTTTTTCATATTTATAAGGGCGAATCTTCTGTGGATGCATTACACATCGTAGGGCCTGATGCCGTCGAAGTATTCCATGTGAATGATTACGTGAAAGCCATTGCTCCCGGTCAAATTACAGACGCTGACCGTATTTACGCAGGTGATGGTGAAGCTCCTATCGCTCAAATATTGCAGATTCTAAAGCCCGAGGTGATCTCTTTGGAACTCTTCAATAAGGAACTCTATAAGCAAGATGCATTGACTGTTGCCAAAAATGGACTCGCAAAAATGAAACGTATATTGGCATAAGTGGTGGACACCCTGCCGGGGTCGAAGACCCCGGCAGGGTTATAAAAAAACAATAAATTCACAGTAAAACCTAACAAAAAACTGATGAAAAATATCTGCTTCTTGATTCTTTTATGCACACCTTTGTTCGCACAAAAGAATCTCAAACTTTGGTATGATAAACCTGCCACCTATTTCGAGGAAACGCTCGTACTTGGTAACGGAATGCAAGGTGCGACCGTGTTTGGCGGAACAAAGACCGATCAAATCTTTTTGAACGACTTAACGCTTTGGTCCGGCGAACCCATGAATCCACGCATGAACCCCGAGGCCTATAAAAATCTGCCTGCCGTACGAGAAGCACTTAAAGCCGAAAACTACCGTGCCGCTGATTCACTTGTGAAAAAAATTCAAGGTAAATTCTCCGAGTCCTATGCACCTCTCGGAACGATGTACATCGACTTCCCCGAAAAAAATACCACGCAATATTACCGCGAACTAGACCTTAATACCGCCGAAGCTAAAGTCCAATATCTGGCCGACGGGAACCTGATCAAGAAACAATACTTCGTCTCTAATCCTGATAAAATCTTTGCGATCCACCTATCCAGCGGACAAAAAGGAGGTCTTTCTTTTGCCATAAGAATTGATTCAAAGTTAAAGTACCATATTCGTACCTCGACCAATCGTTTACATATGAATGGAACCGCTCCGGTGAGAGCGGATCCCAATTATGTTCGTAAAAAAGATAACCCAATCGTTTTTCAGGCCGACAAAGGAACAAGATTCTCTACTGATATTCTACTTCAATCAACGGATGGGAAAGTTACGCGAACCGACTCTTCCATTGTATTGTCCAACGGTTCCGAAGCGGTCATTCTGGTTTCCATGGCAACCAGCTTTAATGGCTTCGACAAGAGTCCATCACGCGAAGGGAAAAATGACGATTCACTCGCCCTAAAGCAATTACAAGACGCAAGTTTAATACCCTATAAATCCCTTTATGCACGGCATTTAGCTGATTACCAGAAATTCTATCAGCGCGTTTCCTTGACCCTAGGAGGAAAACAAGCCCCTGAATTACCCACCGACGAGCGTTTAAGGCGTTATGCGACAGGCGAATCGGATCCATACCTTGAGGCTCTTTATTTTCAATACGGTCGCTATTTATTAATCAGCAGCTCGCGCACCCCACGTGTTCCAGCTAACCTACAGGGACTTTGGAATCCCCATATCCAACCGCCTTGGAGTAGTAATTACACCATGAACATCAATGCCGAGGAGAATTACTGGTTGGCCGAAAACACCAACCTCTCCGAAATGCACCTTTCCTTTCTTGGCTTCCTTGAAAATCTCGAAAAGACCGGTCGCATCAGCGCCCAAACTTTTTATAATGCACCTGGCTGGGTGACGCACCACAATTCCGATATCTGGGCCATGACAAACCCTGTGGGAGATTTTGGGAATGGAGAGCCGAGTTGGGCCAACTGGCCTATGGGGGCCACATGGGCAACGACGCACCTATGGGAGCATTTTCAGTTCACCCAGGATAAAACGTTTTTGAAAGACAAGGCCTATCCATTGATGAAAGGGGCAGCTGAATTTTGTTTGGCCTTTATGATTAAGGAACAAAAAGGGAACTTAATTACCTCGCCATCCACCTCCCCGGAAAATAAGTTTATTACCCCAACGGGCTACATCGGTTCAACCTTGTATGGTGGAACGGCTGACCTGGCCATGATCCGTGAATTGTTTTTGGACATCATTGCGGCACAAGAGGTGTTGAAAAATGACCCAACATTCACCGCTCAAGTGAAAGATGCGCTAGCAAAATTATACCCTTACCAAGTAGGTAAATTGGGCAATTTGCAAGAATGGTACCACGACTGGCCTGATCAGGATCCAAAACACCGCCACCAAAGTCATTTGTATGGATTGTATCCTGGAAATCATTTGACGATTGAAGAAACGCCAACATTAACAAATGCTGCCAAGAAAACCTTAGAGATTAAAGGGGACGAAACAACAGGTTGGTCAAAAGGTTGGCGAATTAATCTTTGGGCTCGCCTAAAAGATGGTGATCATGCCTATAAAATGTACCGCGAATTGCTGAAATACGTGGAACCGGATGGCGTGAAAATCAACTACCAACGAGGCGGCGGAACCTATCCAAACCTTTTTGATGCGCATCCTCCATTCCAAATCGATGGGAATTTTGGCGGCGCTGCTGCCGTAGCCGAAATGCTTGTGCAGTCAACCTCATCTAAAATTTACCTACTTCCTGCATTGCCGAAAGCCTGGGAGTCCGGGGAAGTCAAAGGATTAAAAACCCGTGGAGGCTACACCCTGAACATGACTTGGGCGAACGGGAAAGTAAAAAGCTACCAATTGTTTAGAAAAGGCGGCGGAACCGTTGACGTTCAAGTGAACGGCCAGTGGGAAAAAGGAAAAGCCTTATAAGTTATTTGGCATAGATTAAAAGCCCTAACCCAAGGATGTATAAAGCCAACATGAGCTTGAGCATTCTTTGGGTTTTTGCATCAGCGCCATCAAATTCTTTCCAAATATAGATTCCCCACAAAGCAGCTACCACCGTGGCCCCTTGACCGAGTCCATAGGAAATTGCAGTTCCCGCTTTTTCAGAGGCAATGATGCTGAAGGCCATGCCCACAAACCAAATGGCGCCTCCCAACATGCCCACGCCATGGTCTTTCATGCTACCTCGGAAGTAATCCCCAAATCCCAACGCTGAACCTTGGAATGGGCGGTACATTTGTATCGTATTAAATACCAAAGAGCTAGCTAAAATGCCTACCGAAAAGAATACCAAAGCCGTGTATGGGGTTAATTTCCCCGCTTCAGGAACACTAAAATTCACCACCATCGAATTCGCCACATACTTATAAAATAAGCCCATCATACACCCGCTTACCACGGCAATTAAGAGCCCTTTGATAGACATGCCCGTTGTGCTCCGTTTCCCATACGCCCAGGCATTCAAGATAATCGCCAAGGTAATTAATCCAACCCCGCCAAAAATAATCAAAGGGTTTCCGTTAGGTTGATCGATGTAATTGACAAAGACACCTAAAACCAAGGCAATGCCAATTCCCACAGGAAACGCTACGGCCATCCCCGTAATTCCGATGGCCGCGACCAATAAAATGTTGGCCGCATTGAATACCACACCACCGATTAAGGCTGATTGAATATTCTCCGAAGTAGCTTGATTTACATCCGGCAAAAATGCTCTACCTGCAGTTCCTGTACTGCCCAAGGTAAAGGCAAGCGCAAGCGATGTGGCCAAAATACCCAATGCATAATCCCAATAAAAAAGTTCAAAGCGCCATGTGGATGTTGTTAGCTTCTGTGTATTTGCCCAAGAGCCCCAACAAAGCATCGTTATCACACACAGGCAAACAGCCATGGTATACGTCTCTATAATGAACATAAGTCAGTCGTTTATAAATTTCCTAATCGATAATTTTTCTGATCATTTACGCGAATCGCTTTTTCCTGATAAATCAAAATGTCAGCCAATTTGCAATCATAGCCTGCTGTAGGGTTCAATAATTTCAATTTTACGTTATGCTTACCGTGCGCCAAATCGTACTTCCATGTCACCTCATGTCGACGAGTCGTAAAGGAAACAGGTAATTTCACATGCTCCATCAAAGCGCCATCTACATAAACTTCCAGGTCAAACGCATGCGGATCCAAGGAGGCCCATTTAGCCATTTCGCCTTTGACCACAAATCCCGTTCCCTCAAATTGGAAACTGTATTCGTCTTGCAAGGGTTTATTCACCCAAATCCGATCCACGGGATACACATCTGTAAAACTTTGCTCGAATCGTACAGCTTTAGGTGCTTCTATTGGGATTTGAATCTGACTGGCTGAGACTTTTCCGCCATGCATCTCGATGTTTTTCAAAGCGTGACGATAGCCGATTTCATATACTTTATTCAACGAAGTTGTCGTGTATTTGAAGTCGATATCCTCGGCTTCTTTTAAGCCTAATTTCCAATACGCTGGTATTTTGTCATAGCCCAACATAGTTCCTAAAATCCCCGCTGCCGAAGAAGGATTACAATCCGCATCTTGCCCACAACGTGTCGCAATTTCAACCGTTTTTCCAAAATCCCCTTGGCCATATAATAAGCCGATAACCACATAGGCGGAGTTTACCGTTGCATCAATGTTGAATGGAGCAAAAACACCATCCGGGCAACCGATGTCGTCCGACCATTTGTTTTGAACTTCTAGCCACGTTTTGCGCCAATCGTTCGGGTATTGTTTATGCCAACGAATCACATCCGAGATGCATTTATAATAATTACTTTGTGCCGGGATTGTCTTTAAAGCCTCGTTGACAATTTTATTAATGTCATTATGGACAAAGGCCAAGGTATAACACGCTCCTAAATAAACACCTCCGTAATAGCCGTCGCCGTAATTCATGATGTGGCCGATTTGATCCGAGATTTGCGAAGCCGCATTCGGCATGGCTGGTGACATCAAGCCTGCAAAGTCACATTCGATTTGATAGTCAATGCAATCTGCATGGGGATTGTTTTTCCAGTGGCCAGATGCTGGTGGCATCATCCCATTTAAGATGTTGTATCGACCTGCTTGATTCGCATGCCAAAGGGCATAGCCCGCTTGTGCATACGCTTTTGCATGAGATGCAATCGGTGCTTGAAGTCCTTCCCTTTCAAAAACTTCCACGAAAGTCAAATCCATATATAAATCGTCGTAAAGTCCCGGGTTTTCAAGCATGGTTTTCTTCAAATAGCCATCATACCAAGTCACCGGTTGGTACGAATTAATCATCGTCCCATTGTAACGAAATTCCATAGGACCGCCGAAGGTAACCCCGATGGTTTGACCCGCCCAACCGCCTTTGATTTTATTTTGCAAGGCCGCAGGTGTAATGTTGAACATTTTTGTTTGTGCCAGTGAGACTATGCTCATGAGCAAAAATGGCGCTAAAATGAATAGTTTTTTCATCGTGTGGGTTGTAGATTTTGATAGAGGTATTTTTTCATGATGCGGTCGACAAAACCTGCAGTATCGATTTGAATGCCGATTTCCGCATTGGGTGTTTTGTCAGGTATAATGCGGGTGAATCCTTTTTCATCCACATCTATATGGACTTTTTCCGTTTTAAACAAATTCGGATAAGCCTCCATGCCGATCGCCACGGGATCAAAAAGGGTAGGCGTTTCATTTCCCCAGAGGACGTAAAGTCCACTTAGGGCATTGGTTAATGGGGATTGTCTTTGCACTATTTTATCCCGATTTGGTCGATCTAATTTCACCATCGCGGTGACATCCAATCCGGCATAGATGATGTTTGCACCGGAATGAACAAATTTTTTCGCAGCCGGGATGTCTACCAATACATTCCATTCGGCATTGATGGGCGCTTGTGCTGAATAACCGATTCGGAATGATCCAAACATCGCATAAATGGCTTTCGCTTTTTTCAGTACCTCAGGATCTTGATCAATGATATCTGCGAAATTTGTTACGGGGCCAACTGAAAAAACGACCACCTCGCCTGGAAACTTCGTTAAGGTAGAACGAATAAATTCTGCGGCACTGGGTTCTTTTTTCAAGCTTGGGCGAATTCCTTTCGATTGCCGATATTGATTCGCAAAATCGCTTGGCATTTTTTTAGTTTGTTTAAAACCTTCTGCCCAATAAAACTGCTCCGCAAACCAGTTGGCCCGCTCATTCACTTTCGACGTATTCCTTCCTACATAAACAGGAATGTGCGATTGCCCTGTTTCCGCAAGCATTTTTTGAGCCAAACGCGCCCGGTCTTCTGTTCGGCCATAACAGGTCGTAATGCCTAAAATTTCATAACGATCCTGCATGGTAAGCAGTAAACTCAGCGCATACGCATCGTCAATGTCGTCTCCCAAATCACAATCAAATATGATTTTCTGTTTTTGTTGGCCAAAAGCCTGTGCCGCAATCATCAAAAGTAAGATGAGCTTTCTCATTGGATATCTGTTAAATAAGGCATGGAAGCTTGTGCGCCTAATTTGGTTACCGAGAAGGTCGCGGCTTCACAAGCAAATTGAATCGCAGGTTCCCATTCTTTCGTTTGGCTTAAAGCTACAGCCAAAGCGCCATTGAAACAGTCTCCGGCAGCCGTCGTGTCTACGGCTTGAACGATTTTGGTTGGGATGAATAACTTATTTTCTGCCGACTGGTAATAAGCACCTTGCGAACCCATCGTGATAATTAAATGCGGTAATCCTTTATTGAGTAAAATATGTGCAGCTTCTTGCGCCTTTGCTAAAGAATCAATGGCAATGCCTGTTAACAGTTCGGTTTCTGTTTCATTTGGTGTTAAGGCGTAAATATAGGGATAGATTTCATCTGGAATTTCGGCCGCTGGAGCTGGATTCAAAATGACTTTTAACCCTTTACCGTGCGCTTTTTTTATCGCATGCCAAACCGTTTTGAGTGGTGTTTCCAATTGAATCAATAAGACATCACCTGCTTCAAAAAGGCGATTTGCTTGATCAATGTCTGCGATGTTTAATGCACTATTGGCTCCCGAAGCTACGGTAATGCTGTTTTCGCCTTGCGCATCTACATTGATTAAAGCAACGCCCGAGGGTAATTTAGCATCAGACAAGACAAATTCCGTATGCATCCCCTCATTTTCAAATTGTTGGCGCGCCATGTTACCAAAGACATCCTGTCCAACCTTACAAACGAAATGGACGTCGCCACCTAATCTTGCTGCAGCCACGGCTTGATTCGCCCCCTTGCCCCCCGGATTCATGAAAAATGAACCCCCTAATATGGTTTCTCCTGGTCTCGGAATTCGTTCAGATTGAATGACCATGTCGGTGTTTGAACTACCTACGACAATGATTTTGGACATATTTTTTGGGAATTAACTGACCCTAAATTACAATTAAATATTGATTTAGTTTAAAAATGGCTTATTTTCGAAAATGGATGCAAAAAATCGAATTCTGTCACTTGATGTCTTTCGAGGAATCACCGTCATGATGATGACGATTGTGAATAACCCGGGTGATTGGGGACATATTTATGCGCCTTTGGAGCATGCGGCTTGGAACGGATGTACGCCAACTGACCTTGTTTTTCCATTTTTTCTATTCATTGTAGGGGTGTCCGTTTCGTTAAATGCTAAACAACGTGTTCCTGCATCTAAAATTCTTTCACGAACCTTGAGTCTTCTTTTGTTGGGCTGGTTTTTAAGTTTTTTCTCCAAAATTCATGTCGCAGATTGGTCAGGATTCCCGTTGCTACTCGTTCGCCTGGCCGCTACGGGGCTTGTTACCGTGCTATTTTTTACCGAGTATGCCCGCAAATTGTATGTATTGATGGCCTTGTTTATTGGGGCCTTAATTTTGGCTTTTGGCGGATTTGAAGATTTTGCCAATGTACGATTACCGGGCGTGCTTCCTCGTATTGCGGTGGTTTATGCTTTGTTGGCCAGTTTACAAGGCCGTATCGGCGGTCGAGGTCTAATCGTTTTTTTTGTTGTATTACTGATTAGCTACTGGGCTATGATGCAGTATATTCCTGTACCGGGCATTGGTGCTGGGAACTTACACGAAGGAACGAATTTGGCAGCTTATGTTGATAACTATTTGTTGCCGGGGCACTTATGGTCAGTAACGAAAACCTGGGATCCGGAAGGTATATTAAGCACAATACCCGCTTTTGCTACGGGTATTTTAGGCATGTTGGCTGGTCTTTATTTTCGCTCCCAAACGCGTCTATTGGCGTTGGCAGGACTTTCATGCAGTATTTTAGGAGCTATCTGGGATCTTCATTTTCCCATCAATAAAGCACTGTGGACAAGTTCATTTGTCTTGTATACTGGGGGATGGGCGATGATCCTATTATGCCTTTTATATTGGATAGTGGATATCCAGAAGGTAACAACGTGGACAAAATCCTTTGTGATTTTTGGTGTAAATCCGATGTTGGTCTTCTTCTTTTCAGGCATCATTCCGCGTGCTTTGAATATGGTGGAAATTGACGGGAAGGGGATATCAGCATATCTTCAAGATTACCTATTTGCGTCAAGAATTTCAGATCCTTATGTTGCTTCTTTGGCCGGGGCCTTAACTTACCTGTTGATTTGGTATGTGATTTTAAGGTTCTTTTATCAGCGCGGACGTATTTTCAAAGTTTAAACAATCGCACATATTCCCGCGTTAGATAAATATGAAATGTTATACCCTTTTGGATTTGCAGGCGATGGAGCGATACCAACGCGCCAATTTTGTCAATTGCTTAAGCGGATTTAAGCCTACGACTTTGATTGTTACACAAGATAAAGCGGGGGTTTCCAACGTGGCTTTGTTTACCAATATTGTTCATTTAGGCGCGGATCCAGCTTTGATAGGTTTCATTAATCGTCCCAAAGAAGCCACGCCACATACCTTGGCAAACATTGAATCAACGGGGTTTTTTACCATGAATCATGTCGGTTTGAATCAAATAGAAGCCGCACATCAAACGAGTGCTAAATACCCAGTTGGAGTCTCCGAATTCGACCATGTTGAATTGACCAAACAACTTCGCCCTGAATTTTCTGTTCCCTTTGTTACGGGAAGTCCGGTGCAATTAGGACTGAAGCTCGCAGATATTGTTCCCATAAAGCACAATGGAACGTACTTGGTGATAGGGGAATTAGCTTGTGCCTTTTTGGAAGAATCGAATGTAGAAAGCGATGGATTTATCAATTTGGCAGAGGCCGGTTCATTGACGACTTTAGGACTTCAGGGGTATTATCAGCCTAAATTTGTACAAAAGTTGGGCTATGCCCGTCCTTAAGGTCAAAAATTCCTATTTTTAGGTTCTAGTACCTAAAGAACACGCACATGAAAGTTGATTTTATCCATCGGATCCAGCATATCGGCATCCCTGCCCACGACCTAGAAGTGTCGATTCCCTTTTATGAGCGACTTGGTTTCGAGAATGTCATGGAATCGCCATTTGAATTTGACGGGGGATTTGGCACCTGCGTGATGATGAAAAATCACGAGGTGATTGTGGAGTTATACCAAATGCCTGAAAAGCAATTGGCTGAAATCAAAAAACGCACTAATGGCCATGTCGATCATTTCGCGATTGACGTGACCGATGTGGATCATGCTTATGAAACCCTGAAAAAAGCGGGGTTTGAGATTTTGGAAGAAACACCTACCTTTTTGCAGTTTTGGAAAAACGGAACACGCTTTTTCAACGTGAAAGGTCCATCCGGAGAAATCATTGAATTCAATCAGATATTGTAAATCGGGCCGTTCGTTTTTATAGTCCTAGTGAATTTGGCATGAAACGCTACAACGTCCAATGTCTAACGTCTAATGTCCAACGTCCAAAATTAATCCATCAGCGCCCGCCCTTTGGTCTCAGGCAAATAAATCATTCCGATGATGACCGTCGAAGCTGCTAAGGCGATTGGATAGAAAATCCCAGCGAAATTTGAATGGGTTACAGCGCCCAGCCAGGTTGCTACAAAGGGAGCACATCCGCCAAAAATCCCGTTCGCAAAATGATAGGGTACAGAAAGCGAAGTATAGCGAATTTTGGTAGGAAATAATTCCACCAAAAATGCGGCAATTGGGCCATAAGCCATCGAAGCAAAAGTCACCAAACAGGTACAAATGAAGGCCAATTGAACCTTCCCCTTGAGTGTCAATTGATAGGCATCATTGACCAAAGTCCCTTCTTGATCTACGATGTCAGACATCCACGCGAATAAAGGATAATAGAAAATCGCAGCAAGGGCCATGCCGCCCAACATGATTTTTTTCCGACCCACACGATCGGATAAACTTCCGAATACCACGAATAAAGGGGTGCCTATAACGAGCGAAGCCGCAATAATCAGGTTGGTCGTTGTAAAGTCAACTTTGAGAATTTTGTTAATAAATATCTGCGCATAAAACTGCCCCGTATGCCATACAACCCCTTGGCCTACAATGGCACCAAACATGGCAATTAACATCAATCGGCGATTTTCCTTGCTCGCAAAAGCCTCCTTCAATGGGTTTTCAGATAAACGGCCCTCTGCTTTTAACTTGGCAAACAAAGGGGATTCGTGCATGTTCCGACGAATGAAATAGGATACGATGACGAGAATTCCCGATAGGGCAAAAGGTACACGCCAGCCCCAATCTTTAAATACGGCATCTCCCATGAGGTTTTGGCAAACCAATACGACTACTATGGACACAAAAAATCCCACAGTCGCTGTAGTTTGAATATAAGCCGTATATTTTCCGCGCTGCGCATCGGGAGCATATTCTGCTACATAGGTAGCCGCGCCACCATATTCCCCTCCGAGCGCCAGCCCTTGGACAATACGCAACAATAATAAAATGCTAGGAGCGACTAAACCAATTTCACTATATGAAGGGATGAATGCAATGGCAAAAGTTGAGCCACCCATCAGCAGTAGGGTTAATAAAAAAGTGTATTTCCGACCTATCCTGTCGCCTAAACGACCGAAGATAATACCACCAAATGGTCGAGCAACAAAACCTGCACCAAAGGCGGCTAAGGTCGATAGAAAAGCAGCTGTAGGGTCGTCTTTTGGGAAAAAGGATAAGGATATGATGGCAGACAAACTACCGAATATATAAAAGTCATACCATTCGATGACCGTTCCTACCGAGGAGGCGATGATGACTTGCCAAAGTTTTTTAACGGGGATTTTATTGTTGTCGAATATAGGACTTACTTCTTGCATAAATGATTTTTTGTCTAATAGGCTGCCGGGGTATATGAACCTGCAGTAGCGGTACAAAAAACAAAAAAATCTACCAAAAATCCTATCGGCTTTCTGATAAACCTATCCAAAAAAATCATAATTTGCTTTTTCTAAACCAATCTATCATGAAGAAAATTTTTCTTTCTCTGCTTACCATCATCAGTTTTCAGGCTATCAGCCAACAATACACGCCTTCTGCAGCAAATTTAGCTGAACGGCAAGCATTTCAAGATCGTAAGTATGGCATGTTCATTCATTGGGGCTTATCAAGCATGTTGGGCGACGGCGAATGGGTCATGAACAATAAAGGTATTTCGAAAAATGATTACGGTCGTTTGATGCCTGGATTTCACCCGAGTAAATTCAATGCGGATGAATGGGTGAGCATCGCCAAAAACGCCGGCATGAAATACATCATTTTTATCACGCGGCATCATGATAGTTTTTCCAATTGGGATACCAAACAATCCGAGTGGAAAATCACGAATACGCCCTTTCACCGTGATGCATTAAAAGAACTTGCGGAGGCTTGTAAAAAACAAGACATGAAGTTGGGACTATACTACTCAACCTTGGATTGGTACCGTGAAGATTATCCATGGGAAACGGGTCGCACCGGCCAAAAAAGTGGCAGAAAAGGGAAAGGGGACTACGCGTCCTATTTGAAATTCATGAAAGCGCAGTTAACGGAGTTATTAACCAACTATGGGGAGATTCATAATATTTGGTTTGATGGGCATTGGGATCAAACGAACCCGGAGGGAAGTGCCGACCGGAAATCGCGTATGGATTGGAAATACGATGAAATCTATAGCCTAATTCATCAGCTACAGCCTGCCTGTATGATTGGGAATAATCACCATTTGGATCCGATTCCTGGAGAAGATTTCCAAATGTTTGAACGTGATTTACCGGGAGAAAACCATTCAGGATTAAGTTTCCAACAAGCGTCTGCGCTTCCTTTAGAATCCTGCGAAACCATCAATGGGGCGTGGGGCTATAATATCACCGACCGTAAATTTAAAACGCCCAAGCAAATCATTCATCTATTAGTAGGCGCAGCCGGCCGCAATGCCAATCTACTGTTAAACGTAGGGCCGATGCCAACAGGTGAGATTCAGCCGGAGTTTACCGATTCGCTTGCTGTCGCGGGACGCTGGTTAAAAGGCCATGGCGAATCCGTTTATGGAACGCGCGGAGGCCCTTTGAGCCCTCAAACTTGGGGAGTAACTACGCAGACCGAAACGCATGTGTATGTTCACCTTTTGAAACGACCTCAAGATGAAACTATTTATATTCCAGGGGTTTATAAAAAAGGGCCGGTAACGATGCTAGGTGAAACGCAAACTTTGTCAGGAACTTTGGAAAAACAAGGGATCCACATTGATGTAAAAAACCTTCCGCCATATCGAATAGATTTGGTTTTAAAGTTAGAAAAAGCCAAATAATTCCTTGAAAAACGAAGAATCTGATTAATTTTGTGGCTTGTCTAATTTTGCTAAATCTAGACAAGCGACCTAAACAATTTAACAATAAAACTATGCTTAACAGAAGAGATGCTGTCTCGAGAATAGCAATGCTCGTAGGAGGTGTTTTTAGTGCGCCGACCTTGTTTGCTATGGAGGCAAAAAAAGCAGGTATTGTCGCGGAAGCGGGGACCTTTATTTTGACGGATATCCAGCGCAAAATCGTTGCTGCTGTGGCCGAACATATTATTCCAAAAACTACTACTGCCGGTGCGATTGAAGCCGGCGTTCCTCCTTTCATTGAAATGATGTTGAACGATTGCTATAAGAAACCGGAGCATGTGAGTTTCAAAAAAGGGGTAGATAACCTTGCGAAAGCGAAGTTTTTAGACCAATCCCCAGAAGCACAAGTGGCTATGTTGACGCTTTTAGAAGCAGACACGAAGGAACTGATGCGTAGCTATTCAGCGAGCAAAGTGAAAGTAGGAGACAACGTAGATAAAGATATTTTAGAAGGAGCTGGTGGCGTACCTTTCTGGCGTGTAATGAAGGAATTAACGTTGTTAGGCTATTATACTTCCGAAAAAGGCATTGAGGGATCTTTTGAATATCATCCCGTTCCAGGCAAGTTCGAGGTCATTACGGACATGAAGCCTGACCAAAAATCATTTGTTTATTAATCCCAAATCATACGAAAAAATGAATCTTAATATAGATGCAATCAAGAGCCAAACATTTGACGCTATCGTCATTGGATCCGGTATTTCGGGTGGTTGGGCTGCAAAAGAATTAACAGAAAAAGGCTTAAAAGTAGCCGTAATGGAACGTGGTCGCGAGATCAAACACATCGAAGGCTATGAAACAGCGATGAAAAATCCATGGGAATTCGACCACCGCGGTCGGCCTACCAACATGGCTGCCGAGGAATATTGGGCAGGTATGCGTACAGGATACACGCCATCAGAGGAGCATCGTTATTTATTTGAAAACGATAAGCAAAATCCATACATCGAGAAAAAAGGGGGATTCGATTGGATTCGCGCCTACCATACTGGGGGTAAATCCTTGTTATGGGGTCGCCAAACGTATCGCTGGAACCGTGAGGATTTCTTAGCCAATGAGAAAGAAGGAATCGGTACACCGTGGCCAATTGGCTACGATGATTTGGCCCCATGGTATTCGTACGTTGAAAAATTTGCCGGTATTTCAGGCCAGGCCGAGGGCTTGGAGGTTTTACCTGATTCGGACTTTTTGCCAGCCATGCAAATGACTGCGCCCGAAGTTCATTTCAAGAATGAGGTAAACAAGAAATTAGGTCGGCCTGTGACTGTTGGTCGTGTGGCTCACCTAACAAAACCAGGCAAGCAGCATACGGATTTAGGTCGCTCTTCATGCAACTACCGTAACAAATGTATGCGCGGTTGTCCTTATGGAGCGTATTTTAGCTCATTATCGGCAACTTTGCCAGCGGCACAACGTACGAAACGTTTAACGATGATTCACAACGCAATCGTTGCAGAGATTATTTATGATGAACAATCACAAAAGGCTAAGGGTGTTCGCGTGATTGATCAAAATACACTTGAGTCCAAAGAATATTTTGCTAAAATTATTTTTGTGAATGCGGGAGCTATCGGCTCTACTTCGATCTTGATGAATTCAAAATCGAACCGCTATCAAAATGGTTTAGGAAATGATTCGGATCAATTAGGTCGTAACATCATGGACCATCATTTAGGTGTAGGTGCATCAGCAACAGTGGAAGGATTTGAAAAGGATTACATGTTCGGTAACCGTCCTAATGGTTTATATATCCCGCGTTACCGCAATTGGGGCAAGGATAAGCGTGGTTATACACGTGGTTTTGGATACCAAGGTGGTGCAAGCCGTGAAGGTTGGGGACGTGGTGTAGGTCAAGATGGTTTTGGCGCACAGTTCAAAGAAAGCTTAACACATCCAGGTCGCTGGACTGTTGGTTTCGGAGGCTTTGGCGAGATTTTACCTGATCCGAATAACCGTTTTACTTTAAGTGATCAAAAAGATAAATGGGGCTTACCTGTTCTTTCGTTTGAAGCAAATTTTGGTGAAAATGAAATGAAGATGCGTCAAGATATGATGAATGATGCGGCTGAAATGTTAGAAGCAGCAGGTTTCAAAAATATTAATGCTTACAATAGCCAAACGACTCATATCGGTTTAGGTATCCATGAAATGGGTACAGCGCGTATGGGAACCTCCGTTAAGAATTCCATTGTGAACAAGAATAACCAAGTTCATGAAGTGAAAAACGTATTCATGACGGATGGTGCTGCTATGGCATCGGCTTCTTGTGTGAATCCTTCATTGACCTATATGGCGATGACAGCTCGTGCTGCTGACTTCGCTGTAAAAGAGTTGAAAAAAGGAAATCTTTAAGCTCATCACTAACTAATTTAGAAAGCCCGAGAATTTATTTCTCGGGCTTTTTGTTTTTGGCACTTTCCAATTGAGAAAATTTATTTCCAAATAGGCTTAAAGATTTACTGTTTAAGACATTTTGTATCAAAGTATTGATAAATCGAGAAATATATAGCCCAAAGCATTGCGAATGCTAATTCATTTTTAAATATTCCCCTATGAATAATTCACCTAACCCTAAAGATCATGAAAACAAAACACCTTTTTTCAGTCCTACTGATTAAATCACGGCAGTCCAAACGCATGACGCAACAGCAAGTTGCTTCCGCGGTGGGAGTTAGTCAAAGTGCTTACAATTATTGGGAATCAGGAAAACATTATCCAAATGCGCAAAAAATTTATAACCTTACACGCGTATTGAGTATCCCCATCGATGAGATGATTGGAACCTAACTTGATAAGATCCTTGACGTTTTTTCGCGTCAAGGATTTTTTTTACCTTTAAGGTATGTTACTTTTTCGCGTAAGCCTTCTTCTTTTAACAATAGTATCCTTTTTGGCTTGTAAACCTGATAAGAACGAAAGCGCGCAAGTTAATTTTTACCCTTGGGAAAAATACCTGACTTCCCAAATTGATTCATTAGCAAAACATCCTCATTCCGTAAATAAAACTATTTTACTTGATGGCCAAAAAGAGGTTAAGCAGCTTGTAAATATTGACTGGAAACAAGAATGGGCCATGTTTTTGCACGCCGACTTAAACAAGCCCGCCGCTACATCAAGCTACGATAATTTGTCAGAGGAAGGTATTATTTGGTACTCTTTGAAAGCAGGAGAAAAGCTTGCTGTGAAGAAATTGTATATTCAAATGGATGCATTTGATCGCCCTGCTAAAGTGGAAATAATCATGGAGGAAAAGAATTTTTTATTTGAAACGAAAAAGAAACTACACATGAATTTTGCCGAAGGGAAAGTTCAGACCTATTCCATTGACGGCACGCAACAAATGCGCTGGATGTCTCCTACGCACTACCAACTGCTTGGAGTTTTACTCCCCAAATAACCCACTTGATAGGTAGCGATCCCCGCGATCACATATAATACAGACAATTAGCCCCTCTTTTAATTCGTTAGCTAATCGAATGCTTGCGGCGACACCGCCGCCACTACTCATTCCCCCAAAAACACCTTCCACTTTTGCCATTTTTCGCGTCATTTCAGTAGCCTCTTCTTCTGATATGTCCATAATACGATCTACGCGGTCTGGTTGGTATATTTTAGGTCGATACGCCTCCGGCCAGCGGCGAATTCCAGGAATTTTCGAACCTTCAGTAGGCTGACACCCAATGATTTGAATCGCTGGATTCTGTTCTTTTAAATACATAGAAGTACCCATTATGGTCCCAGTGGTACCCATTGAACTCACAAAATGCGTTACTTCTCCCTGTGTATCACGGTAAATTTCGGGTCCAGTCGTTT
Organism: Aquirufa sp.; assembly: GCF_044342065.1. Classification (GTDB taxonomy): domain Bacteria; phylum Bacteroidota; class Bacteroidia; order Cytophagales; family Spirosomataceae; genus Aquirufa. Next base: position 25,776 of record NZ_JBIIQN010000022.1, on the reverse strand, counting down.
TATAATGCGCTAAATAATTATCAGGGTTTTCGAACTGATTAAGTAAAACATAATTACCAGAAGCTGCTTTTTCAACGGCATAATCTCGAGCGGCTTCAATACTTTCTGTCAAGGTAACCTTTGCGCCAAATGCTTCCATGGTTAGTACACGCTCTCGCGTGGAATTAGCCGGCATGGCGAGCTCAATTTCTAAATCAAACAGGCGGGCAATCATAGCCAATGCAATACCTGTATTTCCAGACGTCGCCTCGATTAGTTGCATACCAGGTTTGATATCCCCTCTTTTTAACGCTTCCTCAATCATATTTTTGGCAGCGCGGTCTTTGACCGAGCCTCCAGGGTTATTGCCTTCCAATTTCCCCAAGATTCGAACATGGGGATTATTGTGTAATTTATTTAAATCAACCAGAGGCGTATTGCCCACCAAATCCAATAATGCTGCCATCTTATTCCTGAATTACTTTTTGATTTTCTTGGTGATAAATTTTTGTATTTGGAGCGACACTTCGGGTTAACCAAACGTTTCCGCCGATGATAGAATTTGCCCCTACAATCGTTTCTCCACCTAGAATCGTAGCTCCAGAGTAAATAACTACGCCATTTTCAATGGTAGGATGGCGCTTAGTAGAAGCCATAGACTTATCTACCGATAAAGCCCCTAAGGTAACACCTTGGTAGATTTTCACATGTTCCCCGATGACACAGGTTTCTCCAATTACGATCCCTGTACCATGGTCCATGAAGAAATATTGGCCTATTTGAGCGCCCGGGTGAATATCGATACCGGTTTTTGAATGCGCGTATTCCGTGAGTATCCGAGGAATTAAAGGTACCTTTTCTGCATGTAAACCATGTGCCAACCGGTAAAAAGCTAGAGCATAAAAACCGGGATAGGTTCGAATAACTTCATAATCCGTTGTCGCCGCTGGATCCCCATTAACCATGGCTTCCACATCGGTCAAGAGAAGTTGGTAAATTTCAGGTATCCGCTCCATGTAACGTGAAGTAATTTTTTGGGGTGTATCAGGCAAGACATCAGTCATGTCATACAATAGACTTTCTAGTCCATTTTCGATTCCTTCCCAAATGGATTGGAGTTCCTCCATTTGCGTAACATGCTTACGCGCTTGTTCTGGGAAAAGCGTTAAGACAATTTTGGTAAATAGTTTTTTGATATCTGACGTTGCGGGGAACGACCGTGTGTTCACGTGGCGTTCCAACAGAGCAGCTTTAAATTTTTCGGGTAACATAGGCTATTTATATACTTTGTTGGCAAATCGGATGAGCTGATACGGCATCCGTCTGTAAATGCGTATCCAATGTGTTGATTACTAACACGTGGATTTGCTCTTTCGAGCGCTTATGTAAACCATGCATATACGCTTTATCATAATAATTTAAGGTTATCGCTGCTACTTGGTAAAAATCATCTTCATCTAATGCCTCCAAGGCTTTTTTATAGAAATCTCCCCCAAGCCGTTTCTTGATCTTTCCGATAGCCTGAGCTAATGCTTCTTTCGGATAATGGGCGTATACTTCTACTAAATAAGGGAGTCGGTATTGAGCATCAATATCCAAAAATAATAGAGGTGCAGCGCGTAATTGACTATATAATCCTAGTGGCATGAACACTTGACCGATATGTCTACTTTCATCTTCTATCCAAATAGGTTTTTGGTAATTCATTTGACGTAATTGTGCTACCACTTCATTCTCAAATTGTTCACTACTGGGTTGAGGAGCTAATCCCAAATGCCCAAAAGCAGAACCACGATGATGCGCGACTCCTTCTAAATCAATCACTTGGGTACCCCGTTTTTGCATTTCAAGCAAAATATCCGTTTTGCCACTTCCTGTTTTCCCCCCCAAAACGACAAAAGGAATTTTCTCATCAAACCTGCTTACGACATAATTTCGGTATGCTTTGTATCCACCAACGAGTATTTTTACTTTAAGGCCAGTAGTCTCAAATAACCAGGTCATGCTGCCGGATCGCATGCCTCCACGCCAGCAGTGAACTAATACCGTGTTATCAATCGCAATTTTTTTCACGGCCTTAACCCAATGAGCTAATTTTGGCCCTACAATAGCAAGGCCTAATTCGATCGCCTCATCTTTCCCTATCTGCTTGTAGGTAGTTCCTACTTGGGCCCGTTCTTCATTATCGAAGATTGGAAAAGAAATTGCTCCTGGAATGTGTGCACGTTCAAATTCACCCGGAGAACGAACATCCAAAATGGGGAAATGCATGGCTGCATCCAAAAACGCCTCTGTGTTAAGTTTTTCAGGCATCTTTTTCTGGTAAATACATGACGTAAAGATCGAACCGTAAAGGATCTAATACCTTTAGAAGCTCTTGGGTAAATGTAGGGTAATTCAAGGCAAATTCTAAAAAATTTGTGTGCCGCTCTTGCCATGTATTTCCGGGGAATAAGGTGTTCTTTATCGCTTTTATTTGACCAAGGCCTATTGCTTGATTGCGTTCTTCTGCTTTGCGCATTTTCTTGGTAAGCCGTTCTAAACCTTTTTGCCAGCGCGTTTCCTCCGCTAAAACAGATGCTTCCAGTGTCTCATCGATTGCTTGAGCTTTCTGAGCGATTTTTGACATGAGCGAAGATAGGCGCTCCTGTTCATTCCCTAAATCCAAGGTGTGTTTAGTGTGCTTGTCAACAAACTGTTTTAGTAAGGTCCGCTCATCTTGGAATAGCTCAGGAATCGTCAATCCCAATTTTTCGATGCGTGAGGCCTCTAAAGGGGGTATCACCACGCCAAAATTACGAGGTAGTAAAATGGGGAATGGTACTTGGTGTAGGTCAAAAATACCTTTCAACTGTAGCCAATAGGCCACTTCCGCTGCACCTCCCAGGTAGGCTAAATTAGGAAGAATTAATTCTTGATAAACCGGGCGCAATGCAACATTTGGGCTAAATCGTTCGGGATGTGTATGGATTTCTCTCTGTAATTCTTGCTTACTAAAACGGATTGGTTGATTGAGTACCTGATATTTCTCCCCTTGCTTCTCGATTCGTTCACGCATCCCATCTTGCATGTAGAAGAAATTAATCTCGCGTGCATAAATTTGTGGTGTATATCCTAAATCGCTCAACTTCTCATTGCTTGATTTAACACAAGCAAGGTGTTTGTGCTCAAACAAGTCAGTCTCCATTATTGGAATAAGGCATTTTTTCAAGCGTACATCATCTGCATCTAAGCAAACTAATCCCTCTTCGCCAAACATCCCATGCATGTATTTTCGTACAGCGTCAGTTAAATTTTGGGCATCTGTATAGGCATCCTTAAAGTATGGCATGTCACTGGGTAATTCCTTCCAAATGGAAGCCAAAGCCGACACATCAAATCGACCTACAGGTCCTTTTTGGTCAGTATTCCATTCGATTTTCTTACCGAATAGGTGCAAGTGATTAATCTCCTCCCAATCATGGTCTTCCGTTGCCATCCAATATACCGGAACAAAATGATAAGAAGGGTAGGCTTTTTTAAGTGTTTTGGCGAGATTAATGGTTGACGCAATCTTAAAAATAACGTACAAGGGACCCGTTAAAAGGTTTAATTGATGTCCTGTTGTTACGGTAAACGTCTTCTCGTTTGCTAGTGATTGTAAATTCGGAATATCCTGTAGGCCGCGATATTGATCTTCAAGGACTTCAACCAACAAAGATCGGTTTACTGATTTTTTTGAGTCTATTTGATCTTGAAAAGAAGCTAGCGTAGGCAAATTGCCATACAATGGTTTTAAATCCTGATCACCTGCTAAATAATGTAAAAGCAGTTTTCCGAAGCCATTTATTTGATTGAGCGGATATGATTTTGTTTGCATTAGCCAAATATGAAGGAAGCCATTGAGTAAATACCTGATAGATTTCCGAAAAGTTCTGACGAAATTAAATATATTTAAGCGAAATTTGTGGTTCTACACCTATCGAATGAGATTTTTAATTTCCCTTTTATTCTCCTTACTGACTTTTGTGGGCTTTGCGCAACAAACACCTCAATTTACGCAGTTTATGATGAATAAATATATTTATAATCCTGCCTTCGCGGGGTTTGAAGATTACATTGATGTCAAGTCGGGGTTTCGTACGCAGTGGACAGGAATCAATACCACGAACAAAACCGCTTACGTTACGGGGAATTTTGCGCTTGATAAATCCGACCGTACTTCTACCGGGAAAACACCTTTTATGTCTAAAACGATTCGTAGGAATTTTTCCCCAACCTACATTCGACAGAAAACCAAGCGAAGCGGATTTCATCAAGGAATAGGGATTCAGGCCTATTCCGATCAGATTGGAGGATTAACAAGTACATCCATTGCAGGAACGTATGCTTATCATCTCTCCGTGGGAGGTGAAAATAAAATTGCCGTAGGAGCTACAGGGGGCTATTATTTCCGGAATCTCAATATGTCAGGACTTAATGTGAAAGACCCCGGTGACCCATTTATTATGTACCAGGATCAAAACCTTCCATCTTTGAATCCGAGTGGTCAAGTTTCGGGTGGCCAAACCTTAGTGAATGTAGGTTTGCTATATTATAATCGTAATTTTTATGCAGGCTTGTCGGCCAACCAAATGATTTTTGATAGTTTCAGTTATTTGAGGTCAAGTGACGGGTCTGATACATTGACCCGAAAGGAAATTAATCCAGACAGAACAGAAAACTATCAGGCTTTGCTTTTGGGAAGCACAAGCCCTAACCTCTTTTTTCAAACTGGGATGGAAATCCGTTCCGGCGAATTTTGGACATACTCACCCTCGATATTGGTAAAATATATGAGAGGCTTTTCCTTGGGAATGGAAGCCAATATGCGCGTAACATTTAATGATGCAATTTGGGCTGGTGCTACATACCGCCACAATGAAGCGATCAGTTTAATGTTGGGGATGCATTTAAGCCAACAAGTCAACCTGACATACTCTTACGAGACCCATTCCAATGGACCTATGCGGGCATCATTGGGGTCTCATGAATTGATTTTAGCCTTGAAATTTAGAAATAAAGTGTATAGCGTAGACCCAGCGTTTTAACTCTTCTTAAAGCGTTGATATGCTTCAGTTGGTACAGGACTTTCGACATCCTTAACTTCATTTACGGGCTTTTCCCAGTTTAAATATCCGCGCCTCCAGGCGAATGCTAAACCTAGCGCGAGTATGCCGACAAACAAAAACATTTCAACAAGCGCGTAGGTAGACCAGTTGGGGATTACGCGAAGTGATTTATTGGCAAAGATAACGGCCCATGGAAATAGGAAAACTAATTCCACTTCAAAAAGAACAAAGAGTAAGGCAATAACATAAAATCGAGGATTGAATCGGGTATTGGCATTTCCAACGGGCTCCTCCCCCGATTCGTAGGTACTTAGTTTTTCAACATTCGGCCGGTTAGGGCGAATAAAACTAGCCAGTGTTAGTATTAAACCTAGGAATGTAATTCCTGCCAACAGGAATGCAGCAACATAGCCAAATTGTTCAATCATTTACGTAGTTTCAAGTATCCTTTGATGAGGGTGTAGGTTGTTATTCCTAGGAAAAACAATATAATGTATTGGACGTAATTGATAATCCAAGGGAAATATTGTCCCATGTAATAGCCTCCTGCAACCAATATGCCAACCCATAGCGCTCCACCAATCAGATTCAATAATATATAGCTATACCATGTCATGTGACTAATTCCGGCCAAAATGGGGGTAAATGTTCTTACAACGGGCAAGAAACGACTAATTACCAAGGCCATAAATCCATATTTTTCGAAAAATTCACGTGTGGAATCCAAGTGTTTCTTTTTAAAGAAAAAGCTATCCGGCCTTCGCTGCAATGAATTGCCAAAGAATCGGCCAACTAGATAGCCAAGCATGGAACCTAAGACAGCTGCCAAAAAGATGCTAATGAGAATGGTACTCAAAGGCTCTTTTAATACACCTGTACCGCCAAAAACCCCCGTTAAAAAAAGCAGGTAATCTCCTGGCAGAAAAAAGGCAAAAAACAGGCCATTTTCGGCAAATACGATGCAGGTAATAACAAAAAGGCCGGAGCGAATAATTGTTTCTGAATCAGTTAATTGATGCCACAAAAGATTTATTTCATCCATAATATTCCCCCTCAGTCAGAGGGTTTGGCCTTAATCTTAATTCTTAAGTAAATTAAGCCTATAAATATCCAATAAATTTCGAATTTTTTCTACATTTGGGAGATGAAAAATGTAATCGCTTTCATATTGTTGATGCTTTTCTTCTCTGGGAGCCTTATTCCCAAGGTAGGTTTGGAACAGTCATTCAAAGCGAACGAACTACTCAAACATTTTCAAGATCATAAGAAAATCTCAGGAGCCTCATTTCGTTTTATTGATTTCTTATGGATGCATTATGCCGCTGATTCCAAGCATACTAAAACGACCAACCACCCTAGTCTTCCTCATTTTGATTTTTCAGGTTTTATAGGCTATGTTCTGCCAGTGTTTCAATTACTTCTTTTAATTCCGTTAACTTTTCTTGCGACTCGTCGGCTAAGAACCTTTTGGGAAAATCAATATCAATTTTCATTAGAACGTGTTTTGATTGCGCCTCCAAGGTACTAAGAAGATTGTTTTTCAATTTTCTTATGTAATTACACGCTATGATTAATTCCATTATTTCATTCAGTATACGCAACAAATTAGTTGTAGGCCTATTTGTTTTAGGGCTCATTTTTTGGGGAGGCTATTCTCTCAGTAAATTGCCTATCGACGCCTTGCCAGATATCACTTCGAATCAAGTGCAGGTCATTACGCAATCTCCCGCGTTGGCGGCATCGGAAGTAGAAAAATTCATTACGTACCCGCTGGAGATTTCTTTACGAACAATTCCCAATGTCAAAGGCATACGTTCCGTTTCTCGGATGGGTTTATCGATTATAACCGTTGTTTTTGATGACGCCGTACCCATGGAAATTGCCCGTCAGCAGGTTTCAGAAAAGCTGAAAGGGGCAGAGCCTTATTTGCTTCGCGGGGCAGGAATTCCAGAATTAGCCCCTATAACCACCGGTTTAGGTGAATTTTTTCAATATACCTTGGAGGTAGATCCTGCATTTAAAGACCAATACAGTCTAGCTGATTTGCGTACCTATCAGGACTGGATTATTAAACGCCAGTTATTGGGTATACCCGGTGTAGTTGAAGTCTCTTCTTTTGGTGGAAATTTGAAACAATATGAGGTTTCAATTAACCCTGAAAGACTTAGAGCGATGCACATTACGGTCAATCAGATTTTCACTGCTTTGGAAAAAAACAATTCCAATTCTGGGGGAAGTTATATAGAGAAAGGCACCGATGTTTATTTCATTCGTACGGAAGGAATGCTCGCGAGTCTAAGCGATATTGAAAATGTCGTTGTGGCACAGCGAGGTACCGAGGGGATGCCCATACGGGTAAAAGATGTTGCGACTGTTCAATTTGGCAAAGCAGTTCGCTACGGTGCCATGACGCGAAATGGGGAAGGCGAAGTCGTGGGAGCAGTTATGCTCTTACTCAAAGGCGCTAGTGCGAACGAAGTTGTCAAAGACGTTAAAGTTCGCATGCAGGAGATTCAAAAGACAATGCCGCAAGGAATCAAAATCGTTCCCTACTTGGATCGCAGTTTGTTGATCGGGAAAGCCATTTCTACGGTAGAAAAGAACTTGATTGAAGGGGGTTTAATCGTAGTATTCATCTTGGTTTTATTACTAGGTAATTTCCGAGCGGGTTTAATCGTGGCTTCTGTGATTCCGCTAAGCCTACTTTTTGCTTTTGTGATGATGCACATTTTCGGAGTTTCGGCAAATTTGATGAGTTTAGGGGCAATAGATTTTGGTTTGATTGTTGATGGGGCTGTCATCATTGTTGAATCGATTATCCACCGACTCCACCTGCATAAAAAGGGGGAAATCCTTTCCCAACATGAAATGGATGAAGAGGTGGGTATTTCAGCCATGTCGATTTTTAAATCGGCAGCGTTCGGTGTCATAATCATTTTGATTGTGTATTTACCGATTATGGCTTTGGGCGGCATAGAAGGAAAAATGTTTAGGCCTATGGCGCAAACGGTAAGTTTTGCCATTTTAGGCGCTTTAATTCTTTCTTTGACTTATGTTCCCATGGCGTCTGCCTTGTTTTTGAACAAGAAAATTGATCATAGGGTGACGCTGGCGGATCGAATCATGCATGCCATGTTTAATTGGTATAAACCCATGGTCGATTGGGCTCTAGGCCGGCGGAAAACCGTAGTGATTGCATCTTCTGTGCTTTTACTAGGAAGTGTAGGGTTGTTTACGACCCTTGGAGGAGAATTTATTCCAGAATTGAATGAAGGAGATTTTGCGGTTGAGCTTATTCTTCCCACCAATGCCTCACTGTCGCAGAGTATCCATGTGAATACAGAAGCACAGAAGCTTTTGTTGAAACAATTTCCCGACGAAATCAAACAAGTGGTTTCGCGCATTGGTGCATCTGAAATTCCCACAGATCCGATGGGAATCAATGCGTGTGATTTACTGATTATCTTGAAGGAGCCGAGTGCTTGGAAGAAAGCCGATAGTATGGAAGAACTCGAAGCTAAAATGGACGAGGCTCTCAATGTGTTCCCAGAAGTAAATTTTGAATTCACACAACCTATTCAAATGCGTTTTAATGAATTAATTGCCGGCGTTAAATCGGATATTGCGATTAAGATTTTTGGCGAAGATTTGGAGTTGTTATTTGATAACGCGACCGATGCTGCTCGATACATTCGAAAAATTAAAGGCGTAGGGGATATCAAGGTTCAACAAATCGATGGGATACCCCAACTGGTAGTAAAATTCAATAGAGCCAAACTGGCTCAATACGGCCTCGATGTTCAATCGATTAACCAGTTAATTAAAACAACATTTGCAGGTGAAACCGCGGGTATTGTTATGGAAGGGGAAAAACGTTTTGATTTGGTGGTTCGCATGGATTCTGTGCATCGACAGGATATTCAAAATTTACGGGAGTTGTATATTGAGCTGCCTAATGGAGGTCAAATTCCACTACAAGAAGTTGCAGAGGTCGATTTTCAAAATGCCCCTGTTGAAGTTTCGCGGGACGATACCCACCGAAGGATTACCATCGGAATCAACGTGCGTGATCGCGATGTTGAGAGTGTGGTAGCTGATATTCAGAGGGTGATGAAAGAAAAAGTCGTTTTACCAGCGGGTTATTATGTAACCTATGGAGGGACTTTCGAGAATTTGCAAGCAGCGAAATCACGTCTTGCCTTGGTCGTTCCGGTTGCCTTGATATTGATTTTTGTTCTTTTGTTTTTCACCTTCCAGTCATTTTTGGAAGCTTCGATAATTTACCTAGCCATTCCGCTATCTGCTATAGGTGGAATTTGGGCCTTGTGGATTCGGGATATGCCATTCTCCGTTTCGGCAGGGATTGGATTTATCGCCTTGTTTGGTGTGGCGGTTCTGAATGGAATTGTCTTGTTGTCTTTCTTTAAGCAATTGGCAAATGAGGGACTATCAGTAGAAGAACGTTTACAAAAAGGGTTGGCCTTGCGCTTCCGTCCGGTAATTATGACTGCGGCGGTTGCTTCGTTGGGTTTTTTACCGATGGCATTGAGTACATCTCCAGGAGCCGAAGTTCAGAGACCTCTAGCGACGGTTGTCATTGGGGGCTTAGTTACGGCAACGTTTTTAACTTTAGTTGTGATTCCTGTAGTGTATTCCATGGTGATGGGAAGAAAGGAAAGGAAAGATAATTTAGCTGGAAATACATGGATCATCTTACTTATTTTTAGTTTTAGTTTTTTCTCTGTGCAAGCTCAAAAACCGCAATTAAGCTTAAATCAATGCGTAGAAGAGGCCTTAGCAAAAAATAGTTTGATTCGTTCTGGTGGATTTGAAGTGCAAACGGCTGATGCGCTGATTGCTACGGGGCGTGAATTGCCGAAAGGAACGCTGGACTTTCAATATGGGAAAACACAAACCTATTTTAGTCAAGATTATACGGTTATCGCAAATCAAAGTATCCCCTGGCCTAGCTTGTTGAAAGCTCAGGTCAAAGCGCTCAGTTCGCAGAAAATGATTACTGAAAAGCGCCTTGCACTTACGCGAAGTTTGGTAACCGCGAGTGTTAAATGGTATTATTATCAATTAATTGTTCAACAAAAACAGGCGGTATTCCTCAAACAACAAGATAGTTTATATGTTCAAATGCGTCGTGCGGCAAGTTTGAAATATAAGGAAGGAGAAACCGGGAAGCTTGAATTTGTAGCAGCGGAGGCGCGGTTACGGGAATTTCAGCAAAAACAATTGGCTCTTGAATTGGACATGAAGGCAAATTATGCGCAGCTCGCCTATTGGATTAATCATCCTGGCCCCTTTGAAATTAAGGGAGATGAGCCCATAACCATGACCTTGCAGAAAGGCAAGGACATCGCAAACATGCCCGCCATCCAGTTATTTAACGAGCAAATTCAGCATGGTAGATTATTGACCGATATTGAACGTCAAAAACTTATGCCCGATATTCGCGTAGGTGCAGTAAGTCAGAGTATTGAAAATAATTCGGGGCAAAATTTCATTCAAGCCGGAATTTCAATTCCCATTTTTGCCAAAGCCCAAAAGGCGCGAATTAAAGCAGCAGAACAGAACGAGTTATTGCTGGCTAGTCAGAAAGATCAAGGAATTGCACAACTTAGTGCGGATTTGTCAAGCCAATTTGTCCAACTAGAAAAGCACTTAAATGGTATAAATTATTACCAGCAAACGGGATTGGCGCAAGCGGCATGGTTGGAGTTAACGGCCTTGAAAAGTTACCAACAAGGAGAAATCGAATATGTGGAGATGTTACAGAATACGCAGCAGGCTTGGCAAATTCGTGAACAATATTTACAAGAGGTATTGGCTTATAATCAGTCAATCGTACAAATTGAAACCATCTTAGGAAATGAATAAGTTAATCATCATAATATCTGTAGCCATTTTATTGGCCAGTTGTGGGAAAGAGGCTGCCACGGAATCTACCGCTGTGAGTACGGCAGTTAAATTGACTGCAGAACAAAAGCAAAATGCAGGAATTGAGTTCGGAGTTTTGGAAGAAAAGTCCATGGCAGAGCGCATTTTTTGTACCGGTTTAGTGGATGTGCCGCCCCTTTCAATGGCATCCGTTTCTATGCCAATTGCCGGGTATGTAAAGTCTACCATAGAAGTATTACCCGGAAAGCAAGTTTCCAAAGGGCAGGTTTTAGCTACCATCGCGAGTATGGAGTATATACAGATGCAACAAGAATACCTTCAGGCTCAAAGCCAAATGAATTTGTTGATGTCCGAACGTTCGCGCCAGCAAGTTTTACAACAAGAAGAAGTAGGATCAAAGAAAAAGTATCAACAAGCTGAGGCAGAATTAGGTAATCTACAAGCAGTTTCACGCGCCTTAGCGATGAAATTAGAGATTGTTGGATGTGACATGAAGGCTTTGGCGCAAGGCAAAATGAGTGCTAATGTAACTTTGAGAGCCCCGATTGACGGTTTTATCCAGGATCAATTTTTGGCTATTGGGAAATACATAACGCCAACGGATGTATTGGTAAAAATTGTTGGTGTTGCGCATAAGCATGTTGAGCTAAGTGTATTTGAAAGAGATTTATCCAAACTAAAAATTGGTCAAACGATTGAATTTGAAGGTGATGGTAATAAGTCCGTAGGCAAAGTATTTTTAGTTGGTAAGCAAGTTAACTTGGAAACGCGTTTAACCCCTGTACATGGGCATTTCAGTATTGAAGCCGATGAAGATAAATTCACGGTTGGTCAATTTGTTAATGCAAGCGTTCAAATAGGGGTACAAAAGGTTTTAGCTATTCCGCAGGCGGGATTAGCTCGGGTAGGTAAAGGAGGCTTTATATATGTGGAGAAAGCCGATGGTACGATGGTTCAAATTCCTGTTGAAATTCGCAGTAGCGATGTGGATTGGGTGGGCATTCGGCCGACGAAAGAAATGCCAGCAGGTAAGGTGGTAATTCGCGGGGCATCTGCATTAGAAGCTATTTTTGCCAAAGACTAAGGTAAGAATCCCGACCAAGTTTTATAGCTATTCCAATGTTCAGGTAATTTGATTTCTTTTTCAAATAAGCCAAAGATTGTTGAGCCTGACCCGCTCATGGAAGCATAATCTGCCCCGCGGGTGTAGAGTTCATCTTTGATTTCCGCTAGTAAAGGATAAGCAAGAAAGAGGCTATTTTCGAAATCATTTGAAATAGTCTCTTTCCATGTTATTGGGGGATTTGATAATTTTTTTCCCCAGTTTTTTAAAGCTTTTTTGGGCTTGATTTTTGCATAGGCTTCTTGAGTCGAAATGCCAAAATTTGGATAAATCAATACCAAAAATTTGCCACTTAGGTTCAGCTCGATAGGCGCTAAGACATCCCCTTTTTCGGATCCCATTTGTGCTTTGTTTGTGAGAAAAAAAGCGCAATCGCTCCCCAATTGTTGCGCAAATGGAATTAAATCCAGATTACTCAATGGCAGTTGAAACAAGTCCCGAAGTCCAATCAAGGTAAAAGCTGCGTCAGCGGAGCCCCCACCTAGGCCTGCTCCCATCGGTATAACTTTGTGAAGATGTATATGAACAGGGCCAATTTGGTGTGAATTTTCAAGTAGTTTATAGGCACGATAGCACAAGTTGCTTTCTAATTTTCCTGATATCTCCAAACCTGACGTACTAAATTCAAATGTAGTATTCGGGGTAATTTCCAATACATCAGACCAGGGTACTGGGTAAAAACAAGAACTTATAGTATGAAAACCGTCCGCTCTTTTTTCGGTTACATAAAGGCCTAAATTGATTTTGGCATTGGGGAATAATATCATAATTAGTCTTCTAGTGTATTGCTGATCCCGATAACTTTAAGCAGGAGATTAAGAAAGAATAGAAAAAAGGCTAGTTGGTAAAATACAATGGCCGCTGACTCATGTTTCACATCTTTGACCAAGAGTTTTCTCGATTTTTCTAGAACATCAATGTCTTGGAAAATCTTTTTTAATGTTTGTTGGTCTGTAGCCCGGTAAAAGCGGCCGTTTGATTGCTCGGCTATCATGCGTAAGGTACTTTCGTCAACCGGATCAAGATTAGCTTTAAGGGTACCTACAGCGATGGTATATACTTTAATTTTAAAGTTTTTAGCTAATTCTGCGGAGGTCATAGGATCTAAATTACCTGCCGTATTATTCCCGTCACTAATGAGAATAATGATTTTCTTTGGATTGTTTTCCTCGCGAATTTGATTGATGCACATCCCGAGCGCATCACCTAAAGCTGTACCCTCTTCTGTAATTTGTTGGCTTGAAAGTGTCCTTAACGAATGTGATAAGAAACTGGTATCTGACGTGATAGGGCTAGCTAGGTAAGGCGAACCGGCAAATGCCACTAAGGCGATTTTATCAAAATGCCTAGCGGAGACGAAGGCATTAGCAGTTTGTTTTGCAACGGCCAAACGGGAAGGTAAAACGTCTTTGCTTAACATGGAAGATGAAATATCTATGCCGATGGCAATGTCAATACCTTCTTGTTGGATACGTGAATGGGATATGGATTTATATGGGTCAGCAAGGGCTAAAATAAGTGCTACGATGCACATACTCAGGATCGTATCCGGCAAGAATGTTAAGAATCGGGTAAATTTATTTTGTGTAAGTGGGGAATTGAATGACAATACGACCCGTGCTTGATTCTTTCTTTTGGCTACTAAACGGATAAGTATAATTAAAAAGGGTAGTGGAATTAAATATAGATACAATTCATTTTCCCAAGAATAATTGAAAATGGATTTCAGTTGAAGCCAAGAATAAGAGAGATTGAATTTCATGATCGCTTTGCCTCGTTATTGATTTTGTCTCTTTCTTGTAAATATACGGTTTCTGCAATCTCAAGTAATACGCTTACGGCATTGAGGGTACGAGCAGAGAAGTTGCCTCCATAAATGGTGGAATCAACTTCTTTTAATGTTTTTCCTAATCGTTTATCGGGTAAATTGTCGACCATCTCAGTTGTTGTAAATGTCGCAAAAGGAATATTGGTGAGCTTTTCCAAGTAATTTTTCCACAAGGCCATGGCATTTTCAAGATTTTGGAGTCCTTTAGCTGAATTTGAAATGTTGCGTATAAGCCGTTGGTAAGCGCGTCTAAATTCTATATTTTTTCTCCATAACAGGTAAAGATTTATCCCTTGACGAATACGTTTGCCTAATACCCAATAAATTAGGCCTGCTGTCAAAAGTATACTGACGGCACCAATAGTAAGATTACGTAAATCAGGTTTAGGCTTAAGCGGACTTACTGGAATTGCTTGAATGAGGGAGTCAATCTTGATTGACTTTGCATTAGGCATAAGCCTTTTTAAATATATGGTATCTGCTTTTGGGGCCACCAGGGTGCAGTCTAATTCTGTTTGAATCGCTACTTTTATTTGGATTGTTTGGAAATCGCGAATGGAGAATTGTCGAAATGTATAGACTGCAGAATCTATGCTAATTCCTTTTTCGTCAGTCCTCGTGGGGAAGTAGTCTTTCTTGACGGGCTTAAATACCCCAAAATTTTGATGAATGCTCGGGAAAAATATTTCCTGTTTGGGCGCATGTGACACGCGCAAGATGTAGTGAATGTCTTGGCCAATTTTGGCAGAATCTTCTAAAAAGTGTCCCTGAACGCGAATGGGTTTTTCTTGCATCATTTTCGGACATTAAAAAGTTTGACCAAAGCGGGGACATAATCTTCGCCGGATTGGATGCGAACATAGTCTGCCTGCCATTGTTTACAATGGGTCTTTAGTGCTTCATAACCCTTGAAATTATCTTTTAACTGCTCCCGAAATGCGCTAGCTGAGGTATTTACCCAGGTAGTCTGTCTGCGTTCCGGGTCATATATTGGAATGATTCCCATTTTGGGTAATTCATATTCAATATTGTCTTGAATATGAACAACGACTAAATCATGTTTCTGAGCTATGGCTTTAAGCAAATCTTGATAATTGTCGTCAATGAAGTCAGAAAGAACAAAAACAAGACTTTTTCTTTTTAATGCTTGCAGGGTAAATTTTAAGCCTGCCTTTAAATCGGTGCCTAATCCCGTAGGGTTCAATTTAAAGATTTCTAAAATCGTTTTATAGCCATGTTTTTTGCCAGAGCCTGGCGCGATAAATTTCTCATTTTGGTCTGAATAAGCGCAGAAGCCTATGTGGCCAGCCTCTTGCATCGCAGAAAATGCCAATACCCCAGCGACTTCTTTTAAGGTATTTAGCTTCTGTGCTTGGCGCTTACCTACGAGTTGAGAGGCGCTAACGTCCAACAAAAAAAACACGGTTTGTTCTTTTTCTTCCTTGTAAAGTTTAACAAAGGTACCATGGCCCTTAGCCGTGGTATTCCAATCGATGTGTCGAACATCGTCGCCATAATGATATTGTCTTAGGTCACTAAATTCTAAGCCTGACCCCTTGAAAATTGAGGAAAAGTTGCCGTGCATTTGGGTGTTTATCGCCTTGCGAATGCGAATTTCCAGTTGTACAATACGAGAAAGGAATGATCGAATATCCACTTCTATTTGCTGAAATTTTGCCTTAGAATCGTGCTAAATTACCGATTTTTTGAGCACTTTGGATGAAAAGCGAGAAAAGCTTTCTAATTTGTATCAAATTTGGTTTATGCGATTTTATATCTTTATTCTCTTATTGGCCTGTTGGGCTTGCTCGGATTCGTCAACTTCAAATCGTCTTCCTGAGGACCAAATGGCAGAAATATTGGCAGATATTCATTTGGATGAAGGGAAAATTAGTGCAATGAATATCGTCAGTGCAGACACCTCAGTCATTTTATATAATCAGTTGGAGCGTGCAACACTGAAACGACATGGGGTTGACTCGACGGTATTTACCAACAGCTTTGCTTCTTATGTACAAGAGCCACAAGATTTTATGGAGCTCTATCAAAAAGTTAACGAAGCTTTAGCCAAAAAACAGCTCTTGAAAAAATAAGATGAAGCTTCTTTTCTGTTTGTTATTTTTAAGTACTTCAATTATGGCACAATTTCCATTTATTCAAGGCCACAGAGGTTGCCGGGGTATCTACCCTGAAAACTCATTGCCTGCTTTTAGGCATGCGTTGAACATAGGTGTGCAGGTTTTGGAAATGGATGTATGTCTCTCTTCAGATGGAGAGGTGGTCGTTAGCCATGAACCATACATGAACTCGTTGTATGCTAGTCATCCTTCAGGGAATCCAGTTTTGAAATCGGAAGAAGAATCTTTGAATTTGTATCGGATGATGTATTCAGAGATAACCAAGTATGATGTTGGGAAAAGAGGGAATCGCTTATTTCCTGAACAACGTGCGGTAGCGGCGGTCAAACCTTTATTGCGTGATGTTTTGGCTTTGGGAGAGGAGTTTCGTAGGACATCGGGTAAGCCAGTTTACTACAATATTGAGATTAAATCAGATCCGTCTGAATATGGAAAGTCACAGCCTTCCGATGTAGCTGAGTTTTCTAAGGCGGTTCATGCTGTGATTGCGGCTCAGGTCGATTGGTCTTATGTGGTCTTGCAAAGTTTTGATTTTCAGGTATTAAAGTATTGGCATACTGTTTGGGGGTCGGTAAATTTATCGGCCTTAGTCGAAAAAGAATCGCCAACTAACGTTTTAGCTGAATTAGGATTTACTCCAGCCATCTTTAGTTCCAGTCATCGTTATTTGACAGCTGATATGATTCAATTTTGTCATGCGCATGGGATGCAGGTGGTGCCTTGGACGATTAACTCGACTGAGGAGATGCAACGTTTTGAACAATTGGGAGTGGACGGCATTATTACCGATTATCCCAACAGAGCCCCCATGATTCGTTAATATGTCCTTATTTAATGAGACTTTATTGTGGTTTATGAAGCGGCGTATGCCGCGGATTGAGGCTATGTATGAGCGCCCGTTGGATCTGCAGTATGATGGATTGGCGCAATTAATTGAGGCTGGGCGGGATACGGAATGGGGGCGTAAATATGGTTACGCTGATTTTAGTTCTTATGCTACTTTTCGTGAAAGGGTACCTATTTCGACGTATGAAGAAATGTTTCCTTATATCGAAAGGATGATGCAAGGGGAACAGAACGTATTGTGGTCTTCACCTATCAATTGGTTTTCTAAATCATCTGGAACCACAAATGCTCGGAGTAAATTTATTCCAGTTTCCAAAGAATCTTTGGAGGAATGCCATATGATGGGAGGAAAGGATATGATTACCTTATTGATTCAAAACAAGCCGGATACTAAGATTTTTGAAGGGAAAGGATTATCGATTGGTGGTAGTTTGACAACTGATTCCATGAATTCAAGTATGTTGATGGGAGATGTTTCAGCGGTGGTTATGAAGAATTTACCCATTTGGGCGCAGATGATTCGGACGCCGTCGTTGGATGTGGCGTTGATGGGGGATTGGGATCAGAAGATTGAGAAAATGGCGCTGGAAACTTCTCAAGAAAATGTAACAAGTATTTTGGGGGTTCCAACGTGGACCTTGGTGCTGATTGAGAAGATTTTGGAGATAACGGGTAAGCAGTCAATATTAGAGGTTTGGCCTAATTTTGAGTTTTTAGTACATGGGGCGGTGGCATTCGGGCCATATCGGGATTTATTTAAGACGCATATTTTTCCGTCTTCGGAGGTGCGATTTTTGGAGATTTATAATGCTTCGGAAGGATTTTTTGGCATTCAGGATGACTTAAATCGTCCGGACGAGATGTTACTGATGTTGGATTATGGGATTTTTTATGAGTTCATTCCGATGGGAGAAACGGGGGAGGAGACGGAATTGATTATGCCGCTGGAGCAGGTGGAAATGGGGGTAAATTATGCCATGGTGATTACGACGAATTCAGGCTTATGGCGATATAAGATTGGGGATACGGTTCGTTTTTCATCTTTGAGCCCTTATCGGGTAAAGATTTCTGGTCGGACGAAGCATTTTATTAATGCGTTTGGGGAAGAGTTAATTATTGAAAATGCGGAACAGGCAGTTGCGGCAGCATGTAGGGAAACGAATGCTGAAATCAAAGATTATACGGCTGCGCCGGCCTATATGGATGGGGGAAAACGCGGAAGTCATGAATGGGTGATTGAATTTTCGCGAGCACCAAAAGATTTACGTACCTTTGCGGCTGTGTTGGACGAAACCTTACGTTCGAACAATTCGGATTATGATGCGAAGCGTTCCTACGATTTGGTTTTGGGACCTCCTAGAATTCATGAAGCACCAGCTGGTACATTCTATGGTTGGATGCGGAGTAGAGGGAAATTAGGGGGGCAGCATAAAGTGCCACGCTTGAGTAATCATCGTGAGTTTTTAGAAGGAGTTTTGGCTCAAATAAATCAATAAAATGGCTTTAAAAGAAACAATTGAGGCAGGCATTAAAGATGCTATGCGTGCAAAAGATGCAGATCGCTTACGTGCTTTACGTGCGATTAAATCGATGATATTATTAGAAGAGACTTCGGGCGCTTCAGAGGGAGGTATTTCTGCGGACGCAGAGATGAAGATTTTGATGAAAGCAGCCAAACAGCGGAAGGATTCGTTGGAGGTTTATGCGGCTCAAAATCGGGCGGATTTGGCGGAGAAGGAGCAGGCGGAGTTGACGATTATTGAGGAGTTTTTGCCCAAGCAATTGTCAGATTCAGAATTGACGACACGTATTGCTGAGATTATTGCTTCTGTGGGAGCGACAAGTCCGGCGGATATGGGGAAAGTGATGGGTGTTGCGTCGAAGCAGCTGGCTGGTTTAGCGGACGGCAAGGCAATTTCTGCCAAAGTGGGTGAATTATTGAAAAAATAACATGGTATTGGAGAAGCGGGCGATACGGAATTTGAGTTTGGAGATGTTGAAGCAGGAAATGGTTCAGCATGGGGAGCCTGCGTTTCGCGCCAAACAGGTATATGAGTGGATTTGGAAGAAGTCGGCGCGCTCGTTTGATGCGATGGGGAATATACCTAAGTCGACGCGTGAGTGGTTGGCGGCCAACTTTGATTTGCAGTGTGTAACGACTTCGGAGATGCAGGTGAGTACGGACCGGACGATTAAGTCGAGTTTCGCCTTGCATGATGATCATTTAATTGAGGGGGTTTTGATTCCGACGCGGGAGCGGATGACGGCCTGTGTTTCGTCGCAGGTGGGCTGTTCGTTGACCTGCAGTTTTTGTGCGACGGGGTATATGGATCGGAAGCGGAATTTGGAGGCGTTTGAGATTTATGATCAGGTGGTGTTGATTCGGGATCAGGCGCAGGAGAAGTATGGGATACCTTTGACAAATATTGTGTATATGGGGATGGGCGAGCCTTTATTGAATTATGCCAATGTGCTGAAGTCGGTGGAGATGATTACATCGCCGGAGGGTTTGGGTATGGCGTCGCGTCGGATTACGGTTTCGACGGCGGGTATTGCGAAGATGATTAAGAAGTTGGGTGATGATCAGGTGAAGTTTAATTTGGCTTTGTCGTTGCATGCGGCGAATGATGAGAAGCGGAATCGCATTATGCCGATTAATGAGTCGAATACGTTGGAGGCTTTGGCGGAGGCGTTGCGGTATTTTTATGAGAAGACGGAGAATGAGATTACGTTAGAGTATATCATGTTTAATAAGTTTAATGATTCGGTTGAGGATGCGCGGGAGTTGTATGAATTTGCGCGTCGCTTGCCATGTAAGATTAATATTATTGAGTACAATCCGATTAAGCAGGCTGATTTTGTGAATGCTGAGGCGGATGCCTTGGCTAAGTTTACGGCGTTTTTGGAGAGTAAGAAGATGATTGTGAATGTCCGCCGATCGCGCGGTAAAGATATTGATGCGGCCTGTGGCCAGTTGGCCGGTAAAAAATAAGCCCATGAATGAGCTTTTCCCTATTTTTTTAAAGTTGGACCGTTTGAACACGCTGGTCGTGGGGGGCGGGAATGTGGCGCTTGAGAAGGCGTCTGCCTTGTTGCGCAATTCGCCTGCGGCGCGGGTAACGTTGGTGGCACCGATGTTTCGCGCGGATACGGTGGCATTTTTAGCAGATTATCCGCAAGTTGTTATGTACGAGCGTGGGTTTGAGATGGCGGATTTGGATGGCCGGGATTTAGTGATTTGTGCGACGGATAATCGTGCGTTGCATGAGGAGATAAAAGAGGAATGTGGAGCGCGTCATTTACTTTGTAACGTTGCGGATACGCCGGACTTATGTGATTTTTATTTGGGGTCGATTGTGCAGAAGGGGGATTTGAAGATTGCGATTTCTACGAATGGTAAGTCGCCGACGTTAGCTAAGCGGATTCGAGCGTTTTTGGAGGATGTGATTCCGGAGGAGATACAGGAGGGGCTTGAGGGGATGGAGGCTGCGCGGAAGACCTTGAAGGGGGATTTTCAAGCGAAGATAAAAGCCTTGAATGAGCTGACAAAAAATATTGTTTTTCGAAAGTAAACGCCTTCTTACCTTTGCCAATCCTCCAAGGTTTGGCAAAGGTAGGGGTTAGCGCTGATATTTTTAGTTCAGGAAAATGCGATTATCATGTTCTTGGTAAAATGCTTTAACCATATTTATTTTTCGTTTATCCGTGCCTAGTTTTAGTGAAAATCTAATCACTAAAACTATGTCACACTTATCGCATTATTTAACTCGATTTCAGTCGGGGAATTATTACCACATTTATAATCGTGCAATTGATCGGAAGTTAATGTTCAAGTCGCGTTCGAATTACTATTACTTTATGATTTTATGGAAACGATACCTGGGGGAATATTTGGACGTCGTTTCGTACAGTTTAAATGCGAATCACTTTCATTTTTTGGTTCGAGTTCGTTACTTTAGTGAGGAGCAGTTGATGGGACGCACAGAACATGAATTGATTGCGGAGCAGTTTAAAATATTTTTCCGCACCTATGCTTTAGCATTTAACAAACATCATACCCGTACGGGTTCTTTGTTTGAGGGTCCATTTAAGCGGGTTCTTGTAGGGGATAGTCATTACTTGTCTTATTTGATTCAATATATTCATGTTAATCCTGAGAAGAACAAATTATGCGATGATTTTAGAATGTGGGATTGGAGCTCCTATCGGTATATTGTGACGCCAAGTGAATCGGTGGTAGATCGTAAGTTTGTTTTAGACTGGTTTGGTAGTCTACCAGAATTCATCCGTTTCCATATGAAGGAAAATCAAGATGTTGATATTCGCACTTTTTTGTCAGGCGATGAAGATTGAGAAAATCTTGAAATCCCCTACCTTTGCCAAACCTTGGAGGATTGGCAAAGGTAAGAAAAAAGGGGGCTGCGCAGCAGCCCCCTTTTTAATGCAAGATTCTCGAAAGATTATAAGTATTGATTTGCGTTTGTCGCGTTTAAATCTTCGAAAGCGGTTTTTAAACGCGTTACTAATGCTTCTTCTGCCTTACGCAACCAAACACGTGGGTCGTAGTATTTCTTATTAGGCGAATCGTCTCCTGTAGGGTTGCCGATTTGACCTTGTAAGTAACCTTCGTTTGCTTTGTAGAATCCTAAAATTCCGTCCCAGAAGGCCCATTGTGTATCTGTATCGATATTCATTTTGATTGCACCATAAGATAATGCCTCACGAATTTCTTCGCGAGATGAACCAGAACCGCCGTGGAATACAAAGTTGATGGGTTTCTCAGGAGTCAAATTGTATTTCGCTTTGATAAACTCTTGCGAGTTTTTCAAGATTACGGGTTGTAATTTTACGTTACCTGGTTTGTATACACCGTGTACATTTCCGAAGGCAGCTGCGATTGTGAAGCGGTGCGAGATTTTGCTCAACACTTCATATGCGTAAGCAACTTCTTCTGGTTGTGTATATAATTTAGAAGAGTCAACATCCGAGTTATCCACGCCATCTTCTTCGCCACCCGTAACTCCTAACTCGATTTCAAGCGTCATACCCATTTTGGACATACGCTCAAGGTATTTAGCGCAGATTTCCAAATTTTCTTCCAAAGGCTCTTCTGACAGATCGATCATGTGTGAAGAGAAAAGTGGTTGGCCAGTTTCAGCAAAGTATTTTTCACCAGCATCCAATAGCCCGTCGATCCACGGTAAAAGTTTCTTAGCGCAGTGATCAGTGTGCAATACAACTTGTACACCATAAGCTTTGGCCATTTGGTGAACGTGGTATGCGCCGGCGATAGAACCAGCGATTGCAGCAGCTTGATTTTCGTTTGAAAGGGTTTTTCCGGCGTAGAAAATACCACCACCATTGGAAAATTGAATGATTACAGGTGAGTTAACAGCTTTGGCTGTTTCCAACACGGCATTTACTGTATTAGTACCGGTAACGTTTACTGCAGGAAGTGCAAATTGATTTTTTTTCGCGATTTCAAATAACGCTTGAACCGCATCTCCGTGCAACACTCCTGTTTGATTGGCTAAACTTGACATAATGCTTTTTTTTCTTTGGAAATAAATATAAAGTACCTGATTTTCAACAAGTAAAGTCCAAAAGTACTAAAATAAGTTCAATTTAAAGGCGTAAAAATAAGAAAAATACAATTTTAGTCGTCAGTCCGAAGTCCGCAGCCTAGGGGGAGAGGTGGACATTAGCGAGTAGTTAGTCCAGAGTCCGAAGGTAAAAGTAGTCAGTTATTAGTCGCTAGTCTATGCAGGAATAAACTATAGTAGCTAAATTGATGATTTAACATATTGACTATTCCTCCGGACTCCGGACTGATAACTGGACACTGAAAACTGTTGACTGACAACTAGCAACTGCTCCCTAATTCCCTGACTTTCAAAATATTTTTACACATACTCTTGCACGTGTTATTTTTTTCTGTACCTTTGCACTCCCGTTCGACAAACGCAGTTTTCAATTCCGAAAGAGGTTGGCAGAACTTCTCGAATTTATTTTAAACACAAAAATGCGGGTCGAAACAGGGTTTAAATTGAGGTAAGCTCGATTTTTGTGTCAGAACTGGTATTGGTTAGTACAAGTTGAATGCCCAACGTATTAATTGAATATTAAGCTACACAGAGTGATTTTCACTGTTATCCACAGTGACTCCACTTTGTCGCCTTGTACCAATTCTGCTTATTTAATGTGATTCTTATATCGTTGCGAAACGATTTTGAATAAAAGTCTTACAACAAGCCTCGATCGCCTTGTAAGCATATTTTTTAATAAATATAAAATACTATGTCTGGAATTATTGGTAAAAAAATCGGAATGACCAGCCTATACATGGAAGACGGAAGATCTGTCCCTTGTACGCTGATTGAAGCCGGACCTTGCGTGGTAACGCAGGTAAAGACCGTTGAGAAAGAAGGCTATAACGCCGTTCAAATCGGTTATGGTGAAAAGAAGGATAAGCACACAACAAAATCTTTGTTGGGTCACTTCAAAAAAGCTAACACCACTCCCAAGAAAAAACTTGTTGAGTTTCGTACGTTCGAACAACCTTTAGCATTAGGGGATGTTTTGACTGTTGAAATGCTAGAAATTGATACGTATGTTGACGTGGTAGGAACATCGAAAGGTAAAGGTTTCCAAGGTGTTGTAAAGCGTCATGGGTTTGCCGGTGTAGGTGGTCAAACGCACGGTCAGCACAACCGTGGTCGTCACCCAGGTTCGATTGGTGCGTGTTCATTCCCATCTCGTGTATTTAAAGGTTTGCGCATGGCAGGTCGTACAGGTGGTAATCGAGTGAAGGTTCAAAACCTACAAGTTTTGAAAGTTTATCCTGAGAAAAACCTATTGGTTGTATCGGGATCGGTACCGGGAGCAAAGAACTCATACGTAATCATTGAAAATTAAAATTCGGGCATAGCCTATAGACATTCTGAAGTATGGAATTATCAGTATATAACATCGCAGGAAAAGATACCGGAAAGAAAGTAACCCTTTCTGACGAGGTCTTTGGAATCGTTCCAAACGAGCATGTGGTTTACTTGGATGTGAAGCAATATTTAGCTAACCAACGTCAAGGAACGCACAAAGCGAAGGAGCGTGCAGAAGTTTCGCGTTCAACGCGCAAGATTAAGAAACAAAAAGGTACGGGTGGTGCGCGTGCTGGTTCGATGAAATCTCCTTTAATGAAAGGTGGTGGTCGTATCTTCGGTCCACGTCCACGTGACTACCATTTCAAATTGAATAAGAAAGTGAAGTCATTGGCTCGTCAATCAGCTTTAGCTGCAAAGGCTCAGTCAGGCGATATCGCAGTTTTGGATGCTGTTTCATTTGATGCTCCAAAAACAAAAGCATACTTAGCTATGTTGAAGGCTCTTTCTTTGGACAACACAAAATCGTTATTGATTACGAATGAAGTAGACAAGAACGTGGTATTGTCAGGTCGTAATGTACCGAAAACAAAGGTATCGAACGCGGCAGACGTAAATACATATGATTTGGTTAATGCATCGAAATTGTTAATTACCGTGGATGCGATCCAAAAAATTGAGTCAACATTTAGTAAATAATTTACGGGACTTCGGTTCTGTTTAAACGAAATAAACAATGGGCATTATTAAACGTCCGGCCTTGACTGAAAAGTCGCAAGCCATGCAAGAAAAAGGCAAATACGTGTTTGTAGTTGAATTGACAGCAAACAAGATTGAAATTGCCAAGGAGGTTAAGAAAATGTACGGAGTTGATGTACAAGATGTACAGACAATGCGTCAGATTGGAAAAGTTAAATCCAAGAGCACACGTACAAAAGTTACTTCAGGGCGCACGTCAACTTACAAGAAGGCGATCGTTACAGTAGCAGCGGGAGAAGTAATTGACTTCTACCAAGGAATTTAATACAACTAAATTAAGGGGGTTCATCCCGATAAATTGAACTAATTAAATGGCAGCAATTAAAAAAATTAAACCAACAACTCCAGGACAGCGTCATCGCATTGCGCCTACGTTCGAGGAGATTACAACGGATAAGCCGTATAAGCCCCTTTTGGAGCCTATCAAGCGTACCGGTGGTCGTAATGCGGATGGTCGTCGCTCGATGCGTTACATCGGTGGTGGTCACAAGCGTCGTTACCGTGTAATTGATTTCGCGCGTCAAAAGTTTGATGTACCAGCGACTGTTTTGACTGTTGAGTATGATCCTAACCGTACGTCTCGTATTGCATTAATCGAATACGCTGATGGTGTTAAGACGTACATCTTAGCTCCTGCAGGTATTCAAGTAGGCCAAACCGTAATCTCGGGTGAATCAGTTGCACCGGAGGTTGGTAACACTTTGCCTCTGGCAAATATCCCTTTGGGTACATTAGTTCACGCGATTGAGTTGCAACCGGGTAGAGGAGCTGAAATGGTTCGTTCTGCAGGTACGTATGCTCAGTTGTTAGCGCGTGATGGAAAATATGCTACGTTGAAGTTGCCTTCAGGTGAGATGCGTATGGTATTGGCTCGTTGTGTTGCAACAATCGGAACCGTATCAAACTCGGATCACATGAATGTGAACTTAGGAAAAGCAGGTCGTCATCGTTGGTTGGGTCGTCGTCCACGTGTTCGTGGTGTTGTTATGAACCCAGTTGATCACCCAATGGGTGGTGGTGAGGGTCGTTCTTCAGGAGGTCACCCACGTTCACGTACTGGTTTATTGGCTAAGGGTAAGAAAACTCGTAATCCAAAGAAAAACACTAATCGTCTTATCATCAGTAGAAGAAAAAAATAGTAGATGGCACGTTCACTAAAAAAAGGTCCTTACATTGATTACCGCCTTGATAACAAGGTTCAAGTTATGAATGATTCTGGCAAGAAGTC